>CAWGJL010000011.1:0-117554 GCA_963822765.1 uncultured Actinomycetes bacterium | reverse complement strand
GCGTGCAGTGAACAGCTAGCGCCCGGGACCCGGGAACGGATACTGCCCCACGGAATAGGCGTGCCGCGACATCCAGGCCATGATCAAGATCCAGGTGGCCAGCGCGAACAGCAACAGCGCGAACACCAGGAACCGGCCTGCGTCCGGGTCCGAGACCGTCTGGGGCGGTTCGCCGCGCCCGGTCCGGGCCGGGCGCGGCAGGTCGGCCATCAGGCTGTCGATCTGCCCCTGCGTCTTTGCCGTCAGCGCTAGGTCGATGCGCTCGGTCAGCTCGTCGAAGGTCAGCCGGCCCGCCACGAAGTGCTCGCGCAGCCGGGACATGGTGGCGTCGCGCTCTGCGTCACCGATCCGCAGGTCGTAGTCGTAGCGGGTGGATCCGGGCACACGCCAGCCCGGTATTAGCTGCTCACGCGGCTGCCCCGCGTCGGGATCGTGTTCTAGCATTCCGGTTCGGACGTCGTATCGCCTCGTCATCTGGTTTCCGGGTTCGCCAAGCCGACTACCTGTACTCCACGATAAGGCGGCGCGGCCCGGCGCGGAACCCGGCTGAGCAGAGAATCGGCGGCACGTCAGCCGCGGCAGCCGGTCAGAAGCGCGGGCCCCTCGATCCCCGCCGCGGGCCGCGCGGACCCCGCGGGCCGCCAGGTCCCCGGCGTCGCCCGCCGAACCCGAACAGCCGCTTGAGAAACGCGACCGCCGCGATGATCAAGACGATGGCCAGCGGCCGGTCACCGCCGCCGATGCCGAACAGCGTCACCGCGCCGAAGATCAGCGCCACCCACATCAGCATCAGCAGCGGCGCGAAGGCGGCACGCCCGTACTGGCGGCCGCTTCCGGCGCCGTAGTCCCAGCCGGACCGCCCCGATGGTCCCGGCCAGGCCGGCCCTGCCACGCCGTGTTGCCGAAGCCCGCGGCCGGCGCGTCGGTGAACGGCCGCGCGGCGTGCGGCAGGTCGCGCATCACGACGTTGAGGTCGGCCGTGGTCTTGGCCGCGAACGTCTGGTCCAGACGCTCGTTGAGTTCATCGAGCGTCAGCCGGCCGTCCGCGTAGTGCTCACGCAGCTGGGCTGCGATGGCCTCGCGATCAGCGTCCCCGACGCGCACGTTGTATCCCGTTGCCATCGTGCCCTCCGTAAGCATAAAACCGGGAATCCCAGGTGACTCCACGATATATCGCGAGGCATCGGACGGCAAGCTGAAACTGCGTTGACAGGCCCAACCTCCACATGTAAGTTCTGCCTTACAGGTGAAACAACGACCCCGGGAGCCCGACCTGACCACCGACGAGCTGCTGGCGATGCTCACCGCCGTGGCCCATCCCCTGCGACTGCGGATCGTCGCTGAGCTCGCGGGCGGACGGGTTCACGTCAGCGAGCTGGCCCGCCGGCTCGACATGTCCAGGCCCCTGCTCTACATGCACCTGGACCGGCTGGAAAAGGCCGGGATGGTCACCGGCCAGCTGGAACTGTCGGAGGACGGTAAGGCCATGAAGTACTTCCAGCTCGCCCCGTTCGAGCTGTGCGTGACCGCCGAGACGATCGTGGCCGCGCTGGAAGCCGACGAGGCCGGCGGGAGCACCCAGAAAGGCGAAACCGACATGAGAGAGAGCGAGCGATGATCGCGACGCACGTCCTGGCCTCGGGTGCCGGGACCAACTACACCGTGGTCGGCGTCATGCTGGCCATCTTCGTGCCGATCTTCGGGGCCCTGGCCGCGATCCTCGTGGGGTACTTCCGGCTGCAGCGGCACCGCGCCGACGCGGTAGCGATGGCCGCCTACCGCAAGCTCGCCGAGGAGGCGGTGGCCAACCAGGGCGAGCTGCGCGACCAGCTAGCCAAGCTCACCGAGCACGTCAGCGCGGTGGAGCAGCTCATGCGGGACGTCGGATGAACACGCTGCGGCTGGCCGGCCACCCGCTGCGCCGGGCCTGGTGGGCCACCACCGGGCGGGCCGCGTGGTACCTGCTCGCCTATCAGGTCACGGGCTGGCTGCTGTTCGGCGCGGCACTGGCCGCGGCGGCCGCGGCGGCCGCTCTCTCGAGCACGCTGGCCGGCATCCCGCTGCTGGTCGCCGCGGCCGGGGTCGTGCACGCGTGCGCCGGGGCCGAACGCTCCCGCCTGGCCGCCGTGACCGGCGTCCCGGTCGACCACCGCTACCGCGAGCCCGACCAGGTGCCGTCGGGCCTGATCGCCCGGGCCTGCGCCTACTGGACGGACCCGGCCACCTGGCGCGAGCTCGCGTACCTGGTGGGCATGTTCGTCCCGCTAATGGTGCTCGGCTGCGTGGTGCTCGGGGTCTGGCTCACCCTGGCCGCCGGGGTCACCCTGCCGCTGTGGTACTGGGCCCCGGTCGCTCACTACTCGCCCGGCGTGACCATTCATGGCGTGCAACTCGGTTACTTTCCGCATGGCCCCTCCGGCTCGGGTGCGGTCGGCGTTTACGTCGACACGCTGCCGAAGGCGCTGCTCACCGCTCTAGCCTGCCTGCTCCTGCTGGTGCCGTTCAGCTACCTGCTGGTGCTGGCCGCGCGCACCCACGCCGCCGTCGCCCGGACCCTGCTCCGCCCGCCGGAAGACCCCCTGGCGCAGGCTAAGGACCTGCTCCGACGTCCCGGCCCGCTCCCGTCTTTTATCGGCCGAACGGACCGTCCTAGCAGCCCCACCCATGAGGGTCCAGCTCACGGGTGGGGCCAGGAACCGACCGTTCGCACCAGGTAATCGCTCAGTCCGCTTGCCACAGAGAGAGGCCATGATGCACCAGCCGTTGAGTCAAGTATTGCCTGAATCAGGCGGCCGGGGTCCGCGCCCCGCCGAAACCACGCCGGAAGACCCTCCGCGCCGCGGGCCGCTCGTCGAGCGGATCGCCGGGTGGAGCGCCCGGCACCGGAAAACCGCGGTCTTCGGCTGGCTCGCGCTGATCGCCGTGCTGTTCGTGGCCGCCCAGGCGCTGGGCAGCAAGAACCTGCCCAGCTACGATCCCGGCCAGGCCGGCCAGGCCGAACGCGCCCTGCACCAGGCCGCGCCGGACTACTACGGGTCGGCACCGGAAGAGGTGCTGATCCAGGCGCGGGCGCCCGGCCACACGTTCGCCCGCGACGCGAGCCTGCGCCAGGCCGTCCGCCAGGTGACCGCCGCCCTGGCCACCCTGCCCGCGTCCGCCGCGCACATCCAGTCGCCGCTGACCTCGGGCGCCCCGCGTTCGGGCGGCCGGTCCCTGGTGTCGGCGGACGGGCGCAGCGCCCTGGTCACGTTCGTCGTCCCCGGCAGCACCAAGGACCAGGATCAGGCCGCGGCGGCCGACCAGCGCGCGGTCGCCGCCGTGCAGGCCCGCCATCCGGATCTGCTCGTCGCCGAGGCCGGTGACGCGAGCATTACCCGGGCGATCGACAACTCCCTGAACTTCCGCCAGGCGGAAGCGACCTCGATACCGATCACGCTGGTGTTGCTGCTGGTGGTGTTCGGCGCCCTGGTCGCGGCGGGCATCCCGATCGTGCTCGCCGTGTCGGCCGTCATCGCGGCGCTGGCCGTGGTGACGATCTCCAGCCACTGGCTGCCGGCCGGGAATTCCACCGCCGAGGTGGTGCTGATCGTCGGGATGGCGGTCGGCGTCGACTACTCACTGTTCTACCTGCGCCGCGAACGGGAGGAACGAGCCCGGGGCCGGTCCTTCCCCGAGGCGCTCCGCATCGCCGCGGGCACGTCCGGGCGCTCGATCCTGGTGTCCGGCCTCACCGTCATGATCGCGATGGCCGGGCTGTTCCTGACCGGCATCGACCAGTTCACCGGGATCGCGATCGGCACCATCGCGGTGGTCGGCATCGCGGTGGCCGGCTCGCTCACGGTACTCCCGGCGCTGCTGTCCTGGCTCGGCCCGCGGGCCGACCGGGGCCGGATCCCGTTCCTGGGCCGCGGCCGCCCTCGGCCTGTGACTGGCGCCCGCCCGTCCCGGCTGTGGGCCGCGCTGGTCCGCCGGGTGGTCGCCCACCCGGCGATCTGGGGCGTCACCGCCACGGTGGCCCTGCTCGCGCTGGCCGCGCCGGCCCTGGGCCTGCGGCTGGGCGAGCCGGCCGTGGACGTGCCGCCGGGCCAGGCCGTGGTGGCCACCACCGCCGCGATCCAGCGGGCCTTCCCGCAGTCCCCGTCGCCGGCCGAGGTCGTGGTGACGGGCCCGGGCGCCACCGGCCCCCGGGTGCTGGCCGCGGTCGCCGCGCTAGCAGGGGCGCGCGACAGCCGCCGGTCCCATCCGCGAGCCGGTGACCGCCACCGCGGTCGGCCACGGGGCGCTGCTGGTCGACGTCCCGCTGGCCGGCCACGGATCGGACTCGGTGTCCGACCAGGCGCTGCTGACCCTGCGGAACCAGATCCTGCCCGCCACCCTGGGCCGGGTGACCGGGATCAGCTACGCCGTGACCGGGGACACGGCCAGCGAGTACGACTTCACCCACCAGCTGCACGAGCGGACCCCGGTCGTGCTGGCCCTGGTCGCCGCGCTGGCCTTCGTGCTGTTGCTGATCGCGTTCCGGTCGGTCGGGATCTCGCTGGTCTCGATCCTGCTCAACCTGCTGTCGGTGGGTGCCGCGTACGGGCTGATCACGCTCATCTTCCAGGACGGGCGGCTGCAGCATCTGCTGGGCTACACCGCCTTCGGCGGGATCATCGCCTGGGTGCCGCTGTTCATGTTCGTGTTCCTGTTCGGGATCAGCATGGACTACCACGTGTTCATCCTGAGCCGCATCCGCGAGCTGTGGTCCCGGGGCTCCTCGGCCCATGACGCCGTGGCGGGCGGCATCGCCTCCAGCGCCGGCGTAGTGACCAGCGCCGCGCTGATCATGGTGGCCGTGTTCTCGATCTTCGCCACCTTGCCGCTCGTCGACCTGAAGATCCTGGGCATCGGCACGGCGGCGGCGGTGCTCATCGACGCCACCGTGGTCCGGGGCATCCTGGTCCCGGCCGCCCTGGCCCTGCTCGGCGAGCGCGCCTGGCACGGCCGCCGCGCCGAGCGCGGCCTCCCCGCCTAGCGCAGCCCCGCGCCTAGCGCATTCCCCCGTCGGCGGCGACCAGGACGTCGCCGGCGGGGGTGCGGCGGTACAGCACGGAGCGGCCGGACCGGGCCCGGCTGATCAGGCCGGCCGCACGCAGCACGGCCAGGTGATCGCCGATGCCGCCGAGCGACTGGCCCAGCGTGGCCACCAGCTGGGTGGTGCTGGCCGGCTCCTCAAGCGCGGTCAAGATGGCGGCGCGCGCCGGCCCCAGCAGCCGCTCGAGCGCCGCCCCGGACGCGGCTGTCGCGCGGGGCCGTTCCCACAGGGCCGCGACCCCGCGCGCCGGATAGATCAGGGCGGGCGGCCAGGGCGGATCCAGGCCCAGTGCGAGCTTCGGCCAGATGAACACCGAGGGTATGAACAGCAGACCCCGCCCGCCGAGCGCGGCATCGGGGTACTCGGTCATCCGGCTGAGCACGATCCGGCCCTGCTCCCAGGACAGCTCGGCATGCAGGTCACCGAGCGCCGCGGCCCAGCCGCGGGAGGTCAGCTGGCCGGCCCGGTACACCACATCCCGTTCCAGGATGGCCCGCAGCGTGTGCCATTCCGGTTCAAGCAGCACCTGCCAGGCCGCCGCCAGCACGTCGGCGACGTACCCGGCCACCCGGTCGCCGGTCAGGATGCGCTCGACCCGGGGATCGACCGCCGGCTGACGTCGCAGCGCCGCGGCGACCTCCCGGTGAGCCTGCTCGACCGGGGTCGACCGGACCTGGTCGAGCAGGTCGCCGATGGTGGTCGACACCCCCGCCGGTACGGGGGAGATGAAATCCGCACCCCAGCCCGGCGGCAGCAGCGCGAGGATCACGCCGACATCGGCCTCGCGGGCCAGCGCCCGGTACCGGTCCCGTGCCCGGACCAGCCACGGGCGGAGCACGGGCTCGTCGGGTGGCCTGGCCAGGAGCCGCAGTGCGTGGTTCAGTTCCCACAACGGCGACAGCGCGAACCGGCTCGTGGTCAGGTCCTCGTTGCCCACCTCGATCCGCAGCACCGCAACCATGACCTTTCGTCCTAGGACGAAAGAATACTTCGCCGAACGCCCGCCGCGCACGCTGGCTCCATGACCACCACGACCCCCCGATCTCGCCGGCTCCCGACGCCGCCCGCGGCCCGCACCACCTACCGGTCGGTGTTCGCGGTCGGCGAGTTCCGCGTGCTGTTCGCCACCTTGCTGATGTTCGTCCTCGGCTTCGAATTCGAGATCCTCGGCCTGTCGGTGCTGGTCTACGCTCAGACCCGGTCCGCGTTCTGGACCGCGCTCGCGTTCAGCATGGGCTTCGCGCCGCAAGCCCTGGGCGGCGCCCTGTTCACCTCGCTGGCCGACCGGCTGCCGCCCCGGCTGGTGATCGCGGCCGGCCTGCTCACCCGCGCCGTGCCGGGACTGGTCATCGGCCTGTGGCCGGCCCTGCCCGTCCCGGCCATGCTGGCCCTGGTCGCGGCCGCGGCCACCGCCACCCCGGTGTTCACCGCCGCGAACTCCGCCGTGCTGCCCGAGGTGCTGGCCGGGGACCGCTACGTCCTGGGGCGCTCGGTGTTCAGCCTGACCGGCTCGGCCACCCAGATCATCGGGCTGGGAATCGGCGGCGCCATCCTGGCCGTCCTGCCCGCGAACCGTCTGCTGCTGGCCGCGGGCCTGTCCCTGCTGGCCGCCGCCGTCGTCGCCCGCCTGGGCCTGCGCCCGCGCCCCGCCCGCACCGGCAGCCGCTCCGCCCGCGGCGACGGCAAGGCCGGCCGGCCCGCCCGCGGGATCGTGCGCGCCACCATGGCCGGCAATCTTGAGCTCCTCGCCAACCGGACCGTGCGCGGCCTGCTGCTCGCGCAGTGGCTGCCCGCCTGGTTCGTCACCGGCGCCGAGTCCCTGATCGTGCCCTACGCCGGGTCGCTGGGCCTGCCGTCCAGTGCGGCCAGCCCGCTGCTGGCCGCCACCCCGGCCGGGATGCTGCTCGGTGACGTCGTCGTCGGCCGGTTCTGCCGTCCGGCCGCGCGCCAGCGGCTGGCCTTCCCGCTCGCGGCGCTCATGGGCGCGCCGCTGCTCGTGCTCGCGTTCCGCCCGGCGCTGCCGGTCACCGGGACGCTCCTGTTCGCGTGCGGCTTCGGTTTCGCCTACCTGCTCGGCGTGCAGCAGCCCTTCCTCGACAGCCTCCCGGACCGGCTGCGCGGCCAGGCGTTCGGCCTCAACTCGACCGGCATGATGACCGGGCAGGGCCTGATTCCTCCGGTCGCCGGCGGCCTGGCCGCGTTGTCCGGCGCCGGGCCCGCGATGGCCGCCGCCGGCGCGGTCACCATCCTTGCCGCCCTGCTCCTGCGCGCCCCGCTCGCCGGCCGCACCAGCTCACCGGCCGAGATAGGCCCCGCCGTTGACGTGGATGACCTGCCCGGTGAGGTGCCGGGCCGCCGGTGAGGCGAGGAACATGACCGTCGCCGCCACGTCCTCGGTGGTCCCGGCCCGGCCGGTGCGGGTCTCCGCGACCAGTCGCTCGCGTCGCGCGTCGGTCAGCCCGTCCCGGAAGAATTCGCTGCCCAGGGTGAGGCCCGGGGACACCGCGTTGGCCGTGATGCCGCGCGGCCCCAGCTCGGCCGCGACGTCCGCCGTCCAGGCCTCCACGGCCGCCTTCGCCCCGCCGTACGATCCGGCGCCGCGCCGCGCGGCGATCGAGCTGAACGAGATGATCCTCGCGTCGCGCGCGAGCCGGGGTGTGAGCGCGGCGGTGACCAGGACCGCGGACAGCAGGTTGGCGTCGAGGTTGGCCCGCCAGGCCGCGGCCAGCCCGGCCAGGTCGCCGTCGCGGGCCGGCTCCCGGTCGAAGTCCGTGTTGCCCCCGGCGTTGTTGACCAGCACGTCGACCCGCGCGGGCAGCAGTTCCAGCGCGGCCGAGACGGCCGCTGGGTCACTGGCGTCGAAGCACACGTACCCCGCGGCCCCGGCCGAACGCTCAGCCGCGGCCGCGGCCGCGAGCCTCCCGGCGGCCTCCTTCAGCACGTGCTCCCGCCGCCCGGTAATCGTCACGCTGTCTCCCGCCCGCACGAACTCGACGGCGACGGCCAGCCCGATCCCGGTCCCGCCGCCGGTCACCACGACCTGGCGCATAACCAACTCCTTCCGCCGAAACACCGTCTCATGGCCGCCCTGCCCACCACGCCGCCCACCATTCCGCCCAGCCCGAACTGGTGCCCGTGTGGCGCTAGTCAGCTCGCGGTGCGCGAGAGGCCCCAGGCCCCGAGCTCCGCATCGAAATCCAGTCCGTCGTCGCCGAACTCGCCCGGCCACCCCCAACTAAGCGCCCAACTAAGCGCCCAACTAGCGCCCAACTCAGCGCCCAACTCAGCGCCGGAACCGTTCCTGGCCGCGCCGTAACCCATCAGCGCCGCCAGCGTGAGCGCGCTGCGTGGCGCGTAGGCGATCCGCCACAGCCCGCCGTGCGCCGCCGCGTGCGCCTCGTCCTGCCAGGGGTGCGCCTGCGCCGGGGCGCCCGCGCACAGGTCGTGCACGAGCAGGGCGGCCATGAGCGCCTTGGTCGTGTCCGGCTCGAACACCTCGACCCCGAACCGGGGGGCGCCGATGTACGCCGCCGCCAGCGCCCGGTTCTTCAGCACCGACCGGGTCCGGGTCGGCGGCGCCACGTTCATCGACACCGTCATCCCGGCGTCCCTGGCGACGGTGGCACGCCACCGGTGAACCCGCTTGGCCAGCGCGTAGTTGGGTCCCTGCTGCGGGATCAGGCTGTCGCAGACGCCGGGGTCGGCGCCGGGCGGGTAGGCGCGGCGCAGCAGGCGCCCGCCGGACAGGGTCCGCAGCGGCCAGCCGCCGAGCTTGGCCGCCAGGGACCGGCCCGCATAGGCGCGGGCCGACTGGGCGACCGCGTCGGCCGGGACCGCGAACACGTCGGTCGGCGTAGCCAGGAACGCGAGCGCGACATCGCTTCGCGCCCCGGCCAGGCGCACGGTCAGCGCGTCGACCGCGCTGGCCAGCATGACGTTGGCCCCGCCGTCGGCGTACACGTAGTTGCCCAGCACCAGCGGGCCCGGCACCGCGGCGAGCCAGTCGGCCACGCCCGGGACGTTGCCGGTCAGGTCCAGCCCGGCCCGCTGGGCCAGGTCCGCGTCGCCCCCGGCGGCCGGCACGATCAGTGTCCCCGCGCTGCTCCGGGCCTGCGTAAGCACCCGTTCCCAGATCGCCGGCCGGGGCAGGTCCAGCCCGATCACCCGGGCGCCCCAGCTGAGTAGCACCGGCAGCGGGCCCACCTCGGCGCCCGCGCCGAGCACCACGACCGTCCGGCCGGGCAGGGACAGCCAGCCGGGCTGCGCCGCGACCGCCCGCACGGCGTCCGCGCACGACGGTTCGATGACGCCGCCGCTCACCCACGCCTCGAGCCGGCGGGCCAGCGCGTCACCGCTCAGCCGCTCACCGCGGTACGGCACGGACAGCTCGCGCTCGGCCTCCCCGGTGCCGGTCACCGTGGCCGCGGTTAGCCCGGCGCGCGCGGGCGCGGACACCAGCGCGCCCAGCCCGGCTTCCTCGCCGTCGCGGCCGATGACCCGCATCCGCCGGTGCAGCGACGCCAGGCCGTCCCTGGCCACGGATACCGCGGACTGACGGGAGCCCAGTCCCGCCTCGATCAGCCCGCGGAAGTGCGCCGGGTACCCGGTGCGCCAGCCGGTCTCCCGCTCGGCCGCGACGGCCGCGGCGGCGTCGACCGGGCGGAGCGCGTCGGCGACCACGGCCCGGCCCAGCGCCGAGGTGCTACGGCGCCCGTCATCCGAGACGGGGAAGGTCACCTCGCCGTCGCTCATCACGAGACCATCATGGCGAACCGGGGCGGCCTGGACCACCGCCGGCGCCGCACAGGTCCGGCCGGACGCGCCAGGTTTCGTTCGGGATAAAAGATTTTTAGCCGAACGGCCCGTGGTGCACCCGCCCGGTTCGCCGAACAGACGCCCATGCGGGTCCTCGTGGCCCGAGCCGGCCCCGCCCTCCCACTGCGAAACCCAGCTGTGACCGCGGACCGCCGCTGGCCACGTCAGCCACCTCAGTCGCCCGCTATGGCGACAACGTGCGGGACATATGTGATTTATGTGGAGAGAACGAACTCCGGCGCTGGTCACCGGCGCCGCCGGTGCCGGCGGAGGATCAGCAGGCGCAGCCCGATCGCCGTCAGGCCCGCGGCGAAAACCAGCCACGGAACGAGAATCAGCAGGCTGGCCGCCGTCACGGTTACCTCCGCTCCCCGTCGTATCCTCAGTTCCCTCGTGTCCTTCCCAGGACATCGCGTCGTGGCGTACGGCGGGTGAAGCCGCTGTGGTGATCGCGTGGAGGTCGACCGGGAGGGCCCGGGGCTCGCCTGACGGGCCCGGGGCGGGAATCATGGAGTCGACGAGACAGGCGGGTGAGCGGCGATGACGGCGACGGTGCTGCTGGTAGAGGACGAGCGCAAGCTGCGCGAGCTGGTCCGGTCCTACCTGGAGCGGGCGGGCCTGGCGGTGCTGTCCACCAGTTCCGGCGCGGAGGCCATCACCCTGGCCGCATCGGCCGCGCCGGACCTGGTGGTGCTCGATCTCGGCCTGCCCGACGTGCCCGGCGAGACCGTCGCCCGCGAGCTGCGGGCGGCCGGATCCGTGCCCATCCTCATGCTGACCGCCAAGGCGGGCGAGGAGGACCGGATCGCGGGCCTGGAGCTCGGCGCCGATGACTACGTGACCAAGCCGTTCAGCCCGCGCGAGCTGGTGCTGCGCGTCCAGGCCATCCTGCGCCGCGGCACGCCGGTCGCCGCCCCCGGCCCGGTCAGCTACGGCGGCGGCACCCTGCTCATCGACACCTCGCGGCGCCAGGTCGTGGTGCGCGGCGCCGGAGCGGATCTGACCCCCACCGAGTGGGGCATCCTGGGTGCCCTGGCCACCGTCCCGGGCCGGGTGTACTCCCGGTTCGAGCTGATCAACCGGGTCCGCGGGTATGAGTTCGAGGGCTACGAGCGCACCATCGACTCGCACGTGAAGAACCTGCGCCGCAAGATCGAGCAGGACCCGGCCCGGCCCCAGATCGTGCAGACGGTCCTGGGCGGCGGGTACCGGCTGGGCCTGACCCGCGATGACTGAGGCCGGCCCGGGCCGGCCGCCGCGTCGCCGCCCGGCCCGGGGCCGGCCGTTGCCTCCCGCGGCAGCACGCTCGGCCTGCGGCTGGCGCTGGCCTTCCTCTCGGTCGCGCTGGCCGCGGTGGCCCTGCTCGCCGGGCTCACCGCGACCCTGGCCGCCGCGGATGTCGCGGCGCTGACCAGCCAGCAGCGTGCCGACCTGACCAGCGCGATCGCGGCCGCCGCGGCCGCCGCCTGGGACCGCGGCGACAGCTGGGGCTCGGCCGACCTGTCCCCGGTGCTGGACCTGGCCACCCGGACCGGGGCGGAGGTCCAGATCCGTGACCAGGCCAGCCGGGTCGTGATCGCCTCGCCGGGTTTCGCGGGGCAGGCGACGGCACCGCAGCAGAGCGCTACGGTCCTGGTCAGCGGCGACCGGGTGGGCCAGGCCGTGGTCCGGTTCACCAACTCCGGGCTGGCCAGCGCCGACCATGTGCTGCAGCGGGACCTGCTGCAGGCCATCTTCGGCGCCGCCGGGCTGGCCGCGGTGCTGGCCCTGCTTACCGGGCTGGCCATGGCCCGCCGGATCACCCGGCCGGTGGAGCGGATCATCGCGGTGACCCGGGCCATGGGGCGCGGCGAGCGCGCCGCCCGGGTCGGCGACGTGTCCGCGCCGGGCGAGCTGCGCGAGCTGGCCACCGCGTTCGACCAGATGGCCGACACGCGCGACCGCCAGGACCAGGTGCGCCGCGACCTGGTCGCCGACGTCGCGCACGAGCTGCGCACCCCGGTCGCGGTCCTGCAGGCCGGGCACGAGGCGCTTCTCGACGGGATTACCGAGCCGACCCCGGACCAGCTGGCCTCGCTGCGCGACGAGGTGCTGCGGCTGGCCCGCATGGTCGGCGACCTGCAGACCCTGGCCGCCGCCGACGCCGCCGCGCTGCAGCTGACGCGGCGTCCGTGCGACCTGGCCGGCCTGGCCGGCGATGCGGCCGACAGCCTGGCCGGCCGGTTCGAGGCGGCCGGGATCACCCTGGAACGCCGGCTTACCCCGGCCGGCATCGACGCCGACCCGCGCTGGCTGCACCAGGTCGTCACCAACCTGCTCACCAACGCGCTGAAGTTCACCGCGGCGGGCGGCCGCGTCACCATCGAGGCCGGCCCGTCGGGGGCCGACGCCGTGCTGACCGTCACCGACACCGGCATCGGCATTCCCGCCGACGAACTGCCCCGCATCTTCGACCGGTTCTGGCGCGGCCGCCAGGCCGCGCGGTTCTCCGGCAGCGGCATCGGCCTGGCCGTCGCCGCCGAACTCGCCCAGGCCCACGACGGCCAGCTCACCGCGCGCAGCCAGCCGGGCCACGGCACCGAGATAACGCTTACCCTCTCGCGCGCCTAGTCAGCGGAAACCTCTCTCCACGCGAACTGCACATCGTTTCCATGATCTGCGGCATCATCGCTGCCGCACCCGCCCCCTAGACGAACCTGGCCCCCGGCTAGAGTCGGCAGCACTAAAGCAACGGCGTTAACCGGGAGGCAGCGTGCCGAGTTCGTATGTGACCGTGGGATCCGGTGATCACCACGTCCTGGCCATCCACGGCTGGTTCGGCTCGGCCCGCGGCTGGAGCTCGTTTCCCGAGTTCATCGACGGGTCGGCCTACACCTACGTGTTCATGGACCTGCGCGGTTACGGCGCCCGCATGCAGACCGCCGGCGAGTTCACCGTCGACGAGGTGGCCGCCGACGCGCTCGCGGTGGCTGACGACCTGGGCTGGGACCGGTTCTCGGTGGTCGGGCACTCGATGGGCGCGAAGTTCGCCCACCGGGTGCTGCTGCAGGCACCGGACCGGGTGCGCGCGCTGGTCGGCCTCAACGCGGTGCAGGCCGGGGCGGTACCCTTCGACGAGCCGGGCTGGGCGCTGTTCTCCGGCGCGCCGGACCATCCAGGCAACCGGGCCGCGATCATCGACTTCACCACCGGGAACAGGCTGACCAAGACGTTCATCAACGGCGTGGTGCAGCACTCGCTGGACAACTCCGCGGTCGAGGCGTTCGCCGCCTACCTGCAGGCCTGGGCGAAGTCGGACTTCACCGCCGAGGCCAAGGTGGACACCGCCACGCCGGTCAAGCTGGTCGTCGGCGTGAACGACCCGGCGCAGTCCGCCGACGTCATGGAGCAGACCTGGCGGGTCTTCTTCCCCGATGCCGAGGTGACCATCATGCCCGACGCCGGGCACTACCCGATGTTCGAGTCCCCGGTGTCGCTCGCCACCTCCATCGAGGAGTTCCTGGGGCGGAATTGACCGCGGCCCGGCCGGACACCGAGCTGGTCTTCGACCCGGCCACCTACACCGAAGGCGTGCCGTTCGACGCCCTGGCCCGGCTTCGCCGCGCCGCCCCGGTCGCGTGGGTGCCCGAGATCCCGGTCCTGGGCTGGCCAGAAGGTCCCGGGTTCTGGCTCGTGCTCAGGCACGCGGACGTCGAGTCGGTGCTCACCAGGCCGAAGCTGTTCTCGTCCGCGCTCGGCGCGACGCAGATCCGCGACCCGGCCACGCCGCAGGCGCTCGGGTACGTGCGGCGGATGATGCTCAACATGGACCCTCCGGAGCACGCCCGGCTGCGCCGGCTGCTGAGCCGCTCGTTCACCCCGCGGGCCGTGGCCAAGCTGGAGGACCGCATCCGCGGGCACGCGCGGGCCATCTGCGACCGGGCCTTCGCCGGCCCCCGGGGCGAGGTCGACTTCGCCAAGGACGTGGCCGCGGACCTGCCCCTGCTCACCCTGGCCGACGTGCTCGGCGTGCCCGAGCAGGACCGCTGGCTGCTGTTCGACTGGTCCAACCGGGTCATCGGCTACCAGGATCCCGACTACGCCTCCTCGGCCGAGTTCGACCCGGCGGCGGGCACGCCGATGGCCGCCGAAGCGCTCGCGGTGCGCCCGGCCCCGGACCGGGACGGCCGGATGCCCGACCCCCGCACCCGCGAGGGCATGCCCGACCTGTACGCCTACGCCCACCTGCTGGCCCGGGAGAAGCGGCGCCGCCCGGGGGACGACGTGATGTCGATCCTGCTGGCCCAGTCCGACGAGGACGGCGGCCAGGTATCGGAGGCCGAGTTCGAGAACATGTTCTGGCTGTTCGCGGTGGCCGGGAACGAGACGCTGCGCAACGGGCTGCCCGGCGCGTGCATCGCGCTGATCGAGCACCCGGACGCGCAGCGGGACCTGCGCGCCGACCCGGCCCTGATGCCGACCGCGGTCGACGAGATGCTGCGCTGGTGGACGCCGGTCATGACCTTCCGGCGCACCGCGGCCGCCGATGGCCAGATCGGCGCGCAGCCCGTCCGGGCCGGTGACAAGGTGGTGGTCTCCTTCACCTCGGCCAACCGCGATCCCGAGGCCTTCGCCGACCCCGCCCGGTTCGACATCCGCCGCCAGCCGAACCCCCATCTGGTGTTCGGCCACGGCCCGCACTTCTGCCTGGGCGCGCACCTGGCCCGGACTCAGATGAGCGCGCTGTTCGCGGAGGTCCTGGCCCGTACGTCCTCGCTGACCTACGCGGGCCAGCCCTCCTACCTGCGCTCCAACTTCCAGCGCGGCGTCAAACGCCTCCCGGTGGCCTGGACCGCCTGACGCCGGCCGCCGGGCCAGGCCAGCGCCGCTCGCGTAGCCGCGTTTACGAAGCGGCCAGGTGCCCGGCCAGCTCGGCCAGGAACCGCTCCGGCTGGTCCAGGTGCGGACCGTGGCCGGAGTCCTCGATCACCGCCTCGCGGTAGCGTCCGCCGGCCGCCGCGTAGCCGTCCAGCACGCCGCGGGTCTGGGCCACCATGGGCTGGGGCGGCCAGGCCCGGGCCCCCGGCCAGCCCGGCACGGCGCCGAGCGAACCCAGGTAGGCCAGGTCGTACAGCGAGGTGTCCGAGACGATGACGTCGTCCGCGCCGCGCAGCCACAGCACCGGCGGCTTGGGGTGCACGCCGGACAGCTCGTCGATCCGGAAATGGGTGGGCGCCATCGTGTTGAGCACGCCGCGGTCGCCCGGCGCGAAACCCGGCCATCCGGCCGCGGGCCGCGAGTCCCCCGGGTAGTAGTCCTCGCCGACCCGGGTCGACAGCATGGACTCCACGAAGATGTCCAGGTGCTCCGGCACGTACGGCGGCTTGACGTAGTGCGCCAGCAGCACCTGCCGCGGGGACAGCACGCTGGTGTCGCCGCGGTCCTGCCCGGCCAGCCGCTCGACGAACTCCGGGTTGGCGCCGCCGGCCCCGAGCCCGCCCCGGAAGGATCGCACAGCACGCCGTCCACGCCCCTGGTCCCGCCGAACCCGAACGGTGACACCGGGTCGACCAGCGTCAGCGACGCCACCCGGTGCGTGCCGGGCCGGTCGGCCAGGTACTGCATGACCACGCCGCCGCCCATGCTCCACCCGACCAGGTGCACCGCGTCCAGCCCGAGCGCCTCGATCGCGGCCGCCAGGTCGTCCGCGTAGTCCCGCAGCCCGCGCGTCGCGTCCACCGGTTCGGGATCGGTGCCGCCGAACCCGCGCAGGTCGATCGCCAGGCCCCGGTACGGCGAAGGCAGCGCCAGCATGGTCGGCTGCCAGAACAGCGAGGAAGACACGTTGCCGTGCACGAACAGCACGGCCGGCCCGGTCCGGCCGGTGACCGACAGCACCGCCACCGTCAGCCGGCTGGTCGGCACCCGCTCGAGCGTGATGCCAGGCAGCAGCGTCTCCATCGCACCTCCCGGGCCAGTGTCTGCGGCCAGTGTCTGCGGCCAGCGTCTGCGGCCAGTGTCCGCGACCACGGCGACGCCAGGCTACCGGGACCATCCGGTCCACGTAGCATCGGTCCATGCCCGCCGACCTGACCGGCATCCTGCGCCAGACCAGCCTGCTCCGCTCGGTGCCGGAGCAGGACCTGAACGCCGCCGTGGCCGTCTCCCGGCTGCGCAGCTTCCGCCGTGGCCAGGTCGTGTTCACCAGGAGCGATCCGGGTGACACGGTGATCGTGGTCGTCTCCGGCCGGGTCAAGGTGACCGCCCGCTCGGCGGACGGCGGCGAGCTGACGCTGGCCGTCATCCACCCCGGCGGCCTGCTGGGCGAGCTCGGGGTCGTCGACGGCGGCCCCCGGTCCGCCGACGCCGAGACCCTGGAGGAATGCCAGCTGCTCCTGATCCCGCGCGACACGGTACGGGACATCTGCGCGCGGGTCCCGTCCGCGGCGCAGGCCCTGACCGCCTCGATCGCGGCCACCCTGCGCCGCCTGACCGAGGCCACTGCCGACCTGGTCTTCCTGGATCTTCCGCGCCGGGTCGCGAAGATCCTGCTCGGCCAGCCCCGGGACGGCGACGGCGTCATCAGGCCCCGGATGAGCCAGGAGGAACTGGCGCACCAGGCCGGGAGCACCCGCCAGAGCGTCAACGCGGCGCTGCGCGGTTTCGAGCGGCGCGGCTGGATCGAGCTGCGCGACCGGACCGTCGCGCTGAAGCAGCCGGACGCGCTGAGCCGCTTCGCCGGCCCGGATGCGCCGTAGTCAACCGGCTGCGCCGTAGTCAAATGGAGACCGAATGCCCTGGTTGGCGCAGGGACGTGCGCGTAACATCGTGCCATGACGACGCCTCAAGAGGTCCTTGCTAAGGTCCCGCTATTCTCGATGCTTTCGAAGAAGGAATTGACCCAGCTCGCCGCCAATGCACACGACCGGACCTTTCCCGCCGGGGCGGTGCTGACCGCGCAAGACGAGACCGGCGTCACTTTCGGGGTCATCGTCGAGGGTCAGGCGGCCGTCAGCGTGCGCGGACACGCCGCCCGCAAGCTAGGTCCCGGCGACTACTTCGGCGAGATGGCACTGATTGACCATTCTTTCCGTTCGGCCACGATCACCGCGGAAACAGAGTTGCGCTGCCTGCTGTTCACCGCGTGGGTCTTCCGGCCCTTCGCGATGGAACACCCGGAGACAGCCTGGGCGCTGCTCGAGATAATGGTGCAACGCGTCCGCGACGCCGAGGCCCGTTAACCGCCAGCAGGCCGGCGCCGCTGTCCGTAGCGGGCCAGGACCGTACGCCCGGCACCGCTTCGGGGTCTTTAATTTTGGCCGAACGGGCCGTGGTATCCGCGCCCGCCCGTCGATCAGCTTGACCAGGCCCGGCGCGCAACCCCGGATCCGGGCTTAGACGTCGAGGATCTGCTCCTCCGCGGCCACCAGCACCGGCACCGGTGCCGCGGCGAACCGCCGGCCCAGCTCGTCCAGCGCGTCGTCCGTGCGGTCCGGCCGGTGATGGAAGAACGCCACTCGCCGGGCCCCGGCGTGCCTGGCCAGGGCGACCGCGTAGTCGGCCGCGGCATGACCGAACGCCGCCTCGGCCGCCACCTCCTCGGCCAGCAGCTGGGCGTCGTGCACCATGACGTCGGCCCCGGCGGCCAGCTCGACGGCGGCCGGGTGATACTCGCCCCAGCCGTCCGGGCCCGGGCCCAGCGCCGTCGGGCAGTGATCGGTGACGTACGCCGCCACCGAACGCCCGTCGCTGACCCGGTACCCGAGCGTCCGGCCGCCCTTGTGCGGGATCTCGCGGGCGAGCACGGTGAACCCGCCCGCCTCGAGCCGGCCCGGCCCGATGGCGCCGAACGTCCAGCGCCCGCGCAGCTGGCTCGGGCGGATCGGGAAGTGCGGGGGAGACATGGCCCGGGCCAGCACCTGCTCGGCGCCGGCGCCGTCGCGCTGATCGGGAAGCAGCAGCGTCACGGTGGCGTCGTCGCGGTCCCCCGCGCGGAAGAACGGCAGTCCCTGGACGTGATCCCAGTGCAGGTGCGTGAGCAGGATCGTCCCGGTAAACGGCTGGCCGGCCAGCAGCGCGGTAACCCGCCGCACGCCCGTACCCGCGTCGAGGATGAGGGTGGGCGCGGCCGCGCCGTCGTGGGCCACGGCCACGCAGGAGGTGTGGCCGCCGTACCGGACGAATTCCGCGCCCGGTGCCGGTGTCGACCCGCGGACACCGCAGAATGTCAGCCGCACCGGCCAAGCCTAGCGAGCAGGTCCGCGCCGGTGCCCGCCCGCACGCCGCAGCCGGTTCCCCGTACTCCGCGGAATGTCAGTGGTGCCCGCTAGGTTGGACCGGGGGCAGATCGCTGATTGGAAAACTCGTGGTCACCTACGAAGCAAAAGATCAGGTCTCGCAACGGGCGGGCGAGCGACGACGGGCCGAGCTCGGCAAGTTCCTGAAGGCCCGGCGCGCCCGGCTGAGCCCCGGAGACTACGGCATGCCGCCGGGCTCGCGGCGGCGGACGCCGGGCCTGCGCCGGGAAGAGGTCGCGCTGCTGGCCGGCGTCGGCGTCACCTGGTACACCTGGCTGGAGCAGGGCCGTCAGATCAACGCCAGCTCGCAGGTCCTGGACGCGGTGGCGCGCACGCTCCGCCTCGACCGCGCCGAGCGCGAGCACCTGTACCGGCTGGCCGAGGCGACGCCGCTGCGCGCCGAGTGCGCGCGACTGGTGATCCCCGACGCCATCAGGGAGATCGTGCACTCGCTCGAACCGCTGCCGGCCAGCCTGGTCAACAGCCGGTTCGACTCCCTGATGTCCAACAGCGCATCGGAGGAACTGTTCTGGGACTGGCACACGATGCCCTGCATCCACAAGAACACCCTGTGGTGCTGCGTCACCGAGCCGAGCGCCCGCGGCAAGTTCGCCGAGTACGACGCGCACGTCCATCTACATGGTGGCGCGGTTGCGCGCCGCGTACGGCCGGCACGTCGGCGACCCGGACTGGGAAGAGGACATCCGCCGCCTGGCCAGCATGAGCCGTGAGTTCGCCGAGCTCTGGGCCCGGCACGAGGTCGCCGAGGTCGAGCCGCGCACCCTCACCTACCAGCATCCGCAGGCCGGGACGCTCAGGCTGGCCATCACCGAGCTCGACCTGCCCGGCATGCCGGACGCGCGCATCGTGGTGTACACCCCGTGCGACGACGACACCCGGGCCAAGCTCCCGCTGACCCGCCGTGACCCGGCCACGGCCCAGATCCTCGCCTGACCCCCGCCCTGACCAAGGCCCTGACCGCCCGGCATCCTGACCCCCGGTCCAGCGGCGCCGCGCGTACCGATGTTGTACGCTTGCTGCAATCGGTTGCGGCGAAGGGCGGGACCTCATGTCGACGGCGGGCACGGCCAGGAAGCACGAGCCGCGCGTGCCTGACGGGGTCGACGTCACCCGGCCGAGCATCGCCCGGATCTACGACTACCTGCTGTACGGCAAGGACAACTTCGCCGTCGACCGGGCCGCGGCCGAGAAGCTGATGGAATCCCGGCTCGACCCCCGCCGGCTGTCGCTGGCCAACCGGGCGTTCCTGTTCCGCGCGGTCCGCTTCCTGGCCCAGCAGGGCATCGCGCAGTACCTCGACCTGGGCAGCGGCCTGCCCACCGCGCCGAGCGTGCACGAGGTCGCCCGGGACACCATCCCCGCGGCGCGGGTCGTCTACGTCGACCATGACCCGATCGTGGTGGCGCACAACGACGCGCTGCTCGCCACCCGGGACGGCGTGATCACCATCCGGGGGGATATCCGCGACCCGGATGCGGTCCTCGCGCACGAGGCGCTCACCGCCTGCCTCGATTTCAGCCAGCCGGTCGCCGTGCTGGTCTTCAGCGTGCTGCACTTCATCAGCCACGAGGAAGGCGCGGCGGGGATCATCGCCAAGTTCCGCGAGCGCCTGGCGCCGGGCAGCTACCTGGCCGTCTCGGTCGGCACCTGCGACGGCGCCGATCCCGAGATGCTCGCCGAGGCGACCCAGACCTACGCCGGCGCGCGGATGCCGTTCACGCTCCGGTCGCGAGCCCAGATCATGGACCTGTTCGATGGCTTCGACCTGGTCGAGCCGGGCCTGGTCAGCCTGCCGGAGTGGCGGCCCGTGTTCAACACCGACCGGACGCCGCTCAACGGACCCACCCTCGGCGCGGTCGCTCAGTTGAGGAAGTAGCTGCTGCCGCCCGACTGGGGGTTGGTCACCAGGGCCAGGATGGTGATCGTCCCCGCGTTGGCGAACGTGAGCCGCAACGTGATGTCCTTGCCGTCGTGCATCGGGCCCGCGCCGGTGATCAGCAGGTGGTAGGTGTCCGGGTTCAGCTGCACCAGCGAATCCGCCGGGACCGGGATGTCCGTCACGGTGACCATGCTCAGCGTGCCCGCGTGCCGCGCGCCCGGGGCGCGGAGCTGGACCGTGCCGCCGACGCTGGTGTGCACCGCGATCAGGCGGTCGGCATGCCCGTTGTTGCGGATGTCCAGGTACGCGACCGTGGTGCCGGGCGTGGTCGGCTGCGGCACGTACGCGCTGGTGATGATGATCGACGCCGCGGCGCTGGCCGTCCCGCACCCGGTCACCCCGAGCGCCGCCAGCAGCACCGCGCCCGCGATGCCCAGAACCGCCGTCAGTCTGCGCATGCCCTCACGCTACCAATATGGCCGCCAGTGCGCCGACCTCAGGCTCGTGGTGAAGCGGCCGAGCGTGGGCCGGTCGGCTGGACGGTTCTGCTGTTCGATGTACTGGCGCGGGATCGAGCTCGGGGCACCGCCGACCAGCCGTCGAAGTGCGACTCTGACCAGAGCGCTCAGGTCCGACAATAGAGGCGGCGCAGGTCCGGATACTCCCCAGGGTCCCGGCAAGTCGTCCGTTAGTGGCGGCAGCGTCATAGTGTGCCGGGTTTGACTATCCCGTCGAGGGCGAGGAGGGCTTCGAGCAGGAAGTAGTCGCCCCAGATGAGCTCGCTGGCCGTGGCCAGGTTCTGGTGCTGGTCGTAGCAGCCGTCGCTAAGGCCGCCGTGCGGGGCCAGGTGGCGCTCGGCCAGGGCATCGACGATACGTTCGGCCGTCGCGCGGTAGCGGGATTCGCCCAGGGCGGCCAGCTTCAGCAGCGAGGCAGCGGCGATGGCCGCGGCGGAGGTGTCGCGGGGCGCGTCCGGGATCGCGGGGTCGTCGAAGTCCCAGAAGCAACGCCGTCGGCGGGAACGTGGTCCAGGTACCAGTCAGCGACCCGGGCTGCCGTCGTGGTGAATTCCCCGCCCGCCAGGTGGGCGGCCTGGGTGAGTCCGAGCATCGCCCAGGACTGCCCGCGCGCCCAGGTGCTGTCGCGGGAGGAGCCCTCGATCGTGGCCTGCCCGGCGAGCTGGCCGTGCCGGTCGTAGGTGGCCGACTGCGCCACCGAGCCGTCGGCGCGCACGCAGAACGCGGCAAGCCCGCGCGCATGCGCGAGGGCGATACTGCGCAGCCGGTCCTCGCCGGTCGCCGCGGCGGCAAAAGCCAGCAACGGCACAGTGCCGGGCATGGCGTCGATACAGGCGCCCGGCCGGGGCCAGCGGTACAGATCGGCGTCCTCCTGCCCGGGCGGCAGCACCGCGGCGACCGGGTCGACGTCCGCAGCCAGGGATCGCGCGGCGGCGACGGCCAGCTTGGCCTGGGCGTGCCGGGCGAGGTCCAGGACCGAGGCGATGCCGGCGCCGTACCAGAACAAGAAGCCGCGCAGCACTGTCGGCGCGCCGGCCCGGCTCCGCAGCCGCTGCGCGCTGCCGGCGGCCAGGCCGGCGAAGCGGCGCTCCCCGGTGGCGGCCCCAGCGAGCCAGAGCATCCCGGGCCAGAACCCGCCGGACCAGCCGCCGTCCTGCAACCACGTCCACTCGCCGGTCGCCGGATCAGCGAACACCGGGAACCGGCCCGCCGCGACCCGCCCGGTCTGCTCAACGCGCTGCAGCAAGCCCGCTAGTGCCTGTGATCGCACCGTGCAGCTCCCGTTCCCCGTCGTTGTGCATGTGCTGTTACCCACCCGACCGCACGCCGGCCAGCAGCTGGTGACAGGCGAATCTCCACCCTTCAGGGCGGAGTCGAAGTCAGCTATCCCCGCTCTACCGCCGTACCGAGGAGGCCGAGCGGGGGAGACCCGAGATCCAGCAGTGCCTTGTGGAAACGCTGCAGCGTGAACCCGGCGCCCCAGTCCTTCCTGGCCTGCTCGCGCAGCTTCAGGATCTCCAGTTTGCCCCAGGTGTACCGGCCGTAGGTCGGGTCGAACGTGGCCCGCCTGGCCTCGGACAGCGCGGCCGACCCGGACAGGTGGGTGTCCGCCTCGAACCGGCGTGCGGCCTGCTCGACGGTCATGTCCGCGGTATGCACGCCGATGGCGCAGGCCAGCCTGGTCACGCGGACCAGCGCCTCCAGCCAGACGCCGATCACGATCCGGGGATCGGAGGCGCCGAAGCCTTCCTCCACACACAGTTCCTCGGCATAGTGCGCCCACCCCTCGACGAACGCGCTGGAGTGCGCGGTCCGGCGGACCTCAGAGGTCAGCCGGCGCAGCGCCCGGCCGTGCGAGAAGTGCCCCGGCGCCACCTCGTGCACGGCGATGCCGGGCAGCGTCGTGTCGCTGAACACCTCCAGCCACGCCTCCTGCTCTTCGTGCGGCCAGGACTCCTCCGGCGGGGTGATGTGAAACCAGGACGGGCCGTCCGGCTCGCCGGGCGCGGCCGGGGTCATCATCGCCATCGCCCAGCGGCGCGACTCGGGCGCCAGGCCCACCAGGCACTCCCCGTCGTGGTACGGGACCAGATCCTTGTCGCGGGTGAAGTCGATGGCCCGCTGCGTCCACAGTCGGCCCGCGTCGATCACCCCCCGCGCGTCCGGATGGACCCGGACCAGTTCCCGGGCCACCTCCAGGGCCGGACGGCCCGGGTACACCTGCGCGCACCCCTCGGCCAGCAGGGCCAGCAGTCGGTCCCGCTCCGCGTCGGCCTGCGCGGCCAGCCGGGCGAGGTCGACCGGCAGCGCCTCGGCGCTGCCCATCAGCGCGCTGAGCGCCGGCCCGCCGAGCGCCGCGTCCGGGTCGCCCTCGGCCGCGGCCCGTTCCAGGTGCGCGACCAGACGCGCGTGCGCGGCCAGCGCGGCCTCGCGTACCGTCTGGTCCGCGCCGTCGGCCAGACCCTCCGTGTCCCATCCACCCGCACCGTTCGCGGCTGCGTCCGGCCCGGTACTGATCCCGGCCGCCAGCCCGCGGGCCGCGGCCAGCAGGGCCTCCGCGACCGGCGCGCTGACCAGGTCCAGGGACTCGATGGCCGCGTCGACCGCCTGGGGCCAGGCCGCCAGGTGCTCGGCCCAGGCCGCCGCCCGTTCCGCCGCGGGTGCGTAGTCCCGGTCATAGGTGGCCAGCTCGAGCTCGGCCAGGTGCAGGATCGGGTTGCGGCGGTGCAGCTCGAGCTCGGCGAAGGTGACCCGCCGCAGATCCTCGAACGCGGTCAGGTGCGCCTCGTCGTGCGGGTCGGCGAGCCGTTCGCCGCCGTCCCGGGCCGCCGCCAGCCGGGCCAGCCCGGCCCGGACACCGCCCGGGGACAGGTCCTGCGGCTTGCCGTCGTATTCGTGCCGTCCGCTGTTCTCGCGCACGATGGCGACGTCGAGGTCGCAGACGGCGCGCAGCCGCGGGGAAAGGTCCATAGCGCCGACGCTACCAATATGGACCAGCTCGTTCCGGAACTATGTTCGCCTCGCTGAAGGGCACGCGGAAAGTGCCGAAGGTCGGGCCGCCCAGGTTCCGGTCCCGCAAGGACACCCCGCAGGTGATCCCGTTCACCGCTAACGCCCCGTTCAAGGTGCTTCTCCGACCGAAAGCTGCTCCTGCCGAAGATCCTCGACTTGCCCTTTCCTGGTCCCCGCCGCTGCCATCCTTGCCATCAGTCCTTCGACCGTGATCATATACTCCTCTCTCCGTTACTTCTCTTATCTTCGTATTGAACGTTTACTCTCTCACTCTTTCCCGAGCTGAGCCCTTGATCCTTATCTATCTGTCGTTTAATCATTTTTCTTTCCTATCCTATATCCAGAAGATCTCCTCCCCGCCGTTCTTTCCTCGGGCGGAGTGCAAGCTCCAGCGGAGCTCAGCGTATCTCTTTCCCTCAAATAGAAATAGAGCATTAACATATATACATCCATTTTCAACGTCTCCCGAGCTCATGCCCTATTGGCCTAAACGTAGGGCGTGACCCCCCGGACGCCCTGCCCGGACCGGACCGGCGTGACGGTCAGCAGCTGCGCGCTCGCCGAGGCGCACGCGCTGAAGCTGACGCCGATATAGGTCGCCGCGGTGTCACCCGGCGGGAAGACCCGCAGCCAGTGCGCGGTCATCGGCTGGCACGCCGACGCCGGGTAATTGCCGGCCTGCGCGACCTGCAGCCAGGCGTGCGCGACGCCGTCGGCGGGCAGCCGGACAGAAAGGTCCCCGAAGGCCGGGTCTCGCTGGGCGGCCGCGCCGATCTGCTGGCCGGCGCTCCCGCTCGCGGTCACGAACGACATGCCGGGGTAGCCGTACAGCCCGCACGGCGTGCCCGAGGTGTTGGTGAAGTTGACCGGGTAGTACACGCTGCCCGCCGCGCCGCCCGCCTGGCTGGTGTCCACCGTCACCTTGAGCGCGGCGGACTGGCACACGGTCAGGCCGCCAAGCCCGGGCACCGTGGACGGCCCCGCCGGCGACGATGAAGCGCCGGCCTGCTGCGTGTGCTGGCTGGACGCGGTTCCGCCCGTCGCCGCCGGCTGCGGCGCCTGGGCGCTGGCGCACCCCGTGAGCAGGCCCGCGACGGCCGCCGTCAGCGTCAGCGTCAGCGCCATCGGCCGGCGCCCGCGGGCCCGGAGCGAGGCGGGAGGAATCGTGGGCATGGGCTTGTCACCTCATCGTCGTCGGATAGTAGCGATGAGTAATCATGGAGCATGCCCGGGCGTTCCGCCAGCCGACACACAGGGCGGCCCGTCAGGGCGTGATGAGAGGATCAGAGCCATGGGCGACATTCCCGAATTCACCACCCGGCCGGAACTCGCGGGCACCTTCGGCATGGTGGCCTCCACGCACTGGCTGGCCTCCGCGGCGGGCATGGCCGTGCTCGAGCGCGGCGGTAACGCGTTCGACGCGGCGGTGGCCGCCGGGCTCGTGCTCCAGGTCACCGAACCGCACCTGAACGGCCTCGGCGGCGAGGTGCCGGTCATCGCGCACCACGCCGGCCGGGCGGAGACCTTCGTGCTGTGCGGCCAGGGCACCGCGCCGGCCGCCGCCACCCTCGAGGCGTTCGGCGATCTGGGGCTCGACCTGGTGCCCGGCAGCGGGCTGCTCGCGGCGTGCGTGCCGGGAGCGTTCGGAGCGTGGATGGTCCTGCTCCGGGAGTACGGCACGCTCCGGCTGCGGGAGGTGATGGACTACGCGATCGGCTACGCGGCCCGCGGCTACCCGGTGCTGCCCGCGATCAGCTGGGGTATCGCCAGCGTGGCCGAACTGTTCCGGGACCACTGGCCGAGCTCGGCCGAGGTCTACCTGCCGGGCGGGACCGTGCCCGCGCCGGGGTCGCGGTTCGCCAACCCGGCGCTGGCCGGGACCTACCAGCGCATCCTTGAGGAAGCCGAGGCGGCCAGCGGCGATCGTGACGAGCAGATCGAGGCCGCCCGGCGGGTCTACTACGAGGGCTTCGTGGCCGAGGCGATCGCCGCCTACGTCGCCTCCGCCGAGGTCATGGACGTGACCGGCAGGCCGCACCGGGGCCTGCTGTCCTACGCCGACATGTCGGCCTGGCGACCGCGGCTTGAGGAGCCGCTGACCTACGACTACCAGGGCCTGACCGTGTGCAAGACCGGGCCGTGGGGTCAGGGTCCGGTGTTCGCCCAGCAACTCGCGCTGCTGGCCGGCTTCGACCTGCCGGCCATGGGCCCGGGCAGCGCGGACTACATCCACACCGTGACCGAATGCGCCAAGCTGGCCTTCGCCGACCGGGAGGCCTGGTACGGCGACCCCGACTTCACCGATGTACCGGTCAAGGCGCTGCTGTCCGCCGGGTACGCGGACACCAGGCGCGGGCTGGCCGGGCCGCAGGCCTCGGCCGAACTGCGTCCCGGCGCCCCCGACGGCCGGTCGCCCCGGCTGCCGGACTTCATCACCCGCTCCTTCCAGACCGGCGGCGCCGGCGACGCGAGCGTGGCCCCGAGCCTGGACGTCGAGCCGCCGGCTCCGCGGCTCGACGCCGGCACCGGCGAGCCGACGCTGCGAACGAGCGGCCCGGCCGCGTCGAGCTACCGGGCCGGGGACACCTGTCACCTGGACGTGGCCGACCGGTTCGGCAACCTGGTGTCCGCCACGCCCAGCGGCGGCTGGCTGCAGTCCTCGCCGGTCATCCCCGGCCTCGGCTTCTGCCTCGGCACCCGGGCGCAGATGTTCGCCCTCACGCCCGGGCTGCCCGCCACCCTCGCGCCGGGCAAGCGGCCCCGGACCACCCTCAGCCCCAGCCTGGCCCTGAAAGACCGCGAGCCGTACCTGGCCTTCGGGACGCCCGGCGGTGACCAGCAGGACCAGTGGTCGCTGCTGTTCTTCCTCAACCACGTGCTGGGCGGGATGAACCTGCAGCAGGCGATCGACTTCCCGTCGTTCCATTCCGCGCACATGCCGTCGTCGTTCTACCCGCGCCAGGCCCAGCCCCGGGTGCTCGACGTGGAGTCCCGGGTGGGGACCGCCGTGGTCGAGGACCTGCGGCGCCGCGGCCACCTGGTCAACGTCCGCCCGGCCTGGTCCCTCGGCCGGGTCAGCGCGGTCGCCCGCCGTGACGGCATGCTGTACGCCGCCGCCAACCCGCGCGGGATGCAGGGTTACGCGGTGGGCCGCTTATCGCGCCGGCGGCGCATTACCGGTGCCATTTCAAAAAGTGCGCCCCACCCCTTGACCGGGCGTGTCAGCGGAGGTCGACTAGGGGGAAGAGAGGGATTTAAGCAGTATTCCCTGACTCATTCTTCGACTTGCACCCAAGGGGGGGTGGGCGAGTTGGATGAGCTGCAATCGGGAGACCCTCGCCGGATCGGGCCTTACTGGCTCGAGGGGCGGCTGGGCTCGGGCGGCATGGGCCGCGTCTACCTGGGCCGTTCTCCCGGCGGCCGGAACGTCGCGATCAAGGTAATCCGCGCGGACCTGGCCGAAAACGCCGATTTCCGGGCCCGGTTCGCCGGGGAAGTGTCCGCGGCCAGGAAGGTCAGCGGCATATTCACCGCACCGGTCGTGGATGCCGACCTTGACGGGCCGATCCCGTGGCTGGCGACGTCCTATATCGCCGGGCCATCGCTCGGTGACGCCGTGGCCGAGCGCGGGCCCATGCCCGCCGCGCTGGTGCTGAGGCTGGCCGCCGGACTCGCCGAGGGCCTGGCCGCCATCCACACCGCGGGGGTGGTGCACCGTGACCTGAAGCCGGCCAACGTGCTCCTGGCCGAGGACGGGCCGCGGCTGATCGACTTCGGGATCTCCCGGTCCATGGAGTCGACGTCGCTGACCAGGACCGGGATAGTGGTCGGCTCGCCCGGGTTCATGTCACCAGAACAAGCCGAGGGCCGGCCCGTCGGGCCGCCCAGTGACGTCTTCAGCCTGGGTGCCGTGCTGACCTTCGCCGCCACCGGAGAGGGGCCGTTCGGCGAAGGGTCCACCGTGGCGCTGCTGTACCGGGTGGTCACCAGCGAGCCGAACACCCGGGAAGTACCCGCCGAGATCCGGCCCGTGATCGAGTACTGCCTGGCCAAGGATCCTCGCCAGCGACCCACCGCGGCCCAGCTCCTGGACCAGCTGAGCACGGCCGACGTCGTGGCTGACCCGGCGCGAGAGGGCACCACCCGGAAGTCCGCCGTGCCCGGTGCCGCGCGCCGGGCGCCGAACGGAGTTCCCGGGCCGGTGCCCGGGCCCGCGTACCCGGCCACCGAGCGGGCCGCGACGCCGCCCCCGTCCCTGGGCGGTGCCCGGAACGAGGGCCCGACCATGTCTTCCTCGGATTTCCAGCGCGGCTACGAGGAACACGCGACCCAGGGGGAGCGGCCGTGGGCCGGGTCCGCGGTGCCGCCGGAGCCCTGGCGGGGCGGGCTGGTCGCCGATCCGGAGCCACGACGGGCACCAGGACGCCCGCCCCGGCGCACGAGCCGGCGGGGCATGCTGATCGGCGTCGCCGCGCTTGTGGTGCTGATCGTGGTCGGGGCGGTGGCCTTCCTGGCGGGCAAGACCAAGCCGGCCGCCGCGACCAACGCCGGCAATGTGGCCGGGGCATCCCCGCCGGTGACGTCGGTTGCTCCCAGTTCTTCGGTCTCTCCGTCTTCTTTTGCTCCGTCTTCTTCCGCGCCGGCCCCGCCGCCGGGTTCCGCCGCCATGGCCACCCTCGCGTCCTACCTGAGGCAGAGCGCGACCGTGCGGCCCACCGTCCAGGCCGCGATCAGCAACGTGCAGAACTGCTCGGAAAGCCCGTCCGCCGCGGAGTCCACCATCGGCCAGGCCATCACCACCCGGCAGGGCATCCTGCAGGGCCTGCAGACGCTCTCGGTATCCGGGCTGCCGAACGGCACCCAGCTGGTCAGCGCGCTCACCACCGCGATGCAGAACTCGCTCAACGCCGACAACGACTACCATGCCTGGATGGCGGATCTGGTCAGCTCGGGGAACACCTGCGGATCGAACCCGAACCAGGACTCCAACTACGTGAACGGCGGGACTGCCTCCAGCGACGCGACGACCTCCAAGAATGCCTTCCTGAGCCTGTGGAACCCGATGGCGCCCACGTACGGGCAGCAGACGTATACGGCCACAGGCTTTTGATGCGCCGGCTCGTCTGGGCCTGGCCGGCCCTGACGGTGATTCTCTGTCCGCCTGCAGTCTCGTGCCGAGCGCCAGTCAGCCAGCTGCCTCCACCCCGGCGGCGCCCCGGCCCAGCGCCAGCACCAGCGCCGCGCATTCCGCCAAAGCGAGCACCAGGGATCCCGCCGGGTCGGCGGCCCCGGCGTCGAGCCGTAACCCGGCCGCGCTGCCGACGGTGCCGGACGCCAAGGGCGGCGGCCCGGGCCGGTTCCCGCCCACCGGCCATGGGCGCCTGGACGGCAAGGTCATCCTGGTCGACCCGGGTCACAACGGCGGGAACTTCGCCGCCGCGTCGGTCATCAACCGGCTGATCTGGAACGGCCGGGAGTCCGAGACCTGCGACACGACCGGCACCGAGACCGACGCCGGCTACACCGAGGCCCTGTTCAACTGGCGCGTCGCGCTGTACCTCACCGCCGACCTGCGCGCCGCGGGCGCGACGGTGGTGCTGACCCGCACCTCCGACACCGGAGTGGGCCCGTGCGTCACCGAGCGCGCCGCCCTCGGCAACGAGGTCCACGCCAACGCGGCCGTCTCGATCCACGCGGACGGAGGACCGCCCGGCGGCCGGGGGTTCGCGATCCTGGAACCGGTCGCCGACGGGATCAACAACGCCATCGTCGGCTCGTCGGCGATCCTCGGCGCCGACCTCCGCGCGGCGTTCGCCGCCGGGACCGGCGAGCCGGTCAGCTCCTACGACGGCATCGACGGCATCCAGCCCCGCGACGACCTGGCCGGGGTCAACCTGTCCACCGTCCCCAAGGTGTTCATCGAGTGCGCCAACATGCGCAACGCCGCCGACGCCGCCCTGGTGACGTCCGCGCGCTGGCAGGTCCGGGCCGCCCGCGCCATCGCCGCCGGCCTGACCACCTTCGTCCTCTCCCGCCCCTAACCGGGTGCCGCCCGGGCCGGGCGCGCTGCAGGGGCGCAACGTGGTGAACCCCGGGGTTCATTCGCTTCGGGTCGCGGGCAAACCCGCAGCTCACGTGTCATGTCACCGGGCCGGGGATGACGCATGTCATGGTCGGACGCTGAGGGTCGGCACTACCCGGCGGCCCGAGCCAGCTGGTGGTATGGGTGCACAGCGAGAAGGCGGCCGCAGTGCCGCCCGAGACAGGGGACACGATGAGCCAATACAGCACGGCCAGGAGGGACGCGCAGCCTCAGCGGCACCCTCAACGGCAGCCCTCTTGGCAGCGCCACTGACTACGGTACTGACCGCGATTACCAGAGCACCGCCGGTTACGCCGGCAGCAGCCCGCCGGTGGTGTCGTTCGCGAACGTCTCCAAGAGCTACGGCAGCCTGAAGGCCGTCGACGGGCTGAGCCTGGACCTGCGGCCCGGTGAGACCACGGCCCTGCTCGGCCCGAACGGCGCGGGCAAGTCCACCTCCCTGGACATGCTGCTCGCGCTGCGCAAGCCGACCAGCGGGCAGATCACGATGTTCGGCTCGGATCCGTACCACGCGGTGAAGTCCGGCCGGGTGGGCGCCATGCTGCAGTCGGGCGGGCTGATGCCCGAGGTGACGGTGCGCGAGCTCGTGACGCTGGTGACGAGATTCCACCCCAAGCCCGAACCAGTCGACGTCACGCTCAAGCGGGCCGGCATCGACAAGTTCGCCGATCAGCGAGTGGACCGCCTGTCCGGCGGCCAGACCCAGCGGGTCCGGTTCGCGCTGGCCATCTGCGGCAAGTCCGAGCTGATCGTGCTGGACGAGCCGACCACCGCGATGGACGTGGAAACCCGGCGGCTGTTCTGGAGCAGCATGAAGGAAGAGGTCGCCGAGGGGCGCACGCTGCTGTTCGCCACGCACTACCTGGAAGAGGCCGACCAGGCCGCGGACCGGATCCTGGTCATCAACCGGGGCCGGCTGCTGGCCGACGGCTCGCCAGCCGAGATCAAGGCCCGGGCCGGGGCCAGGCGGCTCTCGTTCCGGCTGGACAAGGTGGACGAGCAGTTCCTGCTCGGCCTGCCCGCGCTGGTGAACCTGGAGGTCAGGCACGACTTCGTGCAGATCCAGACCAGCGACTCCGACGCCACGCTGTACGCCGTGCTTGACGCCGGCTACCGGCCGCACGAGATCGAGGTCACCAGCCTCGGCCTCGAGCAGGCCTTCCTGGCCATCACCGCCGAGGACGACCGGGCCAACGGCGCCGACCACAACACAGCCGACCACAACACAGCCGACCACAACACGGGGGAGACGATCTGAAATGGGCGGCACACTGTCGCTGGCGAAGGCCGAAATATCACGGCTCCGGCGGAACAAGCGGTACCTGATATTCACGGTCGCCCTGCCGGTGATGTTCTACCTGATCTTCGGAAAGACGAACGCGAGCGGATACGGCGTCTCGTTCAAGGCTTTCTATATGGTCGGGATGGCCTCATTCGGCGCTTTCAGCGGAGCATTCAACAACAATGCGCTGCGTATCTCGCAGGAACGCAGGGACGGCTGGATCAGGCAGCTGCGGCTCACCCCGCTGCCGGCCTACTCCTACGTGGTGGCCAAGATCCTGGCCTCGATGGTGACCACGGTGCCGTCGATCGCGATCGTGTTCCTGCTGGGCCGCTTCTACGGTGGCGTCCAGCTGCCGGTCTGGAAGTTCCTCGTGTGCGCGATCGCCATCTGGATAGGCACCCTGATCTTCGCGGCGCTGGCCGTGGCCTGCGGCTACAAACTTGATCCGGACTCCGTGCAGCCGGTGGTCCTGGTGGTGTTCTTCTTCTTCTCGATCTTCGGCGGCCTGTGGTTCCCGCTCAGCGGCGCGCTGCGGAAGTTCGGCGAGTTCACGCCCACTTACCAGATCGTCAAGATCAGCACGGACGTGATCGGCCAGGGAACCGCGGCGCTGGTCAACGTGATCGGCCTCGTCGCCTGGTTCGCGATCTTCGTCGTGCTGGCCACCCTGGCGGTGCGCTCCACCGCGGAGACGGTCTGAGCCGCGGCACCGATGCCGGAGATGAACAGAGCACGGACCCGGCCAGCGCATCGGGGGCCTGGCCGGGTATGGGGGACGACCGGGGGCGTACCGGCAGCGGTACGCCCCGGTGGCGTGGACCCGCTAATCCGGGGAAACGTGGCAGCATGGATGTGAGGTGAACACGCGATGGCGATGACCGACCAGGACCAGGCCGCACCCCGAGAGCCCGTGCTGACTGGCGCCGCCAGCACGCAGATGGTGCCTGGCACCGGCGACAACCCGTGGCGCTGGTTCTTCTCGGCGATCTGGCTGGTCTACCTCGCCGGGCCGGTATGGGACCTGTTCGGCCACCGCCACGGCGTGCTGTGGATCGCCGGCGGGCTGGCCATCACGCTCGCCTTCTGCTTCGTCTACATCGCCGCCCTGGTCAACTGGGGCGAACGGCCGCGCCTGGGCCGGGCCGGGCTCGCCGCCCTCGCCGTGCTCGCCGCCCTGGCCTGCGTGGTGTACGGCAAGAACTGGACGCCGCTGTGGATCTACGTGTCCGCCGCGACCGGCGTGATCCTGGCCGGCGAACCCGACGGACGGCGGCGGGCCCTGGGCGGGGTCCTCGCCGTCGGGGTCCTCTACGTCTGCTTCAGCTGGCTCGCCCACGAGGACGCGACCGACTTTTTCGTCATCTTGCTGCCCGTCCTGCTCATCGGCCTCGCGATGATCGGGTTCCGGCTGCAGATCGGGCTGATGCACGAACTGACCCAGGCGCGCGAGACCGTCGCCAAGCTGGCCACCAACGAGGAACGGCTCCGGCTGGCCAGGGACATGCACGACCTGACCGGTCAGTCGCTGTCGATGATCACGCTGAAGTCCGAACTAGCCGCCAAGCGGCTGGGCAAGCTGCCCGCCTCGGCCGAACGCGACGTGGTGCTCGGCGACCTCGGCGACATCGGCCGGGTCAGCAGGCAGACGCTGCACGACATCCGGGAGGCGGTCAGCGGCTACCGCCGCCCGACGCTCGCGATCGAGGTCATCACCGCGCGGAACGCACTGGACGCGGCCGGGATGCGGCTCGACGACGACCCCGGGCTGACGCTGCGCTCGGGCACGTTCGACGCCGACTCCGAGGCCGTGCTGGCCTGGTGCCTGCGCGAGGCGGTCACCAACGTGATCCGGCATTCCGGCGCGAAGAACTGCCGCATCCGCCTGACCGAACGCCCCGGGGAACTCTCCCTCGAGGTCTCCGACGACGGCCGCGGCCTCCGCCACGCGCCCGCGGACGCGCCGACCGGCAAGGGCGCCGGCCTGCGCGGCATGTCCGAACGCCTGTCCACCGAGGGCGGCCGCCTCTCGCTCGGCGTGGCCGATCAATCACGAGGTCACGGGTTCAAGCTGACCGCCACAGTCCCGGTGGACCACTATGACAACTGACGACGCCAGACCTCCCGTCCGGCTGCTGCTCGCCGAGGATCAGGTGATGATCCGGGAGGCGCTGGCCGCCCTGCTGTCCTTCGAGGGCGACATGGAGGTCGTGGCCCAGGTGGGGCGGGGCGACGAGGTGGTCAAGGCGGCCCAGGACACCAAGCCGGACGTGGCCGTGCTGGACATCGAGATGCCGGGCCTGGACGGCCTGGCCGCCGCCGCGGAGCTGAAGAAGATCCATCCGGGGATCAAGATCGTCATCTTGACCACCTTCGGCCGTCCCGGGTTCCTGCGCCGCGCGATGGAGTCCGGGGTCTCCGCCTTCCTGGTCAAGGACTCCCCGGCCGACAAGCTCAGCCAGACCATCCGCCGGGTCCTGGCCGGCGAGCGGGTCATCGACCCGGACCTGGCCGCCGCCGCCCTGGCCGACGGGCTCAACCCGCTCACCCCGCGCGAACGGGACGTCCTGGCGTCCTCCGCGGATGGCGGGACCATCGCCGAGATCGCCCGCCAGCTCTACCTGTCCGAGGGGACGGTGCGGAACTACCTGTCCGCCTGCATCCAGAAAACCGGTGCCCGCAACCGCGCCGAGGCGCTTCACATCGCATCAGAACGCGGCTGGCTCTAGCCCATGAGATGACTCCAAACGAAGCTGGCGGCAGCCCATAAGATAATCTGCGTGACTTCCGCTGGTTATCTTCGGTATCCGCATGTTCACGGTGAGCTTCTCGTCTTCGTCGCAGAAGACGACGTATGGCTCGCACCCGCCGAGGGGGGCCGCGCCTGGCGGCTGTCCGCCGACGCCGCCCAGGTCCGCTACCCGCGCTTCTCCCGGGACGGGACCGCGGTCGCCTGGACCAGCTGGCGGGACGGCCAGCCCGAGGTCTACACCGCCGATCCCGAGGGCGCCGGCCAGGCCCGCCTCACCTACTGGGGCGACAATCAGACCCGGGTGACCGGCTGGACCCAGGCCGGGGAGGTCCTGGCCGTCAGCGCCGCCGGGCAGCCGGAGAACCAGTACTCCTGGGCCTACGCGGTCCCGCTGCACGGCGCGCCGCCCCGGCGGCTGCCGTTCGGCCCGGTGAACGACCTGGCCCTGGAAGCCACCGGGACCGCCCTGCTGACCGGCCGGGACAACAGCAGCGAGCCGGCGTACTGGAAACGCTACCGGGGCGGTTCCGCGGGCAAGCTCTGGATCGCCACCGGAGCCGACCCGCTGTTCACCCGGATCCTGACCGACCTGAACACCCAGTTCAGCAGCCCCATGCTGATCGGCGGCCGGCTGTTCTTCCTGTCCGACCACGAGGGCACCGGGAACATCTACTCCTGCGCCCTGGACGGCACCGACCTGGCCCGGCACACCGACCACGACGGCACGTACGCCAGGAACCTCAGCACCGACGGGCACCGCATCGTCTACCACGTCGCGGGCGACATCTGGATGCTGGACGGCCCCGAGGCCGCCGGACCGCATCCCGTCGAGATCGCCCTGGGCTCGCCGTCCGCGGCCCGCGCTCCGCGCCTGGTCACCGCCGCGGACCACCTGGGCAGCCTGGACTGCGACCGGACCGGGCAGGCCAGCGTGGTGGAGGTGCGCGGCACGGTGCACTGGCTGACCCACCAGGACGGTCCCGCCCGGGCGCTGCACGTGGACCCGGACGCCCGGGCCCGGCTGCCCCGGGTGCTGGGCGAGACCGGCCGGGTGGTCTGGGTCACCGACGCCGGCGAACGCCCCGAGGCGCTCGAGCTCGGTTCGGTGACCGGTGAACCACGCTCCGTTCGGCTTACCGAAGGTCTTGGCGGTACGGTCACCAGCCTGGCCGCTTCCCCGGACGGTGCTACGGTCGCCGCCGCCCTCCACGACGGCCGGCTGCTGGCCGTCGATGTAGCCTCCGGCGAGGTCACCGAGCTGCCCGCCGCCGACAACGGGCCCGTCGAAGGGCTGGCCTTCTCGCCCGACTCGGCCTGGCTGGCCTGGTCCCATCCCGGCCCGTGGCCGCTGCGCCGCCTGCGCATGGCCAGACTTGCCGACCACGAAGTCATCGAGGTGACCGACGGCCGGTTCTCCGACACCGACCCGGTGTTCACCGCCGACGGCCGGTACCTGGCCTTCCTGTCGCAGCGCAGCTTCGACCCGGTCTACGACGCGCAGTCCTTCGACCTGTCGTTCCCGTACGGCAGCCGCCCCTACCTGGTCACCCTCGACGCGCAGACCCCGTCGCCGTTCGGGCCCCTGCCTGGTGGCCGTCCGGTGAGCCAGGACCCCCCGGACGGGGAAAAATCGGATTCTTCCGAACGGACCGTGGTATCAGTCGACCCGGACGCCCTGCCCCGCCGCGTGGTGGGCGTGCCCGTGTCCGAGGGCCGGTACTCGCGCCTGCGGGCGGTCAAAGACGGCCTGGTCTGGCTGCGCGAGCCGGTCACCGGCGTGCTCGGTGAGAGCGTCCCGAACCTGGACGACGACGCGCCCCGCCCGTCCCTGGAGCGTTACGACCTGCGCAAGCGCGAGGTCGCGGAGCTGACCGCCGAGCTCGACTGGTTCACGGTCAGCGGCGATGGCACCCGCCTGGTGGTCAAGGACCACGACGAGGTGCAGGTCGTGCCGTCCGAGAGCAAGGAGGACGACCACTCCTCCGCCGAGGTCGTCACCGTCGACCTGTCCCGGGCCCGGTTCCAGGCCAACCCGGTGGCGCTGTGGCGGCACGCGTACGCCGAGGCGGGGCGGATCATGCGCCGGGACTTCTGGGTGCCGGACATGTCCGGCGTGGACTGGGACGGCGTGCAGGCGGAGTACCGGCCGCTGCTGGACCGGATCCGCGGCGCCAACGACTTCACCGACCTGCTGTGGGAGGTGGTCGCCGAGCTCGGCACGTCACACGCCTACATCACCAAGGCCGGCCAGGACTGGCACTTTTCCCCGGGCGGCTCCACGGCGGTCGGCCAGCTAGGCGCCGACCTGACCCGGGATGCGGCGGGGCGCTGGATCGTGGACCGGATCCTGCCGGGTGAGTCGTCCGACCCGCGGGCCCGCTCGCCGCTGGAGGCCCCGGGGGTGGCGGTACGGCCCGGTGACGAGCTGACCGCGGTGGACGGGCAGCCCGTCGACCCGGTGCGCGGCCCGTGGCCGCTGCTGGCCGGAACCGCGGGCAAGCCGGTGGAGCTGACCGTGCGTCCCGCGGCCTCTTCTCCCGGGGGGACCCATCCCCCGGACCCCCCTTGGAGCCGCGCGCGGTCGTCGTGGTCCCGCTGCGCGACGAGCGCCGGCTGCGCTACCAGGACTGGGTGGCCGGGCGGCGCGCCCTGGTCCGCGAGCTCAGCGACGGCCGCCTGGGCTACCTGCACATCCCGGACATGGTGGGGGAGGGCTGGGCCCACTTCCACCGTGACCTGCGCACCGAGATGTTGTTCAGCGGCCTGGTCATGGACGTGCGGGGGAACAGCGGCGGGCACATCTCCCAGCTCGTGGTCGAGAAGCTGGCCCGCCGGGTCATCGCCTGGGAGGTGGGCCGCGGCGTGCAGCCCGTCTCGTACCCGTACGATGCTCGCCGCGGCCCGCTGGTCACGGTGACCGACGAGTTCGCCGGGTCCGACGGTGACCTCGTCACCGCGGCCATCCGCCTGCTCAACCTGGGCCCGGTGGTCGGCACCCGCACCTGGGGCGGCGTGATCGGCATCGAGGGCGTCCCCGGTCACGAACTGATCGACGGCACCCACATGACCGTGCCCCGCTACGCGGGCTTCCTCGAGGACTACGGCTGGGGCGTGGAGAACTATGGCGTGGATCCGGACGTGGAGGTGCTGATCTCGCCCGACGACTGGGCGGCCGGCCGGGACCCGCAGCTGGAGACCGCGGTGCGGCTTGCGCTGGAGGCGCTGGAAAAGCAGCCGCCGGCCGCGCCACCGGGCCCGTCGGTCAGCCACCCGAACAAGGCCCGGCCGCCGCTGCCGCCCCGGGGCCCGCGCGGGGGAGGAGCCGCGTGATGGCGACTGGCTACCTGCGTTACCCGCACGTCCACGGTGACCTGGTCACCTTCGTGGCCGGCGACGACGTTCTGGCTCGCGCCCGCCGCGGGGGGCCGCGGCTGGCGGCTGTCCGCCGACGGCACCCCGGTCAGCTACCCGCGCTTCTCCCGGGACGGGACCCAGATCGCGTGGACCGGCTGGCGGGACGGCCCGCCCGAGGTCTACGCCGCCGATCCCGAGGGCGGCGACGCGGCCCGGCTCACCTTCTGGGGCGACCCGCAGACCCGGGTCACCGGGTGGACGGCGGCCGGCGAGGTGCTCGCCGTCACCTCGGCCGGCCAGCAGGCCACCAAGTACCGCAAGGCCTTCGCGGTCCCCGGCCGCGGCGATGCCCCGCCCCGGCCGCTCCCGTACGGGCTGGTCAACGACCTGGCCATCGAGGACGCCGGCACCGCGCTGCTGACCGGGAGCGTGGGCGTCGAGCCCGCGTTCTGGAAGCGGTACCGCGGCGGCCGGGCCGGCAAGCTGTGGGTCGCCACCGGTGACGATCCCTTGTTCACCCGGGTCCTGGCCGACCTGGGCGGGCAGCTGGGCAGCCCGATGCTGATCGGGCGCCGGCTGTTCTTCCTGTCCGACCACGAGGGCACCGGCAACATCTACTCCTGCGCCCTGGACGGCACCGGCCTGGCCCGGCACACCGACCACGACGGCGCCTACGCGCGCAACCCGAGCACGGACGGGCACCGGATCGTCTACCACGTCGCGGGCGACATCTGGCTGCTGGACGGCCCGGACGCCGCCGCGCCCCACCGGCTCGACATCACCCTCGGCGCCCCCTCCGCGGCCCGCGCACCGCGGCTCATCTCCGCCGCCGACCACCTCGGCGACCTGGACTGCGACCGGACCGGGCAGGCCAGCGTGGTGGAGGTGCGCGGCACGGTGCACTGGCTGACCCACCAGGACGGTCCCGCCCGGGCGCTGCACGTGGACCCGGACGCCCGGGCCCGGCTGCCCCGGGTGCTGGGCGAGACCGGCCGGGTGGTCTGGGTCACCGACGTGGCCGGCCCGGACGCGCTGGAGATCGCCCCGGTGGCGGGCGATGCACCCGCCGTCCGGCTCGCCGAAGGGGCGCTCGGCTTCGTGCTGAACCTGCTCCCCTCGCCCGACGGAGCCACCGTGGCCGCCGCCGCCCACGACGGCCGGCTATTGCTGGTGGATATCGCGTCCGGCCAGGTGTCCGAGCTGGCCGCGTCCGCTGACGGCGCCATCACCGGGCTGTCCTGGTCGCCGGACTCGGCCTGGCTGGCCTGGTCCCAGCCCGGTCCGCCGCCGCTGCGCCGCCTCCGGATGGCCCGCGTTGTTGCCTCGGGGGGGTCTGGGCCCGCCGCCACAGGCGGCCAGGACAGCACGGTCGTCCCCCCGGGACAGCACAGCCATGAGGTCGTCGAGGTGACCGACGGCCGGTTCTCCGACACCGATCCCGTGTTCACCGCCGACGGCCAGTACCTGGCCTTCCTGTCCGTGCGCAGCTTCGACCCGGTCTACGACGCGCAGTCCTTCGACATGTCGTTCCCGTTCGGCAGCCGCCCGTACCTGGTGCCGCTCGCGGCGGACACCCCGTCCCCGTTCGGGCCGCTGCCCGAGGGCCGGCCCGTGGGCGCGGAGGCCCCGGACGAGAACGGCGAGCCCGGCCGAGCCGGCCGTGGTGACGGTCGACGCGGCCGGCCTGCCGGACCGGGTGGTTCCGGTGCCGGTCATCGAGGCCCGCTACTCCGGCCTGCGAGCGGTCAAGGGCGGTCTCGTATGGCGCCGGGCCCAGGTCACCGGCGTGCTCGGCGAAGGCGGCGCGGACCTGGACGACGACCTCCCGCGCCCGGCCCTGGAACGGTTCGACCTGCGCAAGCGCGAGGTCACCGAGATCGCCCGCGAGATCGACTGGTTCGACGTCAGCGGCGACGGCACGCGGCTGGTCGTGCACGACGACGGCGAACTGCGGGTCATGCCGGTCTCCGGCAAGCGCGACGAAGCGGCGCAGACCGTCACGGTGGACAAGTCCCGGGCCCGCTTCCAGGCCGACCCGGCCGCGCTGTGGCGGCACGCGTACGCCGAGGCCGGGCGGATCATGCGCCGGGACTTCTGGGTAGCGGACATGTCCGGCGTGGACTGGGACGGCGTGCAGCGCGGAGTACCGGCCGCTGCTGGACCGGATCCGCAGCTCGGCCGACTTCGCCGACCTGCTCTGGGAACTGCTCGGCGAGACCGGCACGTCGCACTCGTACGTGCAGCAGGCCCCGGGCCCGGTGCCGAAGCACCCGCCGGTCGGGCAGCTGGGCGCGGACCTGACCCGGGACGCGGCCGGGCGCTGGCTGGTCGACCGGGTGCTGCCTGGCGAGTCGTCCGACCCGCGGGCCCGCTCGCCGCTGGCCGCCCCCGGCGTGGCCGTCCGCCCGGGCGACGAGCTGCTGGCCGTGGACGGGCAGCCGGTCGACCCGGCGCGCGGCCCGTGGCCGCTGCTGGCCGGGACCGCGGGCCAGCCCGTCGAACTCACGATATTGCCCTCCTCCGGGGGGAGGATTCCCCCCGGACCCCCCTCACGACCCACGTCGGGAGACGCCCGCCGCGTGGTGATCGTGCCGCTGCGCGGCGAGCGCCGGCTGCGCTACCAGGACTGGGTGGCCGGGCGCCGCGCCCTGGTCCGCGAGCTCAGCCAGGGCCGCCTGGGCTACCTGCACATCCCGGACATGATGGGCGAGGGCTGGGCGCACTTCCACCGCGACCTGCGCACCGAGATGACCCGCGACGGGCTGATCTTCGACGTGCGCGCGAACAACGGCGGGCACATCTCCGAGCTGGTGGTGGAGAAGCTGGCCCGCCGGGTGATCGCCTGGGGCACGGGCCGCTGGCTGCGCCCGGAGACCTATCCGCTGGAGGCGCGGCGCGGCCCGCTGGTCACCGTGGCCGACGAGTTCGCCGGGTCCGACGGCGACATCGTCACCGCGGCCATCCGCCTGCTCGGCCTGGGCCCGGTGGTCGGCACCCGGACCTGGGGCGGCGTGGTCGGCATCGAGGGCTACCAGACGCTGGTCGACGGCACCGGCATCACCGTGCCCCAGTTCGCGTTCTCGTTCACCGACTTCGGCTGGAGCGTGGAGAACTACGGCGTCGACCCGGACGTGGAGGTGCTGAACACCCCCGACGACTGGGCGGCCGGACGGGACGCACAGCTGGAGACCGCCGTCCAGCTGGCTCTCGAGGCGCTGGACAAGCAGCCGCCCCCGGTGCCCCCGGATCCGGCCACCGGCCCGGTCAAGGCCCGCCCCCCGCTCCCGCCCCGCCCCCCTCGGCCCTGACCGATGACCGTCCAGCCCAGTCCGGCACCCCGAACCCCGCCGCGCGCGCACGCTCGCGGTGATGCTCGGGGTGGCCGCGGTCGTGGTCATCGCGGACGCGGTCTCCAAGGCGCTGGTGCTGCGCGACCTGCCCGGACACCCGCCGGTCCGGCTGCTGGACGGGCTGCTCACGCTCAAGCTCACGGTCAACCCCGGGGCCGCGTTCGGCGTTGGCACGTCCTACACGGCGATCATCGCCCTGATCGCCTGCGGCGTCATCGTCTACGTCATCCGCATGGCCGCCCGGCTGCGCAGCCTGTCCTGGACCATCGGCCTCGGGCTGCTGCTCGGCGGGGCCGCGGGCAACCTCGGTGACCGGCTGTTCCGGGCCCCGGGTCCGCTGCGCGGCAGCGTGGTCGACTGGCTGAACCTGCCGCATTTCCCGTGGACGTTCAACCTGGCCGACGCGGCGATCACCTGCGCCGCCGTGCTGATCTGCATCCTCGCCGTGTTCGGCGTCCGGATCGACGGCCGGTCCCCGGTCGGCGCCCCCCGCGAAGCCCGCAGCGAACGCGTCACCGAGACACCGTGACGCGAGAGTAAACCGCGGCGCCCCAACCTCCGGCCTTACCGGAATTGCCCGCGGGTCGCCCTCAACCTCGGGCCGGTTCACGGGATTCATATAGGTGAGGACGAGGCCGGGCAAGTCGGAGGGCATACATGGAGTGGGTGCGGGACGGGGCATCGAAACGGCAGTTCGAGGGCTTGGTTGCCGAGGCGTCTGATGCCCTGTTCCGTACTGGCTACCTGATGACGGGGGACGTCAGGGATGCCGAGGACCTGGTCCAGGAGACCTTCCTCCGGGTCGCCAGGCGGTGGGACCGGGTGCGGTCGATGGATTTCCCGGCCGCTTATGCGCGGCGGACCCTGATCAACCTGGTGTTGCGTGGTGCTGGCCGCCGGTCGCGGCAGCAGGCGGAGCTGTGGTCGCAGGGGGCAGGGATCGAAGCTGCGGATGAGGGCGCGGCGCGCGCGCTGCGGGAGGTCGATGATCTCGCGGAGTTCTGCTGGGCCCTAGGGCAGTTGCCTGCACGTCAGCGGGCGGTACTGGTGTTGCGCTACTGGGCCGACCTGCCCGTCGCTGAGGTCGCGGACATCCTCGGGTGCTCTGCCGGGACGGTTAAGAGCACCGCATCGCGCGCCGCAGCACGGCTCGCTGAGGCCATTGCCAGCGGCGAGTCGGCGACCACCGGGCCTGGTACCCGGCCATCATGAAAGGAGCATCTTGTGATCACCGACGAGCTTGAGCATGAACTGCGCAGTGCCTTCACCAGGGCTGCGGCCCGCATCGAGGTTCCGGAGCAGGCACGCCAGCGGCTGCTCCGGCGGGATTACCACCCCAGAACAGCGGGCCGGCGGCTAGCCGTGCGCCTGACCGCGGTGGCCAGCGCGGGGGCGGTGGGTGCGGCACTTCTCGTGACCACGCTGGGGTCGGCCAGCCACCAGCCCAGCAACGGGCCCGCGGTCCAGCTAGCGGCCTGGACCGTGGTCAAACAGGCCGACGGCGATGTCTCTGTCACCATCCGCCAGCTCAGTGACCCAGCCGGGCTGCAGCGCACGCTCCGCGCTGACGGCATCCCGGCCAGCGTCACCTTCGCCGACCGCGAGAACCCGTCATGCCAGCGGTACCCCGCAGGCCTGGCCCTGCTGAATACGGTATTCCCGCCGTCCCCGGCGGGGCCTCCGCCGGGCCACACCGTCATAGTGATCCGCCCCTCGGCGCTCCCCAGCCGCGCCGGCGTGCTGCTCGCCGCCAGCTTCGGGCAGTCCGGCGGCGAGAGGTTTGCCGGCGTCGAACCGGGCCTGGTATATGCCAGCCCGCAATGCACTGGCAGCTGAGCCGTCCGGAGGATGAACCGAGCCTCAGCCGAGCAGCCGCCGGGCCGCCTGCTCGATTTCCGGCTCGGACACCAGGACGTGCGCGGCGGCATCGCCCAGCGGGATGAAGCTGTCCGCCGAGGTGACCCGGGCCATCCGGCCCTGGTAGCCGGCGTCGGCGAGCGCGGTGATCACCCCCTCGGAGACCCCGCCGGACTGACGGGTCTCGTCGACCACCAGGACGCGGCCGGTCAGTTCGGCTTCCGCGCGCAGCTGCTCGGCGGGCAGCGGAGCGAGCCAGCGCAGGTCGAAGACCCGGACGCCGGCCCCGTCCGCGGCCAGCCGCCGTGCCACCCGCAGCGACATCGGCACCCCGTTCCCGAACGTGACCACGGTGAGGTCGGTTCCGTCGCCGTAACCGCGGCCGTGCCCGATCGGCACGTGCTCGGACGCCCACCGCTCCGGCCCGGCGTAAGGCGACAGCCAGCCGCTGTCTCCCGCCTGGTACAGGTCGCGGGTGTGGTAGAGCGCGATCGGCTCCAGGAACACGCAGACCGTGCCGTCCGCCTGGGCCGCGGCCAGGCAGGTGCGCAGCATGGGCGCCGCGTCCTGCGCCCGGGCCGGCACCGCCACCACCAGGCCCGGGATGTCGCGCAGCACGCCGACCGCGTTGTCGTTGTGGAAGTGACCGCCGAAGCCCTTCTGGTAGGCCAGCCCCGCCACCCGTACCACCATCGGGTTGCGGTACTGCCCGGTGGAGAAAAACTGCAGACTGGCCGCCTCGCCGCGGAGCTGGTCCTCGGCGTTGTGCAGGTACGCCAGGTACTGGATCTCCGGCACCGGCAGCAGGCCCGACACCCCCGCGCCCAGGCCAAGCCCCAAGATGGCCTGCTCGTCGAGCAGGGTGTCGAACACCCGGCCCACGCCGAACCGCCGGGCCAGCCCCCGCGTCACCCCGTACACGCCGCCCTTGCGCCCCACGTCCTCGCCGAACACGATCAGCTCCGGGTACGCGGCGAGCGCGTCGGCCAGGGCGCGGTTGATCGTGTCGGCCAGGGTCAGCGGCCCCGCCGCCTCCGGTAGCTTGCGCCCGAAGGTGCCCGTACGCGCCGCGGGCGGTGCGGCCTGGGCCGCCCGGCGCGCCACCTGGCCGGGGCGGCGGGGCGCGAGCGGGCCGGTCACCTCGGCCCGGCTGGCCAGCCGGCGGTGCGTCACGGCCTCGTCGGCGAGCAGCCGCACCCGGGCCCGCAGCGCCTCGTACCGGCGGATGACCTGCTCCGGGCGGGCCAAGCCGGCCGCCACGATCAGCCGCGCGGTGCCGAGCAGCGGGTCGCGGGCGTACTGCGCCGCGATCTCGGCCGGGCTGCGGTAGCCGACCTCCGCGTCGCTGCCGGCGTGGCCCAGGAATCGCACCACCTTCAGGTGCAAGAACGCGGGCGAGCGGCTGGCCCGCACGTGGGCCGCGGCCGCCGCGGCGGCGTCGTAGCAGGCCGCGGGGTCGCAGCCGTCGGCGCTGAAGTAGCGCAGCGCGGGCCGCCCGGAGTGGGCGGCCGCCACCCAGCCGTCCGGCGTGGCCACGCTGATCCCCAGGCCGTTGTCCTCGCAGACCAGCAGCAGCGGCATCGGCAGGCCCTGATAGGCCGTGCGGCAGGCGGCGCCGATGGCGCCGGCCGCGGTGGAGTGACTGGCCGAGGCGTCCCCGAAGCTCGCCACCGTGATCGCGTCCGCGGGCCACGGGGACGGGACACCCAGCTTGGCGGCCCGCCCGATGCAGAACGCGATCCCGACCGCCCGCGGCAGGTGCGAGGCGATCGTGGACGTCTGCGGGATGACGGCCAGCCCGTGGTGCCCGAAGACCTTGTGCCGGCCGCCCGCGATCGGCTCGTCGCTGGCGCCGACCAGGCCGAGCAGGACGTCTCGCAGCGGCTGCGACCCGGGCACCTGCGCGGCGCGGGCCAGGTAGAAGGCGCCGGAGCGGTAGTGCAGCAGGGCCGGGTCGGACGGCCGCAGCGCCGCCCCGACCGCCGCGTCGGCCTCGTGCCCCGCGGAGCCGATCGTGTAGAAGCCGTGGCCCTCGGCGCGCAGGTAGCGTGCCGCCAGGTCAAGGTGGCGGCTGCCGGCCTGGGCGTCGAAGAGCGCGATCGCCTGCTCGCCGGTCAGCCCGGTGCCGGCCCTGACCGGCGCGGTGCGGTCGGCCGTCCCGGTCTTCGCGTCGCCGGGCAGCTCGCGTACGGCGGACAGGTCGCGCACGGCGGACAGGAACCGGAGGTCGAGCTCTTCTTCCTGCGTGATCTCTGGCACCGCTGCAGCGTAACCGGCCAGGGCGGCTCAGTTGTGACGGCCGGTGATGGCCACCGTCACGCCCACGCCGATCATGGCCAGGCCCCCCGCCCCGCCGACCATCTCGATCCGCCGCGGCGACCGGGCGAACCAGGTGCGCACCGCGCTGGCCGCGAACCCCCAGGAGCAGTCCGAGATCGCCCCGATCCCGACCGACACCAGCGCCAGGACCAGCATCTGCGCCGGCACGTCCCCGGCCGCCCGGTTCACGAACTGCGGCAGGATCGCGCCGAACAGGATGTACGCCTTGGGGTTGGTGAGTCCGACCACCGCGCCGTCGCGGGCGGCTCGCCAGCCCTCCCGCGGCGGCGTCGCCACCGCCATCGCGTCGGCCAGCGACTTGCGGTGGCGGATCGCATGGACGCCCAGCCAGATCAGGTACAGCGCGCCCGCGATCTTCACGATCACGAACGCCTCGACCGACCGCTGCAGCAGCGCGCCCAGCCCGACGGCCACGCACGCCGCCACCACGTAGTTGCCCGCCGCGTGGCCGAGCGCCGTGGCCAGCGCGGTCCGGCGTCCGTGCGCCAGGGCCCGCCCGACCACGAACAGCACTCCCGGTCCGGGAACCACGATCAGCACCAGCGACGCCAGCCCGAAACCCAGCAGCTGACCGGTGGAGACCACGGTCACGCTCCCTTCGCGAGCAGCGAGGGCCCGAGCTCACGCAGCTCGGCCACCGAACGCACGCCGAGCAGCTGCATGGTCCGCTTGAACTGCGCGGCCAGGATGTCCAGCGCCTTGTTCACCCCCGCCTCCCCGCCCGCCATCAGCCCGTACAGGTAGGCGCGCCCGATGGCGCAGGCGTCGGCGCCGAGGGCCAGCGCCACCGCGAGGTCCGAGCCGTGCCGGATACCGGAATCGACCAGCACGGCCACGTCCGGCCCGACGATGTCGCGGACCGCGGCAATCGTTTGCACCGACGGCACCGCGCGGTCCAGCTGGCGCCCGCCGTGGTTGGAAAGCTGTACGCCGTCGGCGCCCGCCGCGACGGCCTGGGCCGCGTCGGCGGGCCCGAGCGGGCCCTTGATCACCAGCCGGCCCGGCCAGCGGGCCCGTAGGTCGGCGATGTCGTCCCAGGTGATGGCCGGGTTGAACAGCTGCCCGGTGTCCTCGATGGTCACCGCCTCGTGCCCGGCGAAGTTGGCGAAGTCGATGGCCGGGCTGCCCAGCATCCGGATCCAGTAGCCCGGCTTAACCGCGATGCTGGCCAGCGTCGCCATGGTGAGCTCGGGCGGGATGACCAGCCCGTTGCGCCGGTCCCGGGTCCGGTGGCCGGTCACGAAGCAGTCCACCGTCACCACCAGCACCCGGTACTTGGCCGCGGCGGCCCGGTCGACCAGTTCCTTGTTCAGCCCGCGGTCCCGCAGGATGTACAGCTGGAACCACAGGTCCGGCTGGGCCCTGGCCGCGACGTCCTCGATGGTGGTGGTGGCCATGGTGGACAGCGTGTACGGCAGCCCGTGCTTTTGCGCCGCCCGGGCCGCGGCGATCTCGCCGGCCGGGTGCATCATCCGGGTGTACCCGGTCGGGGCCAGGGCCAGCGGCAGGGGCACGACCGAGCCGAGGAACGCGGTGGAGGTATCGGCTTCCGACACGTCCACCAGGGTCCGCGGCTGGAACCGGTACTGGCGGAACGCCCGGGTGTTCGCCCGCAGCGACACTTCCTCGTCGGCCCCGCCGTCGACGTAGTCGAAGACCGGGCGCGGGATCAGCCGGCGCCCGGCCGCGCGCAGGTCGGCGAGGTCATGGCAGGCAGAAAGCCGGCGGCGCGTCGCGTCAAGCTCCAGCGGCTTGACCCTGATCAGCTCGCGTATCTCCGAAGCCCTCATGGCAGCGACGATACGCGTCTGGCCGGCGGCGAGGCCACCAAGCAGCAGGCCCCGGCTTCCGGACCTGCCCGCCTTGACGACGCGCTGACCCGAGCACCAGAATCGGCCTCCTCACAGAAAGGCGCATAATTCGCCATGCTTACAAAGCGCGCATCTCGCCTCCTGCTCGCCGGCGCCCTCGCGGTCACCGCCGGGACCGCCGTCGCCGTCACCAGCATCACCGGAGCCACCGCCAGCATCTCGAGCTCACCCGGGCTCAACCCCCCCGGCCTGCACGTGCGGGTGGCACCCGATGCCACCCCCACGGTCGCCCCGTCGAAGTGCGGCTACCAGGCCGCGATTCCCGCCGACCGGTTCAAGGGGATCCCGGTGTTCAACGCGGCGCAGGCCGCGCAGCCCTTCATCGTGCGCTTCTTCACCAGCCAGGGCGTGATCACGGTGCGGATGCTGACCAGCAAGGCCCCGTGCACCACCTTCTCGTTCCGGTTCCTGGCCAGCCGGGGCTACTACAACCAGACGCACTGTCACCGGCTGACCGAACAGGGCATCTTCGTGCTGCAGTGCGGCGACCCCACGGGCACCGGCTCGGGCGGTCCCGGATACTCGTTCAACGACGAGAACCTGGCCGGGGCCACGTACCCGGCCGGAACAGTGGCCATGGCCAACGCCGGGCCGAACACCAACGGCAGCCAGTTCTTCTTCGTCTGGAAGAACACCACCCTCCCGCCGCTCTACACCCCGTTCGGCACGGTCATCGGCGGTATGAACGTCCTGCAGAAGATTGCCGCGGCTGGCGATGACAGCCAGAACGGGCCTGGTGACGGCTATCCGAACCTGTACACCCAGTTCGAGTTCGTGCAGGTCCTCCCGGAACTCTGACCGGCCGCGGCCCCGCAGGCCAGGGATCAGGGCGCCTTGATGACGCCCGAGACCAGGATGCGGGCCGCGCTCGAGCCGAAGTCCTCGGTGCCCAGCCGGCCGGTCACGTGATCGGGGGCCGAGCCCTCCGCGCCCGCATGCACATAGACCACGACCAGCTGTGCCTCCCGCCGGGCCGCTTGATCAGCGTGCGCGCCGCGGGCAGGTTGAGCAGGCTTGGGCATCGGCGTGACCGGGGTCCGCGTGACCGCGGCAGGCGGGTTCGACGCCGCGACCTGGCAGTCCATCGGCATCGACTATTCGGTCGACGTCAGCTCCGATGCCCCCGCGGACCGGCTCGCCCACCTGCTCGCGGTGGTGGACCAGGTAGCCGAGATCCCCCAGGCCATCCGAGCCGGCGCCACCGTCCGCCGGATCACGGGGGCTAGTCTTCGGCTCGTCGGCGGGCCGCAGTACCGCCGCGCCCAGCCATTGACTGGCCAGCAGCGCCAGTTCAACGTTCAGGCGGTCCTGGGTGATGAGATGCCGCAGGCTCTCCTGCCGCGCTCTCGGCAGCGGACGGGCTCGACCTGTCCATCGACGGATAGTACGTCGCCGGCCGGCCTCTTTGTCTCCCCAGGTCCGAAGGGCCGCGCCGGGACCCGCTGCGGGCGCTGCGGCTTTGCGGCAGGGCCGCCAGATGAAACGATCGTCCCGTGATGCCACCGCAGGCAGGAGCGATCCAGGTCACGGACCGGCTTGAGCGCCGGATCCGCAAGCCGATCGACCTGTTGCGCTGCGCCACCTCGGGCATCGAGATCATCGTGCTGGCCGCGGCAGGGGTGGCGGCCAGCGCGACCACGACCGGCCTGGAGACCGACATCACCGGCGCGAGGGGGCACCTGTCGGACGCCGTGCTCACGGTGGCGCCGTCCCTGGCCCTGTTCGCCATCTTGATCATCCCGGTCGCGCTGGCCGTCCGCCAGCTGGTCCGGCGCCAGGTCCAGCGGCTCGCCGAGGCGGTCGCCACCGGGGTCCTGGCCGGAGTGGTGGCGGCGGTGGCCAACGCCGCGCTGCGGCGTGCGGTCGCCGAGCGGCTCTACGACGCGATCATCATGTCCCGCCCCGGCACCAGCCACGTCGCGGCGCTGGACCCGTACCTGGCCGGCCTGGTCGCGTACGCGACGATCATCGGCCTGTCCGGCCGCCCGGGCTGGCGGAACGCCCTGTGGCTGGCCATCGGCGTCTACGCACTCGTGCACCTGGCGGCCCTGAACACCACGCTCCTGTCGTTCCTGATCACGCTCCTGGTAGGCCGGACCATCGGCCTGGGCGTCCGGTACGTGGCCGGCAGCCCGTCGCTGCGGCCCAGCGCGGCGGAGATCGCGGTCACGCTGAACAGCGCGGACCGCAAGGTGATCGAGATGTGCCGGCTCGGCAACGGCGTCAAGGTCCCGAACCAGGCCGGATCGCGTCACTACGGCGCGACGACGAGCGCCGGGGACCGGCTTGACGTCGCCGTCTACGACAAGGACCAGCAGGCGGCCGGCGCTGTCTACCGGCTGTACCGGGCCGTCCTGCTGCGCGGGCAGGTGTCGCGCGGCGCGCCGCTGTCGGCGGACCGGATCGTGGAGCGCCGGGCGCTGCTTTCCTACGCGGCGCAGGACGCGGGCGCGCCCACGCCCACGCTGCGCGCGGTGGTCCGGGTCGGCCCGGAAGCCCTGGTGCTGGCCTACGACCACCACGAGGGGACGACACTGGCCGAGCAGAATCGGGCAGTCACCGACGCCCAGCTCAAGAACATCTGGGACGCCGTGCAGCTACTGCACGAGCACCGGGTCACGCACCGGTCGCTGACCGCCGACCGGATCCTGCTGACCCACGATGACCAGGTCATGCTGCTCGACCCCGGCGACGGCGACGTGGCCGCAAGCGACCTGCAGGTGCGCTTGGACCTGGCCCAGCTCCTGGCCGAGCTGGCGCTCTACGTCGGGCCGGAACGGTCCGCCGACCTGGCCCTGGAGAAGGCGGGCGCGGACGAGCTGGTCGGCGTGGTGCCCCTGCTGCAGCGCGTGGCCCTGGCCCGCTCCACCCGGGCCGAGCTGCGCCATCGGCGGGACGTCCTGCCGGCGCTTCGCCAGCGGCTGCTGGCCGCCGTCCCGGGCGGCGAGGTGGCCCCGGTCCGGCTCGAGCGGATCCGGTTCCGCAGCCTCATCACGCTGGTCGCGACCGTCGCCGCCGGGTACCTGCTCGCGGGCGAGCTCGCCCGGGAGAGCCTCGGGCACGTGCTGCATACGGCGGACTGGCGCTGGGGCCTGGTGGCGCTGGCCCTGTCGGCCGCCAGCTACGTGAGCGCGGCGCTTGAGCTGTCCGGGTTCGTGTCCGAGCCGCTGCGGTTCACCCAGACGCTGCTCGCCCAGCTGGCCGGGTCGTTCGTGACGCTGGTCACGCCCGCCGCGTTCGGCGGCGCCGCGATCAATATCCGCTATCTGCAGCGCCGGAAGATCCCGGCCGCGGTCGCGGCGGCCAGCGTCGGCGTGAGCCAGGTGGTGGCCTTGATCCTGCACATCTTGATGCTGGTCGTGTTCATCGCTATCGCCGGGGCGGCCGACAAGCACCCGTTCCGCCCGCCGACCTGGTTCTACTTCGTGCTGGCCGGCCTGGTCGTGGTGGCCGCGGCCGTGTTCCTGGTGCCCGCCGGCCGCCGGCTGCTGCGCGCCCGGGTGGCGCCGACCCTGGGCCAGGTGCTGCCGCGGCTGCTCGAGGTCGCGCAGCAGCCGCGCAAGCTCATCGAGGGTATCGGCGGCGCGCTGCTGCTCAGCGTGACCTACATCTTGTGCCTAGCCGCCTGTGTGCAGGCCTTCGGCGGCTCGGTGGCCATCGCCGGCATCGCCGTGGTCTACCTGACCGGTAGCGCGCTCGGCTCGATCGTCCCCACGCCCGGCGGGCTCGGCGCCGTGGAAGCGGCCCTGACCGCCGGCCTGGTCGCCACCGGCCTGCACGGCACCGAGGCGGCCAGCGCGGTTCTCCTGTTCCGCCTGCTGACCTTCTGGCTCCCCGTCCCCGCCGGCTGGGTCGCCCTCAACTACCTAGAGCGCCAAGACGCCATCTAGCCGCGAACCATGATCGTGGCCAGTTTTGGCCAAATACGGCCCACTTCTGGCCACGATCATGAAAGAGCGCCGGGTTCGCGCCGGCGAGTCCCGGGTAGCGTGAAGAGCGCAGGGGTTTTCGACCCGGGAGCAGGTTATTTCTTCATATTTGCGCCTGACCAGGAAGCTTGTCCTTTACCTCGTCACTTTCCTGGTCATCACGGCCGGCTCGATCTGGCTGGCGCTGCAGGTCGCGCCCATGCAGACCGTCTCCGCGGCGGGCCAGACGGCCCAGGTCGGGGCGGCCATCCCGTCCCTCAGCTGGTCAGGTCCGGGCGAGCTCGACCTGTTCGGCCAGGTGATACCGACCAAGCCGCAGTTCCAGGGCCCGATCCGCCCGCTGCTGCAACTGACCCACATCACCATCGACCCGCAGGTCGCCCAGCTGCTCCGCTCCGATGACCCGCGCCAGCTCAAGCTGAACCTCAGCCAGCAGCTGGCCCAGGGCTGGACCAGGTACTTCGTCTGGGAGACGCTCATCGCGGCCGGCTTCGCCATCGTCGCGCTGATCGCGGTGGCCGGGCTGCGCCGGCAGTCGCACCGGAACATGCTCCAGACCACCGCCGTAGGCCTGGCCCTCGTCGTGGGGGTGAACATCGGCGGCGTGCTGCTGACCGCCCGCAGCACGCCGGCCGTGCTGCGCAGCGTCAAGACCCTCGATGACCTGGTCGGCGCCGACCCGCTGGCCGACAACCCGGGGTCCGGAGCAAAGCCGCAGCCCGGTGTGCAGGTGGTGGTGATCGGCGACTCGACCGCCGCCGCGGCGGGCAACCCGCTCGTGGCCAACGCCGGCGCCCTGGACCGCGCCTGCGCCCGCAGCAGCCAGTCCTACGCCGCCGACCTGGCCACGGTGAACAACTGGAACGTGCTGAACCTGGCCTGCAGCGGCGCGACGATCCAGAACGGCCTGCTCGGCGTGCAGGTGCTCGGCAACGGGCAGGTGGGGCCCGCCCAGCTGGCCGAAGCCGAGGGTGCCACGCACGCCAAGGTGATCATCGTCAGCGTGGGCGCGGACGACGTCGAATGGTCGATCATGACCCGGCTGTGCGCGGCCAGCGCGGTGTGCAACGACAAGGTGTCCACCGCGTACTTCGACCAGCTGCTCAACTCGTTCACCCGTAGCTACTACCAGCTCCTGGGCGATCTGGCCGACCTGCCGGGCAGCCCGGCCGTCCTGGTCAACGAGTACTACTCGCCGTTCGGCTCGGACATCGGCTGCCTGGCCCGCTACGGCCTCACCCCGGCCAAGGAGAAGGTGCTGCTGTCCCGCCTGGGTCAGCTGAACACGGTGCTGGCCGAGGGCGCGCAGGTCTTCGGGTTCGGGGTGGCCGACCCGCCGTTCGCCGGCCACGAGCTGTGCACCGCCTACCCCTACGTCCAGGGCCCGCAGGACCGGGCACCGCTGCACCCGACCGCGACCGGCGAACTGGCCATCGCCCTGGCCGACCAGCAGGAGCTGCCCAAGCTCGAGAAGGCCCTCACCGCGAGCACCGACTAACGTAGCAAGGGGATGATCTCCGACCCGTAGGCGGCCAGGGTGTCCTCCTCCTGGTCGTGCATCAGGTACACCGCGAACTGGTCGGCGCCGGCCTCGGCCAGCTCGCGCAGCCGGTCCACGTGCGCGGACGCCGGGCCGAGCAGGCAGAACCGGTCCACGATCTCGTCCGGCACGAAGTCCACGTCCGGGTTGTCCGAACGCCCGTGGTGCGCGTAGTCGTACCCCGCGCGCCCCGCGATGTAGTCGGTCAGCGCGCGCGGCACCGGCCCGTCCGTGCCGTACCGGGACACCAGGTCCGCCACGTGATTGCCCACCATGCCGCCGAACCACCGCAGCTGGTCCCGCTGGTGCGGCAGGTCGGTCCCCACGTAGGCGGGCGCCGCCACGCACATCGTGATCGCGGCCGGGTCACGCCCGGCCGCCTTGGCCGCCTCCCGCACCGACCCGATCGTCCACCGGGCGATGTCCGGGTCGGCGGTCTGCAGGATGAACCCGTCGGCCTGCTCGCCGACCAGCCGCAGCGCCTTGGGCCCGTACGCGGCCATCCAGATCTCCAGCTTGCCGTCGCGCACCCACGGCAACCGCAGCGGCTGGCCGTGGTGCATGACCTCCTGCCCCTCGGCCAGGCCCTTGATCACGGTCATCGCCGAAGCCAGCGTGGCCAGCGACATGGGCGGCTGGCCGATCACCCGCCGGGCCGAGTCACCCCGGCCGATCCCGCACACGGTCCGGTTGCCGTACATGTCGTTGAGCGTCGCGAACAGCGACGCCATGACCGACCAGTCCCGGGTTCCCGGGTTCGTCACCATCGTGCCCACGGTCAGGTCCGACGTCGCGGCCAGCACCGCCGAGTAGATCACGAACGGCTCCTGCCACAGCACGTGCGAGTCCCACGTCCACCCGTAGGAGAAGCCCGCGCCCTCGGCCCGCCGCATCATGTCGACCACCCGGCTGGCGGGCGGGTTCGTCTGCAGGACCACACCGAATTCCATGACCCCTCCTAAAACCCTTTTTATGCCGAACGGACCATCGTGCGTGCTGCTACAGCAGGTACTGATTCAGCCCGCGAGCCAGGAACGTGCCGTGCCCCGCGCGGCCCAGGTACTCGCCGTCGTCGATCACCACCGAGCCGCGGGACAGCGTGGTCACCACCCGGCCGGTGATCTGCATGCCCTCGTACGCGGAGTAGTCCACGTTCATGTGGTGGGTCGCCGCCGATAGCGTCTGGGTGGCCCGCGGGTCGTAGATCACGATGTCGGCGTCCGAGCCGGCCGCGATGACCCCCTTGCGCGGGTACAGCCCGAACATCCTGGCCGGCGTGGTCGAGGCCACCTCCACCCAGCGCGGCAGCGACAGCTGGCCCGCCACCACGCCCTGGTGCAGCAGGTCCATCCGGTGCTCGACGCCGGGCATCCCGTTCGGGATCTTGGAGAAGTCGCCCCGGCCCAGCTCCTTGCCGTCCTTGAAGCAGAACGGGCAGTGGTCGGTCGACACCACCGACAGGTCGTTGGTCCGCAGGCCCCGCCACAGCGAGTCCTGGTGTTCCCGGGGCCGCAGCGGCGGCGAGGCCACGAACTTGGCGCCCTCGAAGTCCGGCCGGGCCAGGTCGTCCAGGGACAGGTACAGGTACTGCGGGCAGGTCTCGGCGAACACGTTCTGGCCGGCGTCCCGGGCCTGCGCCACCGCCGCCAGCGCCTGGCTGGCCGACAGGTGCACGATGTACAGCGGGCAGTCGGCCACCTTGGCCAGCGTGATGGCCCGGGACGTGGCCTCGCCTTCCAGCTCGGGCGGCCGGGTCAGGCCGTGGTACACCGGGTCGGTGCGGCCCGCCGCGAGCGCCTGCGCGACCAGCTGGTCGATGGCGATGCCGTTCTCCGCGTGCATGCAGATGGTCGCGCCCAGCCGCGCGGCCTGCTGCATGGCCAGCAGGATCTCCCCGTCGGTGGCGTAGAACACGCCGGGATAGGCCATGAACATCTTAAAGCTGTTCACCCCGGCGGAGATGCAGGCCTCCATCTCCTTGAGCGTCGTGTCGTTGACGTCGGAGACGATCATGTGGAAGCCGTAGTCGATGGCGCAGTTGCCGTCCGCCTTGGCGTGCCACTTGTCCAGGGTGGCCAGCAGCGACGTCCCCTTGGCCTGGACCGCGAAGTCGACGATCGTCGTGGTCCCGCCCCAGGCCGCGGCGCGGGTGCCGGTCTCGAACGTGTCCACGGAGAACGTCCCGCCGAACGGCATCTCCATGTGCGTGTGCACGTCGATCCCGCCCGGCAGCACGTACTTGCCCGTCGCGTCGATGATCCGGTCCGCGGTCATGCTGACCTCAAGGCCGGGCTGCCGGGCCAGGACCACGGCGATCTTCTCGCCCTCGACAAGCACGTCGGCGTCGAGTGTCCCGGACGCCGTGACCACCGTCCCGCCGGTGATCAGCGTGCTGCTCACGGCTGGACCAGCGTCTCGTACTGGTCGGGGCGGCGGTCGCGGTAGAACTGCCACAGGTTCCTGACCTCGGCCAGCTGGCCCATGTCCAGGTCCCGGACCAGCACCTCGTCCTTGTCGTCGTCGGCGGCCTCGCCGACGAGCTGACCGCGCGGGTCCACGAAGTAGGTCTGGCCGTAGAAGTCGTTGTCGCCGAGCGGCTCGATGCCGACCCGGTTGATCGCGCCCACGAAGTACTCGTTGGCCACCGCGGAGGCGGGCTGCTCGAGCCGCCACAGGTACTGCGACAGGCCCCGGCTGGTGGCCGAGGGATTGAACACGATCCGCGCGCCGGCCAGGCCGAGCGCCCGCCAGCCCTCGGGGAAGTGCCGGTCGTAGCAGATGTACACGCCGATCCGGCCCGCCGCGGTGTCGAACACCGGGTAGCCCATGTTGCCCGGCCGGAAGTAGAACTTCTCCCAGAACCCCTTGACCTGGGGAATGTGTGTCTTGCGGTACTTACCCAGGTAGCTGCCGTCGGCGTCGATCACCGCCGCGGTGTTGTAGTAGATGCCCGGGTGCTCCTCCTCGTACATCGGCGCGACGATCACGATGTTGTGCTGCCGTGCCACGTCCTGCAGCAGCCGGGTGGTCGGCCCGTCCGGGATGCCCTCGGTGTAGGAGTAGTAGTCGGCGTCCTGCACCTGGCAGAAGTACGGCCCGTAGAACAGTTCCTGCAGGCACACCACCTGCGCGCCGGCCGAGGCCGCGGTCCGGATATGGTCCACCGCCGCCGCGATCATCGATTCCTTGTCCCCGGTCCAGCGCTGCTGGATTAGCCCGGCCCGGACGATCTCAGCCATCGGTTCCTGCCCTCCTGTCATCCGCCTAGCTAGAGCCCCATCTTGCCAGCTGCCGGTTTCCGGCAAGCCTCCGGCCGGCAAGGAACGCCAAGGTATGGCCCGCGCCGGTTGTAGCTTCCGACAGCGTCGGCGCTCGGCGGGTACCGGCAGGACGGCCCTGGCTACCGCTCAGCGGGATGCGCGGACAGGGGCGGCCGACGACACCAGCGCGCTGATGACCGCGAGGTACATGGCGACTCCGGAGCAGATGCCGGAGACCAGCGCGACGGCTGCGTTGGAGGCCCCGCCTGCATGAAGCGCGAACCCGGCTACCCCCAGCAGTGCCACCGCCGTGCCCAGCGCCAGGAATATTCTGGCGGTCCAGATCACGGCTAGGCCGAAGAAGTGCACGCCCACCACCACGGCGATCCAGGCCACGGTCAGCTCGTGGTCTGAGAAGACCTTGTTGATCACGACGAGGCCGGCCACCAGCGCGACGGCTTCGACCGCCACGATCAGCCAGTAGCCCCGGCCGAAGTGCGCCCGCCCGGACGTCGCCCCCCGGGCCTCCGCGGCCCTGCGGGCGCGGCCAATGCCGATGAACAGGGCCGCGGCGACGATGGCGCCCGCGGCCCGCACCAGCCCCTGCCACCTGCCGTGCAGCTCGAGGCTGTTGGCCTCCACGAAAACCAGGCCGAACACCACGCCGATGAGCAAACCGGTGGCGCGCGGCGCCGCGCCCGGCCGGACAGCTGGATCAGTCACTGCATCGAGCCTCCTTCCCCGCTTCTCGCCAGCTACCTCTTAAGCGATCTTATGCCAGCCGGAAATTACTATTTAACGACCGCATCACATGCTGTGCAGATTAGCTTACATCGTGCTTCAGAAGATAGCGCATGATTTTTGTCATTACCTTACCTGAAAAGTATTCTACCGCGTCAAGACCAGACAAGAATAAAGGTAAGGAAAAGGATCTGAGGATCAGTTCACTGGAGAAGAGGCATGGAAGCGTGAAGTCGATGCTCAGCCTGGAACATAACGAATCTGCCGACAGCCCGCGCCCCGAGCCAGTGGGATTCCGCTGGTACTTGCACTCCCGGCTCCCGGTGTCCTGGCTGGCGGAATCGGTGCTGCCAGCGGTCAGGTACCTGCGCCACACCGAGCGGATAGGCGTCGTCAACCTGCGCCGGGGCTGGCTCCACGGCACCCACCTGGAGATGATCGCGCGCTCGGACGACGGGCGGCCCGTGCCCTGGCCGCATGTGCTCGCCCTGCTGAGCCCGGTGGAAGAGGACGGTGCGAGTGCGCAAACGGAAGAGGCCTATCTGGCCCGCGCGCGCGAGCTCGGCCGGCTCGAGCAAATTCCCGAGCCTTATCTTCCGATTCAGCCGCATGGCACTTTCGAGTGGATTGCCAACTCCGACCTGCGGCCGTGGCCCGGCCCGGTGCAGGCGCTCAAAGAACGTGCGCTGACCCGGCTGCTCGACTCGATCGCGGTAACGCTCGAGCCGGGCGAGCAGGCGCCGCTCGGCGACTCCGCGCGGCTCGACGCGGTGGCGGAGATCATGCTGGCCACGGCCGACGCTCACCCGCTGCGTATCCCATACGGAACGTTCTCGTTCCGGTCCCACGCCGAGGCCTTCCTGAACTGGACCCGGGCCGTCTACGACCCGCGGCCGGAGTTCGAGCGCAGGCTCGCCGCCGACCGGCCGGTGCTGCGGGCCCTGGTGGAGCGGATGCTGGCCGGCGACGACACGGTGAGCTCGGCGGCGTGGCGGCGGACCGCCTCGTACTGCATGGGGCTGTTCGACAGCGCCGTCCTGTCCGGCTCGCTCACCGCGGAAACCCTCGACGAGATCAACGGCCGGCCGGGAGGCGCTCTGCCGGAGAACATGGGGCCGCCCGGCGCGCCCGACGCCAAGCCGAATAAGAGCGAGTTCCACGCGATGGTCGACCGGGCGGGCGTCAACGACCGGCCGCCGGGGTGGTTCACCTCGTACCGGCTGCTGCTCAACCTGCTCTACCTGCAGCTGCCCCTGCTCGGCGTGTCCCCGAAGCAGCGGTACTACGTGTGCTGGGCCATTGCCGAGACAGTCGACGAGGTCACCGGCGAGTCGTGGCGTGACCGGTTGGCACGCCGAGTATCAGGAGGTCAACAGTGAGTGCGGTGATCGAGGTCAGCGGCCTGCGCAAGGCCTACCTCGGGAAGCAAGCCGTGGCTGATGTCTCGTTCGAGGTCAACCGCGGCGAAGTGTTCGGGCTGCTCGGCCCCAACGGGGCGGGCAAGACCACCACGGTGGAGATCCTCGAAGGGCTCAGGCGCCGGTCAGGCGGCACGGTCAGCGTGCTCGGCACCGACCCGCAGCGGGGCGACCGCAGCTGGCGCGACCGGATCGGCGTCGTCCTGCAAAGCGCCGGCGACCACGCGAACTGGAAGGTGGGAGAACTGGCCGGCCAGATGGCCGCGTGCTTCTCCCGGCCGATGCCGGTCCGCGAGGCGCTGGAGGCAGTTGGCCTCGCTGACCGCGTCAACGTCAAGATCCGATCCCTGTCCGGCGGCTTGCGCCGCAGGCTCGACGTGGCGCTTGGCATCATCGGTCGGCCCGAGGTGCTCTTCCTCGACGAGCCGACCACCGGACTTGACCCCCAGGTACGCCGCCAGTTCTGGCGCATGATCAAGGGCCTCAGCGAGCACGGCACTACGATCCTGCTCACGACGCATTACCTGGATGAGGCCGAGCACCTGGCCCACCGGGTCGGAGTGCTGCGCGAGGGGGTGATCGCCGACATCGCCGCTCCGGCCGTCCTGGGGTCCGACGACGCCTGCACCACGGTGAGCTGGCTGGATCGGGGCGAGCTGAAGACGACCAGCACCTTTGACGTCACCAAGACGCTGCAGGAACTGGAGCAGGAGTTCGGCGGCACGGTGCCGAACCTCGAGGTGCGCCGCCCGTCGCTGGAGGAGCGGTACCTGAAGCTGATCGGGGAGGACTCGTGACCACCACCGCCGCGACCGCCACGGCCGCCACTGTGACCACCCCGCGCCCGCCGCGGAGCATCCCCATGGGCCTGCGCCGCGGGAGAATGGAGGTGCGGGCCTGGTTCCGTAACCGCGCCGCCTTCGTATTCGCCATGGTCCTGCCGGTCGCCATGATGCTGCTCTTCGGCAGCTTGTTCAAGGTGAACGTGGACGGCGCGAAGACGTCCATGAAGGAGCTGATCGTCGCGGGCGTGCTCGCCTCCGGCGTCATGTCGGCCGCCTTCGGCTCGCTGGCCTTCGGGATCGTGATGGACCGGGAGGACGGCACGCTTCGGCGGCTGATGGGCACCCCGTTCACGCTGACCGCCTACTTCCTCAGCAAGACCGTGATGGTGGTGGTCCTCGCGCTGGCGCAATCCGTGCTGATCATGGCCGTCGCCGCGGCGGCGTTCGGCTTCCATCCGCCCACCTCGCCCGCCCGGCTGCTCACGCTCGGCTGGGTGTTCCTGCTCGGCGTGGTCGCGAACTCCTTCCTCGGCATCGCGGTCGGGTCGCTGATGACCAACAGCCGCAGCGCGGGCGCCGTCGTCCAGTTCCCGTTCATCTTGCTGCAGTTCATCTCCGGTGTGTACTACACGTTCGCGTCGCTGCCCAAGGCACTGCAGGACATCGGGGCGCTCTTCCCGCTCAAGTGGATGGCTCAGGGCTTCCGTTCCGCGATTCTGCCGAACAACTACGCCGCGCTTGAGCCCGCGCGCAACTGGGAGCACCCCAAGATCGCCCTGGTCCTGGGAGCCTGGACCATCATCGGCTTCACCTTGTGCGTGCTGGCGCAGCGCTGGCGGATGAACCGGGAATTCCGGTGATCGGCGCGCCGCCTGCCCACGCATCCGCCCACCGCAGGCTCTACCGCACGCCCGCCGCGCCCGCCAGCACCTCGACCTGGCTCCTGCGGGTCAACCCGCTGGCGCGGCGCAGGCTGGCCGACGCCAGGCAATCGGCATGGCTGGCCCGGCTGACCTCACTGGACCAGGCACTGGACGCCCGGGCCCCCCGGTGCTCCGACGAGCTTTATGAGCAGATCGGCATGGCGGCCGCAGCCGGGCGGACCGAGGAGAAGAAGGCTTTGCTGGCCGTGCGCCGAGCCATCCACAACGGCCGCATACCGGCCGCGGTGCCCGGACAGATCGGCCCGGCGGCCGCCCGCTGGATTGAGCTGGCCCGGACCAGGGCCGCCGTCCTGGCCACGATCGAAGGCGGTTTCGAGGCCGCCCTGGCCCGCGAGCGGACCAGACTGGCCGAGTGCCTGGGCGACCCAGACTTCGCCCGGTCGCTGGCGCTGGTGGCCGACGAGGTGCACGCGGCCGCGATCCGCTACCGGGCGGGCGTACAAGACGGCGCGCCGCTGCCGCAGTGCCTGCGCAAGTCCGAGCGCGGCCTGCTGCAGTACCTCACCCGGGCCATGGTCCGCACCAGCCCGCTGTCGCGTTTCACCGCCGTGGGACTCGCCCGCCTCGATCCGGCCGGGATCCCGCTCGACCAGGTGCAGTTCACCGGCGCGACCCCGTTCGTCGGCGTCGACCTGGTGATGTTCAACTACGTGGCGGGCGGCCTGGTCGGGTGGCCGGAGGAGGCGGATGGCGATGCCTGCATCCAGCTGTCCCCTCAGGTGCGGCTGGAGCCGGACAACTCCAAGGTCATCTTCACCCGCGCGGCCGACGGCAAGGTCCGGGTGCGCGCGCTGCCGGTTACCGACCAGATCATGATGGTGCTCGAGCTGACCTCCATGGGCCCCCGCCGGCTGACCTCGGTCGCCCGCGACCTGGCCGGGCGCCTCGGCGAGCCGGAGGAATCGGCGGCCGACGTGCTCAGGACGCTACTGGACGCAGGGATGCTGTGTGTAGCGCCGGGACCGGAGGAAATCGTGGCCAGTCCCATCAGGGAACTGTCCGGCCGGGTCGCGCCGGAGCAGTCGGCCCTGCTCCTGGGCCTGGTGAGTCGGCTCGACCAGTTCGGAGCGGCCGCCGCCGACGAGCGGGCGGACGCGCTGACCGACATCGGGGCCCTCACCACCAAGCTGAGCCGAGCCGCGGACCGCCCGGCGTTCATGCAGGTCGACGAGGATTACGTGCTCCGTCCCGTGACCGTCTCCACCAACGGATACGCCGCCGCGCTAGGCGACCTGGCTGACACCGTCAGTGCCCTGGCGGTCTTCGACCCGCTGCATGATTTCCGGGCCCTGCTGAGCGCCGCGTTCGTCGAGCGTTTCGGCGCGGGCGCGACCGTCCCGCTGACCAGCAACGCCAAAGCCCTGACCACCACTGTCTACCAGCGGTACACCCTGCTCAGCCAGAACTCCGCGGACGATCTCGGGCCCAGAGACGGCTCGCTCGCCCGTCTGCACGCCGTGCGCCGCGGGCTCCGCGAGATGGCGGCCGCCGCTCTGGCGGCCGGTGCCGACGAGCGGGAGATCGTCATCCCGGCCGCGGATCTCGCGGCGTCGGTCGCGGCCCTGCCCGAGCGGTTCCGTGCTGCCCCGCTCAGCTACGGGGTGTTCGTCCAGCCCTGGCACGGCTCCCTCATCTTCAACGACGCGCTGGCCGGCCACGGCATCTTGTTCGGGCGATTCCTCGGCGCGGACCGCGAGCTCGGCGGCTGGGCCAGGCAGCGGCTGGCGCAGCGGATGCTGGCCCGGTACGGCACCGACGGGGTCCGGGTTGCCGAGGACCGCGGGCTGCACCGGCTCAACGTCAACGCCAGGCCGCCGACCCTGGATGACCGGCTGAGTCCTGACGACTGGTTCAGCCTCGGACTGCAGCACGACCCCGACTCCGATCAGCTGTGGGTCCTGGACCCCGACGGACGCCGGGTCCGTGTGCTCACCTTCGGCACGGGCCACCCCGAGCTCTACCCGCCGCCGCTGCGGGTCGCGAACTGGCTGGTCAGCTGCTCTCGCCTGCAGGTTCCCTTCGTGGACGACTTCTACCGTGCGGCTGAGGCCGACACCAGCCGGACGATGTCGTGTCCCCGGCTGCGCGCGGGCTCGGTCATCATCTCCCGGCGCCGGTGGTACGGGCATGACGAGTTTGACCAGGCCGTGAACGCCAAGGATGAGGTCGAGCGGCTGGCGGCGCTGGCCCGGTGGCGGGCCGTGAATGAGGTGCCTGAGGAGGTCGTGTTCAAGACACCGTCCGGGCCGCCCGGGCCGCCCCGCTCGCCGGGAGCCACCAGGGCCAAGCCGGCCCGCCGGGATAAACCGCAGTACGTGGACCTGTCGAGCGGGCTGTTTACCCGCGTGATGCCGCGCCTGCTCGAGCGGCGGCAGGACGGCTACGTCGAGGAGGCGCTGCCTGTCATGGCCGACTCCCCGCACGCCTTCGAGTGGGTGGTCGAGGTGAGCAGGCCGGCGTTCGGCGAATTCGTCATCGAGGAGGCATGATGCGGATCAGGCTGCGACCAGGGGTGCATTACGCCCCGGTCCGTGAAGGCATGTACATCGGCGCGCCGCGCATCCATTTCGTCATCCGCGGGCCAGGCACGCTGTACCGGGTCTTCGACGAGCTGATCCCCCTGCTTGAGGACGGCGCCACCGAGGACGAGGCGGTGGCGGCCCTGCAGGGTACCGCCGCGCCCGGGCTCGTCCGGCAGCTCATCGGCGCGCTGCGGGACCGCGGCCTGCTCCTGGAGCTGTCCCGGCTCAGCGAGCCGGAACCGGACCCGGACACCCGGCGCCGCCACGCGGACGCCCTCGCCGACCTGGAAACCGACCACGACGACCCTTACGCCGCCTTCCGCAGGCTCCAGGCATCCCGGGTGCTGCTGGCCGGGCCGGCCGCCGCCGTCCTGCCCGCCGCACGGGGCCTGCTGCGGGCCGGCGTCACCAGGCTGCTGCTGGCGCTGCCCGAGCCGGATGCGGCCAGGGCGCTGGCCGATCGCGCCCCGGGGGTGGAATTGACCGGGCTGGTGGACGGTAAGATCGCCACCGAGGTCGGGGCGGTGGACGCCGCGATGTACGCCTGCGCCGACGCGGGCCTGCTGGACCTGCAGCGGGCCGAGCTGCCCCCCGGATGCCCGACGGTGCCCGTGCTCACTTCAGGTCTGCTCGCCGTGGTCGGGCCCCCGGCCCGGGGCGCCGCGGACGTGGCCGTTTGGTCGGCCCTGTGCGCCAGGGCGCACCGTTGGCAAGCTGACGGCCGGCTCGAGTCAGTGGCGCTGCCCACCGGCGAAGCGCTGGCCGGCGCGCTGGCCGGGCACGGCATCTTCCGCACTCTGACCGGCACCGCCAGGCCGGGCGAGGCCCACGTGATCTACGGCGGGACGCTCACCGCCGACGCCGTGCTGATCGCCCCGCCGCAGCCCGGCCGGGACGCGCGCTACGACCTCGGCGGGATCCAAGCCGATCAGGCGCCCGCGAGCAGCGACACGCTGGACGCGGTACATGCGGCATCGCGGCGCTGGCTCGGCACGTTCACCGTGCTTACGCCGGAGCACCTGCCGCAGATGCCGGTCGCGATGGTCACCGCCGAGCACCTCGCCGCCCCGGGCGGCGCGGTGCTCGCCTGGGGCACCGACCAGGAAGGGGCCACGGCCGCCGCGGCCCTGGCCTGCCTGCGTCAGCAGGCTGGCGCCGCCGTCGCCCCCGGTCACGGTATCGGCGCGGCTGGGACGACCCCGGCGCGCTGGCTGCTCGACGGCACGCTGCGGCTGCTCGATGACCAGCTAAAGCTTCAGGCGACATCCGGCTACAGCGACATCGACGACCTGGGGGCCCAGCGACTGTGGCGGGCCATCGAGGACTACGAGCTGGTACCCGTCACCCTCCAGACCTGCGGTGTCCCCGGCCTGAGCTGGCGGCTCGGCCACCTGCTACGCGGCGACACCGGCCAGACGCTGGCCCGCGCCTGGGCGCAGGACGGGCGTCGGGCCGCCGCGGCCGCGCTCGGCACCGGGGTGGCCCGCCTGCAGGCGCTGCGGACCCTGGGCCGGGACCTCGGCGGCGGCCCGGACCCGGACACCTCGGCGCTGATCTCCGCTCCCGATGCCGACATCGCGGCGCTGCTGCGCCAGGCGGCGGACCTTTGCCGGGACCGGCAGCTGACGGTCTCAGGACGCGAAGCCGGGCCCGATCCGCTGCTCGGCACCGCCGGGCTATGGTACGGCCCGGTCCGCCTGGAGCGGTGATGGCTACCGCCCGCGACCTGTCGTTCGGCCCCTCGGTCGAGCCATCCAGGCGCCGGTGGCTGCGCACGCTGCTGGCCGGACTCCCGCCGGGCACCCGCACTGCGGTCAACGACGGCTGGTCGCTCGCCTGGGAGCAGGCTCAATGGCGCCGGTCGCGGTCAGCCTTGCTTTCCATCCGGCTGTTCCCCGACGAGGTTCAGCTCGGGCCGCTGTGGTCGGCCGGGACCGACTCCGGCTGCGCGGCGTGTGCTGAGCGGCGGGCCCGGCTGGTCAGCCAGCATCCGCTCGCCGACTACCTCGGCGAGCCGCGCACCGGCCGGGTCGGCGGCTCGCCGGGACAGCCGGAATGGCTCGGCCTCGCCGTCGACGAGGCGGCCGCACGGCCGCTCGTGCCCGGCGAGCTGATCGCGGTCGGGGCGCGCGCCACCGGCCGGCACCGGGTCGTCCGGGCTGCTGGCTGCCCGGTCTGCGCGGCACCGCCGCGCGACCCCCGGGTCCCGCCGCCCCGCGTGCGGTTCGAGCCGGCCCCGGCTCTTCCCGGTGACCCGCTGCGTGCGGCGCCTTCGGTCCTGCCGCTGGACCGCGCGACCATGCGGCGGCGCCTGGTGGACCCCAGGTTCGGCCCGGTCGTCCAGGTCATGCGGGATTCCAAGGCGCCCTTCGCGATGAGCGACGCCGTGCTGCCGGGGGCGCCGTCCATGGGGTACGGCCGGGCACTAACCTTCGGTGCCGCAGAGCCGGTCGCGATCCTGGAAGCCTACGAGCGGCTCGGCGGGTGGCCGCAGCCCGGCGTAATCCTCAAGGACATGCCGTATCAGCTCCTTGCCGGCCGGGCGGTCGAGCCCGCCTCGCTGGGCGGCTACACTGCCGAGCAGCTCGCCCATGCCACCTGCCGGGTGCTCCCGTTCGACGCCGCGACGCCGATGGACTGGGCCTGGGGACATCGGCTCGACTCGGGCGAGCCGCTGCTCGTCCCGGCCGAGATCGCGTTCTTCCGGTATAAGCACGTCCCCGGCAGTGCATCCGGTCCCCACCGCCGCTACTTCGAGGACTGCTCAAGCGGCTGCGCGGTCGGCGGGAGCCTCACCGAGGCGACCCTGCATGCGCTGCTGGAACTGCACGAGCGGGACGCCTTCCTGCTGGCCTGGCACCGGGCTCGCTCGCTGACTCAGATCGACCTGGCGTCCGTGACCGACCCGCTCAGCCGCCAGCTGGCCGATCTCGTCACCTCCCGCGGCTACCAGACCTACCTGCTGGTCACCACAGCCGACATCGACCTTCCCGCGGTGTGGTCGCTCGCGATCAACCGCAGCGGGGGATACCCGGCCAGCTACTCCGCGGCGGGCGCTGGAGTCGACCCGGCCAGGGCGGTGCGCGGCGCGCTGACCGAGCTCGCCCAGATGGTGTGCCAGCCCCCGTGGTGGGAACGCACTCACGTCGAGCCGATGCTCGCCGATCCCTGGCTGGTCTGCGGCATGGACGACCATATCGGGCTGTACGCCCTGCCCGAGACGCTGCCCAGGATCATCGCGGTGCTCGGCGGCCCCGTGATGAAGATGGACGAGGTCTTCCCCGGCTGGCCGCAGTGCTTCACCGACGCCGCGGACGGCGACGTCAAAGGCGCCCTTGACCAGGTGGCAGACAGGTTCCGCCGCGCCGGGCTTGACCAAATCGTGGTGGTGGACCAGTCCACCCGCGATCACCTGGACCTCGGCCTGCGCGTGGTTAAGGCGGTGGTGCCGGGAATCGTGCCGATGTGCTTCGGCCACGCCCAGCAGCGCCTGCTCGGCCTGGACCGGCTCACCCGGGTGATCCCGCCCGGCCGGGCCGGGGACATCCCGTACGATCCCCATCCGTTCCCTTAAGGACGAGCTGATGACCACAGAGGAACTGCTGCGCTTCGCGTTCACCCAGAGCTCGAAGCAGACGATCGTCGGCACGACCGTGTTCCCGGGCTGGTCGGCGCACAAGGGCGGGCCCAGCCCCTACACCTGGGACCTGCTGGCGACGACGGCCGGCGTGCCACCAGGACGGGCCAACCCCGGACGCGCGGCGAGGCTCCCGTTCGGGACGGTCGACCTGCTCGAGGGGATCCCGTTCCCCCGCTACCCCGTGCGGTGGGCCGGCCCGCGGCGTGACCAGCTCGGACATGCCCTCATCGCGGCCTTCGGCCCGCAGCGCAGGGAACCGGCCAACCTGTACAACGACCACCGGGGGATCCCTTCGGTGCGGAGCAAGTTCCCGGTGCACGCGTTCGTCACCCGCGATGGACGCCACCACTGGCTCGACGTCTACCGGCACGCGCTGCTGGACATGGGCGTGTCTGCCCGGCCGGACGACCAGGACCGCATCCTGCTCACGGCCAGGTACTCCGACCTGCCTGCGCCCTACGGGAAGCTGCGCGGCGCGCTGACCGAACTCGAGCTCGGCATCAACCTGCGTGCGCTGTGCGTAGCGCTCGACCTGTTCGCCGTGCCGTACCGCGTGGACCTGCCGGACGCCGCGGCCGAGTCCGCCCTGGGCGAGCTGGGCCTCGATCCGGCTTGGGGCTGGACCCTTCCGGTAGCGGTACGGCCCTGGCCTGTCGCCGGGCCGGCCGCGGGGAAGCTCTCGCCGCCCCTTGATGCTGCGCCTGACGACCCGGTCCTGGGCGAGGTCGTGGCCATGAACCGCACGGCGATGCTGCGGCCCGCGGACACGCCGCTGCCGGAGGCGTCTTCGGTCCCCGGCGGCGCCGCCGGCCCGGCCGCCGGGTCGTGGGCCGAGGTGCTGTGGGCCCGCAGTTCAGGCACCATGCCGCGCGGCCTGAAGGGCCTGGCCGGACGCCGTCAACGCCGGCCGTTCTCCCTCGTGCAGGACGCGCTGGGCTGGATCGGCGCGATGCCGCCGTCACAGATCCTGCAGCAGGTCGCGAGGCTGTTGTCGGTGACCGTCTGCCTGCAGGACATCGACGGCCATGCCAGCGGCGTCTACCGGCTGGCCGACGGCACGCTGAACCTGGTCCGCGAGAACGGCCGGATCGGCGCCGACCTCGAGCGCGACTACGGGCACCGGCAGGAGATAGACGTCGGCTGCGGTGTGCGCGTGGCCAGCGCCATCTGGTTCGTTTCCGTACGACCGCGGTCGCTGGCCGACCAGTTCGGGCCCTGGGCGTGGCCACTGGCCCTGCTGCTCGGCGGGTGGATGACGCAAGGCCTGTGCCTCGCGGCCGCAGCCCACGGTCAGTACGCGCGGCCCGCGCGGGCATTCCAGGAGATACCCGCGCAGCCGCTGCTCGACTTGGCTCCGGACGAGGTCTTCCTGATCACCGTCACCTGCGGGACACCGCGCTTCACCGAATCGAGACTGGATCTGAGGCTATGAGCACCCAAGGCGAGATGCCGCTCACCGCGGACCGGGGATGGCACAGCTGGCACCTGCACCTGTCGTCCACCGCCAGGAGCATGCACGACCGGGTCATCCTCGACGTCGTCGAGCCCGTCATCGACGCCGTCATCCCGGATTGCTTCTTCTTCATCAGGTATTGGCAGGGCGGCCCGCACGTGCGCGTGCGGATGCGCGGCCTGACGCAAGCCTCCGCACGGCGGGCCGAGTCATTGCTCAAGGAGCGGATCCCCCCCGCCCTCGAGCTGGCCGGAAACGAGCGGCCGCTGGACCGGGATCAATTCGGGCTGCAGGCCGCCAGCCTGGCCGCCGCGGGAGAGGCGGGTAAGCCCCTGCCGGTCGAGGCGCTGCGCGAGCCGGGCGTGCACCGTGCGCGCTATGAGCCCGAAGTCGGCCGGTACGGCGAGGGGGAGCTGATGGAGCTGTCGGAACGGCTCTTCGAGCAATCCAGCCGGACCGTGCTGGAGATCATGCGCCAAGCGCCGGGCCTGTGGGAGCGGGCGCTGTCGGCCGCCTCGGCCGTGGCGGCGGTGATCTTGACGCTGGACAACCTGGAGCTAGCCAGAACCTTCTGCGCCGGCGGTGCGGACTTCTGGCGCGACTACTGCGCCAAGCTGGGGTTCCCCGACAAGGTCATCGCTCAGGTGGAGAAATCCGGGCGGCAGAACGGCATGCGCCTGGCCCGGCGGCCCGAGCTGCTGTTCGAGCGGGCCGATCGGGGGCCGGTCGGGACCTGGGCCGAGACGATCAAGGATGCAGTCCAGGTCTGGCGCCGCGAGCTGCCGGTGCCGGGCGGCCGCGCTACGGCGCTGAGCCTGCTCACCTCACACGTCCACATGCTGCATAACCGGCTCGGCCTGGTCCCGCACGAGGAAATGTTCAGCTACCTGTCGCTCGGCCATGTGCTCGACGCTATCGCCGAGACTGGATCGGAAGCCGCCTGAATGGCGTGCGCGACCGCCGCCGACCTGGCCCCTTCAGGACATGTCCGAAATGGGCCAGGCGGATCGCTGTCCCGGCCGCGATCATCGGATAATACTTATTCAGTACCGGGTAATAACCAGCGGCATGGGTTGGAAGTCCTGTATGGAAACATCAGCGCCCAGGCTTGAAATTCAGGTACTAGGGACCCTCGTCGTACGCCTCGATGGCGTCGAGATGGACCTTGGCAGCACCAAACAGCGACGGCTGCTGGCGCTTTTGCTCATGCGCGCTGATAAAGCGGTCGCGGTCAACGAGCTGATCGACACGGTCTGGCCTGATCATCCTCCGCGCACCGCCCGGAAGAATCTGCAAGTATACATATGCGGGCTGCGGAAGATCTTGCGGGACCGGATCGGCTGCGCCGCAGGCGGATACATTCTCCGGCCGGGCCCGGCCGCATTTGACCTGCACCGGTTCGACGAGCTCGCCGCGGCAGGCCGCCGCGCGGCCCGCAACGGCGACGCCGCGGCCTCGGCGGACCTGCTCCGTGCGGCCGTCGGGCTCTGGCGCGGCCAGCCCGCGGCGGGCCTGTGGGAGCCCGGTGAGTATCCCGGTGACGCGGCCCGGCTCTGGGACCGCTTCGTGGCGGCTTACGAGGACTGGATCGACGCCGCCATCTCCACCGGGCAGCATGTCGAGGCGCTGGAAAGCCTCGACGAAATGGAAGACTCAATCCCTTTCCGCGAACGGCTTGCGGTGAGCCGGATGCGGGCATTGAGCTTGTGCGGTCGCACTCTTGAGGCGCTGTCCTATTACGAGGGGAAGCGCCATTACCTGGCGCGGGAATACGGAATAGATCCGAGTCCCGTCCTGCAGGCCATGTACGCCAGCCTTCTCTCGCCGAAATCCCATGGAGCGCCCATTATGATAGCCGACACGCCGTCGCACTCCACTCAGGCGGCTACGCACCAGCTGCCCAGGAGGATCCCTGACTTCGTGGCCAGGGCGGACCTGCAGCACCAGGTCCTTCACTATCCGGCCGGAGTCACGGTCGTCTGGGGCCGAGTCGGCACCGGGAAGTCGACCCTGGTGATCCACGCCGCCCACCTCGTCGCCGACGATTACCCAGACGGCAATCTGTTCGTCCGGTCACGCATGCCTGATGGGCAGGTCAAGGACGACGCCTCCGTGGTCAGGGAGCTGCTGCAGACGGTCGGGTTGTCCGCCGCCGCGCCTGCCGATCCCGAGGCCGCCGCCGCCCTGTGGCGCTCGTGGACCAAGGGTAAGAAGCTCCTGCTCGTCCTGGATGACGTCCCCGGTGAGGATTACGTGGACGCGATCCTGCCGACCTCACAGGAGAGCCTGGTGATCATTATCAGCCGTTCGCGGCTGAGCGGGCTCGAGGCGGACCAGTGGGTCGAGGTCGGCGACTTTACCGAGCGGGAGGCGACGCAGCTGCTGTCGCGGCTCGTCGGCGAGCAGCGGGTGGAGCGGGAACGCTCCAAGGTCGCGAAGATACTGGCCTGCTGCGGCACCTCACCACTGGTTATCCGGGTCATCGGCGGGAAGCTCGCGGCTGCGCCCCACTTGTCCCTGGCCGAATTCGCCGAGCGGCTCTCCGGCGCCGACCCGTTCACCGAGCTGGTGTCCGGCCAGTCCTCGGTGGAGGCCCGCTACCAGAAGTGGTATGACAGCCTGCCCGAGGAGGGCAAGGCCGCGGCCCGCTGCCTGGCCGAGCTCTCGCCGGGGCCCTTCACCCACATCGAGGCCTGCCAGGCGCTCGCCTTCGCCGGGCATGCCGCGGACCGGGCCTTCGAGACGCTCCTTGAGCTCAGTATGCTGTCGGCCTCGGAGGACTTCGACGAGGTCACGGCCCATGCGGTGGCCGATGTCACCATACACGCGGAGATGTACGACATGCCCCCGCTGATGCGCCGGTTCCTGCTGCGCGGGAGCGATCAGATCTAGCGCCCGGCTCCGGGCGCCGATTCCCGCCGGGCACGCAATTGCGCATAACGTCTGCGGTACGGAGGCCACGCGCATAGCCGTAGCCCCGACTCATCTACCAGCGCAAACACAGGCACGGCAGCGGCCGGCAACCCCGGCAGGCCTCCTCGGTACCTCCACCGGGAATCGGGTCAGCCGCCTGCGGCACCGCAGTAGTTGTCCGCGGCCGCGCCCCCGCGGACGAGCGTTGCTAGGCATCATGATGGCTGGTAGAATTGTTACCTGCGGGACATCGCTAAGCGGGCGGGAACGCCTTAGCTGCAGAGCGTGACGTTAACTACCCTGGCTGATGGCTTATGCGCGGAGGGGGAATTTTCATCTGGCTGGCGTCTGAAGGGGGTCTTCCGGCGGAAAGGAAACCGACGCGCCATGCTGGAGCCGCTAGGACTCGATGACGCCTGCGAATCAGTCTACATAGCCATCCTGGCCCAGCCCGGAATAGAACCGGAATGCCTGGCCAAGCATCTTGATAAACCGCTTGCCGAAGTTGAGCGCGCCATAGAGCAGTTGAACAAACTGACATTGCTCCAGCGACGCAATGACCACCGGCGGCTGTATGCCATAAGCCCGGAACACGGGATGGAAATCCTCCTCGCTGTCCAGCAAGCCGAATTGGCGTCGTTTCAGCGGCGCGTCGAGCTTTCCCGCGCGGCGGCCGCGCGACTGATCGCGGAACACGCCAAGGATGCGCGGCACGCCGGTCAGGACGATACGCCCGAAGTCGAATACGTCATCGGGATCGAGGCCATCAGGGCCCGGCTCGAAACGCTGTCGGCCAGCGTCGCCTCGGAGGTTATGAACTTCTCGCCCGGCAAGCAGACCGCCGCCGACATCAGAGCCGGCAAAGCGGCGACCAAGCGCTACATCGGGCAGAGGGTCAGGTCGCGGTCGATTTACCTGCACAGCGCCCTGAACCATCCTCTTACGCTCGAGTACATACAGTGGCTGGTGCGTAACGGATTCGACCTGCGCACCACCCCCGCGCTGCCCAGCAGGATGGTGGTCTTCGACCGTAAGGTGGCCATCGTCCCGATGAATCCGGAAAATTCCAGAGATGGCGCCGTCGTCCTTTACGGCAAGGCGACGGTTACTGCCTTCTGCTCGCTCTTCGACTGGATCTGGGAGCGGGCCATTCCGGTCAACCTGGACATGGGAAAACGGGGCGACATGAGCGTCGCGCTCGAGATGGAAGCCATCTGGCTCCTCGCCCAGGGCTACACCGACGAGACGGTCGCCAAACGGCTAGGGGTCAGCCCGCGCACGTCCCGGCGGATCGTCGAATCGATGATGCGGCGCCTCGGCGCACGAAGCCGCTTCCAGGCCGGGATCTTCGCCGAGCGCAACGGCCTGCTGAACCGCAGCCCGCTGTTACCATGCCGCGGGCATACTGAATCCGGGCCGAACCAGAACCGGCGACCGGGATCCTGGCCGTGGCACCGGGCGCGAGACCTCGCCGATCTGGTCGGTGCCTGCCCACCTGGAGGCTGCTATGCTCGGCCGCTCGCTCGTCGACTCACTTTTTCCCGCGGATCTTCCCGAGCCTGCTGACTGGGAGCGGCGTTACCCGCCGCGCACGCTGCCCGACGGGGCCAAAGTTACCCGTCTCGGCCCGAGCCCGACCGGTCCTATGCACCTCGGCGGCCTGTACACCGCGCTCATCTGCCAGGACGTCGCTCGGCATTCGGGCGGCAGGTACCTGGTCCGTGTGGAGGACACCGATCAAGCTCGTGAGGTGCCCGGGGCGCGGGAGCAGTTCGAACGGGCTTTCCGGCACTTCGGCCTGGTACCGGATGAGTCGCAGGCGGTCGGCGGCGATTACGGCCCGTACGTCCAGTCGGAGCGGGAACTGATCTATCTCAGCTACGTCCGGGAACTGCTGCGCCATGGTCACGCCTATCCGTGCTTCGCGACCAAGGACGAGCTCGCCGCCCTGGCCGGCAACCAACGGGAGTCGAAGGCGCCGCCCGGGTACTACGGGTGCTGGGCACCGTGGCGCTGCGCCGACGAGGACGCCGTCCGCGCGGCGCTCGCCGCGGGCCGCCCCTATGTGGTTCGCTTTTACAGCCGCAGTGCTCCCGGCGAGCGAGTCTGGTATGCCGATACCCTGCGCGGCCGGGTCGAATTCGATGCGAACCGCAACGACGTGGTCATCCTCAAGAGCGCCCAGGCAGGTCTGCGGCTGCCGACGTATCACCTCGCCCACGTCGTCGACGATCACCTGATGCGGGTCAACCTGGTGATCCGCGGCGACGAGTGGCTGTCCTCGGTGCCAGTCCACCTTCAGCTCTTCGCCGCCCTCGGCTTCGAGCCAGTCCAGTACGCGCACATCGCGCCGCTGCTGAAGGCGGCCAAGGGCGGGAAGCGGAAGCTGTCCAAGCGGAAGGACCCGGAGGCGTCCGTCGATTACTACGAACGGGTGGGCTACCCGCCCGAGGCCATCCGGTACTACCTGCGCGGCCTGGCCAACAGCCGCCTCGCCGACATGCCGCTCGGGCCGTCGCTGGCCGAGCCGATCGACCTGGCCAGGATCGGCACCTCCGGCGCCCTGGTCGATCTGCAGAAGCTGGCGGATATCAGCGCCGACCTCATCGCGGCCCTGCCCAGCGAGACGGTGCTGGCTGCCGTGCGCGGCTGGGCCGGTCGTTTCGACCCCGAGCTGGCCGGCGTCCTCAGCGCCGACACCGACCTGGCCCTGCGGGCACTGCGCATCGAGCGGGACAACGTCCCTCATCCGCGCAAGGACCTGCGCGCGTGGTCGGAGTTCCGCACGGTCTACGGCTACTTCTTCCCGCAGCTTTTCCAGCCGGTCACCGGACTGGACGGCTCGCTCGCCGGGCGCGACCCGGCCGTGGTGGCCGGTTTCGCCCGTGCCTTCGCGCAGGAATACCGGGCCGCCGCCGATGCGCGGGAGTGGCTGGCGTGGCTGCGGGCCCTGGCGGCCAGGCATGGTTTCGCCGCCAGCGCGGCGGAGTACAGGGCAGCGCCGCAGGCCTACCATGGCATCTTCAAAGAGGCCGCTCAGATCATCCGCGTCGCCCTGACTGGTTCCACCCGCAGCCCGGATCTGCATGCTGTGGCCACGGTCCTGGGACCTGGCCCGGTGTGCGCGCGGGTGGGCGCGCTCAGCCACCTGGCCGATCCGGCGCGGGCGGCCGACGGGGACCGCAGGCCCGAGCCTTCCGGGCGAAGCCACTAACAACAGGCCCTGTTGCAGCGCGATCCGGGCCGCGTCGAAGCGATTGCGGGCGTTCAGCTTCTTCATCGAGCTGGAGATGAGGTTCCTGACCGTCCCTTCGGCCAGGCAGGCGTGCTTAGCCATCTCCGCGATCGAAGTGCCGGTGGCGGCCAGGCGGAGCACCTCCACTTCCCGGCCGGACAGCGGGCACGCGCGGAAGCTGCCGATCACCGCCTCAATCGCCGGGTCGATGCGCCGTTCCCCGGCCGCCGCGGCGGTCAGCACCGAGACGAGCACGGACAGCGGGGAGCTCTTGCATACCAGGCCGATCGCTCCGTCCGCCAGGGCCCGAGCCAGCATGCCAGGCCGCGGGAGCGCCGTCATCAGCACGGTTGCGCAGGACGGCAGCAGCTCCCGCAGCTGCGCCGCGACCGCGATCCCGCCGCCCGGCGGCAGGAACACGTCGAGCAGGGCCACGTCCGGCTTGGTTCTCAAGGCGGCTGGCACGACGGCGGTGCTGTCACCCAGGGCGGCCACTACCGCGATGCTCTCCTCCAGGCTGAACCGGGTCACCAGCGCCTCCAGGACCATCAGGTGATCATCCGCCAGCAAGATCCGGGTCTGCCCCACGTTACGACCTCCCTGCCAGGCTGAGCGCCGCCGCGCGCGGGCCGGGACGCCGGGCCGGCACGCAGGCCCGCACGGCGAACCATCCTGCGCTCGAGGTGATGTCGATGCGGCCGCCCAGGCGCACGGCCCGGTCGCGGAGCCCGGCTATACCCGCCCCCGGACGGACCGGCCCGGCGGGGTAGTCACCGTCGTTGCGGATGACCACGGTGACGCTCTCGGCCGCCCGGACCGTGATCTCGCACACGGTAGCCGCAGGCGCATGCCGCAGCAGGTTCGTAACCCCCTCGCGGATGACGCAGCCGAGTAGCGCGTCGATCTCGGCCGGGAGGCCGACGGTGTCCTCGGCCACGTCGAGCCTGAGATCGATGCCTGCGGCCCCGAGGTTGCGGCCGGCCCGCTCCAGGCATTCGGTCACCGTGACCGGCCGAATCCCTTCGGCCAGCGTCGCCACGGACCGGATGAGTTGGTCGGCGCGCCGCCGGATCCGCCTGAGGCCCGGGGCGCTCGGACCATCAATGTCGGCCGCCAGCGCGAGATCGCATTCCAAGGCGAGCACGGTGAGTTCCTGGCCGAGCAGGTCGTGCAGCTCGGCGAGAATACGCCGCCGTTCGGCGCTGCGCCAAAGTGCAGCCAGATCCTCCTGGCAGCGGCGGCGGCGCAGCCCTCTCGAGAAAGTCTCCCAGGGCACAAGAAAATGCTAGGCCAGGCCATTGTTTCCCGAAAGTGCCTCTAGCCGGACCGATATCATCCTCATGCCGCCATGGTAGCCAGATCATACCGGGAAAGGCGCACAGCGCCGCAGACGCCAGCTCAAAGGAAAGAGCGCGGCGAACCACTGCGATTCGCCGCGCCGAGTAGCCCCGACTGGATTTGAACCAGTGTTTCCGCCTTGAGGGGGCGGCGTCCTGACCTTTAGACGACAGGGCCGTGCCGTAGTGCGCGGTCCGGGCTGGCCCGCCCGGGGGCGGCAGGCCAGCCCGTCGCCGTCAGCCGGCCGAGGAGCAGGAAGACGAAGACGAGGACGAGCAGCACAAGAAGTCACCGCTCGAGGCGCCGGCCTCGGGAAGTGCAGTTCCGTCCGCCTGGTCCAGGACCTCGATCTCCTCGACGTTCTCATTCTGCTTGGCCTGCGGGTTCGTGTCGTCAGCCATTTTCCTGTTCTTCCTGTGTGATTCCATTGGTCCGGTAATGTCACCGGTTTGAACATCCGTAGCCCCGACTGGATTTGAACCAGTGTTTCCGCCTTGAGGGGGCGGCGTCCTGACCTTTAGACGACAGGGCCATGCCGTTCCCGGGCTGGCTTTCCTGGGCTGGCCTGTTACCCTGCAGGCCAGCCCAGGAAGTTTTCACGCGGCGCAGCAGGAAGACGAAGACGACGAGGAGCAGCAAACGAAGTCGCCGCTCGAGGCACCGGCCTCGGGAAGTGCAGTTCCGTCCGCCTGGTCCAGGACCTCGATCTCCTCGACTTCGCCCTCGGGCTGGGTTTTCTTGTCGTCGGCCATGACCCTTTCTCCTTATCTGGAGGTCAACCATTCGGTCCTTGTGATTCCATTATTTACATATCCGCCGAGAGGGCAAAGGAATGTCCTCGCGTCGGTGACAAATATCATTACGGCGACCGGGGCCGACCTGGAATCAACTGTTCTCCGGCGGCGGGGGGACAATCCCGCGGGCCGAGCCGCTGCTGCGCCAGTTCGGCCAGCAACGCGGCGCCGTCGGGCAGGACGCCGTCATCGAACCTGGCGTCCGGTGCGTGGTTGAACGCTGCGGTCGACGCATCACATCCGTCCGGGCATGCACCGAGGAACACGTAGGCGCCGGGCACCTCGGACAGGATGTAAGCAAAGTCTTCCGCCGCGGTGGACGGGACCGGGAAGAGGATCAGCCGGCCGGTGCCGAACAAGTCGCGCACCGTGGACGCGGCGAACCGGGTTTCGCGCGCGTCGTTGACAACCGCGGGGTACCCGGCGTCGAGACGGACCTCAACGCGCACCCCGTGGGCATGCGCCACCCCGTCGAGGACCTGGCGGATGCCGGCGAGGATTTTCTGCCGGGCCCGCTGGCTCAGCGACCGGACCGTGCCGTCGAACCGGGCCTGGTCCGGGATGATGTTGCCCGCGGTGCCCGCATGGATACTGCAGACCGAGACCACGACCGGATCAAAGATGTCGACATTGCGCGAGACGTAGGCGTATAGCGCCGTCACCATCGCGCTCGCCGCGGCGATCGGATCTGCCGCCCGGGACGGCAGCGCTCCGTGGCCGCCGACGCCGCTCACGGTGACGTGCAGCTCGTCGGCGTTCGCCGTCACCGGGCCCGGCCGGGTGCCGAATTGCCTGGCGGGAAGCTGCCCGGACAGCACGTGCAGCACGTAGGCGGCGGCGGGCCGCTCGCCGGTGGCATCCAGGACCCCTTCCTCGATCATCAGCCGCGCTCCGGCATCGTGCTCCTCGCCCGGCTGGAACATGAACACCACGTTCCCGGCTAGCTCGCGCCGGCGGGCGCACAGCAGCCGGGCCGCGCCCACCAGCATCGCAGTGTGCAGGTCATGGCCGCAGGCGTGCATCCGGCCGGGGAACCTCGAGGCATAGGCCAGCCCGGTGGCCTCCTGCAGCGGAAGCGCGTCCATGTCTGCGCGGAGCAGGACCGTCGGCCCGGGCCTTGGCCCGCGCAGCACCGCGACGACCGACGACAGCCGCTGGCCCAGCCTCACCTCCAAGGGCAGGGCCGCCAGCGCGCCGGTCACCTTCTGCTGAGTATGGGGCAGGTCCAGACCAACCTCGGGCTCGGCGTGCAGGTCGCGGCGTAGCCGGGTGAGCTCGGGCGCCAGCGCGGTCGCGTCGGCCAGAAGCTGGGTGGCGCGCAGTTGCGGGTCGCGAGCCGTTCCGGTCGGTGTGCGGTTCACAGCTGATCAGATCCTGATCTGTGACGCCTCGTGCGGGGCTGGGCGGCCGCGGAAGAAGGTCGCCAGCGTCTGCAGGATCCGGCCCGCAGCCTGCTGGGTGGGCGCGTCCCAGTTCTCCAGCAGGCGGATCAGGCCTTCCAGGGCCACGCGCTCCCCGGGGTCGGTGGCCTCCGGGCCGGCCTCCGGGTCTCGCAACGCGATGGCCGCCTGCCCGGCTAGCAGCTTGAGCAGCTCCAGATCACCGAGGCTGGCCGGGGAGCGGGTGGCGTCAAGGACCTCGAGGACGCCGAGGCTCTCGTCGGCGTGCGCGATCTGCGCGGCCATGATCGACTCCGGCACGTATCCGGTGCTCTCCGCCACGTCACGGGCGAACGTCACGCTGGCGGCCACCTGGTCCACGATCGTCGCCTCGCCGGTCGCCGCCACCCAGCCCGCGATGCCCCGGTCAGCGGGAAACCGCCGGCCGACCAGGAAATCCTCCCCCTCGCCGGCGACCGCTGCGAAGACAAATTCGCGCTGGTCGCGGTCAAGGCGCAGGACAGAACTCGCGGCCGCGCCGAAGGCGGACCTAGCTACCGCAACGACCGAGATGAGCAGGTCGCCCCGGGCCGAGGACGGCCAGGGTGGTGCGGCGGGCCGCGCGTCGCCGGCGGCCGTACCGTCAGCCGGGGCTGCGTTCGAGGTGGTGGGGGTCACGGGGGTCATGGCGCACCTTCACATTGTCCGATGTCAGGTACAAAACGGTCTTGAGCTGGGATATCGTCAGCTCCTTGTGCTTGCTCAGGATCAGCGCGCAGCGCCCGGTCACGTGCGGGGTGGCGAAGCTGTTCCCGGTGTTGCGCGTCGTGCCGCCGTCCAGGCCGGCGGCGGTAACCGCCCAGCCCCGGGCGAAGAAATCCACCGGCGGCCGCGTGTTGGCGATCACCAGATCGGCATCGTCCGCGGCGTGGCTACCCACGGAGATGACCGACGAGTAACGCCATGGATAGCTTTCCACCGGTGAGTTGTGGGCCGACGCGACCAGAGCCGTGCCGTGGAAATGAGCGTCGTCGGCCAGTTCGCGTAGTTCGGGATCGAACTGGGGACGGGTCGTCGACAGGCTGAGGTTGATCACGTCGAACCGCTGACGGATACTCCATCGCAGCCCGGCCAGCAGCGCGGCACCCACGCCGCTGCCGGCCCCCCGAGCACGCGGACGCTGGTCAGCTCGCACTGGGGGGCTATCCGCCTGATGATGCTGGCGCAGGCCGTGCCATGGCCGAACGCATCCCCGGCCTCGCATTCTTCTACGGTGTCGCCGGCGGCGGCATACCAGGCCTGGACCGGGCCGACCAGGGGATGGCCCTCTTCGATTCCGCTGTCGATGATGCAGACCCGGACCCCGGCGCCTGACGCGCCGGACCAGGCCCAGTGCGCGGTGATCCGTTCGTCGATGGGGCTGGTCATGGTGAAGTCGGACAAATCGCGCCCGAACAAATGCCAGGTCAAGGACTTACGGGCTGGAGTAATGCTCATGGCTGGCCTGTTTCGCTCAGCAGCGAGCCGGCCCAGCGCGAGCCCGCGACGTGGCCCTTGCGACGGAACACGGCCGCGGCGCGGGTCGCGGCCCGGCCCGCTTCGTGACGGTGGCCAAGCCGGGCGAGGACATGGGCACGGTCGAGGTGAGCCGTGGCCAGCAGCGCCGGCGAGTCGGTGCGCCGGGCCGCGGCCAGCGCCTCCCCGGCCAGCAGCAGCGCACCACCTTCATCGCCCCGCCGGGCTGCGATGCGCGCTTTGACGCCGCAGGCGTCGGCCGCGACCGACATGGCCAGCGCCGTATCGTGGGTGCCGATCAGCTCGCCCGCCTCTGTGTCGGCGCCGCGGCCCATCAGCACGCGCGCGAGGCCGAGCTGGATGGCGGTCAGCATGCCCGTGTCGCTGACGGCATCCGCCGACGCCATGGCCTGTCGCAGCTGCGATTCGGCCTGCTCGTCGTGCCCGGCCAACGTCTCCACCGTGGCGGTGAAGAGGGGCACGAACACGGCGACGTCGGCATGACCGGTTGACCGCCCGAGGTCGGCGGCCACCGCCAGTAGCTGTGCCGCCGCGGCGAAGTCGTCCTGCAGCGCGTGCAGGACCGCCAGCGGGCAGCTCAGGCTCATCCGGACCGCGCGGCGTCCGGAGTGTTCAGCCAGCAGCGCCTGGCCGCGGCGGATCGCCTCGGCGGCGTGGACCGGCCCCTGCCACAGCGAGACGCCCAAAGCGCCGAGCGCCATGGCCCGCTCAGGTTCGGCCTCAGCCCGGACCGCGTTACCGAGGGCCCGGGTCAGCAGGTGCATCGCCTCGGCGTGCCGCCCCTGGGACTGGCGCTCCTGTGCTACCCGGATCGCCGCCCTGGCGATGCCGAGACGGTCCCTGGCCGCACTGAACACGACGAGGGACTGCCGGGCAAGCCCGGCCATCGCGGCCACGTCGATCTCGGGGTCTATGCTGGCCAGGTCAAGCCGGACATGCATGGCGGTGCGCGTGTCTCCGGCTGCGGTGGCGGTGCTGAGTACCTGCCGCAACAGGTCCCTGGCCTCGGCGATGCGGCCACGTGCGAGCCGCACTTCGCCGGTCTGCCTGGCTCGGTCTGCCCAGGAGCGGGCGGGGCAGGGGGTCAGCGCCAGGGCCCGTTCGAACAGGCTCTCAGCCCACGACATGTCGGCCCGCGCCCGGGCGGCGGCACCCGCCTTGGCCAGTGCGGCTGCGGCCGCCTCGCGCAACGATTCGGTCCGGGCGTCGACCAGGCCAAGGTCCACCCGGTAGCGATGGGCGGATTCCAGGTGGGTGCCGATCACGGCGGGAGCAGCACCCGAGGCCTTGCCCAGCCTGGCCACGCGCTCGTGGCGGTCGGCGCGGATCCGCTTGACCATGCCCTGGTAGATCGTATCGTGAATCAGGCCGCTGCTGAAGCGGTAGCGAACGCTGCTTCCGGGCTGCTGCCGCTCCGGCTCGATCAAGCGGAGCTGCACCAGGTCGCGGAGCTGGCGCCGGTGATCGTCGGCGTCGCGCGGATGCTGCCGGCCCGGTTCCTGGTCCAGCAGGTGCAGAACGTCGTCGACACTGAAATCGCGGCCGATGACGGCGGCGATCTGCAGCATGGTCCGCTGGCAGGGGTGCAGGCCGCTGACGCGAGCACTGAGCAGCGCCTGCAGGGTCAAGGGGAGATCCTCCGCCTCGCCGGTCTGCTCCAGGGCATCGATCAGGTGCTCGAGATACAGGGGGTTCCCTTCGGCCCGCTCCAGCACGCTGCCCTGCGGTCCGCTGCCGTGGGCGACCACCTCTCCCAAGCCCGCAGCCAGCTGCGAGCACTCCTGCGCGGAAAGGCCGGCGAGTACCAGCGAACTGGAGTTGAGCCGCCCGCCGCCCCACGTCGGGCGGGTGTGGAGCAGGTCCGGCCGGGACAGGCAGATCAGCGTCAGCGGCTCGAACGCCAGATCCAGGTGGATCTGGTCGATGATATCCAGCAGAGTGCTCGAGGCCCACTGGCAGTCGTCGATGACGATCACGAGCGTGCGGCCCCGGGCCAGATGCGGCAGCACCTTGGTGATCGCGGCGCAGGTGTCCTCGGCCGACGGATTCGGGGTGCCGTCCTGCAGCAGCCCGGAATCAAGGACGGCGAACGCCGAGGCCAGGACGTCGGGCCTCTCGCTGCCGTGCAGCAGCTGCTGTAGTACGTCGGCGAGCGGTGCGAGCGTTCCGCTCTCGGCGAAGGGCCTGCATCGGCCGACGCCGGGAAGCACAGGGGAGTCGGATGTCTGCGCCAGCCACTCCCGGGCCAGCCGGGTCTTGCCGATGCCGGCATCACCGTAGATGGTCACTAGATGTGACTCCCCGGTGTCCCTGGCGCGGGCCAGGATCAGGTCCAGCTGCTCGAGTTCGGTCTTGCGCCCGACGAAGGGAGTGTCGAACCGGCGGGTCAGCTCGGGAGCATCGCCCAGTAGCCCGAGCAGGCGGTAGGCGGGAACCGGCTGGGCCTTGCCGCGCAGGCTGAGCGACCCGCAGTCGGTCACCACGGCGGCGTTTCTCACCGTGCGCAGCGTGTCCGGCCCGATCAGGATGTGGCCAGGCGAGGCGTGCTGTTGCAGCCGCGCCGCGACGTTTACCACTTCCCCGGAGACCAGGGCCTGGCCTGAGGTGGCGTCGGCCGGGGCCACGACCTCTCCGGTGTTGACGCCGATACGGACCTCCAGGTGGATGCCGAACGCGCGGTCGAGGTCGGCGTTGAGCTCGTCCAGCGCGGCCATCATGTCCAGCGCCGCCGCCAGGGCCTGGAGCGCGTCGTCTTCGTGAATCGCCGGGAAGCCGAACACCGCCATGACCGCGTCACCGATAAACTTTTCCACCAGGCCGCCGCGTGCCTGGATCAATTCGCGCATCACGTCGAAATAGCGGAGTGTGACGGCGCGCAGGGCCTCAGGATCCAGGCGTCCCGCCAGCGTGGTGGATCCGACGAGATCGCAGAAGAGCGTGGTGACGACCCGCCGCTCCTCAGCAGCCGGAGGAGTCGCGGCGGCTGGAGGAACTATGCCGACCTCTGCGGCCGGAGCGATCTGGGGGTCCGTAGCGGCTGGCGGGGCTAGAGCAGTCAGAGAAGCCAGGGTGACCAGAGGAGCCGTGGCGATCGGGGCAGCGGGAGAGGCCCGAGGAGCCGAGGCGGCCGGAGCAGCCGCCGCGCCCGGGACCGCGTTGAGGAGACGACCGCACTCCGGGCAGGACGGCGAGCCGGGAGATAGGCCGTGCCCGCAGGCGGGGCAGTTCATCGCCGGTACTCTTCGCCAGGTTGCGGCACCCGCCTGGAGGAATGCTCGCTTGGCGCGGTCCGCCGGGAGGCGAGCGCGTCCGCTGCCTCCCTGGCCTCGGGGGGCGGGTGATGTTCGCCGGCGGGCCCGCACCCTCGCCCGAGTGTCTCAGCCAGTCCCATGTCGGTACCTTCTCCTGGCCGTGCGCGAGCAATTACGATAAGCGCACACTGGCAAGAATCCAGTTATCCAGTTCATTATCGCCTCGGCCATAGTTCACCACTGGTATATTGCCTGGCGACGCCGTGTCAGGCCTCTTTGCCAGCGCTTTCGGCCATGACCGAAAGCAGGACGCTTCCGGCCATGGCCGCTTTTGCCCCGTTTATCAGTACCGTTCAGGGGTAGTGTCAGGGCTGATCTTCCCCTAGCCGAGGAAGGATCGTACTGGCGGGCCCGCGCGCTTATTAGGCGGGCCCGGATCACCTCAGGAAGTGATTGGCGAAATGATCACCTCATGCCGACTCTCCGGCATCATTCCGAATCTCGCGATCCGGGGCCGCCGGGCACCTGGCAACTCATCGTGGGGATAGGCTTCTCCGCCGAGCCGCGTATTGTGGCGTGGCCGTCTGGTACGCAGTGACAAATGTCATCGGCTCAGCGCGCCTACGACCATGCCGCGCAGATCGCGAGAGTTCTACCGTAGGAAGCGAGTCCACGATGACCGAATACGGGCACCTTGCCGCGCCGCGACTGACGGCACTCGGGAGGCTTATTTCTGAACCCAGGAATTTTCGTGCAAGCCCCCCCGAGGTACCTGTCCTATACCGCAGTGGTGATGATTTCAGGGATTTGTTCAGCCTTCGCCAAATGGCTGACCTGTTGTCGTTCGGCGGTTTGCGCAGACCTGATTTCCGCGTTATCCGCGATGGTGCCCAGCTTCCTGACGGTGAATATACCCGCAGTAATATCATGTACCCGGGCCTACCGGATACGCGCAAGATTACCCAGGAACTCGCGGGTGGCTCTACTATCGTCATGCAAGGGCTGCAGGAGTACTATGAGCCGCTCGGCAGATTCATGGGCAAACTCGGCCACGACCTTTCTCGCCCGGTTCACGCCAACGCCTATGTGACACCGCCGAAGTCGCAAGGATTTGCCTCCCACTTCGACCCGCAGGACGCATTTATCGTTCAGGTCGAGGGCAGTAAAGAGTGGACCTTGCGGGAGCCCGCGCTGCGCCGGCCGCTGGCTCACGAGAGCTGGGACGAGGTCAGGCGGCGGACGGGCTGGAGTGTCGAACGGCTGGAAGAACCCGAGCCCCGGGCCGAACTGACTCTTCACCCGGGGGACTGCCTGTGGCTGCCGCGCGGATGGGTCCATTCGGCCCGCAGCGGCCCGGCCGCGTCACTGCACCTTACGCTGAGTCTCACCGCCTGGACCGGGCACTGGGCCGTGCTCGAATTGATGTCCCGGCTGGCTGAACCACCTGGCCGGGAAAGCCTCCCGGCTGACTTCGTCGGCGATCATGAATGCGCTATCGCCGCCGTGGGCCGGCTTCGCGCGGAACTGGCCGAATGGTTCAAACGGGCGCCGGACGCCGAACTGGCCAAGATCTTGCGTGCCGCTGCGATCCGCAGGTTCCCGGCGCCGCCCCGCCAGGTCTGGCCGCTGATGGCTGATGACGCCGTCCGGCCGGATATGCAATTCACCGTTAATTCTGAGGCCGTGCTGGCCGCGGTGCCGCAGGGAGAGCAGCTTACGCTTCATTGTGCCGACCGCGCCATAACGGTGCCCGCAGCCGCTGTCCCGGTATGTGAGGAAATCCTCAGCCGTGACCGTTTCGTCGTCAGCGAGCTGGCCTGTGATCGGAGCCCGGGCGAGCGCGCGGACGCGGTGCGCCTGTTGTGGGGCGAAGGCATTATCGAGCGCAGGCTGGCGTGAGGCTCAGCGAACTGCCGGCCAACTTTCTGCCGAGCCGGATCCTCGCCGGGCACGTTTACCTCATTGGCGCAGGGCAAGACCGCTTTCCCGAGCCCTTGTACCAGATATCACTGGCCCGTCTATTCGAGCAGGATCAGCCGGTCACGGTCCGTTTGCCGCTGAAGATCCTGTCTGCCCTCGTCCAGCTCGAAGGGCTTCCCGGGCCTGGGGGGCTGATCTTTCACACCGGCCGGTGCGGCTCGACCCTGCTGGCCAACATGCTGGGCGCCCACCCGGCGGTACGCATGATCAAGGAGCCCGAGGCGCTCAACCAGGTCCTGCTCGACCGGGAGCCGACGGCGGCGATCGCCGCCGTGCTGCGGGCCTTCGGCCGGGGCCTGGCCCGCGGGGCAATGCTGGTGGTGAAGTGCACTACGTGGAACATCGCCGAGCAGCGCCAGCTGCTCACCACTTTTCCTCAGGCCCGGGCCATCTTCTTGTGGCGGCCTGCGGCCGAGGTGGTGGCCTCCTGCCTGGACACGCCCGCTCCCTGGGGGAGTCCGCACGATCATCCCTGGCTCCTGGGCCGATTGATCCCTGACGGCCCGGCGCGCCGGCCGGATCCGGTCGCCTTGTACGGTCACGCCTGGCGCGCTGCCGCCCAGGCGGCACTGCAAGCCCGCGAAGAATTCGGGGACCGGGTCAAAGTCATCTCCTACGCCGAGCTACGAGCCGATCCGGGGAAAGCCGCGGTGGCCAGTGCGCGGCACTTGGCACTGCCGGTCACGCCTGATCTGGCGGCAAGCATGGCCCAGCATGCCGCCATGTACTCCAAGGATCCGGCGGTCCGGTTCGCCCCGGCCGGCGTCCATGCCCGGCGGCCGCTCACGGCCACCCAGGCGGACTTGGTGGAACGCATGACCCGGGACGTGGAGGGCGAGCTGGCTCGTGGCCGGGCGGCCATCCGGGCTGCGCCGTAAGCTGCATCACGTCGCGGCCCCGGGCTGCCTGCCAGTTACGGGCGCGGGGGCCTTCCCTCGTTGATGGCTCATCGCTGGACCAGCGTCTCGTACTGGTCGGGGCGCCGGTCGCGGTAGAACTGCCACAGGTTGCGGACCTCGGCCAGCTGGCCCATGTCCAGGTCCCGGACCAGCACCTCGTCCTTGTCGTCGGCGGCGGCCTCGCCGACGAGCTGACCGCGCGGGTCCACGAAGTAGGTCTGCCCGTAGAAGTCATTGTCGCCGAGCGGCTCGATGCCGACCCGGTTGATCGCGCCCACGAAGTACTCGTTGGCCACCGCGGAGGCGGGCTGCTCGAGCCGCCACAGGTACTGCGACAGGCCCCGGCTGGTGGCCGAGGGGTTGAACACGATCCGCGCGCCGGCCAGGCCGAGCGCCCGCCAGCCCTCGGGGAAGTGCCGTCGTAGCAGATGTACACGCCGATCCGGCCCGCCGCGGTGTCGAACACCGGGTAGCCCATGTTGCCCGGCCGGAAGTAGAACTTCTCCCAGAACCCCTTGACCTGGGGAAGGTGCGTCTTGCGGTACTTACCCAGGTAGCTGCCGTCGGCGTCGATCACCGCCGCGGTGTTGTAGTAGATGCCCGGGTGCTCTTCCTCATACATCGGCGCGACGATCACGATGTTGGCGTCCCGCGCCACGTCCTGCAGCAGCCGGGTGGTCGGCCCGTCCGGGATGCCCTCGGTGTAGGAGTAGTAGTCGGCGTCCTGCACCTGGCAGAAGTACGGCCCGTAGAACAGTTCCTGCAGGCACACCACCTGCGCGCCGGCCGAGGCCGCGGTCCGGATGTGGTCCACCGCCGCCGCGATCATCGATTCCTTGTCCCCGGTCCAGCGCTGCTGGATTAGCCCGGCCCGGACGATCTCAGCCATCGGCTCCTGCCCTCCTGATATAAGACCCCGCTATTACCGCACCCCCTTGTATATCCCTGCAACGCCCTGCCCACGCCCCCCGGGGGCGGCTAATCGCGCGGGCGGGCGGGGCCACGAAGGGCAGCACGAGGGCGGCGGCGGCGATCAGCGCGCCGGCCGCGACCAGCCGCAGCAGTGCCGAGCCGGCGCCCGGTCCGGTCGCGTGCAGCATCCCGGCGCCCGCGCCGAGCGCGAGCAGGCCCGCCCCCACGGCCAGTACCCGCACCTGCGGCCGCAGCGCGCCGGGGGAGGCGTCGGACTCGGCCAGGTGGGTGGCGAGCAGGTAGGCGATGAGGGCGGCGCCGAGGACCGCGGTGTGCCATGGCCGGGACCGGTGCATCGCCTCCAGCCACACCAGGGCGATGACCGCGCCCTCCTCCCACGGCACCCGGCGCAGCGTCTCCAGGAACCGGAGCCAGGCCCGCACCGGGACCGGCAGCAGGAAGACGTCCTCCGGCTGCGGGATCCCGGCCAGGGCCAGGCGCAGCGCGCCCGCGGCCACCCCGGTGATGGCCAGGACCAGGGCCAGGTTGGCCCAGCCCTGGTGCACAAGCGGCGCGGCGGCCCAGACCACGCAGCCCGCGCCGAGCAGCGCCGCGGCGGCCCGGACGGCGATCCAGGAGCGGGTCATCGCCGTGGCCCCGAGGCGATTATCGGGCGGCGGGTGTACCGGGCCAGCGGCAGGTCCAGGGAGCTGATCCCGTCCCAGTGCACCACCGGGATGCCGAGCTCGCGCAGCGAGAACCTGATCGCCTCCTGTTCCATCCGCCAGATCCGCCGGGCCATCCGGTCCGTGCTGCGCGGCCGGACGGGGGGATCGGCGTTGAGCACGTCCATCACCAGCATGGTGAAGCCGCGCTCCCGCATGTCCCGCAGGATCTCGACGAACCGCTGGTCAAGCAGCGGGCTGAACACCACGACCAGCGCGCCCGGGGGCAGTGCGGCCCGCGGCAGCCGGCGCATGCTCGTGCCCTGGGCCGCCCCCGCGGGCCCCGCGCCGCCGCGCTCGCTGGCCAGCATCGAGTCGATGATCCGGTACACCTGGCGCCGGCCGAGCCCGGGCCCGAGCCAGCTGACCGAGCCCCAGTGGTAGGTGATCACGCCCACCCGGTCCCGGGCGTCCAGGTAGGCGCGGGCCGCGGCCGCGGCGCCGCGCAGCGCGAGGTCGAGCGCGGATGATCCCGGCTCGCCCACGTCCGAGGTGCTGTCGACCAGCAGCACCACGTCCTGGGAGCGTTCGGCGGCGAACGTGTTCACCTGAAGCCGGCCGCGCCGGGTGCTGGCCGGCCAGTTGATGCTGCGCTGCCGGTCGCCCGGCGCGTACTCGCGGACGCCGGCGAACTCGATCCCCTCACCGAACGTCCGGGCCGCGTGCTCCCCGAGCCGGTTCGGCAGCCGGCTGAGCACCACCTGGGTCCGCTGCTGGGCCGGGGCGGGGTAGCAGTCCAGCGTGGGCAGGTTCACGGTCAGGTGGCCTTCGGCCAGCCGCCAGCGGTCGCGCAGCACCACGTCCAGGGTGCCGATCTGCCGCCGCCCCCAGCGCTGCGGGGAGAAGATGAACCGGGCCCGCGGCCCGTCGGCCGCGGTGGCGCCGACGGGCTCGATCTCCCGGCCCGCATGCCAGGTCCACTGCACGCTGCACGTGCCCTGCCCCTCGACCAGCATGTCGATGGCCACCAGCTCACCCTCGAAGGCCCGCCGGGTGCTGGGCCGGGCCCGCAGGCTGACCCGCGGTGGCCGCTGCTGGCTGCGCCCGGCCGCCAGCAGCAGCAGCGCGGGCGCGGCCAGGCCCGCGAACTCGGGGCGCCGGGCCACGGTCGCGATGAACAGCGCGGCCAGGCCCAGCGTGAGCAGCCGGCGGGCGTGCCGGGACGACCGCCACTCCAGGCCGAACGCTGTCCGCCCGGGGGCGACCCCCCGGACCGCCGGTGCCGGAGCTTCGCCGCGCTGCTGTCCGTCATTGCCAGTGACCACGTGAGCGCGCGGGTCGGTCTTGGGCGTGGGCACGCCCGGCCAGCAGCTTGGTCACCACCTCGTCGGCCGAGACCTGGCGGACCCACAGCTCGGGCCGCAGCGTGACCCGGTGCGCCAGCGCGGGCACCGCCACGTTCTTGATGTCGTCGGGCGTCACGTAGTCGCGCTTGCGCAGTACCGCCTGGCCGCGGGCGAGCTGGATCAGGGCCAGGCCGCCGCGCGGGCTCGCGCCGACCTGGACCTGGGCGTCCTTCCTGGTCGCCTGGACGATGGCCACGATGTAGTCGAGCAGGTCGGGGCTGATCTCCACCTGCTCCAGCGAGTCCCGCATGGCCAGCACCCCGTCCGGGCTGGTCACCGCGGTGAGCTCCGCGTATTCGGTGGCCCTGCTCACCCGGCGGCGGAGCATGTCGGTCTCGTCGCCGGTGCTCAGGTAGCCCAGGCGCAGCCGCATGAGGAACCGGTCGAGCTGGGCCTCGGGCAGCTCGTAGGTGCCCTCGTACTCGATCGGGTTGTCGGTGGCCAGCACGATGAACGGCTGCGGGCAGCATCCGGGTCTGCCCGTCCACGCTGACCTGCCCCTCGCCCATCGCCTCGAGCAGTGCCGCCTGGGTCTTGGGCGGCGTCCGGTTGATCTCGTCGGCCAGCAGCAGCTGGGTGAACACCGGCCCGGGCCGGAACACCATGTCGGCCGACCGCTGGTCGTACAGCGGCGCGCCGACCACGTCGGAGGGCAGCAGGTCCGGGGTGAACTGGATGCGGGCGAAGTCCAGGCCGAGCACCTTCGCGAACGACCGGGCGATGAGCGTCTTGCCCAGCCCGGGCAGGTCCTCGAGCAGGACGTGGCCGCCGGCCAGGATGCCGACCAGGACCAGCTCCAGGGTCCGGCGGCGGCCGACGACCGCGCGCTCGAGCTCGTCCAGGATGGCCGAGCAGGTCGCCGCGGCTTCTTCGGGGCCCATCAGAGCTTCTCCAATCGGTCGATGAGACGCGCCAGGATGTGTCGCGGGATGCCGCGCCGCTCGTGTCCTCCCCAGGGCCCTTCCCGCGCCGACCGCTCCGGCCGGGTGGGCCGGGTCGATCCAGCGCCACAGGCCTGTCGTCGCGCGGGGTGCGGCACAGCAGCCGGCGGGCCGTCTCCGGGTCTTGGTACAGATTGATGGCATGTCGTTCGGCCAGCCGGGCCGCCAGCAGGTGCTCGAGCACCGGCCGGAGCTCGAGGTCGTAGTAGTTCTGGCTGGTCATCGCGTTGTGCACGACGAACCGGCGGTGCGAGTAGCCGGTCAGCGTGCGGCGCCTCGCGGTTTCTCCCGGGCCTTGCGCGCGGCGTCCGGCGTGAGCTGCGGCAGCAGCGCGCGCACCAGCACCATCGCGCTGGCCGCCGGCCGCGACGGCCACCACGGTCAGGCCCGCCCAGCCGGCCACCGCGTAGCCGGCCAGGCCGGCTGCCGCGACGACCACGCCGGCGGTGAGCAGTTCGGGCGTGGTGCCGCGCCAGGGGCTCACCATGCCGCCGTCGTCCCGGCCCCGCCTCGGGGGCGCTCACGGAGTCGCCTTCGCTTCCGGGCGGGCTCGGGCGGGCGGCCAGAGCGTCGGCGAGCTCGTCGAGGGCCTGTTCGGCCGCGTCGCGCTGGCCGCGGCCCAGCGGATGGCTGGAGAACCTGGCCTCGTAGAACAGCGTGGTCAGCCGCGCGGCCGCGGTCCCGCGCACCAGGCCGCTCGCCGTCGCCCGGGCCAGCAGCTCGTCGGGGGTGTCGGCGACGGCCCGGGCCGCGCCCCGCTCGGCCAGGCTGGTCTCCATCGCCACGTAGCAGGCGATGATGGCCGCCCGCGCGTCGTCGACGTTGCGCAGCGCCTGTCCGGCCCGATTCCACCGCTTCCCGCAGGTCCTCGGGATCCTCGGCCAGGAAACCACTGGTCCTGCCGCCGAACGAGGGCCCGAACCGCCGGGACCACCAGATGCTGAGCAGCACCGCGGCGACCAGCAGCACCACCAGCAGGACGTACAGGATGACCGTGACCGGGACGTGGAAGCTCCCCCCGGGCTGCGCACCCTGCGGCCGGGGTGTCCGCTTCGGGAACGGCTTGACGCTGAACGTCGGCGCGGGCTGAACCCCGCCGCCCAGGTGCAGGTGCAAGCTGAAGAAGATGGCCACCGCCACGGCGATCATGCCCGCCCCGAGCACCAGCACCAGGAACCCGCGCAGCTTGGCCGCCACGTCGTTGACCGGTACGCCACCGCGCATGGCCGGGCCCGCTGGGCCGCCGCGCCGTACCCGCGCCCGCGCTGGCCGGGCAGCAGCGAGATCCCGATGTTCAGGGCCCGGCACGCCGCCGTGGGCCCGTGCTGGACGGTGAACCAGCTGACCCCTCCGGCCAGCGTGCCCTCCGGGGTTTCCACCGCGAGCGTGCCGCCCTCCTCGGAGATCATCCCCTCGGCGAAGCGCCGCTGCATCGCGCCGGCCGGAGTGAACCGGAACCAGTTCCACGGGTCGGCGTCGCGCGAGTGGGCCTCCTCGAGCGCCGGCAGGTCAGCCTCCCGGACCGGCCGGAGCCGCACACCAGCCACGTCAGGCACGGCCGGCCGCCGCCTACGGCGTCGCCGCGGCCGCCGCCGCCTTGGCCGCGGCCTTCAGCCCCTGCTTGTAGGTCCGCACCCGGGCCAGCGACTCGGCGTCATATATGTCCGCGACCGACAGATGCGAGCCCTTGACCCCGAACTTCCCCGCCGCCTGCCGCCAGCCCCGCGGTTGCACATCGAACTGCTTGCCGAGCAGAGCCACGAAGATCTGCGCCTTCTGCGCGCCGAACCCGGGCAGCGCCGAGACCCGCTTGAGCAGCTCGGCGCCGGTCTTGGCGGTGGTCCACAGCAGCGCCGGGTCGCCGTCGTACTCGTTCATGATCAGCCGCGCCGCCTCCTGGACGCGGGCCGCCATGGCCCTGGGGAAGCGGTGCAGGGCCGGGCGTTCGGCGAAGATGTCGGCCAGCGCCACCGGGTCGAACTCGGCCAGCTCGGCCGTCGTGGGCTCGTGCCCGAGCCGGCGGACCAGGTCCAGCGGCGCGCTGAACGCCTTCTCGAGCGTCACCTGCTGGTCGAGCACCATCCCGATCAGCAGCGCGAGCGGGCTCCGGCTCAGCAGCTCGTTGGCCTCAGGCTCCACCGGCATCGCCATCGTCACGGCGTCCTCCCGGGTCGGTCACGTGAGTCGTGATCACGTATGCCCGCAGCGTACTCTGCCCCGGGCCCGCTCGGCAGACGAGATCCACCGGATGCGCCACGGGGCTATAAGCTAGAACAAGCTGGGCTGGGTCCGGGGGCTCCCGGTCCGGGACGGAGGAACGGAGTCAGCATGTCACCGCATATGAAGTGGGGTATCGGCGGGGTCGTCGTCGGCCTGATCCTGCTGGGATTCATCCCCTGGTGGCTGGCCTTCGCGCTCATCGTCGTGGCCATCGCCGTGCCGGCCACCGCCTGGCTGATGCTGGACGAGTCGCAGCGACGGCGGTACCGCGAGCTCCGCCGCCGGCAGCGCCAGATCCGCTAGCCGCACCGCCGCCTGGCGGCCATTAACGCCGGCCCGCGAGAAGCGGCCGCCGCGCTTAGCTCTACGACACGCTGTAGTAATCCCGTCAACGTTGATCACCGGCCGCTATGGTCTTCCCTCATGGGGGAGTGGATCAACGCTGCGGAGGCTGCGCAGCGTCTGGGGGTCAAGCAAGCCACGCTGTACGCCTACGTGAGCCGGGGGATGCTCGCGCGGCGGCGCGGGGAAGACGGGCGGAGCAGCCTGTTCGAGGCCGACGAGGTGGCGCGCCTGGCCGACCGGGGCCAGCGGGGCGAGCCGCGCCGGGCCGCCGGGAGCGGGGACTTCGTCATCGAGTCCGAGCTGACCGAGGTCGCGGACGGCCGGATCCGCTACCGGGGCCTGGAGGTGACCAAGCTCGCGCTGTGGCGCCCTTTTGAGGAGGTGGCCGCCTGGCTGTGGACCGGCGGCCTGAGCAAGGACGCCCCCTGGGAGGCGACGCCCGAGGCGGTGGCGGTGGGCACCAGGGCGCAGGCCGCGCTCCCCGAGGGGACGCTGCCGCTGGAACGGCTGCGGGTCATCGTGCCCGCGATGGCCGCCACCGATCCGCTGCGCCTGCACCTGGACCCGCCCGCGGTCATCGCCGCGGGCCGCAACATCATCGCCGGGATGATCGACTGCCTGCCGGACCCGGGCTCCCCGGCTCAGAACGGCACCCCCGCCAGGCTCGCCGAGGGCGGTATCGCCGGCCGGTTCTGGTACAAGATCTGCCCGAAGCGGCCCGATCCAGGGCTGCTCGGCGCGCTGCGCGCGGCCCTGGCCCTGCTCGCCGACCACGAACTCGCCGCGTCCACGTTCGCCGCCCGGATGGCGGCCTCGGTCCGCGCCGATCCGTACGCGGTGGTGGCCACCGGCCTGGGCGCGCTCGGCGGGGCGCTGCACGCGAACCTGCGGCACCCGGTGGCCTACGGCGGCGCCTCGCTCGGCGCCGAGACCATGCTCGCCGCGGCCCGCGAGCCCGCCGACGCGGTGCGGGTCGTCGGCGACCTGCTGCGCCGGGGCGAGCGGATCCCCGGATTCGGCGACTTCCACCATGGCGCCCCGGCGCCACGGCGCCCGTGACGCCCACCACCCCGACCCGCGCGCGACGGCCCTGCTCGACCTGACCCGTAAGGCGGCGCCGCGGTCCGCCCGCTACGCGGTGGCCGAGGCGGTGCTGGCCGAGACCAGCCGCCGCGCCCTGCCCGAGCCGACCATCGACTTCGCGCTGGCCACCCTGACCAGCGTGGCCGGCATGATCCCGGGCGCGGGCGAGGCGATCTTCGCCGTGGCCAGGACCGCGGGCTGGATCGCGCACGCCCTGGAGGAGTACGCCAAGAACGCCCCGCTGCGCCCGCGCACGGTCTACACGGGCCCGCACCCGATCAGCCCGCGGGCCCCGGTCGTGCCCGGGCCGCGTCCCGTCCCGCAGCCGTCGGCGGCCGCCGCCCGGGAATGACCAGCCCCCGCCGGGAATTGCATCTAACGGCAGCTCGCAGGAGAGAAAGGAAGCGCCGATGGCCGTCCGCCGCCTCAACCACGCTGTCCTGTACGTACACGGTCTGCAGCGCAGCGTGGACTTCTACCGGCAGACCCTCGGCTTCGAGGTCCGGATGGAGATTCCCGACCGCGCCGCGTTCCTGCGCGCGCCGGGCTCGGCCAACGACCACGACCTCGGCCTGTTCGAGATCGGCACCGGTCGCGCGCCCGACCAGCCCGAACACCCCGGCCTTTACCACCTGGCCTGGGAGGTCGGCACGCTGGACGACCTGGTCGACGCCCGGGCCCGGCTGCTGGCCGCCGGGGCGCTGGTGGGGGAGAGCGACCACCGCGTGTCCAAGTCGCTGTACGCCAAGGACCCGAGCGGCATCGAGTTCGAGGTCCTGTGGCGGGTGCCCGCCGAGGACTGGGAGGCCGAGCTGGCCAACGGCGGGATGACCCTGCCGCTTGACTGGGACGCCACCCTGGCCCGCTGGGACCGCGGCCGGGTCACCGGCGCCGCGGCCGGGTCCCCGACGTAACCGTCCCTCGGAGACCCGGGTGATGTAGGTCACCCCCACGAACGACCGGAACACCGCCAGCGGGTCCTCGCCGCTGATGCTCACCGTCCGCACGCCGGACCGCTCCGCCCCGCGCACCCACGAGGCCACCTCGGCCATGTCCGCCGTCTGCATATGCACCTCGAGCACCGCCGGCAGCGAGATGGCCGGCGGCCGCAGCACGGCCAGTTCCGAGTCCGAACCCGACCCCGACCCCGGCCCCGAAGCCGCGATCTCCCACACCTCCGACGGCTCGGCGGCGGCCCGCTCCACCGCCCGCCGCGCCCCAGCGGCGATCAGCTCCCTGGCCACCTCCGGGTGCAGGTTGGCCGCGCCGAACCTGGTGAACGACTCCTTGACCACCACGCGCTCGGCGTCGGGCAGGAACGGGTCGGCCTCGGCGATGGTGTGCTGATCCCCGGTGATCAGGCCCACCGGCGCCTGGCAGGCCAGCGCGACCAGCGCGTTGATCCCGCTCTCCCCGACCCGGGTCCCGTTCAGCGTGACGTGCGAGATCACCGCGGGGTTGTAGGTGTGCGACAGCACCGAGCTCTCGCCCGAGATCGACCCGTGGTAGCCGACCATGAACACCAGGTCCGCGGTGGCGTCCAGGCCCTGCATCATGTACCGCGGCTTGTGCCGCCCGGACACGTAAGCCGCCTGCCCGTGCAGCTCGGCCGGGTCCAGGTTGTTCATCGTCCCGTGCGAGTCGTTGCAGACGATCTCGGTCGCCCCGCCCGCCACCGCCCCGTCGATCGCCGCGTTGACCTCGCCAAGCAGCAGCCGCCGGCCCTCCTCGTAGGGCTGCCCCGGGCCGCGGCACTGGGACCAGTCGACGATCCCGGCCACGCCCTCCATGTCAAAGGAGATGAACACCTTCACGGCAGCCACCGCCGGAACCACGCCACCATCACGCGGCCGCTCTCGGCGTCGAGCTCGGGGGTCAGGAAGTGCCCGACCCCCGGGTACTCGACGTACTCGATCCTGGCCGGCTCGGCCGAGTACCACGGCTCGAGCGCGGCGAAGAAGGCCCCGATCTCTCCCGGCGGACAGTGCTCGTCGAACTCCGCCGCCTGGGCCAGGACCGCGGCCGGGAAGAAACGACCCGGATGGTGATGCGGGCTGTGCGGCCGCGGCAGCGTCCATTCCGGCGAGCCCACCACCGAGACGGCCGCGCGCACCCGGGAATCGGCCAGTACCGACGCGAACGCGATGTTGCCGCCCAGCGACCGCCCGGCCACGCCGACCCGGTCCGCCCGGGCCCAGCCCCGGGCGAGCAGGTCATCGATGATCGCCGGCACCTCGGCGGCGGTGTCGTCGAGGACCTGGAGGAAGTGGGTCTCGACCTCCTCGAATGCCGTGTCCCATCGCTCGTTGTCGAAGATCACCTCGAAGTCCGGATACCGCCGCTCGCCGTGGCCCACGGCGTCCAGGCTGACCGCGAGCAACCCGGCCTCGGCCAGCGCGGCCAGGTACGCCTCAGGGCGCTCCTTCGTCCCGCCGAAGCCGTGGTAGAAGAGCACCGTGCCGTGCCCGGCCGCCGCCTCCGGCGATTCCCGGTACCGCAGCAGCGCCGGAACGCCGGCCACTCGCGCCGTCGTGCTGCCCGCAGCCGTCATGCCCCCAGCGAATCAGTCGCTCACTCTCCTGGCAACCGGGCATCGTCCTTTGATAACAATTAAGTCCTAGAGCTCGAGGTGGGACAACCATGAGGCACGCCGGGAGACGGCTGCTGCCAGCCGTGCTCGGCCTGTTCGTTGCCGCCTGCACCGGCGGGCACTCACCTGCGCACCCGCCGGCGCCGCTATCGGCGCCGCCCGGCGTGACTGGTCCGGCGGCGGGGACGCTGCCGGCCGACCCGGGCCGGCTGGTCGACCAGCCGGTCTCATCGAGCGGGTGCGGGCATCAGCCGCTGGTGCGGCCGGGCACCACCGCGCTTCAGCGGGTCTCCGTCCCGGCCGCGGCCGCGGCCGGCGCCCGGCAGCGCATGTTCTGGCTGCACGTACCCATGGACTATCGGCCGGGCCGACCGGTCCCGCTGGTGCTCGCCTTTCACGGCAGCGGCGGAACCGGTACCGGCATGCAGCAAGCCAGCGACCTGTCGGCCCTGGCCGACCAGCGCGGGTTCCTGGTCGCCTACCCGCAGGGGCTGGCCCAGGGCCACGGCAGGCTCCCGGCAGGCTGGGACGATAGCGGCCCCCGTGATCCTTACGCGGACGGCATCGACGACGGGCTATTCGTCAGCGATGTGCTCAACGCGATACAGGCCGGTTACTGCGTCGACCCGCTCCGGATCGCCGCCGCCGGGATATCCAACGGCGGCAGCATGGTCGGCTACCTGGCCTGCGTGCTCGCTGGCCGGATCGCCGTTTTCGCGCCGGTCGAGGGGGTGTTCAACCAGATCGCAGGCGGCTGCCATCCGGCCCGGGCGGCCGCGATCCTGGATGTGCACGTGCTGACCGATCCTGTGGCGCCCTACGCCGGGGTCCCCTCCCGCGGATCGCCGGATTACTACGCGCCGTCGATCCCGGCCTGGCTCCGGGCCTGGGCCCTGCGTGACCGATGCGGCACCGGGCCGCGCGTGTCCGTCGGGCCGGCGCAAGCCGCCGTGACCAGCTGGACCGGCTGCAGCGGCGGAGTGAGCGTGACCGGCTACCGGCTGGCCTCCGGCGGCCATAGCTGGTTCCAGGCCATCGGGGCCGGGGCGGGCGACGCGATCATCCTGGCCTTCCTGGCCGCCCACCCGCTGGTCCTGCCCGCTCCGGCCTGGAGCCCCGGACAGGCCGCCCCGGTTCCTGTGCCGGCCGCCCCTCCGATCCGGGCCGTTTCGGTGCGCGAGTTCCGCGTTCCGACGCCGGATGCCGAACCCTTCGACATCGCGGCCGGCCCGGACGGGTCTGTGTGGTTCACCGAGTTCGACGCCGACAAGATCGGCCGGATCAGCCTGTCCGGCCAGATCACCGAGTACCCGGTGCCCACGCCGGATGCCGGGCCCTACCAGATTGCCGCCGGGCCCGGCGGTTTCATGTGGTTCACCGAGTACAACACGGCCAGGATCGGCCGGATCAGCCCCAGCGGCCAGGTGACCGAGGTCAGCCTGCCGCGACCCAGCCTGGGCGGCACCGGCATCACCGGCGCTCCGGCCCTATGGGTGGCAGACCCGGCCGGGTCCGCCGACCGGCTTACCCCGGCGGGCGCCGTCACCAGGACGCCGCTGCCGGCCGGGTCCGGCACGCCGTTCGCGATCGCCGCGGTCGGCGGCGACGGCGCCGTGGTCAGCGAGTTCACCGGCTACTTCGAGCATTCGCGCGTCCTGCTGCGCATCCGCCCGGGCGGCCTGCCATCCCCGCGCTGACCTTGCCGAGCCCGCTCAGCGACATCGACGCGCTCGCCGCCAGCCCCTCCGGAGCGATATGGTTCGCCGACTTCGGCACCAGCCAGATCGGTGAACTGCAGCCCGGCGGCAGCCTGCGGCTGTTCGGCGACCGGGCCCCCTACGCCGGGCTCAGCGACATCACCAGCGGGCCGGACGGTGCCGTCTGGTACACCGAGCAGGCCGGGCTGGTCGGCCGGATCACCACCGGCCGGCGCCGTCACCCAGCTCGCCCTGCCCGGCGCGGGCGGCGACCCCAACGGCATCGCCGCCGGGCCCGCCCGAACCATCTGGGTCACAGAAACCGGCACGGATACCATCGTCCGCATCACCCTCAACCGCTGAGCATCCCCGGGAACAGCAGCGCCAGCTGCTGCGGGTACCCCGCGATCAGCCGCAGCTCGTCGTCGGTGAGCGGCTTGCCGGTCGCCGACGCGCACAGCTGGACCAGCGAGAACACCAGGTCTTCCTCGTCCGCCGCGACGTCCACCGCCAGCCCGTCCAGCACGTGCCGGAACCCGGCCTTGCCGCCGTACTCGCCGGTCAGCACCACCCGGCCGTCGCGCGCGTACCAGTCGGCCGGGAACGCCCCGAGCACCGAGTCGTCGTACAGCTCGTAGTTGGCCCGGTCCTTCAGCGCCCCGTCGGCGTGAATGCCCGACTCGTGCGCGAACGCGTTGCGGCCGATCCCCGGCCAGGCGGGCGGCAGCGGCTGCCCGAACGCATAGCTCGCCCACAGCCCGAACCGCCGGGCCCACGACAGATCCAGCCGGTCACCGATAGCGGCCGACTCCGATATTCCGAATCCGTAAGAAAAGGCCAGGATGCACGACAGCAGGTCGGCGTTGCCGGCCCGCTCGCCGATCCCGTTCACGCAGGTGTTGACCCAGGCGTCCTGCCCGGCGTCCAGGTCGCCGAGCGCGCCGGAGACCGAATTGGCCACGGCCATGCCCAGGTCGTTGTGGCAGTGCGTCTCGACCGGGAGGCCGGTGGCGGCGGCCAGCTTGGCGAACCGCTCCCGGATCCGCCCGGGGGAGTCGCCGCCGATCGTGTCGCAGTACCGCACGCGCGTCGCGCCCGCCTCCCGCGCCGCCGCCGCGAACTCCAGCAGGTACCCGTCGTCGGTCCGCGACCCGTCCTCCGCGTTGACCCCGATGCTCTCCGCTCCGCCCGCCCGGGCCACCGCCACCGCCGCGGTCATCTCGTCGATGATCGCGGAACGGTCGAGCTTGCCGCGGAACTTGTGCGCGATCATCTGGTCCGAGGTGGAGATCGACACGTTGTAGTGACGCAGGCCCTGCCCGCCCGGCGCGGTCACCGCGACCGCGGCCTCGACGTCGGCGGGCACCGCCCGGCACCAGCCGGACAGCCGCAGGTCGCCGAACGCCCCCGCCTCGGCCAGCGCCAGGCACGCCCGGACGTACGGGACCTCATGGAACAGGAACGGGAACCCGATCTCGGACTGCGCCACGCCCAGGCGCCCCAGGTAGTAGTTGACCATGACCTTGCCGAACTTCGACAGCCCGGTGCGCGCGGTCTGCACGCCGTCCCGGTTTGTCACGTCAAGAAAGTGGATTGATGGCATGAGTCAAGATTGACTAGATACAACCAATCCAGTCAACATTGATTAAAATCGCCAGCCGTGCTCAGCCTCTTCGTTGCCGCCTGCACCGGCGGGCACTCACCTGCGCACCCGCCGGCGCCGCTATCGGCGCCGCCCGGCGTGACTGGTCCGGCGGCGGGGACGCTGACGGCCGACCCGGGCCGGCTGGTCGACCAGCCGGTCTCATCGAGCGGGTGCGGGCATCAGCCGCTGGTGCGGCCGGGCACCACCGCGCTTCAGCGGGTCTCCGTCCCGGCCGCGGCCGCGGCCGGCGCCCGGCAGCGCATGTTCTGGCTGCACGTACCCATGGACTATCGGCCGGGCCGACCGGTCCCGCTGGTGCTCGCCTTTCACGGCAGCGGCGGAACCGGTACCGGCATGCAGCAAGCCAGCGACCTGTCGGCCCTGGCCGACCAGCGCGGGTTCCTGGTCGCCTACCCGCAGGGGCTGGCCCAGGGCCACGGCAGGCTCCCGGCAGGCTGGGACGATAGCGGCCCCCGCGATCCTTACGCGGACGGCATCGACGACGGGCTATTCGTCAGCGATGTGCTCAACGCGATACAGGCCGGTTACTGCGTCGACCCGCTCCGGATCGCCGCCGCCGGGATATCCAACGGCGGCAGCATGGTCGGCTACCTGGCCTGCGTGCTCGCTGGCCGGATCGCCGTTTTCGCGCCGGTCGAGGGGGTGTTCAACCAGATCGCAGGCGGCTGCCATCCGGCCCGGGCGGCCGCGATCCTGGATGTGCACGTGCTGACCGATCCTGTGGCGCCCTACGCCGGGGTCCCCTCCCGCGGATCGCCGGATTACTACGCGCCGTCGATCCCGGCCTGGCTCCGGGCCTGGGCCCTGCGTGACCGATGCGGCACCGGGCCGCGCGTGTCCGTCGGGCCGGCGCAAGCCGCCGTGACCAGCTGGACCGGCTGCAGCGGCGGAGTGAGCGTGACCGGCTACCGGCTGGCCTCCGGCGGCCATAGCTGGTTCCAGGCCATCGGGGCCGGGGCGGGCGACGCGATCATCCTGGCCTTCCTGGCCGCCCACCCGCTGGTCCTGCCCGCTCCGGCCTGGAGCCCCGGACAGGCCGCCCCGGTTCCTGTGCCGGCCGCCCCTCCGATCCGGGCCGTTTCGGTGCGCGAGTTCCGCGTTCCGACGCCGGATGCCGAACCCTTCGACATCGCGGCCGGCCCGGACGGGTCTGTGTGGTTCACCGAGTTCGACGCCGACAAGATCGGCCGGATCAGCCTGTCCGGCCAGATCACCGAGTACCCGGTGCCCACGCCGGATGCCGGGCCCTACCAGATTGCCGCCGGGCCCGGCGGTTTCATGTGGTTCACCGAGTACAACACGGCCAGGATCGGCCGGATCAGCCCCAGCGGCCAGGTGACCGAGGTCAGCCTGCCGCGACCCAGCCTGGGCGGCACCGGCATCACCGGCGCTCCGGCCCTATGGGTGGCAGATCCGGCCGGGTCCGCCGACCGGCTTACCCCGGCGGGCGCCGTCACCAGGACGCCGCTGCCGGCCGGGTCCGGCACGCCGTTCGCGATCGCCGCGGTCGGCGGCGACGGCGCCGTGGTCAGCGAGTTCACCGGCTACTTCGAGCATTCGCGCGTCCTGCTGCGCATCCGCCCAGGGCGGCCTGCCATCCCCGCGCTGACCTTGCCGAGCCCGCTCAGCGACATCGACGCGCTCGCCGCCAGCCCCTCCGGAGCGATATGGTTCGCCGACTTCGGCACCAGCCAGATCGGTGAACTGCAGCCCGGCGGCAGCCTGCGGCTGTTCGGCGACCGGGCCCCCTACGCCGGGCTCAGCGACATCACCAGCGGGCCGGACGGTGCCGTCTGGTACACCGAGCAGGCCGGGCTGGTCGGCCGGATCACCACCGCCGGCGCCGTCACCCAGCTCGCCCTGCCCGGCGCGGGCGGCGACCCCAACGGCATCGCCGCCGGGCCCGCCCGAACCATCTGGGTCACAGAAACCGGCACGGATACCATCGTCCGCATCACCCTCAACCGCTGAGCATCCCCGGGAACAGCAGCGCCAGCTGCTGCGGGTACCCCGCGATCAGCCGCAGCTCGTCGTCGGTGAGCGGCTTGCCGGTCGCCGACGCGCACAGCTGGACCAGCGAGAACACCAGGTCTTCCTCGTCCGCCGCGACGTCCACCGCCAGCCCGTCCAGCACGTGCCGGAACCCGGCCTTGCCGCCGTACTCGCCGGTCAGCACCACCCGGCCGTCGCGCGCGTACCAGTCGGCCGGGAACGCCCCGAGCACCGAGTCGTCGTACAGCTCGTAGTTGGCCCGGTCCTTCAGCGCCCCGTCGGCGTGAATGCCCGACTCGTGCGCGAACGCGTTGCGGCCGATCCCCGGCCAGGCGGGCGGCAGCGGCTGCCCGAACGCATAGCTCGCCCACAGCCCGAACCGCCGGGCCCACGACAGATCCAGCCGGTCACCGATAGCGGCCGACTCCGATATTCCGAATCCGTAAGAAAAGGCCAGGATGCATGACAGCAGGTCGGCGTTGCCGGCCCGCTCGCCGATCCCGTTCACGCAGGTGTTGACCCAGGCGTCCTGCCCGGCGTCCAGGTCGCCGAGCGCGCCGGAGACCGAATTGGCCACGGCCATGCCCAGGTCGTTGTGGCAGTGCGTCTCGACCGGGAGGCCGGTGGCGGCGGCCAGCTTGGCGAACCGCTCCCGGATCCGCCCGGGGGAGTCGCCGCCGATCGTGTCGCAGTACCGCACGCGCGTCGCGCCCGCCTCCCGCGCCGCCGCCGCGAACTCCAGCAGGTACCCGTCGTCGGTCCGCGACCCGTCCTCCGCGTTGACCCCGATGCTCTCCGCTCCGCCCGCCCGGGCCACCGCCACCGCCGCGGTCATCTCGTCGATGATCGCGGAACGGTCGAGCTTGCCGCGGAACTTGTGCGCGATCATCTGGTCCGAGGTGGAGATCGACACGTTGTAGTGGCGCAGGCCCTGCCCGCCCGGCGCGGTCACCGCGACCGCGGCCTCGACGTCGGCGGGCACCGCCCGGCACCAGCCGGACAGCCGCAGGTCGCCGAACGCCCCCGCCTCGGCCAGCGCCAGGCACGCGCGGACGTACGGGACCTCATGGAACAGGAACGGGAACCCGATCTCGGACTGCGCCACGCCCAGGCGCCCCAGGTAGTAGTTGACCATGACCTTGCCGAACTTCGACAGCCCGGTGCGCGCGGTCTGCACGCCGTCCCGGTTTGTCACGTCAAGAAAGTGGATTGATGGCATGGGTCAAGATTGACTAGATGCAACCAATCCAGTCAACATTGATTAAAATCATTATTCCGAACGGACCGTGGTTAAGGCCTGATGACCAGGCCCGGGAGCCGCGCGGAGACCAGCGCCAGCAGGCGGGTCAGCGCCGCCTCGTCCGCTGTGCCCATTGCCGGCAGCCCGGTGCCGTGCACGCCGATCGCCGCGATGCACGAGCCGGCGTAGAGCATCGCGCTCTGCCCGAGCAGGAAGCCGCCGCCCACGCCGGGCACGGGCCTGGCTCCACCGGGCCGATGGTGACGTCACGGTTGTGCAGGTTCACCCGGGCATGCACGAACGTCCCCGGCGTCAGCAGCCGCCAGGAAGCGGCCGGGACCTTGAGGTCCCACGCCGTCGGGGCGGCCCCGTCATCCACCACGACCCGGTACTCGTCCGGGTCCTCGTCGTGCTCGATGAACGTCTGCCGGATCACCTGGCCGTCGAACTCGGCGAACCGGGGCACCATCCGGCGCGCCGCCCAGATCGCCAAGCCCACCACGACGGCGCCCGCGGTCAGTTCCAGGACCCGCTCGCCGATCCAGCCAAGCCCGGCCGCGAACAGCCAGATCACGCCGCCGATGTAGGCCATCGGGCCGAAGATGATGGCCAGTATGGCGACGATGGCCACCGGCCAAGACCCGCCGTGCGTCTCGACCGGAAGCTGCTGCCAGCTGCCCCGGTAGCTGGACCACACCAGGTCCTTCCCCGGCGCGGCGAAGGCCGCCACCGCGCCGGGCGCCCGGCCCAGCGCAGCCGCGTACGCCCCGAACCGGCCCTCGCCGCCGTAACCGCCGGCCCGGCCGCGCCGCGCCTCGTCGGCCGCCGCGTGCCACCGCTTCAGGACCGCCTGGCCGGCCGCGCTGGGGTGCCGGCTGGCGCCCACCCCGGCCGTGACCATGGACAGGACGAACCAGGACCCGGCCGGGAAGGCCAGCGGGTAGCCCTGATGAGCGGCGTCGAGCGCGAACGCCAGCGCCCCGGCCGGGACGAACAGCACCAGGCACAGGAACCCGATCCGGCCCCCGCTCAGCCGCGGCCGCCTCAGCCCGCGCTGTTCGGCATCGGCGGTGACTTCCTCGCGGAACGCCTTCATGAACGCCGCTTCCCCGCCCTCGAAGCTGTCCGACAGCGCCGGGGCAGGTACCTCGCCTCGCGCGCCGGCCCGCCTCGCCACGTGCGCCACCGCCCGCCGCTCGTACGGCGCCAATTGCTCGGCCGGCGTCTCCGGGGATACCACGCACATCACCGGGCCCGTCGGCCCCGCCACGCCCGCTGGCCCCGCCGGCCCGCTCAGCCGGAACCAGCCACGTGCGGCCAGGTCCGCCAGCGTCACCCCGAACCCGTCCCGCTCAAGCCGCCCGGCCAGCAGGCTGACCACCGCGGGCGGCTCGATCCCCGGCGCCGCGCGTTCGTCCCGGCGCGGCGGGGCCGCGGGCGGCAGCACCAGCAGGACGAGGAACAGGAGCAGCCACCCTGCCGCGGTAGCGGCGGCCACGGCAAACACGACATGTCCTCCTCAACATTTTCCCGGGGGAGACCCCCGGGCCCCTCTGGGGGATGCCCTCCCCCAGACCCCCCGGCCAGCCACCCCCTGACACGGCCCCCGGGCTCGCATGGTTCAGGTTTGACACCGGGCCCGCTCTCATCAATATTGATTAAATTCAATGCCGAACGAACCGTGGTGACCGCATGCCCGACCTCCGCCCCGCTGGCCCGGTGATGGCCGCGTGACCGAGTTCCTGACCGCCGCCCAGGCCGCCCAGCGGCTCGGAGTCAAGCCCGCGACGCTCTACGCCTACGTCAGCCGGGGCGTCCTGCGCCGGGTCCGCGCCGCCGACGGCCGGGCTAGCCTGTTCGACTCCGAGGAGGTCGAGCGGCTGGCCAGGCGCGGCCGTCCCCGCCGCCCGGCCGGCGTAGCCGACATCACGGTCGAGTCAGCCATCACCGAGATCACCGGCGACCGGTTGCGCTACCGCGGCCTGGACGCCATCCGGCTCGCCACCAGCCGTACCTTCGAAGACGTCGCCGAGCTGCTCTGGACGGGCGAGTTCCCGGTGCCCTCTCAAACCCGGGCGCCGTGGCAGGCGACACCCGCCGCGCTGGCCGCGGGCCGGGCCGCCCAGGCCGCGCTGCCCGCCGGCACGCTGCCGCTCGAGCGGTTCCAGGTCATCGTGCCCGCCATGGCGGCCACCGACCCGCTGCGGCTGCAACTGGATCCCGCAGCGGTCGTCGCGGCCGGCCGCAGCATCATCGCCGGCCTAGTGGACTGCCTCCCTCCCGCCGCCCAGCCCCCCGCCGCCTCGGATTACCCGACCTCGGACTACCCGAACACGGACTATCCGAACACGGACTATCCGAACACGGGCTACCCAGGCGCGGACTACCCGATCGCGGACCGGCTGTGGCCGCGGCTGTGTGACCATCGGGCCAGCCCGGTGCTGCGGCGCGCCCTGTCGGCCGCGCTGGTCCTGCTGGCCGATCACGAACTCGCCGCGTCGACGCTGGCCGCGCGGGTCGCCGCGTCGGTCCGGGCGGATCCGTACGCAGTGGTCGCCACCGGGATGGGGGCGATGAGCGGCGCGCTGCACGGCGGGGCGTCCCTCGGCGCGGAAGCGATGCTGGCCGCGGCCAGCCGCCCGGCAGACGTCCCACGGGCGATAGGCGTACTGCTACGGCGGGGTGAAAAGGTCCCCGGTTTCGGGCACCTCGTATACCGCGGCGGCGACCCGCGCGCGGTCGCGCTGCTCGACTTGGTGCGCCGCGCGGCGCCGAAGTCAGGCGAACTCGCGGTGGCCGAGGCAGTGCTCACAGAGGTCGGGCAGAAGTCCTTGCCGGCACCGAACATCGACTTCGCCCTCGCCACCCTGACCCTGGTGGCGGGCATGGTCAGGGGCGCCGGGGAGGCGGTATTCGCGGTGGCCCGGACGGCAGGCTGGATCGCCCATGCCCTCGAGGCGTACACCGGTGACAAGCCACTGCGCCCCCGGGCGGTCTACACCGGAAGGCCCGCGGCCGATGGCCTGTGACGCCCTGGCGTTACGCCAGCCGCGAGCACTCGTGCAACCACGTCGCGCCACGGCGTGGTGACCGTTCCCGGTCTTCAGCACCACGAAGGTGTCCGGGTTGGCGGCTGCCTGGCGACCAGGAGATCCGGTTCAGGCCGACCTGCGCTGACAGGACCACCGGCGAACTGTTCGTCGTGGCGTCTGCCGTGAACTCGCCGGTGGAGCCGATCAGGACGGTGCACCCGGCCAGTTCCGCGAGGCGCACTGGGCCGCCGGGCCGGGCGGCCGGTGACGGCCCGCCGGCGCCGTCAGAGCTGACCCGGCCGGGACCAGCGGTAGAGGTGCTCAGGACGCCCGCCGCTGCCGTAGCGCAGCCTGATCTCGACGCGCCCGATCTCGTGCAGGTGGCTGAGGTAGCGCTGCGCGGTAGCCCGGCTAATCCCGGTCATCTCGGCCACCTCCGTGGCGGACAGCTCCTTCTGGCCGGAGGCAAGCAGCCGTTCGACGGCCTCTAGCGTGTGCGGCGAGCGGCCCTTCGCCCCGGCCAGCTGGTCCTGGGCCCGCAGCGCGCCGAACACCCGGTCGACAGTGCGCTGGACGGGCTCGTCCAGCGCGTCGAGGCGGGACCGCATCTGTGCGTAGGACAGCAGCTTGTCCCGCAGCGCCGGGAAGCTGAACGGCTTCAGCAGGTAGTGCAGGGCCCCGCCCTGCATGGCCGCGCGGACGCTGTCCGCGTCCTTGGCGGCGGTGATGACGATCACGTCGACCGGCGGGTGCCCTTCCCGGCGCAGCCGGGCCACCAGGTCCAGGCCGTGCTCGTCGGGCAGGTACAGGTCCAGCAGCAGCAGGTCCGGGCGCAGCCGGTCCACCGCCTCGGCCGCCTCGGCCGCCGTGTGCGCCCGGGCGATCACCTGGAAGCCGTCTACCTTTTCCACGTAGGCGGCATGGATGCCGGCGATACGGAAGTCGTCGTCGACGACCACGACCCGGATCATGGCGAGACAGGCTCCTCGTCCGGGGCAACGGCCTCCGCGGGCGGCGTTGTCCCGGCTCCGGCTCCGGCTTCGGCTCTCGGGTCCACGCCGACACACTTGGGCAGGACCGCGGTGAACAGCGCGCCGCCGTCCTGGCCGACGCTGATCATCCCGCCGCGGCCCTCGACCACCCGCTGGACCAGCGCCAGCCCCAGTCCGCGCCGCGCGCCTGTGGCGGAGGATTTTGTCGTGACCCCGTACATGAAGATGGCTTCCCGCATGTCATCTGGTACGCCTCGGCCTGAGTCGCGCACCCGGATCAGCAGGTCATGCTCGGCGGCGACGATCGTCAGCTCCACCCATCGCGGTCCCGGGGCCTGAGCGGCGGCGTCGATCGCGTTGTCGACGAGGTTGCCCATTACGGTCAGCACCTCGCTGACGCCGCTGACCCGGCCGCCGACATGGCTGTCGTCCGTGACCCGCAGCTGCACGTCACGTTCGTCCGCCAGCGAGACCTTCCCCAGGATCAGCGCCACCACCTTGGCGTCGTGAATGGCGGCTTGCAGCCGCTCGGTGAGCTCCGCGCGGGCGGCGGACACGTCGGTCACGAACTGGATCGCCTCGTCGTAGCGGCCCAGCTCGACCAGTCCGACCAGCGTGTGCAGCCGGTTGGCGAACTCGTGCGACTGGGCGCGCAACGTCTCGGTCAGCCCGATCGCGTCGTCCAGCTGCCGCTTCAGCCCCTCCGATTCCGTCCGGTCCTGGAACGTGACCACCCAGCCCAGCTGACGGCGCTCATGACAGATGGGCATCCGGTTCGCCACCAGCACCCGGTCACCGTGCAGCACGAGCAGGTCGCTGCCCTCCACCTCGCCGGTCACCACGTCGGCCAGCCGGCCCGGCGGCAGAACCTGCCGCAGCGGGCGGCCCGCGAACTCCGACGGCAGGTTCAGCAGCTGCCGGGCCAAGTCGTTGGCCAGCACGATCCGCTCGTTCTGGTCGTAGCCGAGCACGCCCTCCCGGATGCCGTGCAGCATCGCCTCCCGTTCCTGCAGCAGCGCCGCGATCTCGCGCAGTTCCAGGCCGAAGGTCTGCCGCTTGAGCCGGCGCGACAGGCCGAGCGCCGCCAGCACGCCCAGGGCCAGGGCGGCGAGGAAGTAGATCGCCAGCTCCGGCAGCGCCCTGGCCGCCTGCCCGGCCACCGTGGCGGTGAGGAAGCCGACCGATACCTCGCCGATCAGCTGGCCGCCGCTGAAGATCGGGGCCTTGCCGACCGCCTCCAGGCCGAGGGTGCCGTGCTGGACACCCAGCCACGGCTTGCCGGTGCGGAAGGACTCGCTCGACCTGAGTTCGGAGTCAGGGAACCAGACCGGCTTGCCGATCAGGCTGGTGTTGGGATGGGAATACCTGATGCCCGCGGCGTTCGTCACCACGACGAACCTCGCTCCGGTGTCGCTCGCGGCGGCCATCGCCATGCCCTGCACCACACCATGCGGGCCGACGCCGCCCGGGTCACCTGCCAGCACCGCCTGCCGCAGGCCGGGTTGCGAGGCGAGGGCTTGCGCCACGGCCAGGGACCGGTATTCGTACTGCTGGTTCAGCTGCCCGTTCAGATCCCGCTTCACGACGGCAAAGCCGGCGGCCATGGTGACCACCAGGATCGCCACCATCATCATGACGACCTGGGTGGACAGGCGCTGCCGCAGCAGCCGCCGGAGGGGAACTTTCATGGCTTCCTGGCCGCTGTCCCTGCCGTTCACGGCATCTTTGCTGGGTTGTTTCCGAAGTGTAACAACGTCATGCCCCGTTCTTGAAGATCGCCGGCCATGCGCGAAACGAGCAATACCAGCAAAACGAGCAGCGGCCGACCGCACAGCGCGAGGCCATACCGTGCATGCCCGGCACCGAGGCGTTGCGGACGCCATCGCCACGACGACCGGCGGTAGGCAGCCATGCCGACCCGCCGAAGATCCCGGCCGGTAATCGCTCGTAATCCGCCCCGTAATGCGTAACGCCCGTAATGCCTCCGCGGTGCGGTTCCCGCCAAAGACTACGCCTTCTGAGCGTGAGCAGAATGCACAAAACAACGGGAAACGCGGCTTACTCGCGCAAGTTGCATAAGGATTGCCGCTCGCATTCCGCCATTTTAACCTGGTGTCTCCGTCGCGAATTGGCGTGATGGAAGGTTAGTCAGCCGAGGAGGAGATGGCGGTGGCAAGCACCTTTGCCAGACGTTCGCGTGCGGGTCGGGGCGTACGCGAACGCAGTGGCGCCGCGCAGGCGGCGCAAATCCAGTTGACCGGGGTGACGAAGCGCTTCGCCACCCCATCAGGATCGCTGTTCACCGCGGTGCAGGACGTCGATATGACCATCGAGCCGGGGAAGTTCTGCGCGGTGGTCGGACCCAGCGGGTGCGGCAAGTCGACCACGCTGACGATGGTCTCCGGGCTGGACCGGCCCAGTGCCGGCACGGTATCCGTGGGCGGGAAGCCCGTCGACGGGATCACGGCGGGCACCAGCTTCATGTTCCAGTCCGACGCGCTGCTGCCGTGGAAGACCGTGCTGGACAACGTGGCCCTGGGACCGGTGTTCCGCGGCGCGCCGAAAAAGGAGGCGCAGGCCCAGGCGCGTGAGTGGGTGCGCAGGGTCCACCTGGCCGGCTTTGAGAACCATCACCCGCATCAGCTCTCCGGCGGGATGCGCAAGCGCGTCAGCCTGGCCGCGGCGCTGATCAACGAGCCGTCGATCTTGCTGATGGACGAGCCGTTCGGCGCGCTGGACGTGCAGACCAAGGCGATGATGTCCAACGAGCTGCTCGGTCTGTGGGAGCAGACCAGGCCGTCGGTCATCTTCGTCACCCACGACCTGGAGGAAGCGATCGCGCTGGCCGACCAGGTGGTGGTGATGACGGTCGGACCAGGGACCGTCAAGGCGGTCTACGACATCGACCTGCCCAGGCCGCGGGGCGCGGTGCAGGAGATCCGATTCGATCCCCGCTTCCTCGAGCTTCACCACCAGATCTGGGAGTCGCTGCGCGAAGAGGTCGAGCGCGCGTACGCCCGCACCGCATCCGCCGCGAGCGCACCGGGAGGACAGTCATGAGCGCCGTGCCGGTCAACCGCAGTTCTGAGCCGGGCGCGATCGGCGACCTGGCCGCGGCGGAGGAAGCCGCCGTCGCCGCCGACGTCCGTCGCGGCACCCGTAGCCGCCGGATGCGGATGTGGGCGGCCCGCATCGGGACGCTGGTGATCATCATCGGCGGCTGGCAGCTGCTCACCAGCGCCAAGATTGTCGACCCGTTTTTTTGGGGTCGGCCCAGCGGGATCGTCAAGCAGCTGAACGACTGGGTGCAGCACGGAACCGAGTACGGCTCGATCTGGGAGCAGATCTGGGTCACATTCAAAGAAGCGGTGCTGGGCTTCGTGTTCGGCGTGGCGGCCGGTGTCGTCGCCGGCGTCTTGCTCGGGATGTTCCAGTTCCTGGCCGATGTCGCTAGTCCCTACATTAAGGTCGCCAACGCGATCCCGCGGATCGCGCTGGGTTCGCTGTTCACTGTGGCGCTGGGCCTGGGAACGCCCTCGAAGGTCGCGCTGGCCGCGGTGCTGGTGTTCTTCGTGGTGTTCTTCAACGCCTTCCAGGGCGTCCGTGAGGTGGACCGGAACCTGCTCGCGAACGCCCGGGTGCTGGGCGCCTCCAAGCTCGCGATCATCCGCCACGTGGTAGTGCCCTCGGCGCTGACCTGGATCATCGCCAGCCTGCACGTGGCGTTCGGGATGGCGATCATCGGTGCGATCGTCGGCGAGTTCCTCGGCGCCCAGAAGGGGCTCGGGCTGGTGATCGCCAGCTCGCAGAACAACTTCAACCCCAACGGCGTGTTCGCCGCGATATTCATCATCGCGGTCCTGGCGCTGACCGCAGAGGGCCTGATCGGCCTGCTGGAACGGCGCCTGCTGTCCTGGCGGCCGCGGTCACAGTCCGAAGTCGCCGACGCCTGACCAGTCTTGGTCTCCGGCCCGCCACACCCACGACCCACCTACACCCACGGATAAACAGGAGTAACCCCCATGTTCAGACATTCCCTTCTCAAGATCGCGAGCGCGGCGAGCGCCGCGGCTCTGGCGGCGGGCCTGGCGGCCTGCAGCAGCTCGAGCAGCTCGACGGCCAGCGGGTCGACTGCCGGGAGCAATGCTTCCAGTACGCCGACCGTCACGCTGATGGTCGGCGGTATCGACAAGCAGATCTACCTGCCCTACCAGCTCGCCCAGGACCTGGGCTTCTACAAGAAGTACGGCGTCAACGTCCAGCTGTCCACCGAGCAGGCGGGCGGCGTCGGCGCCGAGACCGCGATGGTCTCCGGCCAGGTCGACATGGCCGGAGCCTGGTACGTCCACGCCATCGACTTCCAGGCCAAGGGCAAGAACGTCGTCGACGTGGTCCAGCTGTCGGGGGCGCCCGGGGAGCGCGAGATGTGCGCCACGGGCGCCGGCATCACCTCGCCCGCCCAGTGGCAGGGCAAGACCCTCGGCGTCACCGACATCGGCTCCGGCACCGATGAGCTCACCCTCTACCTGGCCGCCCGCTACCACCTGACCAGCAAGGACATCAACCGCACCGGGGTCGGCGCCGGCCCCACCTTCGTCGCCGCGCTGCAGAACCACAGGATCGCCTGCGGCATGACCACCCAGCCAACCGTAGGCGCGGTCGAGAAGCAGGGCATCGGCACCTCGGTGATCAACCTGGCCACCACCAGCGGAGCGCAGCAGTGGCTGGGCGGCACCTACCCGGCGGCCGGCGTGCTGGCCAGCGCCGACTGGGTCGCCTCCCACCAGGCCGCCGTGCAGAAGGTGGTCGACGCGCTCGTCGCCACCATGCACTGGATCGCCACCCACAGCGCCGCCGACATCGCCAACGCCATGCCGCCCGCGTTCGTCTCCAACGGCCTCACTACCAAGGCCGACTACATCAACGAACTGGCCCAGGACAAGGGCCAGTTCCTGCCCGACGGCATGATGCCGGCCAACGGCCCGGCCACCGTCCTGGCCATCGAGAAGTTCATCGGCAACGTCACCGGCCCGGTCAACCTGTCCACCACCTACACCAACCAGTACGCCATCGCCGCCAACAAGCTCGAGGGCTTCACCAGCTAACCCGGCCCGCCGGGACCGGCCCACCGGCCGGTCCCGGCGACCACCCCGCCCCATCGGCCTCCCTGCCCGCCCCTGAGACCCAGGAGCAGATCGATGAACACACCTGCCCTCGACCACGACAACCTCCAGCCGGAGCCCGGACCGCTAAACGGCATCCGCGTACTGGACATCGCCACGGTGTACGCCGCGCCTATCACCGCGATGCTGCTGGGCGACTACGGCGCTGACGTCCTCAAGATCGAGCACCCGCGCGGGGACCCGGCGCGCACCCACGGCCATAGCAAGGACGGGTACGGCCTGTGGTGGAAGGTGCTCGCGCGCAACAAGCGCGCGGTAACGCTCAACCTGTCGCACCCGGCCGGCCGCGAGCTGGTGGAGCAGCTGGCGGCCGACGCCGACGTCCTGGTCGAGAACTTCCGCCCGGGCGTGATGGAGAAGTGGGGCCTCGGCCCGGACCGCTTGCGCGAGATCAACCCGGCGCTGGTGATGCTCCGCGTGACCGGCTTCGGCCAGTTCGGGCCCTACGCCACCCGGCGGGCATTCGGGACGCTCGCCGAGGCGATGACCGGCTTCGCGCACCAGACCGGCCAGCCGGAAGGCCCGCCGACGCTGCCGCCATTCGGGCTGGCCGACGGCGTCGCCGGCCTGGCGGGGGCGATCGCGGTGATGATCGCTCTCTACCACCGTGACCGCAACGGCGGCCGCGGCCAGGTGATCGACGTCTCGCTGATCGAGCCGCTGCTGACGATCCTGGGCCCGGGCCCGAGCGTGTTCGACCAGCTCCAGGTCGTGCCCGGCCGGCACGGCAACCGCTCGCCCAACAACGCCCCGCGCAACACCTACCTCACCCGCGACGGCCGCTGGGTCGCCGTTTCCACCAGCGCCACCCCGGTCGCCGAGCGGGTGATGCGGCTCGTCGGGCGCCCCGACATCGCCGAGAGGCCGTGGTTCCAATCCGCCAGAGAGCGCGTCCACCACGGCGACCAGCTTGACAGCATCCTGGGCGCCTGGATTCGCGCCCGCGATTTCGACGATGTCATGGCGGCCTTCGAACTGGCCGGCGCGGCGATCGCACCCATCTACGACATCGAGCAGCTGATGGCGGACCCGCAGGTGAAGGCGATCGACGCGATCACGACGATAAAGGACGAGGACCTCGGACCGCTGAAGATGCAGAACGTCATGTTCCGCCTGTCCCAGAGCCCGGGATCGATCCGTTTCACCGGGCGGCGGCTCGGCCAGGACAACGATGAGGTCTACCGCGACCGGCTCGGCCTCGATCCCGACCAGGTTGCCGAGCTGCGGGCAGACGGAGTGATCTGATGCAGCGCAGCTACCTGTTCGCCCCGGGCCACAACGCCAAGCTGCTGCGCCGCGTGTTCGAGGCCGGCGCGGACGCGGTGATACTCGACCTGGAGGACGCCGTCCCACCGGACGCCAAGCAGCTGGCACGCACGATGGTCGCGGGTGTTCTGGCCGAGCGACCCGCGTGGGTGCGGATCAACACGGTCCGCACCGACCTCGCCGCCGCCGACCTCGCCGCCGTCGTCGGTCTCGCCGCCGGGATCCGGATCCCGAAGGCCGAGTCCGCCGACGACGTGCAGTGGGTAGCTGACCGCGCCCCCGGCACGCCGCTTATCTGCGCGATCGAGAGTGCCCGGGGGCTGCTCGCCGCTGCGGAGATCGCGGCCGTCCCCGGTGTCCGGCACCTGTCGATGGGCGGTGTCGACCTGCGACGAGACCTCGGCGCCGGCGACGGCAACCTGCAGACGCTGTACGCGCGCTCGCACATCGTGGTGGCCTCGCGCGCGGCCGGCCTCGGGCCGCCGATCGACAGCGTCTACCCGCACCTCGACGACGACCGGGGGCTGCGCGAGCAGGCCGAATTCGCCCGCTCGCTCGGCTTCTTCGGCAAGTCCGCGATCCATCCACGGCAGCTCGGCACCATCCACGACGTGTTCACGCCATCCGCGCAGGAGCTGACCTGGGCGCAGGCCGTGCTCGAGGCGTTCGCCGCCGCCGACGGCAACGCGGTCAAGCTGCCGGACGGTGAATTCGTCGACCTCCCCGTCGCCGACCGTGCCCGGCGCCTGCTGGAACTCGCCGCCCGACGTCCCGCCGACGCTACGACAGGGAGGTAAACGTTATGGCAGACATGAACGGGCAGGTCGCCCTGGTAACCGGCGGGATCCGCGGCATCGGGAAGGCCATCTCCAGTTGCAGCAATCCGGTCAACATTGATTAAAAGAATAATTCCGAACGGACCGTGGTTCTCAGGGCTGGATGACTAGTCCCGGGAGCCGTGTGGCGACCAGCGAGAGGTGGCGGATCAGCGATGCCTCCTCCCCGGCCAGCCCCGCGCCTTGACGGCCACGACCCGCCGTGCGTCTCGACCGGAAGCTGCTGCCAGCTGCCCCGGTAGCTGGACCACACGACATCCTTCTCCGGCGCGGCGAAGACCGCCACCGCGCCGGGCGCCCGGCCCAGCGCGGCCGCGTACGCCCCGAACCGCTCCTCGCCCCCGTAGCTGCTGGCCGCGCCGCGCCGCGTCGGCCGCCGTGTGCCACCGGTGGGCTGGATCGCCCACGCCCTGGAGGCCTACGCCGGGCCCGGGCCGCTGCGGCCCCGCGCGATCTACACCGGACGCCCGCCGGCGGACGGCCGCTGACCTCGCCCGGCAGATTTCCCGTCCCACCGCGCAGCGCCGCGGGACGCCCGCGCGTCCCTATTAACGTGGAGACCAACTCGGCGGACGTCATCCGCAGCCCGGGCACACCGCTCGACCGGGGCGCCCGGTCGGCCGGGTCCGAGGCGGCGGATTCCGCGCGCTCGGTGACCGAGCTGTTCGCCGAGCACCACCTGGCCCTGGTCCGGCTCGCGGTGCTCATGGTCGGTGACCTGGCCACCGCCGAGGACGTGGTCCAAGACGCCTTCGAGCAGTTGCACCGCCGCTGGCGCACGCTGCGCCAGCCGTCCAGCGCCCTGGACTACGCACGGTCCGCCGTGCTGAACGGCTGCCGGTCGGCGCTGCGCCGTCGCATGGTCGCGAGGCGGCACGAGGGCCGGATCGCCGCGCCCGCGCCGTACGGCACCGACGCGGCAGTCGCCTTCGAGCAGCGCACCGAGCTCATCGACGCATTCCGCTCGCTGCCCCGCCGTCAGCGCGAGGTCCTCGCCCTGCGCTACTACCTGGACATGAGCGTGGCCGACACCGCGGCCACGCTGCGCATCAGCGAAGGTGCCGTCCGGTCCACCGCCTCGCGTGGCCTGGACGCGCTCGCCCGCGCGCTGCCGAAGGAGGCGTGAGGCATGCCGCCCATCGAAGACCTGCTGCGTGGTGAGCTCAAGCGCGTGGCGGATACTGTCCAGCCGGGACAGCTCCGCCCGTTGCAGATGCCTGTCCCGGGGCGCCGCTGGCACCGCCGTCTGCTTCCGGTCGCCGCCGCGGCTGCGGTCATCGCCGTCGCCGTGGCCGCGGTGCTGGTGGCCGTACCCAGGCCGGTCCCGCCCGCAGCGCCGGGTCCGGCGGACATACCCCGCCACTACCTCACGTTTACCTTCGTCCCAGACCAGCAGTTCCAGGGTCTGCCGGTGACCGAAGCGGTGATCCGGGACTCGGCCACCGGGCGGATAACTGGCACGGTCAAGATCGTGAGCGATGGCTTCCCCGCCCAGGTGACCGTCGCCGCCGCCCCGGACGACCGTTCCTTCATCATCGGCACCTACGAGCCTAATCCCAAGGGCGCCCGGACCACGTATTTCCAGGAATACCGCTTCTTCCGGCTGCCCATCTCGGTGGACGGCAAGCCTGGACACCTGACCGAGCTGCCGGCCTATCCGGTACCGATGCACGCGTTGGTCGAGGGTATCGCGCTCTCCCCGGACGGCACCCTCCTCGCGGTGTCCTCGATGTACAACGGCCCGGGGGGCATTCCAGCCATTCTGGCCGCCAAGATCGAGGTCATCAATCTGGCTACCGGGAAGGTCCGGATCTGGACCGCCGGCATCCAGCGGGGTCACTTCTACGTGCCAGGCCCGCCGTCCTGGGCGGACGGCGACCGGATGATCGCGTTCACCTGGCAGCACAGCCAGAGCCTGACCAACGACAACATGACGATGGAGGGGGTCCGGCTGCTCGATACCGACGCGCCCGGCGACAACCTGGCGAACTCCCGGATGATCGTCTCCCGGAAGTCAGTCAGCGGCACCATCCAGAGCGCGCTGATCACCCCCGACGGGCGTGACGTGCTCATGGCTACCTTCCGCAACGTTCCTTCCGGCGGCAACCGCGGCACCGTGATCGCCCAGCTTGCCGAGATGCCGGCGGGGGGCAGCGGGCCGGTCCGCGTGCTACGCACCGAGACCGCACGGTATACCGTGAACACCAAGGGTTCCCTAGACGACAGCAGCCAGGTGCTTTCGCTCGACCCGACCGGCCGATACGCCCTCGTTCAGGGCTTCCAGTTCGGCTGGCTGGACCTTGACCTCGGGCGGTTCACGCCCTTGGCGCCTTACTCGTCCCAGGCCGGCGTCTACGCCGTCTGGTGAGCGACGGGTTACTCGCCGGTGGCGCCGTCGATGCGCTCACGCAGCAGGTCGGCGTGGCCCACGTGGCGGGCGTACTCCTCGATCATGTGCAGGTAGATCAGGCGCAGGGACATGACCTCGCCGCGGTGGGTGAACGTGTCGTCGAGCGACGCGTTCGCCACGGCCGCGTCGGCCAGCTTGAACTCCTCGGTCAGCCGGGCGTAGTCGGCCGCGGCCCGATCCGGGTCAGTCCGCTCGAAGTCGGCGCTCTTGTCGTCCCCGAACGGGTTGTCGACCGGCTCGCCCGCGAAGCGCTGACGGAACCAGGTGCGCTCCACCTTGGTCATGTGGCGCACCAGCCCGAGCAGGGACAGGTCCGACGGCGGGACGGTCCGCTCGGCGAGCTGGTCACCGGTCAGGCCGGCGCACTTGTACAGCAGCGTGGCCCGGTGCCAGTCCAGGACCGCCTGCAGCATCGGGCGCTCGGGGCCGGCCGTCGGCCCGCCGGGACGCTCTACGTCTGGGGCTTTCCATGTCACGCCGACTATCCTGCCACGCTGTCGAGCCGGCTCAGCCGCTCCGGATCAGCCAGCACGTCGATCGCGACGATCTTGCCGTGCGTGATCGTGAACCCGAGCACCGCTACCATCGTGCCGTTCCGCCGGGTGACTACCCCCGGCGCGCCGTTGACCAGCGCGTGCTCCGTGATCCCGCCGGGCTGAGCGAACAGCAGCGCACGCCCGGCCACGGCCGAGGCGCCCACCACGAGCGGGGTGATGTCGGCCGGTGCCGCGGCGCCCATGTCGGCCCGCAGCACGACGTCGGGATCCAGCAGTTCGACCAGCGCGCCGAAGTCCCCGGCCCGGGCCGCGGCCAGGAAGGCCTCGACGATCTCCCGCTGGCGGCGCGGGTCGGCCTCGGGCTCCACGGAGCCCGACCGGACCCGGCGGCGGGCCCGGCTGGCCAGCATCTTGGCCGCGTCCGGGGTCCGGCCCAGGATCGGCCCGATCTCGGTGAACGGCACCCCGAACAGGTCGTGCAGGACGAACGCCAGACGTTCGGCCGGGGTCAGCGTCTCCAGTACCACCAGCAGCGCCAGCCCGACCGCGTCCGCGGTGAGCGCCTCGTGCTCGGGGTCGCTCTCGTCGTCGTAGCTGATGACCGGGTCGGGCAGCCGCACGTCCAGCGGCTCTTCCCGCCGGGCCGTCCGGGAGCGGAGCATGTCCAGGCAGATCCGTCCGGTGACCGTGGTCAGCCAGGCGGCCAGGTTGGTCACGTCGTCGGTGTCGGCCCGGCTGAGCCGCAGCCAGGCCTCCTGGACGGCGTCGTCCGCCTCGGCCAGTGAGCCGAGCATCCGGTACGCCACCGCGCGCAGGTGGGCGCGCTGCTCCTCGAACCGCTGGGCCAGAAGCTGCTGATCGGCCACCGTTTCGTCCTTCCCTCGTCATCCGTCATACCACCGACGAACCAAACCGGGCCGACGTAACGCCAACCGTTGCCACCCACCTGACCAGGTTAGATTTTTTCTTCGAACTAGCGCCAGCACCAGCGAAACTGGCATGATCCTCTCATGTCGGTGTCCCTGTTCGAGCGCAAGCCGCAGCACTGTCCGTTCGGCCACCAGTTGTGGCCGGGCCAGGCCCGGGTCGGCTGGAAACCCTGCATCTGCGCGGCGGCGCGGGAAGGAGCCGAACGCGGCCGGGGCATGGGCCACCTGCTGGTGTCCTGCCAGACCTGCCACGCCCAGCTCCGGGACGCGACGTTCTACGAGCCGCCGCACGACATCAGGTGCCGCCAGGCCGGTCCCTGGCTCTGCTGACCCGGGCCGAGGTCTACTGGCGCAGGGCCGGACGCTCCGGCGGCCGGGTGCTGATCTCCACCGTGCCCTTGTACGCGACGCCGCGCACATGGATCACCGGAGCGTCTGCCGCCAGCCGGTACCCGGGATCCTCCTCGTCCGCCCCCTGGGTGACGCCGAAGCCGGTCATCTCGACCCGCAGCCCGGGCGGTACCAGGATCGTCACCCGGGACTTGTAGGCCACCGCCACGAACGTGGTGACCGGTCCGCTGAGCTCGGCGGCCCGCAGGTCCAGCCAGCCGCTGCCCTTGTAGACGACCGTCGTGTACCGTTCCGGCACCCGCCACCGGCCGCCCCGCCGGACCGAACTCTTCAGCGCGACCGCGACCCGTCCCGGTCCCCGCCCGGCAGCCGCGGGCGCCGCGCCCGGCGCCGCCGTTTCGGCCGGCAGGTCGGTCAGCAGTACGTCGAGGTCCCCGCGCGTGCGCGAGGTCAGCGCCGCCCGCATCCGCTCGTCGAACTCGGTGTCGTCCAGTCGCCCCTCGGCAAACGCCGTCTGGACCCGCTGTACCACCGCATCCCGCTCCCGATCCGACACCCGCACCCCCGCCCCGCCACCCGCTTCCACCACATCCTGCTCCGCTGGGCCCTCCGAGCTCCCCAGGCCCCCGTTCTTCGCATCCATGGCGCTCCCTTCAGGCTCGATAAGCGAACGCGATGTATCTTAACTCAGCCAATCGCCGCCTGCACCCACCTTCGACCGTGTCGGTACCTACCGAGCGCGGCGCCCGCCGCCTCGGCGAGCGTGTCCAAGGTCCGCAAGCGGATCCGGAACAGCGCGGATGCGGCACCGTGATGGGAAGAGAGGTCTTGGCTAAATCCCGCAGCGGTCCGCCCAGCTCAGCGCACCGCCTGGTGATCGAGGCCACGGTCACGATCTGACCCGTCGTCGCGGGCCTGGCTGCCCCGGCGGGCCATCTGGGGCTTGTGGCCCACACGCCCCGGTCTACGGGGGTTGTGGCCCACAAGCCCCACGGGCCGCCCGCAGTCGTCTGGGGCTTGTGGCCCACATGCCCCGATACGCGGGGGTTGTGGCCCACAAGCCCCACGGGCCGCCCGCAGTCGTCTGGGGCTTGTGGCCCACATGCCCCGATACGCGGGGGTTGTGGCCCACGCACCCCAGAGGAGACCCGCGATCCCCGCGAGAAACGGCAACCTATCCGGAAGAGCCACCCACGGTGCCGCATCCACGTGGTCAGCGCCAGCGCCCGGTGTGCGA
>CAWGJL010000010.1:0-81604 GCA_963822765.1 uncultured Actinomycetes bacterium | reverse complement strand
TGACCAGGACAATCGCGGTATCGCGGGCGAGCCTTGTGCGCTGGTGGTACCAGCGTGAGCGGGCCTGGTGGCGGCGCCGCCAGTCCGGCCAGTGCCCGGCGCTGCCGGGCGGGGGCGGGCGGGCGAGCAGGCGCCCGGTTTCCGGGACGGTCAGCGGGATCATCCCGAACTCGGCGGGCGGGGGCTGGTCCGGGAGTGCCGGGGCGGGTGCCTGGGTGTCGGTGCGGCGGCGGAGCAGGGCGGCGGTGACGGCGCAGATGGCCAGGGCGGCCATGACCAGCACGGTGTGCCGGGCGATCGCGGCGTACAGCCGGACCTGGGACTGGTCGAGCCCGAAGCAGTCCTTGCCGAACTCGAAACCTTCTTCCGGGCCAGCGCAGCCCGGCCGCGCGGACCGGCCGGGACGGAGACACCGGCTGGCCTTCGGGCAGGTAGCAGTAGCAGAAGGCCAGTTCGCCGGTCTGGTCAGGTGGCGGCGGATCAGCAGGTGGTGCCGGGCGGAGGCGGTGGCCAGCCATGCCCAGGCGTACCAGCGTTGTCCTTTTGATCCCGTCCCGGCCGAGCGGACCTCCCAGCCGCGCCGGCTGCCCAGCCGGGCGGCGGCCTGCTTGCAGGTGAGCGTGACCCCGCTGGCCAGGGTCAGCCGGAAGCTGGAGGGGACCCGCAGCACGTAGGCCTGATCGTGGTCTTCGCAGAACTCGCGCAGCTGGGTGCACGAGCCGTAGACCTCATCGCCGCACACGAAGTCCAGCCGCATGCCGTCGGCCAAGGCCTCGGTGAGGATGTCGATGGCCAGCTGGCCCTTGGTGCGGAAGACCAGGTCCTCCGGCAGGCCCATGACCGCGATTTGACCGGATCGCTGATCTGGGCGGCCGGGATCCATTCCCGGGCGCCGATCAGCGCGTGCCCGGTGCCTTCCCGCACATAGGCCAGGTGCACGGTGTTGATCCCGTTGGCCACCTTGCCCACGCAGCCCAGGTACTGCCGCTTCACGCCCGCGGTGCGGGTGCCCGCCTTGACCTGCCCGGTTTCATCGATCGCGCCGACCGCCAGGCCGCGCCGCCGCCCGGTCCTGGCGGGCGGCCTCGTCCAGCCCGGCCACGGCGAACCGGCGCACCACCCCCATCGCCGCGAAGGTGTCCCACACCGCGCGGCTGAGCAGCCGCTGGGTCTTATCCGGCGCCCGGTCCCCCGCGTGCGCGGCGATCGTCCACCCGTTGCGCTTGGGGATCTGGCTCATCACCACGGCGGCGTACTTGCCCGCCTGCAGCCACGGCTCTGTCCGCGTGAAGCACGGCCTCAGCAGTTCCAGCAGCTCAACACGTTTCCGGCGCGCTAGCGCGGCGCCTATCCTGGTGTCCCGCGGCACTCCGGGTGAGGATGTAGGGGCGGCTGGGCGCCGTTGATGGTGAGGATGGCCAGGAGGGCAACCCTGCGGGGTTGCCCTTTTTGGTGTGCGACGTCACCGTGATCACGTCCGGATAGGCAGCGGCCCTCCCGCCTTTCTCTTGCCGAGGGAGCGGGAGGGCCGCGCGGGGTGCGCGGAGGGCACCAGTGGTCACGGTAGGTGTTATTGCGGGTGTGGTCGAGCAGCGGCTGGCGGCGGGGTTGTTGCGCTGCCCGGTTTGCTCGGGCCCGCTGGCGGCGTGGGCCATGCCCGGGAGCGGGTGATCCGCGGGGCGGGCGGGGTCGGCTGGCGGCTGCGCCCGTGGCGGTCGCGGTGCGGGGGCTGCGGGGTGACGTATGTGCTGTTGCCGGTGAGCTGCCTGCTGCGGCGGGTGGACGGGGCGGCGGTCATCTGGGCGGGGCCTGCGGCCAGCGCGGCTGGTGCGGGCCACCGGAAGATCGCGGCCATGCCGGGGGCTCCCGGTGTCGACGGTGCGCGGCTGGCCGGCCCGGTTCGCCTCGCGGGCCGGGCTGGGCCGGGAGCGTGTTCACGAGGTGGCTGTGCGCGCTGGACGCTGATCCGCTGCTGCTGCCGCCCGCGGGGTCAGCAGCCGCGGGTGGCGGTAGGCGCGGGCACGGCGGCGGCTGAGGCGGCGGGGCGCCGCTGGGCCGCGCTGGCGGGGCAGCCTGTCGCCGGACGTGCTGGCCAGCTCGGTGAGCGGGGGGCTGCTGCTGTCGCGCGCCGTGGGCACCGGAGCGGGTCAACACCAGCCGGGGCTAGGCGGCGGCCCCGGGGGCCGGCAGGGTCGCGGGGAGCAAGATCACCCCTATTTCTGGCGTGCCCTGGAGGTTTGCCGATGACCGCTGCTGGTGACGAGGAGGCCCGCCGTGCGGAGCGGGCCCGCGCTGCGCGTTGTTCCGGTAGTCGCCGACCCGGGAGGGAGCCGATCCCGTGCTGAGTACCCGCCAGTGGGGCCGGATGGGCCGTGAGCCGGGTGCCGGCGAGCATGCCGGGCCGTTTGGCGAGGCGGCCCGTGCGTCGCGAGCCAGCCTAGACCGGTGGATCCGTGCCTGGCGGGCTGGCGGGTTCGACGCGCTGGCCCCGCCGTCCCGTCAGGTCACCCTGCGGATCCCTGCCGAGGTGCTCGGCCTGGCGGCCGGCGCTGAAGCGGGAGAACCCGGCCCGTACCGCCGCGCAGGTCGCCCGGGTCCTGCGCGCCAGCAGCGGATGGTCGCCGTCGGAGCGGACCCTGCAGCGCCACTTCGCGCGCCTGGAACTGGACACCCGGCCAGACGGTAGCCCGCCGCCCGCGTTCGGCCGGTTTGAGGCTGCCCGTCTCAACCAGATGTGGACCGGAGACGCATTGCACGGGCCTGTCATCGTCAGGCCGCAAGACGTTTCTTTTCGCTTTCGTTTGACGACCGCTCACGGCTGATCACCGGTCACCGCTTCGGCCACGCCGACACGCTGTCCGCCTTGCTGCCGTGCTGCGGCCAGCCCTGGCCAGCCTCGCCGTTCCCGAACGCAACCATGTCGATAACGGGTCCGCGTTCGTGGACGCGTGGCTGCCGCGTGGCTGCGCCGTGCTCGGCATCAAGCTCACCCACAGCACCGCGCGCTGCCCTCAGGGACGAGGGAAGATTGAGCGGCTGTTCCGCACCGTCCGTGAGCAATTCCTGGTTGAGATCACCGGCGATCCTGGTGAGCGTGGGCGGCGGCACGTGACCAGCATCGCCGAGCTGAACCGGTTGTTCACCGCCTGCGCCGAAACCGTCTACCACCGCTGGGTCCACTCCTAAACCGGGCAGGCCCCGCTGACGCGATGGGCCCAGGGCTGGGCCGGGGCCGCCCCGCCGCTGCCCGGCCCCGCCCAGCTGCACGAGGCGTTCCCGTGGAGCCAGCACCGGACCGTCCGCAAGACCGCCACAGTCTCGCTGCACGGCAACACCTACCAGGTCGACCCCTCACTGACCGGCCGGAAAGTCGAGCTGGTCTTCGACCCCTTCGACCTGGCCAGCATCCAGCTGCGCTGGCAAGGCAACCCCGCCGGGCAGGCGATCCCGCCCGTCATCGGCCGCCACTCCCACCCGAAAGCCCGTCCCGTGCAGCCCGCCCCGCCGCCCGCGCCCGCCGGCATCGATTACATCGGTTTCTACTCGACGCCGCCCACGACGCCCACCTCGCTGGCGATGTCATCAGCTTCGCCGGCCTCAGCGACCCGCCCCCGAGCCCTGCCAGCCGATAGCTGCCCGGCCAGATGACCATCGACGAGGCACTGGCCCAGGAGGAGGAACTGTGAGCATCGAGAAACTCCAGGCCCACTACGGCTTCACCAAAATGCCATTCGCCGCGACCTGGCCCCGGGCATGCTGCACCGCCACGCCGCCCACGCCGAGGCAGCCGCCCGGATCAGCTGGTGCATCAGCGAGCACGCCCTCGGCGTGATCACCGGGGAAGTTGGCGCCGGCAAGACCGTAGCCCTGCGCGCCGCCCTGGCCAGCCTCGACGCCTCCCGCCACACCCTCATCTACCTGGGCAACCCCTCCGTCGGCGTCCGCGGCATCAACCACGCCATCGTCGCCGCGCTCGGCGGCGTCCCAAACCCACCACGCCACCCTCACCCCCCAGGCCATGGACCTGCTCGCCCGCGAGCACGCCGAACGCGGCCGCATTCCGTCCTGGCCATCGACGAGGCCCACATGCTCGAACCCGGCCAGCTTGAAGCCATCCGCATGCTCACCAACCACGACCTCGACTCCGCCAGCCCCCTGGCCTGCCTGCTCATCGGCCAGCCCACCCTGCGCCGCCGGATCAAGCTCGGCATCCTCGCCGCCCTCGACCAGCGCATCGCCGTCCGCTACACCATGCCCGGCATGACCCCCCAGGAGACCACCAGCTACATCAGCCACCACCTCACCCTCGCCGGACGATCCGACCCGCTGTTCAGCGACGACGCCACCACCTTGATCCACGACACCAGCCGCGGCCTGCCCAGAGCCGTCAGCAACCTCGCCATCCAGGCCCTCATTGCCGCCTACGCCACCCGCAAGGCCATCGTCGACGAATCCAGCGCCCGCACCGCCGCCACCGAGGTCACGTCAAACTGACCACCAAGCCGCCACCACGAACACCAAGGCCCCGCCGAACCCAGCCGGCGGGGCCTTTTCCCGCACCCACGTCCTCACCGCCACTGACGCCGCCATCATCACGCTGAATGTCCGCGCACATCCTGGCGGCAGCAGCCGCCTTCGGTTTTGTTGTCTTCACACACGCATCATCGACAGGCGGCTGCGCCCCGCTCCTATGTGACCGGGTGGCCCGCGCCGCGGGAGTCCGGGTTAAGCGGGACTGGCGGCCCGGGAAGTTTCTTCGGGTTCCGGGCGAGGCGTGTGGATTTGCCGGGCGCCGGCGTGCCCATCGTGGATCTCTTTCTGCTTTCTGCCTGGTTCAGGGTGGGTCCTGTGAAGCCCGGCCTCCCTCTTGTGTGCCTGGCGACAGGAGGTCCGAATCACTTGGCGAAGCGTTCGTACCTCGCGAGAATGGCGGGCCCGCTGGGGTCGGAGGACACCAGGCGGAGCTGGACCGGAGCAGCCTTGGGAGAGAACAGGGGCGTGCCGTTGCCGAGCGCGGTAGGAAAGAACATGATGCGGTATTCGTCCACGAGGTCGTGCTCGGTGAGAGCGTGGACGATGCTGGAACTGCCGGTGATGATGACGTCCCGTTCGGCTTTGGCCCGCTCGACAGCGTCGAAAAGGTCGCCGCTCATCAGTGACGAGTTCTCCCATGCGCTGAGATCTTTGAGGGTGCGTGAGGCAACTAGTTTGCGAATGCGGTTCATCGCCATCGAGAAGTCGTCGGTACGGTCAGGCCAGATGCGCGAGAACAGCTCCCAGGTCTTTCGGCCCAGGAGCAAGACGCCGGTGTCGAGCTTGGCGCCCAACTGGAAATGGTCGGGAGGCGGCGGGCCGTCGCGGAAGACCCAGCCGCCGTGCGGCGTTCCCCCACGTCCGTCCGGATCATCGATGATGCCGTCGAGAGTCGAGAAGGCAAGGACGATCGTCTGAGGCACTGGCTCCTCCTTTGATCTTGGGTCCACCACTCGTGGTGCTGACTTGGTTGACGCTACCCGGATCACTTCGATGATGCAAGTGAGTTGCTAGACTGATGTCGTGAAGCGGACCGACCGGAAATCGCACTGCCCGGTGAACTCCGCCTTGGAGGTGGTCGGAGACCCATGGTCCCTGCTCGTCGTCCGGGACATCGTGTTCTACGGCAAGCACACCTTCGGTGAGTTCCTGGCCTCCGAGGAGCGCATCACGACGAGCGTTCTGGCCGACCGGCTGGCCAAGCTGACCAATAGCGGCATCCTCCGCAAGCAGCGCGACCCTGCCGACCGGCGCCGGGAGTTCTACTCGCTGACCGGCAGAGGCCTTGAACTCATCCCCGTCCTGGTCGAACTCGCCAACTGGGGCGTCAGCTACGACCCCGAGGTCGTCGAAAACCCTCTGTGGACCCGCAAGGTCCGAAACAGACAGGACCGGCCTGTACAAGCTGATCCATGACACCGTTGTAAGTGGCGGAAGCGTCTGGCGCGGCAAAGACAGCGTGATCGAACAGCTCCGGCGCACCAGCGATCCTTAACCACTGGGCCCCAAAAGGGCGGCGAGGTCGAGTCTGGTCGCCGCGAGGAGGCCGTGCCGCCACCGCATCCGCCTGAGCCGGGTCATGACAATTGCGGCGAACTGGCCGCGATTGCGTTTCACGAGGCTGGCCAGGCGACCAGGTTGCGCAGACGTACAGGATCCGACCGTCGGCGGCGGGGAGTCCGAGCCTCGTCTTCCCTCCTGCATTCCGCCAGGTCAAACCATCAATGGCGGCTGCCGTACTAGGCTTTACTTCTGCCGCCTTTGGGCGGCCGGGTCCGCGGTCCTCGTGCTGGCGGCGGCGCTGGTGCTGCTCGGTCTGAACGCCAGCCGGCTGGCGGCCAGCCGGTCTGGTGCCGACGGTATCTTGGCCGTGGCTGTCATCCTGGCTGTGGCCGTCGGCCTGTACGCCGGGCGCCGGGCGCCTCATTGCCAGCCGCCTGCCGGGCAACTCGGTTGGCTGGCTGCTGTGCCTGACCGGGCTGTCGCTCGCGGCCACCATGCTTACCGAGCAGTATGCGCTGTACGGCCTGGCCACGGCGCCCGGGTCGGTGCCCGCGGCCCGGCTGGCCGGGTGGTGCTCGGACGTGCTGGCCGCGCTGACGCTGGTGCAACTGCTCTTTCTCGTCTTGCTGTTCCCGGACGGACGGCTGCCATCGCACCGCTGGCGGCCGGTGCTCCACCGCGAACACCCGCAGGATGACCTCGTCGCGTAGTTCCCGGCCCCGGCGCAGCAGCGGCGCCGCCCCGGCTGGACCGCGGCCGTGCGGCTCACCGGTCACGAACGCGCCGCAGCGCAGGCAGCGCCAAGCCGTGGCCGCCCGCTGTCGGGGCCGTCAGCCGGTCCCGCAGCTCCGGTTCGTCCGGCGCGTAGGTCACGTGCCCCTGGCGGGCACAGGCGAACAGGCTCCAGTCCACGACCGGCTCCTTTCAGGCGGGATTTCTTCCCTCCCCATAGAGGGGCGAAGCCGCGCTCAGATACCCGGGCGCACACACGTATCGCCGCTGGCGACGGGTGCTCTGCGCAGGGTGAGGCACGGACATCAGGGAGGATGACCATGACTAACGCAAGCCTGATCCAGATTCGCCGGACCGGATTCCGCGTCGCGGGCCAGGCACGGGGACTGGGTCTCGTACTGCTCTACCAGGACAAGCTGGCCCGCGTGAGCCAGCGGGCCGAAGCCCTGGGCTATTTCCTGGGACCGCTTGCCCTCGTGGGCACCGCCTACCCGTTCGTCCACGATTACGGTGTGATCGCAGCGGCTGTCGGAGTTTTTGCCGGAAGGTGGCTCGGCGAGCAGGTCGACCGAAGGATAGCGGCCAGGCGGGTGGCCCAAGGCGGCCGCGGCGTGACCGTGATACCGCTTGATTCGATCGCTAGCGTCCGAACCGGGTCGAAGGATCTCCTGGGTACCCCGATCCTGATCGTGACGACTCAGGACCGAACCGAATACCGTTTCTACGGCGAGCTGGGCACGTGGCAGGCTGACCTCGCTGCGGCGCTGACCGTACGCGGCCGTTCGGTCCAGGTCACCCCTGAGAGCATCACGGTCACCCCGCCGGCGGCGGAAGACTGAGGGAGGCGCCATGGAACCCGGCGTCACCTGGTACGACGTCCTCGGCGCGGTGCCGGACGCCGAGACCCGCACGATCAAGCGGAAATACCAGGACAAGGCGGCCCTGCTGCGGCCGGAGCTGATCTCGGGCGCCCCGTCGACCGTGCTCACGGTGGTCACGCGGGCGCAGCACCTGCTCGACACGGCGTGGGGAGTGCTCGGCGATCCGGACCGCCGCAAGCGCTACGACGAGGTCGTCGGCCTGCGGCGGTCGGGCGGCGGCCTGGGCCAGCCCGGCAGCGGGATCGAATCGGCCGGGATGGCGCCAGTTGATCTGGGCATCGTCGGTGATATGGCCGGCGATTTCCTGGGCGGCCTGCTGGGGCTATTGCCCGAACAGCTGGCGCCGCGGCGCCGGCGGAACAGGCCCGGGGCCGTCCCGGACGTCCGCGGGCTGTTTTATCCCGTGTGTCTGGAGGTAGCGACCCGGCAAGGGCTCCACGTCAGGGTCGTCCGGCTCACCGAGCGCCCGATGGCGGTCGACGGGCTGGTGGTCGATCAGGATCCCCGGCCACCGTCGCGGGTTCACCGGGGCGGCGAGCTCACGGTCCAGCTCTGGCACCCGCCCGCCCGGGAATGACTCGCTGACCGTCCGCTGGCCGCTCCGCCCATCACCGCGGCGAACCGCTCCCGCACAACCGCCGCCGTCTGATCCGGCGGCGCGGCCCACACGTCCGCGTTGAAGATCTCCACCTCCACGTACCCCCGGTAACCCGCTGCCGCCACAGCGTCCGAGATCGGCCCGAAGTCGATCACCCCGTCGCCCAGATGCCCCCGGCCCAGCAGAACGTCCGCAGGCAACGGCAGCACCCAGTCACACACCTGGTAGCTGACGATCCGCCCCGCCGCCCGCTCGATTTCCGCAAAGAGCCGTGCATCCCACCACACGTGATAGGTATCCACCACCACCCCCACCACCGAGGCGGGGAACAACAACGCCAGGTCCACCGCCTCGCCCAGCGAAGCGATCACGCACCGGTCGGCGCAGAACATCGGGTGCAGCGCCTCGATCCCCAGCCGGACCCCAAGCTGCTCCGCGAGCGGCACCAGCTCGCCGATCGCGTCGGCCACCATCCGCCGGGCCAGCCCGAGATCCCGGCTCCCCGGCACCAGCCCGCCGCACACCAGGACCAGCACATCCGCACCCAGCGCGGCCGCCTCCCGCACCGCCGCCACGTTGTCCGCCCGCACCGCCTCCCGGCCGTCGGCGTCGCCTGACACGAAAGACGTAAAGAACCCGCCCCGGCACAGGCTCGACACCTGCAGCCCCGCAGAACGCACCGACGCCACCGCGGACGAAAGCCCCACCTCCGCCACCCGGTCCCGCCACAGCCCGATGGCCGGGATGTCATGCCGCACGCACAGCGCCACCGCGTCGGCCAGCCCGAGATGCTTGACCGTCGCCTGGTTCAGCGAGAGCCGGAAACCAGTCATACCGGTCCCACCAGCCGGGCCAGCAGCTCGCTCATCCGCTCCACGGCCAGGTCCGGATCGGTCAGCGCCCCCGCCGCCGCGGCCAGCTCGAACACCCGGATCAGGTGCCCGGCCGGCCGGTGCCGCTCCAGCCCGCCCAGCATCGCGAACCGCGGCTGGAACCCGTTCAGCCAGGCCAGGAAGGCCACCCCGACCTTGTAATAAAACGTGGGCGACTCGAAGATCAGCCGGCTGAGCGCCACCGTGGGCGCCATCGCCGCGTCGTAGCCGGCCAGGTCGCCCCGGTCCAGCGCGGCCAGCGCCGCCGCGGCCGGGGCCGTGATCGCCGCGAACGCCCCGAGCAGCGCGTCGCTATGCCCGAAACCGTCGCCGCGGATCAACGACGCGTACCCGAAGTCGTCCCCCGTGTAGAGCCGAACGCCCGCCGGCAGCCGCCGCCGCAGCGCCACCTCCCGGCCCGCGTCGAGCACCGACAGCTTGACCCCGTCCACCTTCGCCCCGTACCGGTCGATAAGCGACAACACCACATCACAGGCCGCGTCGAAATCGGCGCTGCCCCAGTAACCACGCAGCAAAGGGTCGAACGCCTCGCCCAGCCAGTGCAGGATCACCGGCCGCTCGGCCGCCTCGAGCAACGATCCGTAGACCGATAGGTAGTCACCCGGCCCCCGGGCGCTGGCGGCCAGCGCCCGCGACGCCATCAAGATCACGTCCGCCCCGGCCGACTGCACGAAGGCCATCTGCGACATGTACGCGTCGACGATCCGCGGTATCGGATAATTCGATCCATCCGCCAGCTGATCGGTACCCGCCCCGCAGGCCAGAGCGCCACGCGCCGCCAGGGAAGCAGACCGGGCGATAAGTTCTCGCGCCATCGACCACGACAGGCCCATGCCTCGCTGCGCGGTGTCCATCGCCTCGGCCACCCCGAACCCGTGCGCCCACAGGTGCTCGCGGAACCGCAGCGTGGACTCCCAGTCGACCCGGTCAGAATCAAAAGCCGCCACGTGCGCCGCCGCATACACCCGCCGCGAAGCAGGAGGCGGATAAGCAGCAGCCCACCCCGGCACGGGAACGACCAGCAAACCATCCCGCCCCGGCAGCTGAATCGCAGCCGCCACCTCACACGTCCATAACCGGCACGTCGACCCGCCGCCCCTCGGCCGAGGACTGCAGCGCCAGCCCGGCCAGCTGAACGCCCTTGGCACCCTCAGCGAGGTCCCACGCAAAAGGCTGCCCGGAAGCCACCGCGGCCAGGAACAGCTCCCATTCGGCCTTGAACCCGTTGTCGAAGCTCATGTTGTCCGGCACGTCCGTCCATTGCGCCTGGTAGTCGAGCGGGTCGGGCAGGTCCGGGTTCCACACCGGCATCGGCGTGGACACCCGGTGCTGGATCGCGCAGTGCCTCAGGCCGGCCACGGCGCTCCCCAAAGTCCCGTCCACCTGCAGCTCGAGCAGCTCGCGCCGGTTGACCCGGACCGTCCACGACGAGTTCACCGAGGCCACCGCGCCGCTGGCGAACTCCAGCACCGCGTACGCGGCGTCGTCCGCCGTGGCGTCATAAGCCACGCCCGTCTCGTCCCACCGCCGCGGCACCCCCGTAACAGCCCGCGCATACAACGCGCTGACCGGCCCGAACAGGTCGGTCAGCAGGTACTGCCAGTGCGGGAACATGTCCAGCACGATCCCGCCGCCGTCCTCCGCGCGGTAGTTCCACGACGGCCGCTGCGCCGCGACCTGGTCCCCCTCGAACACCCAGTAGCCGAACTCCAGCCGCACCGACAGCACCTGGCCGAAGAAGCCCGCCTCGACCAGCCGCCGCAGCTTGATCACCCCGGGCAGGAACAGCTTGTCGTGCACCACGCCGTGGGTGATGCCCGCCGCCCGCGCGGCCTCGGCCAGCCGCAGTGCCCCTGCTAGCGACGAGGCCACCGGCTTCTCGGTGTACACGTGCTTGCCGGCCGAAATCGCCTTCATCAAGCTGGCCTCGCGCGCGCTGGTCGCCTGCGTATCGAAGTAGACCTCGACCGAGGGGTCGGCGAGCACCTCGTCCAGGCAGGTGGTCCACCGGTCCAGCCCGTGCTGCGCAGCGATCGCCCGCAACCGTTCCTCGCTCCGGCCGACCAGCACCGGCTCGGGATAGACAACCGTCCCGTCGGAAAGCCGGACACCGCCCTGCTCCCGGATGCTGAGCAGAGACCGCACCAGGTGCTGCCGGTACCCCATCCGGCCGGTGACCCCGTTCAGGGCGACCTGGATGACCTTGCGCGCCATGGATCCGCCTTCTAGCCTGAGCCTCTGGGAAAGTGCTTTCCCAGACTAGGCTGGGCCTCAAAACGGGTCAAGCGCCGGGCCGGCCGGGGGAGGGGCGAGGTGCCGGGATCGAAGGTGACGCTGCAGGACGTCGCCGACCTCGCAGGCGTTTCGCTGACCACCGCGTCGCGGGTGCTCAGCAACGGCCCCCGCCAGGTTGGCCAGCCGCTGGCGGGCCGCGTCCACCAGGCCGCCGCCGACCTCGGGTACACGGCGAACCTGCAGGCCAGAGCGGTCGCAACCGGTCAGAGCACGATGGTGGGCGTGGTCGTGCACGACATCGCAGACCCGTACTTCTCCTCGATCGCGGCCGGCCTGATCGAGGTCACCGACGCGCAGGGACTACTGCTGTGCATGTCCAGCACCCCGGCCGCCGAAGCCGCCGAGCAGGCGTATGTGGCGCTGATGCGCGCCCAACGGGCGCGCGCGGTGATCCTGATCGGCAGCCGGACCGACGACGCGCAGGCCCGCGATGGCCTGCATAAGGAGGTAGCGGCCTTCACCGGCTCCGGCGGGCGGGTGGTGTGCGTCGGCCAGGACCTGCTGGGCGTGGATACCGTGCGGCCGGAGAACGCCGCGGGCGCGCAGGCGCTGGCCCAGGCCATGGTCGCGCTCGGGCACCGCCGGTTCGCCGTGCTGGCCGGGCCGCGTGGCCTGCTGACCGCGCGCGACCGGCTGGACGGCTTCCGCGCCGGGCTGGCCGCCTGGTCGGTGCCGTTGGACCAGGCCCGGGTCATCCACGGCCCGTTCACCCGGGACGGCGGATACGAGGCGATGAGCGCCATCCTGGCCGCGGGGGAGCCGCGCCCCGACTGCGTGTTCGCGGTGACCGACGTCATGGCCCTGGGCGCGCTGGCCCGGCTGCGGGCCGGCGGCCTGCAGGTCCCGGCCGACATCGCGCTGGCCGGCTTCGACGACATCGCCACCCTGCGCGACGTCCACCCGCCGCTGACCACGGTCCGGTTGCCGCTTAAGCGGATGGGCGAGATGGCCGCGAGCCTCGTCCTGTCTCAGGCCAGCTCACGGGCCAGCTCACGGGCCAGCTCACGGGCCAGCTCACCGGCCAGCTCGCCGGCCAGCGCGCAGGCCAGCTCACCGGGCAGCGGCGCGGCCCAGGACGCCCCCCGCGTCATCCCCGTCGCCGGGGAGGTCATCCTCCGTGACAGCACCGTCCCGCGCCCGCCCTGACCCTTGCGTACCCGCCCGCCCATCAGGTACGTTTTCGCTCAACTGGAAAGCGCTTGCCAACAATGGGGGGAACCGACGGCTCAGGGGCGCTCACCATGTGGGACACATGCGGAAGACCAGCGGCGATGGTTGACCATCTACCTCCGTCCCGCGCATGATCCGTACTAAATCAGCATCACCGGACGGCCCAATCAGCCCCTCGAGGGAGTTGAGCATATGAGCGAAGCGGCACACGTCCCGTTCACAGAAACGAAGGCGCCCGAATCCGCCGAGCGCCTGCACCGCGGGGCCCTCGGCCTGGTCGACATCTCCGCCTCGACGATGGCGAACATCGGCCCGGCCTACAGCTTCGCCTTCGGCTTCGCGGGGATCGTGATCGCGGCCGGCCTCGCCTCGCCGCTGGTCGTGCTCGTCGCCGCCGTCGCCATCGCGCTGCTCGGCAACACGCTGTCGGAGTTCTCCCGGGCGCAGCCGTCGACCGGCGGGTTCATCACCTTCGTCGGCAAGACGTTCGGCGGTACCAGCGCGGTGACCACCGCGCTGGTGGCCGGGGCCGGCTACATCATCGCGATCTCGTCGGTGCTGGTCATCTCCGGCGGGTTCCTGTCGCTCATGTTGCAGTTCTACTTCAACGTGAGCATCCCCTGGATCATCTTCTCCGCCGTCTTCACCGCCGGCGCCATGTTCATGATGTTCCGCGGCGTGGGCGTGTCGACCAAGCTGGCCGGCTTCTTCTTCGCCTTCGAGCTGACGGTGCTGCTCGTCGTGGCGATCGCCGTGCTGATCAAGAACGGCGGCCACCTCAGTTCCGTGCCGTTCCAGCCCAGCCACGTCCACAACGGTTTCAGCGGCCTGGGCCTGGCCTTCCCGCTGGCCATCTACCTGTTCATCGGCTGGGAGAACTCGGCCGCGCTGGCCGAGGAGACCACTAACCCCCGGCGCAACGTGCCCCGGGCCGTGTTCCTGTCGATCGCCCTCATGGCCTTCACGTACCTGCTGCTGGCCTACGCCACGGTCTCCGGCTTCCACTACAACGCCGCGGCGCTCGCGGCCCCCCTCATCCCGTTCATCAGCGTCGCCCACAGCGTGGCGGCCTGGCTGGCCTTCATCGCGTACCTGGCCGTGCTGACCTCGACCCTGGGCGTGCTCATCGCCGCGGTGAACTCCCAGTGCCGGCTGATCTTCAACGCCGGGCGCGAGGGCCTGCTGCCGCGCTGGATCGGCTACGTGCACCCGGTCCGCCGGACGCCGGTCAACGCCATCATCACCTTCGTCAGCATCGCTTCGGCCATCACCCTGGTCTGGGCGCTCGGCCACTGGATCGGCGGGCATGGCAACAGCCTGAGCGCGCTGAACTTCTTCTTCGAATCCAGCACGATGGGCACGATCTTGATCCTGTTCGTGTACCTCGCGGCCAACGTGGCGCTGCCGTTCTACTACCGGAAGTACCGGCCGGCCGAGTTCAACATCATCAAGCACGTCGTGCTGCCCGCCCTCGGTGTGGCCGTGGTCGGCATCCCCATCTACTACCTGTTCAACCCGTCGCCGCCGATCGCGCCGTACGACTGGTTCCCGTGGGCCGCGGTGGGCGTCATCGTGGTGTCCATCATCTACTCGATCTGGCTGGTCAGGCGTGATCCCGGCCTTGGCGACCGGGTCGGCTCGATCGTCGCCGACGAATAACCCCTCCGGCCCGGTGGCGGCGACCTCGTCCGTCACCGGGGCTCCGTTCCGCTCCACGGGGAGATCTGCCATGACCGACGCCGCCACCCGTGCCGACCAGATGACCAGCGCGCACCCGCTGGACCCGGCCACCGCCGCCGAGTACCTGGCCGGACGCGACATCATGGCCAGGGCCGGGCTGCTGCCGGAAGGAGACAGGGCGCCGGTCCGGTTCGCCTACTACGGCACTGGCCGAACCACCCAAGGACGACGTGCTCAACGCCCAGCCGACCGATCGCCGGCTGCGCGCGTACCTGGTCAACACCGCCACCGGCGAATCGACCGACGTCGTGGTATCGCTCACCGGCGACCAGGTCGTCAGCGCGCGCACGCTGGACCCGTCCGTCGACGGCCAGCTGCCCATCCTGGACAGCGACTTCGCGCTGGTGGACGAGATCGTCAAGGCCGACCCCGGCTGGTGCGCGGCCATGGCCCGCCGCGGCCTGCACGACGTCAGCCAGATCCGGGCCTGCCCGATCACCGCCGGCGCATTCGGCCCGCCCGAGGACGACCGGCGGCGGATGGTGCGCGTGCTCGCCTTCGTCCAGGCCCGCGAGCACGACCTGGCCTGGGCCCACCCGGTGGACGGCGTCGCGGCCTACGTGGACCTGATCGAGAAGAAGGTCTTCAAGATCACCGACGATTTCGTCCTGCCGGTCCCGGCCGAGTCCGGTGACTACGACGACGAGGCGGTCCGCGGCCCGCAGCGCACCACGCTGCGCCCGATCGAGATCACCCAGCCCGAGGGAAGTTCTTTTATTCAGAACGGAACGTGGCTCCAGTGGCAGGACTGGTCCATGCGGATCGGGTTCGACGCCCGCGAGGGCCTGACCCTGCACCAGATCAGCCTGGACGAGCGCCCGGTGATATACCGCGCCTCGATCCCCGAGATGGTCGTGCCGTACGGCGACCCGAAGTTCCGCCACTGGCAGGCCTACTTCGACACCGGGGAGTACCTGGTCGGGAAGTGGGCCAACTCGCTCGAGCTCGGCTGTGACTGCCTGGGCGAGATCGCCTACCTGGACGCGATCGTCACCGACGACACGGGGCAGCCCAAGACGATACCGAACGCGATATGCGTGCATGAAGAAGACTTCGGCATCCTGTGGAAGCACACCGATATCTTCAACGGCTCGGCCCAGTCGCGCCGCCAGCGCCGCCTGGTGGTGAGCTACTTCACCACCGTCGGCAACTACGACTACGGCTTCTACTGGTACTTCTACCTGGACGGCACCATCGAGTGCGAGATCAAGGCGACCGGCGTCCTGTTCACCTCGGCGCACCCCGGCGGCGACCATGCCCACTCCACCGAAGTCGCCCCGGGCCTGGCCGCCCCGTTCCACCAGCACCTGTTCAGCGCGCGGCTGGACATGACCGTCGACGGGCTGGCCAACGCCGTCGAAGAGGTGGACGTCAGCGGCCTGCCGGTCGGGCCGGACAACCCGTACGGCAACGCGATCGTGCAGCAGGTGACCCGGCTGACCCGCGAGTCGCAGGCGGGCCGGCGGGCTGACGGTTCCCGCGGCCGGGTCTGGCGGATCATCAGCACCGAACGCGCCAACCGCTTCGGCCACCCGACCGGTTACACGCTCTACCCGGAGTCAGCGCCGGTCCTGCTGGCCGACCCCGCCGCCCCGCTGACCGCGCGGGCCGGCTTCGCCACCAACCACCTCTGGGTCACCCGGTACGACCCGGACCACCGCTGGCCGGCCGGCGACTTCGTGAACCAGAACCCCGGCGGGGCGGGCCTGCCCGCCTTCGTCGCCGGCGACCGGGACATCGACGGCGAAGACATCGTGGTCTGGCACACGTTCGGCCCGACGCATGTCCCGCGCCTGGAGGACTGGCCGGTCATGCCGGTCGCGCGCTGCGGGTTCATCCTCAAGCCGACCGGCTTCTTCGACCGCAACCCCACGCTCGACGTCCCCCCGCACTGCCCTGCGTAGAGATACAGCCTAGAAACCACGGCTGTCACTCTCCAGGGGGACTGCAAGATCATCACCTGGGGTGACGCGGGCGAGCCCGGCGGACAGCCACAATCAGACCCATGGCAATGATTGAGGTGCGGGGCCTCACGAAGCGGTACGGGGACAAGACCGCCGTCGACGGGCTGACGTTCAGCATCGAGCCGGGCCTGGTCACCGGCTTCCTGGGTCCGAACGGGGCCGGCAAGACCACTACGATGCGGTGCATTCTGGGGCTTGACTACCCCGATGCCGGCACCATCACGGTGGACGGGCACGACTATCACGACCTGGGATACCCGATGCGCGAGGTCGGCGCGCTGCTCGACGCGAAGGCGGTACACGGCGGCCGGTCCGCCTACAACCACCTGCTCTGCCTGGCGCAGACCAACAACCTGCCGAAGAGCCGCGTCGGCGAGGTCCTCGAGCTTGTCGGCCTGTCCGAGGTGGCGAAGAAGCGGTCCAAGGGGTTCTCGCTGGGCATGAGCCAGCGCCTTGGCATCGCCGCGACCATGCTCGGCGATCCCCGGGTGCTCATGTTCGACGAGCCGGTCAACGGGCTGGACCCCGAGGGCATCTTGTGGATCAGGAACCTGATGAAGGCCCTGGCCGGCGAGGGGCGCACGGTCTTCGTCTCCAGCCACCTGATGTCGGAGATGGAGTCCACCGCGGACCACCTGATCGTGATCGGCCGGGGCAAGCTGATCGCCGACTGCTCGATGTCGGAGTTCATCGCGCGCTCCTCCGGCGCCTCCGTCCGAGTGCGCACCCCGATGGCGGAGAACCTGATCAAGGCCGTGACCGCCGAAGGCGCGACCACGGCCACCAGCGACGACGCCATCGAGGTCCGCGGGATGACCGCCGAAGCGGTGGGCGACATCGCGTTCGAGCAGGGCATCAGGCTGCACGAACTGACCGTGGTCCACGCCTCCCTTGAGGAGGCGTTCATGGAACTGACCGCGAGCAGCGTGGAGTACCACGCCGGGGTTCCCGGGACGGCAACCACTATCGGAAGCGGAGCCTGAGCGATGGCCACCACCACCATGCCGGACACCCGGCTCTCCCCGCTTCCGCCCGCCACCGGGCGGGCCGGGTTGCGGGGCGCGCTCGCCTCGGAGTTCACCAAGATCCGCTCGGTCCGCTCCACCTACTGGACCCTGGCCGCACTGCTGGTCGTCTCGATCGGCGTCGGCGCCGCGATCACGGGCGGCAGCGCGGCCAACTTCGGCCACAACCCGGGCAACAAGGCCGGATTCGACGCCACCCAGACCTCGCTGATCGCGTTCTTCGAGATCGGCCAGCTGATCATCGCGGTGATCGCCGCGATGGCGATCACCTCCGAGTACTCCACCGGGATGATACGGACCTCGCTGACCGCGCAGCCCCGGCGCGGCACGATCTACGCCGCGAAGGCGATCGTGCTCACGTCGCTGACCCTCGTCATCTCCCTCGTCACGTCGTTCGCCGCGTTCTTCCTCGGCCAGGCGCTGCTGTCGTCCAGCGGGGTGAGCGCCTCGCTGTTCCACTCGGTCACGATCCCGCAGAACGCGAATGTGAACTGCCCGCAGGGCGTGGGCGGTGGCGGCGGGGTGCCGCCCGGCTGCAAGGTGCAGTTCTCCGGCACCGACGTGATCCACCCGTCCACCGTGCTCTTCGCGATCATCGGCTGCGCGCTGTTCGTCACGCTGGTCGCGCTCATCGCGTTCGGCGTCGGCGCGATCGTGCGGCACACCGCCGGCGCGATCGCGATCGCGATGGCCGTGCTGTTCATCATCCCGGTCCTGGAGCAGGCCCTGCCGAGCGAGTGGCGCTGGGACATCATGCGGTTCCTGCCGGACGCCGCGAACCAGGTGGTCTCGGTCACCATCGGCAATAGTGCCAACCCGCACCTGTGGTCGGCCTGGCCGCAGCTCGGCGTGACGGTGCTCTGGGCCGCGGCCTTGCTCGCCGTGGGCGCCTACCTGTTCCGCAAGCGCGACGCCTAAGCCGACGCCCCGGAGCTCGTCGCGCAGGTCCCGCTTGAGGATCTTGCCCAGCGGGTTACGGGGCAGTTCGTCCCGCACCTCCAGCCGCTCGGACAGCTTGAACGTCGCGATGCCGATCTCCCGCAGGTACGCCACGATCCCGGCCAGGCTCACCGCCTGGCCGGGCCGCGGCACGACCACGGCGCAGGCCCGCTCGCCGAGCACGTCATCCGGGTACGCGACGACCGCGACGTCGGCGACCGCCGCCCCACCTCGCGCCGCCCCGCTCCCCGCCGCCCCGCTCGCGGACTCACTGCTCACGGCCTTCACCGAGCACTACGCGATCCTCAACGACATGCCGCTGTTCTGGGAGCCCGAGCTGATCGAGCGCGGCCTGTACGCCGCTCGGTTCCACCCCGAGCTCCCGTCCCGCCTCGGCGTCATCCCGCGCCGCGGCGCGTCCGGCGACATCCGCTGGTTCGACTTCGACCCGACCTACGTGCTGCACTGGACGAACGCCTACGAGTCCGGCGACGAGGTCATCGTCGAGGGCTTCTTCCAGGGCTGCCCGGCACCGGCCAGCGCCGGGCGCAGCGGGCCGAAGGACCGGATGTTCCGCTTCCTGGCCCAGGACATCATGCAGACCCGGCTGCACCGCTGGCGGATGAACCTGGTCACCGGGGCCACCCACGAGGAGGACCTGTCGGACCTGTACACCGAGTTCGGCACGATCCACAGCGGCTTCGGCGGACGGCCGTACCGGTATAATTACGCCGCCACTAACGAACCGGGCTGGTTCGTCTTCAACGGCCTGGTCAAGCACGACACGTTGACCGGGGCCGCGGAACGGTACCAGTTCGAGCCGGGCGTGTTCTGCAGTGAGGTCGGTGTGGCCCCGCGCGTCGGCGGGATCGAGGAGGACGACGCGTATCTCGTGACGCTCACGGTCGATATGAACCGCGATCTGTCCGAGGTCGTCGTGTTCCGGGCCAACGACGTGGGCCGCGGCCCGATCGCGCGCGCTCAGCTTCCCGAACGGATCGCCAGTGGCACCCATAGCTGCTGGGCGCCGGGCGAGTCCATCGCGGGCTGGTGACGTGTCCGGCCCGAGCCCGAGTCGGACGATGACCGCCACCCAAGAGCACGTCCCCGTCACCGAGAACTCCAACGCCGTCGCGCTGGGCCTGCTGGGCGATGAGTGGAACCTGACCATCGTCAAGCTGGCCGTCATGTCCGGCGTGTGCCGGTACAAGGACTTCCGCGAGACGCTGAGCATCGCCAACTCGGTGCTGGCCGTGCGGCTGCGCCGGCTCACCGAGGCCGGCGTGTTCACCATGCGGCAGTATTCCGACGCGCCGCGGCGCTACGAGTACGTGCTCACCGAGCGCGGCCGCGACCTGTGGCAGGTGCTGCTGACCATCTGGTCGTGGGAGGCCACCTGGGTCACCGAGCACATCGAGCCGCTGCCGGCCATGTACCACAAGGCCTGCGGGGAGGAATTCTCTCCGGTCATGCACTGCCGGGCCTGCGGGCAGCCGGCCGGCCTCCACGACGTACGCGGGACGTTCGGGCCGAGCGGCGGCTTCGCCCGGTCGGTGCCGCAGGCCACCACGCGGCGCCGGTCCACGGGCGGCTCGCCGGGCCCGGGGCTGGTGTCCCAGACCATCGAGCTGATCGGCAACCGCTGGTCGGCCTCAGCCCTGGCCGCCGCGTTCCTCGGCGCCCGGCGGTTCACCGACATGCTGACCATGATGGGCGCGCCGCCCGCCATCGTGTCGGACCGGCTGCGCACCTTCTGCCGGATGGGCGTGCTGGAAACCCAGCTGACCAGCGCCACCTCCGGCCGGGTGGAGTACCGGCTGACCGACAAGGGCCGGGCCTTCTTCCCGCACGTCATGGTCATGCTGAACTGGGGCGACAAGTGGTTCCGCGCGCCCGAGGGCCCGGCCACGCTGCTCACCCACACCAGCTGCGGCGGTGAGTTCAAGCCGGTCCTGCACTGCTCAGTCTGCGGCCTGGAGCTGCACGGCTCCCAGATCCAGGTCGGCGGCGACCCACCCAAAGCCGCCGACCCCCAGTAGCCGTCGGAGGTAGCCATGCCGCGCCCCAGCAAGGCCGCCGCGGCGGCCTGCCCGGACGTGAACCTGCTGGTCAACAACGCCGGCCTGTTCACCAATAAGCGGCTGGTACGCACCGATGACCCCGACGCGGCCCGCCGTGAGATGGAAGTGAACTACTTCGGCGTGCTCAACATGACCCGGGCCTTCGCGCCGGTGCTCGGCGCCAACGGCGGCGGCTACATCGCCAATGTGCTCTCGGTGGCCGGCGCGTTCCCGGCCCCGTTCATGGGCGGCTACTCCCCGGCCAAGGCCGCGGCGCTGTTCCTGTCCAGCATCACCCGGTCCGAGCTGGCCGACCAGGGCACCGAGGTGATCGCGCTCATCGTCGGGTCGGTCGACACCCGGATGGCCGCGCACGTCCAGGGCCGCAAGGAAGACCCCCGGGACATCGCCCGGGCGGGGCTGACCGCCCTGGACCGCGGTGAGTACGTGGCCGACACCGACTTCATGCCCGTCGACGCGCGAGCCAGGTAGGCCCGGGACCCGGTCCGGTACGAACGCGGCATGACCAAGCTGCTCAACGCCACCGCGCCAAGGAGCACGGCGTCCGGATCGCGGTCCAGACCCAGGCCCTGGGCCGCAACATCGTCCAGTTCCATCCCCTCGACGTCGGCGTCCTGCTCGAACTCGACGAGTTCCTGCCCCGCACCGGGTGGTTCTGGGACGACCTGGAGACCGCCCGGGCGGCGCACGCCAGCCGAAGCACCAAGGTCGACAACATCGTCGCTGTCGACGTCGCCGCGCACGACCCCGGCGAGATGGCCGCCACCTGGGCCACCCTCATCGGCATCAACCACCACCGAAGCACCCTGCCGCGCCAGCGCCAGGCAGAACGCCCGCCCGAGCCCCCGCCCGCCCCCGGACACCACCGCAACCCGCCCAGCCAACGGCCCAGGCAACACACTCATGATGCGTCAGCCACGGCCAGCCCCTTAGCTTTCTTAGTTGTAGTAACTCATAACCCTAACCCGCCACCCCGTCAAGCCCAGGCCACCGTCCGCACATGGAGAGATTTTTTCGGCCGAACGAGCCATGGTGACCAGCTCCTCGAACCCCCCACTACGAGGTCATGTCCAAGTCAGATTGATGCGGTGCTAAGCTATGGCCTTGCGGCGCTGGCCGGGCCTCTTTCACCAGAGGCTTATCTAGCGTTGCGCATGAGGGGCTATGGCGCAGCTGGTAGCGCGTCTGCATGGCATGCAGAAGGTCAGGGGTTCGAATCCCCTTAGCTCCACGTTTCCACAGTTCAGCGGCATATTTCGATCTTGAAAATTAGCGTCTGACCTCTTGCATGCAGGCAGAGGTCAGGGTTTCTTATCCCCTAAGCTCCACGGTTCTGGGGCGTTGGCTTCCGGCGCGGGAGTTCCCGCAGCTCAGCCCTGTGCCGCAGGTCCCCGCCGGTGGGAGTAACACCGAAACGGTCCGCCCGGGGAGCAAAAGGGGAGCAAAACCGGGGCAAGCAGGTGATCTGCCTGTCCTGCGTGGCCGTCTTGCCTGGAGCCGGAGTTGCCTGGGGCCACGTCCTTGGAGGTGGCCATTTCATACACCACCTCCAAGGACGTGGCCGCGCGATGAGTTCTTGATAACGCGCGCCGACCCGCTGTTGTGAGCGGGTTTTGGCTGGAGTTGCATCAAGATGCGGGTCGAGCAGATCTGGGCAATCTGCGTGGGACCGGCTGCGGGGTCAGGCGTCGGGACACGGGGATGAGCCGCTACCCGGGCCGGTCCCGCGACCTCTGCGGGGCCGGCCCCTTGGTCAGCTGGCGAGATTGTGAACCGGCATGACGTCTGGCGTTCCGGGGTCAATCCCGGCCTTGTGCAGGATAGGCATGAGCACCGGTCCGTATTCTTCGAAGGCCTGCTGTGACTCCCACACCTCGTAGACCATCAGGGCGTTGTCGGGCCCGAAGCAGGAGTGGTGAACCCGGCCTGCCGGGTTCGCGGCTCCGGCGGCTTCGAGTTCCCGGATAGCTTCGTCGTACTGCAGTGCGGTGAGTGCCTGGGGATGGAAGTAGGTTGCGATTGCCATGGCTCCTCCTGCTGTTAGCGGCGCTGGCCTGGGCTAGCTGCCCGGCCAGTCACTGCGGTTGGTGCGGTTAACACGCACGGTCAGCCAGCGGGCTACGGTCGCGGGACCTGGCTGCGCCGAACGCGGGTGATGGAAATCAGAACGGGACCGTCGTGGCCATGAGCCCGGTACCGGGCTGCCGGGCGGCGACGATCCAGCAGAAGTCGAGCGCATCGAGCTGGAGGTGCTCCCCAGCCTCCCCTGAGCGCCACTGGCCGCCGGCCGTGCCGGTCAGGGTGAGGGTGAACGGCTGACCGTGGCGGCGCGCCCACTCAGTGACGACGTCGGCGACGAGGCGGCCGTCGTGCCCTGCGGTGAGCTCCATGGTCCGCCCGGTCGCCCGGCTGATGTCGAGTCTGTGCATCCAGGTGTCGCGGGTGAAGATGGTATCCACCAGGAAGCCGTAGCGCCATCGCTCGGCATCGAACGGCGGGTCGTTCTTGAGCCGCACAGCCCATCGGACGGGCACCGGTGTCCGGCGCCTGGCGCGCACGGCCTTGGGGGCCACTTCCGCCAGCCGGCTGACGATTGCGCCGGGCGTCATAGCTGTCCGCTCGCGCACCTGCGTGGCCGACATCTCGTCGATCATCTTTCCGCTGGACCGTTTGCCGGCCGCGCGGAAGTCGTGGGCGAACTGGCGGAACGAGGCCTGCGCCTCAGCCATGCCGAGCACGTGAGCGGCCATCGCCCGCACGTCCCACAGCTCGCACACCGTCGGCTGCGCCCAGTCGCGCGGGGCCAGCGCCCGCAACTGCGCCGCCATCCGGTCGAACTCCGTCGCCGCGAGGATCATCGCCTCCCGGTGCCCCAGAGGCACCGCGACACCTGCGCCGACGGCCGTTGTTCCCGCCATGGCGAACTCCCATCTGCTGTTCGGAATTCCGAACACTGTCAGGATAATCGCAGCCTTATCGGCTAGAGTCAAATCATGTCCCCGACGACGCCTGACCGGCCCCGCCGCCGCGACCGCCGCCGTGACCGGCACGAGGCGGCCAAGCAGGAGATCCTCGACACTGCATGGTCGATGGTGCGCGCCGACGGCCTGGCCGCCCTGTCCTTGCGAGCGCTCGCGCATGCCGTCGACATGGAGCCCCAGTCGCTCTATACCTACTTCGCGTCCAAGAACGCCCTCTACGACCGCATGTTCGCCGACGGCAACATGGAGCTGGCAAGACGGTTCGCTGACGCTGAGACCCCCGGCGATGCCCGCAGCACGCTGCGGGCCGTCGCTGGCATCTTCCTAGAGTTCGCCGCCCAGGACCAGGCTCGTTACCAGCTGCTGTTCCTGCGCACCATTCCCGGATACCAGCCATCCCCTTACTCGTACGCGCTGGCCGTGGAGGTTCTCGCGAGCGTCCGAAGCACCCTCGCCCGCGCCGGGGTCCGCAATGAAGCCGACTTCGACCTCTGGACCGCCGTAGTCGCCGGCCTCGCCGGCCAGCAACTCGCCAACGACCCCGGCGGCGACCGGTACATACGCCTCATCGACGACGCCGTCACCATGTTCGCCGACCACATCCTCGGCCGAGCTGACCCCGCCGCGCTTCCGCTCCAGCCCGACCGGCACACCCAGACGACCGTAACGGCCGAACATGGACACGGTTTCCCGCGCTCCTAACAGGCGCACTGTGCGGCTCTGCCAAGCACGGCGAACCGCTCCAGCCGCCACGCAGCCGTTACCGGGTGCCGTTATTGCAGCGATACCACGTGCCGCCCAGAACTGGATGTTCTGCGTCCGGTCACTCCCGCAGCCCAACGGCCCTGCCAACGCTTTGGATCTGCCGGTGAGCGCGCGCACTCGCCGCGACGGGCCTGGCTGTCGCTCCACCGGGCGGTCAGCGGTCGCGGCGGTCCGGTCAGCCGCGAGGACCGGGCTTCACGTCCGGTCCAAGAGGCGCTGCCCCGCGTCCCCGGCACAGGCCGGCGTTGTCAGGCCGCCGCCAGGGCAGGTCCTGCTCCAGCGCTGCGGGCCGCGTTCGGCCAGGCGCAGCCGGGACGTCACCGCCGGCTATCAGCCTGGCGGAGCATCGCGTCGAGTTCGGGGTCGGCCCCGATCGCCCGGACCTCTTGCGCGCAGCGGCAGGCGACGGCGATCTTGGCAGCCCACCGCAGCGCCTCCTCGCGTGAGGGCACCTCGAGGAGCGTGAACCCGCCGATGGCCTGCGGGTCCGGGCCGTCGGTGACCGCCCCGCCGGTGGCCACGATGCTCGCCGGCTGGTTTTCCAGCCCGCCGGCGGACACGTACACGCCGGCGTTGATGGCCTCCTGGACCGCCGCGCGCGCGGCCCTGGCCACGGCGGGCGCGTCCTCGTCGGGGACATGGTCCATCGCGTGGGCACCGAACGAGATCAGGTACTGCGTCATCTGCGACTCCGTTGTCCCGGCGGCCTGCTCCGGCCGTGTCCTGACGCACAGACGAACGACTCGCCCGGATCCCATCGCCTGGCCAGAAGAAATCTCTCACGGTCCCCGCCGCCCGGCCCCGCGGGGGCCGGCCCGGGTGAAACACGGTACCGTCCGGGTCATGGCCACCAAAGCCGAGCGGCGCGCCGCGCGCGAACGCGTGAGCGCCTACCACGAATCGCAGCTGGCCGGACTTCTCGGCCACGTGGGGGCAGACATCGACCGCTACCGCGCCGGCGAGATCGACGCCTATGCCGCGGATGAGACCATCCACCACTACCACCGTGCCGCCGCAGAACTGTGGAAGTTCTGCTTCGCCCGAGGCGGCGGCGCTCACGTCGAGTTCATCGCCGGCCTCCTCGACCGCATGACCGCCGACGCGGAAACCATCGACTGGTGGGAACGCGCTGCACCGCGACGACACCAATGACCCAACCGTGCTGCGCTCCCCGTGCGGGGTGGCGAGGCCTGTCACGGACCGTGGCCACGCCAGACGACGGCTGAGCGCGCTAACCGCCGATATGACCGACAGCCCGGTCGGCCGGTATCACAGCAACGTGGGTGTCCAGGAGGCGGTGTTGCTGCAGACACATGATGCAGCCTCCTTTCTTGCCTTTATCCGCCGCGTCGGCATTCCCTGTGATCAGCCGCGGCCAGATCCCGCATCGCTTGACTATGCGGCCATGAACGACGTGGCCGGCCAGACCGGGCAGCCGGTGCTCGGCCCGCCGATCCCGGAGGAGGAAGCACGGGCGATCATCGCTCGAGGCGGGTGAGGGACGACACGCCGGAAGATGCGGTGATAGCCGTTCCTGCCAGCGTGCCGCAGGCACGATCGCGGCACGCGCTGCCGCCGATATGGCGCGGCTGTTGATGCGGGGCAGGTCGCGACGAGGCCGTCCAGATATGGATGCCCTGCGCGCGGTCACCCGCCTCACTGACGTTGCTGCCGACCGCTCCGAGTCGGCGCTTAATGGCTGGGCACCAGCATCAAACGCGAGCTCACCTTGCGTGAAGCTTCTGTGGTCCGCCGCGATTATCATGCCCGGCTGGTGCCCGGCTATATCCGGGCCCTGGTTGCCTGGCGGCGCTGCGGGCCGAGCGGCATGACTGTCAGGGCCGGGCCGGCCGGACACTTGCGGGCGGCGAACCCTTCAGCGGGTTACCCGCACGTTGTGAGGGCCCGGACCGGACGCGCGCGAGGCGCCGCCCGCCGGGTTGGGGCAGGCGGTCACTGCGGCATGCCGGAAGCGCCGGCAGCCCGGTTGCGCTGCCACGTGCTGCGGGTGATCTCGTACTCGACCTCGCCCTGCTCGACGTCGGGAACCAGCGCGTCGTAGGGGCCGGAGACGAAGGCGCGGACATAGCTGAGCCCGGCCGCACTCATGGTCGCCCGCGCGGCGGTGTTGGCCGCCATGGTTTGGGCGAAGATTCGGTCCAGGCCGAGGTCGTCGAAGCCGTAGCGGATCAACTCGCGGGCGCCTTCGCTGGCATAGCCGCGGCGCCAGTGTCGCCGCAGCAGCCGGTAGCCGAGGTCGGCTTCGCCGGCGACTTTGGGCTGATCCGGCCCGTGAGGGGGTTGCAGGATCCACCAGCCGACGAACTCGCCGCCGGCGAAGCCAGCCCAGAAGCCGAGGCCGGCTACCTCGCGCGCGGCTGCGATCCGCCGCCAGTGTGCCTGTTCGACCTCGGCGCGGGAGAGGGCCCGCCCTGTGAGGTAGCGCATCACTTCCGGATCGGTGTCCAACGCGATCTCCAGCTCGAGGTGTACGTCGCTCAGCGGCACCAGCTGGAGCCGCTCGGTGTACAGCGTGGGTTGTGTCATGTGCTGATCCTCCGGGGTGTCGCGGAGTTCGCTGTCGTGTTTCGCGTGATCGAGATGTCGCAGGCTGGCGTGATCGGGATGTGCCCGGCTGGTCAGACGCGGCGTTTGACATGCACGACGAGGATGGCGCCGTCGAGGATGTTCAGCGCCCGATCCACTTCGGCGATGAAATCCGGGTCGCTCGGGGTGTCGATCAAGTTGACTGCGATGTCGCCGATCCGGAACGACACCATGGCGGATTTGATGGTGATGCCGCGCCGGCGCTCCAGCGCGAGCGTGTCGGTGAGGTATTGCCGTCGTCGACCCGGCCGAGCTGGGCGATGACCCCGGCGTTGTAGAGCAGCTGCTCGGTCAGGTTGGTCTTCCCGGCATCGACATGCGCCAGGATTCCGAGGTGCAATGCCCGCACCGGCGCCACCTCCCCGGGGAGGGGCAGGTCCGGACGGTGGAGGATCTGGTGACGGGCCGCGGCAGCCCTAGCCCGGGGTGAGGGCGGCGCGAGCGAGATCGCGGAAGTCGTCGTCCGGGATGGCTGCGGCGGCGTCCGAGCGGATGCGGATGGTGCCGGTGCTGGTCTGCAGGTCCGGGTGCCGGGCGGTGAACCCGGCGTCGCCCTGCCCTTTCCACCCGTACAGGGATACCCCGTGTTTCCACACCCCGAGGTGCAGCCGCCGGGTGCCGACCTGGTAGGTCGGCATCTTGTAGGAGAGCATGACGGTGGCGCCGGGGCAGGTGTCGAGGATGAGCCGGTGGATGCGGTCGAATAGGGCGCGGTGCTCGGACGGGATCGCGTTGACGTACTCGGCAATGGCCGGATCCATGGTCACTCCAATCTGTGCGGTTCGTGATTGTTGTGGACGGCCCGGGAGACTCGGGCAACGTCCCGACCTGCGCGGCGGGTGGTTCCGCCGTGCAGGCGCTGCGGGCCCGGTCTTGGAGTCTCGCCGGGACTTCGGACATTGGTGCCGCTCCTGCCGGGTCAGAGGGTGGGTTGGTAGGCGTCGGCGGCGATGCGCCGCGGCAGGATGAGGCTGAGCGCGGCGCAGGTGAGGAGCAGGGCGGCTTGCAGGGCGGCCGCGACGGTGAAGGCATGCCAGTAATTGCCGCCGGTGGTGAGCTGGTTGAAGAACACCGCGCCGAGCACTGCGACGCCGAGGGTGCCGCCGACCTGCTGGACGGCGTTGGCCACGCCGGAGGCGGCGCCGGCGTCGCCGGGGGGCACGGCGCTGAGGATGTACGGCAGCAGCGGCACGAAGACCAGGCCCATGCCGGCGCCGAGCACCATGAGCGCGGGGGCTAGTTGCCAGGTGGACAGGTGCGGGTTCCCGGCGAGGACGGCGACGGCCGAGACCCCGGCGGCCATGGTGATCGCGCCGGCGGTCAGCGACCAGCGGCCCAGGGCGGGGATGGCCTTCTTGGCCAGCGCCCCGGCGACCATGGTCATGCCGAGGGTGAGGAACAGCGCGGTGAGCACGGCGTGTACCGGGCTGTAGCGGTGACCGGTCTGCAGCAGCAGGCTGAAGGTGAGCCCGAAGCAGGCGACAGTGGCTGTGACCAGCAGGCTGATCCCGAGACCGGCGGTGAACGAGCGGTGCCTGAACAGCGCCGGGCTGATCAGCGGCCATCCGCCGGTTGCGGCGATGCGGTGTTGCCGCCAGCCGAACAGGGCGAACACCGGGACGGCGGCGGCGAGCATCGCGTAGCACCAGGCTGGCCAGCCGAGGGCCCGGCCCTGGATGAGCGGGAATACCAGCAGCAGCACCGCGGCGATGATCAGTGCGGTGCCGGTCAGGTCGAGGTGGCGTCGGTGCGCTGATCCGCCGGCGGGCAGATAGCGGGCGGCCAGCAGCAGCGCGGCCGCGCAGACCGGCACGTTGATCAGGAAGATGGGCCGCCAGCTCAACCCGAACAGGTCGGCGTTGATCAGCACAGCGGTGATCACCGGCGCGGCGGTGGTGGCCAGCATGGTCAGCCCGCCGAGCATCCCGGCGACCGCGGTGCGCTCCTCCGCCTTGTACAGCAGCTGCACGACCGAGAGCACCTGCGGCACCATCAGGGCGGCCGCGGCGCCCTGCAGGATCCGGGCCGTGATCAGCATGTCCGGGCTCCAGGCGGTGCCGACCAGCACCGAGGCGGCCAGGAAAATGCTCACCCCCGTGAGGAAGAGCCGCCGGTAGCCGAGCACGTCGCCGAGCCGCCCGCCAGTGATCAGCAGCACCGCAAAGGCAAGCGGGTAGGCGGTAGCCATCCAGTTCACCGCGGGCAGGCTGGCGTGCATGTGCCGCTGGATGGTGGGCAGCGCGATGGTCAAGATGGTGGCGTCCATCAGATCCATCACGAACGCCAGCGCGACCACAAACACAGTGATCTGCCGCCGCCTGCCGGTGTAGCCCGCGGTGGCCGCCTGGGCCGACGCGGCGGGAAGGGTCGTGGTGGTCATCTCGGTCTCCGTTCTGATCGTCTGCGGGGCGGTCTGCCCGGCGGGTGTCCGACTGGTACGTCGGGGCGGCGGCCCGGCACCGGACATCCGGCCGTTGATCCCGCCGCCGCGATCCGCTGAGTCGCCGGCATCCGGAGGCGGTGTGCAGCGTCATGCCTGTGTCTGGTAGCGCGGCGGCCACCAGCCGGCTTATGCGGGTGGCAGGTTAGGTGCAGCACGCCGGTGCCGAGCATCTGGAAGCCGACCAGCATCGGCTGGCGCCTGCCTACCGGGTTTTCTGCCCAGCGGCGAATCGCCGGTGGTTTTCCTCGATCAAGCTGGGACTGCCTGCAGCGGCGGCCGGACCGTCGAGCAGGATCTGTGCGTGCAGCAACGTCCACAGCTGCACACCAAAGCGGCGCTGCCGGACTGCGCGGCGCAGGCTGACCGGGACCCGGTGCCTACCCGGCTGCGGCGCGTTCGAGAGCACGCGCGTGGTGGCGCGAGCCAGCCCATCGCGCCGGGCTTGGCGGCGCAGGCAGCGATCCGTGCCGTGGCCAGTTCGAAGCTGATTGAGGGGTGCATCACGATCTCCTCGGTCGCGTAACTGGGCTATATCCCGAGGGTGCGGCTAAGGCACGGCGACGCGGATCGGCCGGTTGCCCGGTATTTGGGGCGGCGTATCTCTAGATTCTGGGCGACACGGCCCTGCGCGCTGTGGCAAGGTACCGGGCTGTCCCGCTACTGGTCTGAGTAATCAGCCGTGGCGCCAGAACCGGCCGTCGATCTGGCCGGCCGACGATGCCGGTATCTCGTCGCGACCTTTGATCGCCTGTCTGCCGGGTGCCTGTGCCGTAACGATCCCGGAACGGCCGCGCAGCAAACTGTCCCAATAGCAGTCCCGACGACTTGGGGGAGAAACCATGACAGCCAAGACCAGCGAGGTTCCCTTCACCGGGCAGCGGCGCGCTGGCGCGAGGCGGGCGGTGGACGTGGCGTACGGCTACCTCGCCGCCTTCTTCGTGCTCGGGGTCCTGATCCAGGTGTATCTGGCGGGAATTGGCATCTTCGGCATCAACTCCACAAAGGTTGCCAACGCCACCAGCCTGGACCCGCACCGGACATGGGGCACGGTCCTGATGGTGCTCTCGCTCATCCTGCTCATCCTGGCCCTGATCGCGTGGGCGTCCCGCACCACGGTGATCTGGACCTTCGTACTGGCCCTGCTTGTCATCGTCGCTCAGACCGCGCTCGCGGCAGCGGGCGATAACAGCAAGTGGATCGGCGGCCTGCATGCCCTGGACGGGATGGTCATCCTGTTGCTGTCGCTGTGGCTGGCGATCACCGCCAGGCGGCGCCGGACGGCCGGAGGGAACGCCAGGTAGATAGTCGGCCGCCTGCGCCCACGACGTGTTAACCCACAGCGGGTAATCTGCGCAGTCCCGAGTGCTGCCCGGCCCGCATCCCGGTAGGCGTTGGGGCGAGCTTGTTCCGCGAGGCCAGGGTGCTGAGGTGGTCCGGGCCCAGCACCCGCCGTACCAGCGACTCGCCTGACCGAGCTAAACGCCGAAGACTGCCATCACCTGACAGACAGACTCGATCACTGGGACCCCCACCTGGCCTACCATCGCTGCGACCCCGGCGATGTTGCCCAGCGCCCGGCGCAGTGTCCCCTTGTCCACATTCTCGGCTGTACCGATCGTGTTCAGGGACTCATCGATGACCCGGCGGTCGGAGACAGAAACCTGGCCCCGCAGAACCTGGACGGCGTTGATCATTTCGCGGAACGCTGCCTGCGGGTCTGCTGGCCCATGGTTCTTGATCATGCCAACGTTGTGATCACCATACTGGGTGACCTCGTCACCGAAGTGATAACTTAGCTCCACATTTCCCGCAGTGCGCGTCCTCGCGGTCACGCACCGCTAAGAACGGATGCCTCGTCTTTGGCTTGAACAATAGCCAGGTCGGCTTCCGCGATGCGGTGGGGCTCGTCGATGAGGTCGATCGCGGTGATCTTCGAGTCGGCGATCGTGAAGGCCACGAGGGTGACCGGTCTCCGGTCCGTGGCCGTGACCAGGCCGACGCCCCCGTTGATCACTGCCGGCAAGATGACCTTGGCGAGTCGAGTGAAGGGGAACGCGCGCCCGGCTACCGCCGCCGCGCCGCGGACTACCTCGGTGCCATTGGAGCGCACGACGGCGTCTAGATCGAGGGCCTCCATCAGCGCGCTGAAGTTCCCGCTGCGGGCGGCGGTGAGGAACGCGTCGGTGATTGCCCGCTCCAGGGCCAGGTCAGTGCCCGGCCCTGGAGCAATGCCCTGTACCCGGCGGCGGGCGCGGCTGGCTAGCTGACGGGCCGCAGCGGGTGAGCGGCCGACGATAGCCGCGATGTCATCGAACGGTACGGCGAAGATGTCGTGCAAGACGAAGGAGACCCGTTCGGCGGGCGCCAGCGTGTGGAAGATGACCAGGAGCGCGGGGCCGATGGAGTCGGCCAGCAGCGCGTCGGCTTCGGGGCCGCTGTCCGTGCCAGCGGCGGCTGACTCGGGCAGGTGAACGCCCGCCGGCTCGTCCCGGCGCGCGGCCAGCATGTTCAGGCACACCCTGGCGACGACCCTCGTCAGCCAGCCGGCGAGGTTCTCGATGGTGCCGGCGTCAGCGCGGCTCAGCCGCAGCCAGGTCTCCTGGACAGCGTCGTCGGCCTCGCTAGCCGAGCCGAGCGCCTGGTAGGCGACTGCCCGCAGCCGGGGCCGGTGAGCCTCGAACCGTTCCGCGAGCACGTCCTCTTCGTCCATCGGTCACACTCTCTCGTCGTAGCCGGACATAGAGGTGACCGTCCAGACCGCACCGATGTGACAGGCAGCCGGCCGGGCGCGGACGGATCACAACGGGCGGAACGTAACTCATCCCTCTTGAGGGCCAAGCATCGTAAGGAGAGCCTCATGGCCTCGCCGATCCTTGTCACAGGCGGCACCGGCCGCCTCGGGAAGCTTGTCGCCGCACAGCTGCTGGACAGCGGTTGCGATGTCCGCGTTCTCGCCCGCCATGACCGGCCCGTCCCGCCGGGGGCCACATTCTTCACCGCCGACCTGCGGACCGGTCAGGGCGTCGACCCGGCAGTGACCGCGTCGGCGGCCATCATCCACTGCGCGACCAGCACGCGCGGCGACGCCGACGCCACCCGCAACCTCGTGGCGGCATCCCGGAAGAGTTCTCCCCACCTGGTGTACGTGTCCATCGTCGGCATCGACCAGATCGCCTCCTGGGGATACCCGAAGAGGAAGCTCCAGTCGGAGCAGATCGTAGCCGAGTCCGGGCTGCCGTGGACGATCCTGCGAGTCACGCAGTTCTACGACTATTGCCTGGCCAACGCGCGGAGGCTGACCCTGTTCCCCGTCGCGCCAGTGCCAGCGGGCTTCATCGTTCAGCCGGTCGACCCCCGCGATGTGGCGGCCCGGCTCGCTGGGCTGGCACTAGGCGAGCCCGCCGGCCGGGTACCGGACATGGCCGGACCGCAGGTGAGCAGCTGGACGGACCTCCTCCGGGGGTACCTGAAGGCCAGCCGCCGCCACCGATGGGTGCTGCCGGTCCGGATACCGGGCACCCGGGCAGTCCGCGACGGCGCCCTGCTGCCGTCACCAGGACACACCCTCGGCTCCCGAACCTGGGACCAGTTCCTCGCCGCCCAGCTGCAACAGCCAGCCACCACGTCCGCTTAGCGATCAAACAGTACCCGTCCGCGATTGAATGACGTTCACCGTGCCCGGGAGTGTGCATAAATATTCAGGCGTCGCCTTACCTGCAGATCAGGTCGGTCTGGTGCGGCATAAGGGACAGTCCCCGGTTCGGGGTGCGGGGTTCAGGCGTGGTCGTTCTTGTTCCACAGCTGGTGAGTCAGACCGCTGGGCGAGGTGACCGACTCGATGGTGAAGCGGTCTTCGAGGCCGCTTGATCCCTCCCAGAGGGATACACCGCGCCCGAGGGTTATCGGCACGATCACCAGGTGCATGAAGTCGATCAGGTCGGCCTGGAGGAACTGACGTACGGTCGAGGGTCCTCCGCCGATGCGGACATCGCGCCCACCTGCAGCCTCCTGGGCGAGGCGAAGCACCTCGTCCGGCGGCCCGTCCACGAACCGGAAGCTCGTCCCGTTGGGAAAGTCAATCGTGGGGTGGGGGTGGTGGCTCATGACGAACACTGGCGTCTGGAATGGCGGTTCGTCGCCCCACCAGCCCTGCCACCCGTCGTCGGGCCAATCGCCAGCCTGGGGACCGAACTTGCGACGTCCCATGATCTCGGCGCCGATGCCCTGGCTCCACATGCTGGTCAGGGCGCGGTCCAGCGTGACGGGGGCATCCGCCTTATCGACGCCATGGATTACCCGGCCGTCGAACCACTTGAACAGTTGCTCGGCGCCGCCAATCGGGGCGTCGAACGTCACATGCTCGCCGGCGGCGTAGCCGTCGAGGGAGATGTTCATGTTGTGGACCCGGGTGCGGGGCATCACGACTCCTCCTGTGATCGGACGCAGCGTTTGACATATAGACCGACGGTATGGCCGGGCTCATCGCTGGCGCTGAATCATGTTCGGTCGCCGAACCCCATCCGTATCACACGCGACCCCGGCATGGTCAGCCAGAGCAATGACGGCGATCCTCACGGCAAGCCCCGCGTCGATACCGAGCAGGAACGGTCTCCGCGCCGCCCCATGGTCCGGGGAACCGGTTCGCTAAGCGCGCCGCCTCCGCGGCCATGCGGACAGGCGCTTGGTCACGCTCAGCGACTAGCGCGGCGCGCCCGCGGCCCAATGCCGAGCCGCCCTGGCAACAGAACCGGCAGATAGGAATTCCACGCGCCTGCACGGATCAAGCACGCAACCACTTGACCGCTCTCGCTATCGCCGGGGCGGAGGGGTGAGGAGCAGGTCAAGCACCGCGCAGGCTCCGGATGAAGCGAACCCGGTCGCCGCCATAGCCGTCATAGCCGGAGGAAACCGGGATGCCGTCGACCTCTTCATCGCCGGGCTCCAGCTGGAAACCCATCCGCTGGTGGAACGCGACCGAACCGCGGTTCACCGGGGACGTGACCGCGCGGACCAGGACGCACCCGCGAGCCCTGGCAATCTGGAAGAACGCCTCATAGAGCAGGCGGCCGAGCCCGCTGCCGCGCTCTGCCGGATCTACGCCGACAAAGTGAATATAGGCCTCGCCGGGCCTGGACTGGGAGATGAACCCAGCCAGGAAACCGGCCAGTTTGCCGTCGCGTTCCGCCGCGAAACTGGTGTCGGTGAAGTGCTCGAAGAACAGACGCGGAAGCTTGTCCGCCATCTGGCGGCCGCCCCACCATTGGTCGATGACCGAGATCACAAACGGGTAGTCGGCCGTGCTGAGCTGGCGAATCTGGAACGTCATGGTGCAACAGCCTCCCGGATCATGTGATGGGCATGCCGGCGCACGCGCGTACGTAGCGGCCTAAAGGTCACCTGAGCCGCTGGCGACGGGTGCGTCGAGGGCGGCGACGAACCCGGCTATCGCCTCGATGACCGCGCCAGGGGCGCGCCGGGGCAGGTGATGGCCCGCGTCCGAGATGAGCCGCAGGCGGGCGTGGGGCAGCTCGCTGACCAGCCGCTGCGCGGTCATGATGGGCACGATCTGATCGGCCGGGTCGGCGAGCAGCAGCACCGGTACCCCGATGGACGGCAGCGCGCCCTCCAGTTCGGCGAGCTCGGTGAGCAGCGCCCGCTGCTCGGTGAGGAAGGCTCGCCACCGCGGCTCCGGGCCGGCGTGCTTGTCCCCCCAGACCTGCAGGCTGACATGCTCGCCGGGATCTAGCGGCCTGCCTTCCCGGCCGCTCAGCCAGGCGAGCCGGACGCGGGCGATCCACGGCGTCCACCGCCACATGACTTGCGCGGCAAGCGGGCCGATGACCGGTGCGGCGAGGAGCCAGTCAACGATGTTGACCGAGCCTGGGCCGATGCCGGCCAGCAGCACCACCGCCTTCACCCGGTGCGGGGCCAGGCGCGCCGCCAGGAGCGCAGCGCCGCCAGCCCAGGAATGGGCGACCAGGACGGCGGCGTCCACGCCCCGTTCGTCCAGGTCATCAAGGATCACCCGAGCGTTGGCGGTGAAGCCCGCGGCGTTCCGATGGCTCGCTCCGTATCCGGGACGGTCCTGGGCCACCGCGTGCAGATGGGCCGGCAGACGGGCCAGGACGGCGTCCCAGTCGGCGGCGCTGCCGGGCTGGCCGTGGAGCAGGACGAGCTCATGGCCATGAGGCGTTGTTTGCGGCACTGGCTCAGCTGACGGCTCCAGCGCAGGCTCCGGAACAGACTGTGCCGCGGGCCTGCGGGTTCGGAGGAACAGCAGGATCAGCCACCCCAGCGCGGCGTTGAACCAGAAGCTGATCAGCCGGTACAGCACGGCTGCGGCGACGGCCTGGCGGACATGCACGCCAGATGCGACCAGAGCCAGGCTAATCGCGCCCTCGGTGATGCCCAGGCCGCCGGGGGCCAGGGACAGGCCCTGCGCGCCGACTCCCGCCGCGTAGACCAGGAGCAGGTCATGCCACGGGACGCGAGCGCCGACGGCGATGATGGCAACGCTCAGGACCGCCGCATCGGTGAGCCAGTTGAGCAGTGAGTCACCCAGAGCCAGCGCCCAGTCAGACGCCGGGAGACGCAGGGCTCCGAACCGCCGGAGCCAGGCCCGCAGGGCCAGTTCCGGGTCGGTGGCCGGCCAGCGCAACAGCCGCGCGCCCTGCGTGAATGCCTGGGTCAGGAAGTTCTCCAAGACCCGGCGCACGGGAGGGAAGCTCGCCGCGACCACGATGGTAGCCGTGACGGCCACGGCGAACGCGAGGGCGGGGACGGCGATCGCCAGCACCACGGTGCGCCCGGACACCAGGCCGCCGACCGCTAGGACAACGACCCAGGCGGTAGCGGAGATCACCCCGCCAGCCAGCAGCGTCCAGCCGGCGCTCACGGCACCGGCGCCGAACCGGGTGAAGCGGCGGAAGAGGTACGCCGCGGCCAGGCCCGGGCCGGCGAGCGGAACACAGACCGACATCGCGTTCGCAGCGTAGACAGTAACCAGCATCTCAGATGGCCGGGGTCTCACCCCGCCCGCTTTGAGGAGCCGGCGGAACATGATGGCGAAAGCGGCTATCGAGATGACCTCGAGCGTGACGCCGGCCCGAGCCAGGTCCAGCGGACATGGGCCAGCGTCTTGAGTGACCCGGCCACATCGGAGTTCTCGGCCGCAGCCGTCAAGAGCCCGACGACCGTGATCGCGACGGCAGCCGAGACCACCGCTCGCGACCATCCTGGCCTGCCGGGGCGACGCGCCAGGCTCTCGATCACCGACGCTGTTCCTCCCCGGTCAGCCTCCGTCGAGGTCGCACGTCAATGCGAACAATTAATACTTTTCTCCCGATACCCGAAATGCCGCCTGGGCAAGCGCGTTGCCGGGCTCCGCGTGGACTTCGGCGGGTCCGTGCGCCGGTTTGCTGCCGTGGCGCGGCCGGGCGGTGGGCGTGCGGTGAGTTGCATTGTCCTGCTGGCTCGGCATGCGCCGGGCATACGATTCGGTGACTGGTCTGTCCGCCGGGCGGCTGGGAGATCGGAGCACCCATGAGCGACGGGGCGCGGCGGGCGCTGGTCACCGGGGCGTCGGCTGGCATCGGCAGGGCGTGCGCCGAGGAGTTGCATGCGGCCGGCTGGGCCGTCACGGGAGCGAGCAGGCGCGGCACGACCTCGGGCGGGTGGGCTGGCCTGGTCATGGATGTCGACGATGACGATTCGGTGCGCAGTGGCGTGGCGGGCATGCTGGCGGCCGGCGGCCGGATCGACGCGGTTGTCGCCGCCGCTGGGTGGGGCCTGGCCGGTGCCGTCGAGCAGTGCACGATCGGGGAGGCAAAGGCCCAGCTGGAGACGAACTTGTGGGGCTGCGTGCGGGTGCTGCAGCAGGTGCTGCCCGCCATGCGGGCGCAAGGCGGCGGCCGCATCGTGCTGATGAGTTCCATCGGGGGCGTGATCGGCATCCCGTTCCAGGCTTTCTACAGCGCGAGCAAGTTCGCTCTGGAGGGTCTGGGTGAAGCTCTGGCCTACGAGGTAGCACCGTTCGGCGTGCATGTGACGCTGGTCGAGCCGGGCAATGTCAAGACCGACTTCACGGCCAGCCGCCGGATGGCATCGGCTGCTGGCGGCGATCCGGTCTACCGCGCCGCCATGGCCAAGGCCGTCGGTCTCATGGAACGCGATGAGGCGAACGGTGTACCCGCCGCTGACGTAGCCGCCGTGGTCCGGCGCGTGCTGGAATCCCGCCGCCCGCCGCGGCGGGTATCGGTCGGCAAGGCGGGCGAGCGAGTCGGCCTCCTGGCCAAGCGACTGCTGCCGTTCCGCGCCTTCCAGGCCGCGGCGAAGAGCAGCCTGGGAGCCTGACGACCGCACCCAGCACGCGGCTCGGCCAGGCTAGCTGCTTGCGTCTGGCTAAAGACCCAGAGCTTGGCAGGCCCCGCGAGTCGATGGGGGAGCAAAACGGGGGAGCAAGCGAGGCTTCCCCGCACCTCATAGCATGGTTCACCGGGCGGCGCCAAGCAGCGCAGGGCGCAGGTGAGCATGGGCCCAGGCCGCCAGGGTGGTCGGTGTGGTGGTGAGGATACTGCGCTCATCTTGGGCCACGAAGTCCTCGCGCGTCACCGCCGACATCCCGGCAATGGCCTCGACCTGCTTGTCGCCGAGGCCCGCGGATCGCAGTGAGCTGCGCTGGGCCTCCCGCGAGATCGTCTCGGCCCGGACCTGGCGCCCGGTGGCCTCGCCGATGATGGCAGCGACCTGCGACAGTGTGAGGTCTTCGGGGCCGTGGACGGCCTGGACCAGACGACCCGACCAGCCCTGCCACAGCAGCCGGGCGGCGGCGATCTCGCCGATGTCGCGCGGGTCGACCCACGGCTGCGCATAGTCCAGCGGCATCGTCGCGCGCAGCACGCCGTCGCGGATCGAATCCAGTTCCCACAGCAAGTTCGTGAAGAACATCCCGCAGCGCAGGTGCAGCACGCTCGCGCCAGTGGCGTCGAGCTGCTCCTCGGTCCGGGCCAGCCCGTCGATCTCGCCGGCTCCGGAACGTTTCTCCGCCCCGATGCTACTGAGGAAGACCGTGCGGCCGATGCCGTTCTGCGTCACCGCGCGGGCCGCAGTGGCGCCTAGCATGGCGTACCAGGCGACCGGATCGGCGGCCGGGTCAGCGGTCTGCGGCTCCAGCCAGAACAACGCGTCCGCATCCTGGGTCGCCCGTACCACGGCCCCGGCATCACCCAGATCGGCTTCAACCACGTCCGCGCGCCCGCAGGTGGCCTGGTCAAGCCGGGCCGGGTGGCGGGTGAGCAGCGTGGGCCGAACCCCGGCCTGGATCAGCAGCCGCACGACTCGCGATCCGACATGGCCAGCAGGCGCAGTAACGACGATCTTCACCCAGCCTTGCCTATCACGCGGCAAAGGGCGATGACACCGGGTTGTACTCGCCGAGCACCTGCCGGGGTAGCCCTAAACGATGCGCTCCAGCAGCGAGGACAGCGCGGTGCGAAGTGCTTGCTCCGGGTCGTCCGGTAGCGTCGCTGAGCGCCAGCCGATGAACTTGTCAGGCCTGACTAGCAGGGCCCCCTCCTCTTCGACCTCGCGGCCGCGCGCCCAGTCGTAGTAGATGTCGGTGACCTTGCGGCCCGGGCCGATGACGACGGTCTCCAGCGGGATCCGCAGGTCGTGACCGACCTTGGCCGCGGCCGCCTGCCAGGCGTCGCCGGCGATGCCGGTGATCAGCGTGAACCTCGTGTACGGCGCCAGGTCCAGGGTGGAGACCTTGTGCGTGGCATCGCCGACCCAGGCGTGCGGCAGGTGCGACCCGGGCACGGTGGACGGCTGGTAGTACAGCTCCGGGTCGCGTGCCGGGGCTGGCCTCGCCGAACCGTCTCCGACGATCGCGGCCGACTCGTAGAACTGGCCGAGGTCGACGCCGTGCGCATTGAACTCGTAGTTCTTCAGCTCCATCGCCGCCACCAGTGCCGCCCGCTTCGCCGCACCCCGCGGGGTGTTGGCCTTCCGCTCCTCGATCTGCTGGCGCATCTCCTCTTCGCTCCCGGCGCCGGTCAGCCCGAGCACCTCGAAGAACTGGCCGAACTCCCGGCTGCTCTGGTTGGCCCGCAGCACGATCTGCTTCGCCACGGGGGCGCGCTCGGCCGAGTAGGTGTCCAGGAGTCCCGGGCCCGCGTAGCCGCGCAGCACGGCGGCGAGCTTCCAGGCGAGGTTGTAGGAGTCTTGCACGGACGTGTTGGAGCCGAGGCCGTTGGACGGCGGATGGCGGTGGACGGCGTCCCCGGCGCAGAACACGCGGCCCTGGTGCAGGCGGGTCGCGTACATCTCGTTGTTGCCCCACAGGCTCGTGCCGGTGATCTCGACGTCGAGGTCGGGGAGGCCGAGCAGATTGCGGACGATCTTGGCGGCTGCCTCGTCGTCGACGACCGGCGCGGGCTGGCTGATGTCGTAGCCCCAGACGATCAGCCACTCGTTCCACGGCCGGACCATGCGGACCAGGCCGGCGCCGATGCCGCCGACGTCGCTGCCCGGCTGGATGACCCAGTAGAGGACGGAGGGGCGGGTCTGCACGTGCGCGGAAATGTCAGCTTTGAAGGTGATATTCATCGAGCCGGCGATGTCCATGGCGCCTTCCGTGGGCAGGCCGATGTCCTCGGCCACCTTCGAGCGCGCGCCGTCCGCGCCGATCAGGTACTTCGTGCGGATCGTGTATACGGCGCCGGTCAGCCGGTCGCGAACCTTGACGTCCACGCCCTCGTCGTCCTGCGCGAGCGACAGGTACTCGGTCGAGAACCTGGCCTGGGTGCCGCGGGCGGCGGCGTTCTTGACCAGGATCGGCTCCAGGTAAGTCTGCGGGATGTCGCAGATCAGGCACGGCGAAGCGAGCTGATAGTCGGCCTCACGCGCGGGGTGCGTGCCCCAGGTGCGGATCCGGCCGATCTCCTCCCCGGCGATCGACGTACAGAACACCGTGTCGCCGACGAGCGCGTGCGGGGTCGCGTCGGCCAGCACCTGATCCTCGATGCCGAGATCGCGGAAGATCTCCATCGCCCGCTGGTTCGTGATGTGCGCCCGCGGCGTGTTCGCGGTCCAGCGGTACTTGGTGATCATGATGTTGGGCACGCCGAGCGTGGCCAGGGCCAGGGCCGCCGCGCCGCCCGCCGGCCCGGAGCCGACGATAAGCACGTCGGTTTCCACCGTGGTCCCGGCCGGAAGCTCAGTCTCGTCGCGTCCGTCGTCGAAGTCAGGCATGGCGCGATTGTCGCCGGGCGTGGCGGCTAACCCCAACACGATCGGCTGCGGATGGCGGAAATGAGAACTTAGCCCGGATCAGTGCTCGCCTGGCGCCGGAGATCACTAGCACGCTGGGCGAAGCGCTTGCGGAAGGCGTGGGAGAAATATGTTGCCGACGTAAAGCCGGATCGGCCGGCGATCTCGGCGACCGTGCTGGCCCGCTCCGCATAGGCGGTGCTCGACAAGAGCGCGCGGGCGAGCTGCAATCGGCGCTCCAGAATGTGCCGGGGGACGCTGATGCCATCGGCGGCGAAGACCCGGGACAATTGCCGCTCGCTTATCCCGATCGCTTCGGCGACCTGCTCGGCGCCCAGGCCCGGATCGGTCAGGTGTTCCTCGATGAACGCTCGTGCCGCGGCGCGATGCGCGGCGGCGCAGGCCACGTTTCGTCCGGCCGCGAGCACGGCGACGATGTCGAGCACGGTGGACTCGTCGGCGGCCACGGCGCGGCCGGTTTGCGTGGCACCGCCGACGATCTGGGCAAGGGCCCGGACATAAGGGTCGTCCTGGCCGTACGTAAGCGGGCTCGGCAGGGTCAGCTGTCCCGCGCGCGCCCCGAGGGCCTGGCGGGGCAGCTTGACGACAAGCTCTTCCAGGCCTCGGACGAAACCGCGGGCAAACGGCCGGTCTGTCTCGTAGACCACTGCGGTGCCCGCGCGAAGGTTCCGGGTGCCGCCCAGATGCTGGAACCAGGAGTCGCCGCGCAGGGAGATGTACACAGCGACCGCATCGGCCGGGCTGCGGTCGATAACCCGGGCGGTCCGCTCGACCACATGGGCTGAGCCGACGACGCGGGCGAGGTGGACCTTGGGGAGCTGGACGTTCAGTTCGGTCGCCTGGAGCGGCTCAGGCGCGCGCACCTCCAAGCCGATGAGGGCGGTCGCGTTGTGTTCTTCCCACAATTCGACCCGGCGCGCGCCTCGCAGGCCAACGGTAGTGAAGACCGTGGGCGCCAGATCCCCGGACCGCATTGCCCTCCCGCGTACAAAACCTGCGCCTCTGAACAGCCTATAGCGGGTCCAGTCGGCCGGTTCTGGGCGGTGTGCCGGGCAGCCGTCGGCCAGCGTTCTGGAGGATGACATCGCTATATCGCTAGCCACCGCTGTGCCCTGCCGCGAAGCCAGGCCCGGATGGGTCACGTTCTACGGGCGCCGGTCCTCACGGAGCAGTCCGTAGACCAGAACGCCGACGTACTTGCCTCGCAGGAATGACCTACCGGGCATGAGCCCTTCCTGCCGGAATCCGAGGCGTTCGAGGGCCTTCTGCTCGCCGATGTTGGTGTCGTTTGTGCGCGCCTCGATCCGGTGCGCGGTCGTGTGGTCCAGGAGGTATTCCACGAGCAGGTTCTGCGCTGCCGTCCCGAACCCCTGCCTGCGGTACTCCGGCGCTATGCCCACCCCGATTTCGTAGGCGACGCCGGCCGGAAAGCCGCAGGACGCCCAGGTGACCAGGCCGACCACCGTCTCGTCCTCGCGCACGATCGCAACTGCCGAGACCTCGGGGGAGATGTAGCCGTCCTTCTCCCACCGCCTGCGCTGTGCCCGCGGATCGGTGAACCCCGGCCACTCGAACTCTCCCAGCATGTCGGGGTCGGTGCCGAGCCGGTCAAGAAAAGGGAGGTCGTCTTCGACAAAAGCCCGCAAGCGCACCGGGCCAGCGGGACCTTCTGGGATCATGGGCGCCATTATCGGCCCCATAATCTGGTTCCGCCAACGGCTTATGCGGCAGTCCGCCAGGCATCTGACCGACCGGCACAGACGAGGGCGGGCCGAGTCAGGCCAGGGTGGCCCAGAACTCGCGCAGAACGGTCGCCGCCCGCCCGGGGTCCTGGAGCATCCACCAGTGGCCGAGCCCGTCGAGGGCGACCGTGTTGGCGTCGGCCCGCGCGGCGGCCTTGGTCGCCGAGGCCGCGCTCAAGAAGGGATCCTGGTCAGGGATGATCACCAGTCCGGGGGCCGGGACGGCGGCGAAATCGGGGCCCCACTGCCTTCCGACGTCCACGGCCGAACGGTAGAGGTCCAGGATGCAGTCAGCCATGGTGCGGCTGATGCGCGAGGCCAGATCAAGGGCCGCGTCCTCGGGCACCCCGAACATCTGGAAGACGCCGGCCCGCTCCGGTACCGATGCCGCCAGCTGCTGGTCCCAGAAGTCTTCCCCCGCCTGTGGTGTCTGCCAGATCTTGGCGAAGTCGTGCCACTCGAACTCGACGTCGCCGATACCGGCGGCGTCGGTGACCCAGGACCGGACCAGCTCGGGCCGGGTCGAGACCACCCGGACCACGAACCCGCCGCCCCAGTCGTGACCGACGAGATCGACCGGTCCGTCCAGGCGCTCAAGCTGCGCCGTGAGCCAGTCGGCGTACTCCTCCATCGTCGCTCCGAAACCGGCCGGGCGAGCGCTGTCGAACCCGGGGAGCGACAACGCCGCCGTGTCGGGGCGGTCCAGCGCGGTCAGCAGGCCACGCCAGATGGCGGGGGTCTCGGGCACTCCATGGACGAAGACGGCGACCATGGCCCCCATACTGTCACGGCGGAGGAAACGAGATCTGCAGGGCGGTTATGGGGTCAGCTGGTCGACCGTGCCGAGTGCCGACCGGATCCGGCCTGGGTGCCGTGCGGCAACCGTTGCGGCGTCCTCGCCGGCGAGGATGTGCCGGATGGCCTGTAGGTGGACGGTGCGGGGTCATCCGTAGGCGGCGAGGAAGACGTCCACGGCCGCGTCCGCGATGCGGCCGAGCGCATCGGCGGGCGGGACCGCGTTGGTCCCGGCGAACATGGCCTGGTTCATCGGCCGGTACAAGACCAGCCCGGCGAACTGGTCGGCAGCTAGGGTCGGGTCTCCGAGGCCCTGCAGAAGCCCGCGGTCGGCGAGACGCTGCAGCGAGTTGCCCAAGATCACCAGTGCGCGGTCGAAGCCCAGGTCGAACCAGGCCCGTCCGACCTCGGGGAAACGGTCAGCCTCGGCGATCACGAGCCTGCGCAATCTCAGCACGTCCGGCTGCAGCATGCCGTGCAGCCAGCCGTCGGCGAGGTTCCGCAGGGCCTTGCGCACGTCCTGCGCGTCGTCGAGCGTGCTTGCGGCGCTGTCGGCCAGCCGGCCGACCACCTCGGCGGTCATCTCGATGATGACCGCGGCGAACAGGTGCTCCTTGTCCTGGAACTGCTTGTAGACGGTCTGCTTGGACACCGACGCCCGCGCGGCTACCTCGTCGGTGGTCGCGCCGAGATAGCCGTGCCGCGCGAACACCTCGGCGGCCGCCCGGACGATCACCTGCCGCCTGCGCTCGGACCGGCTGGTATCTGAAGCGGCACTCGGCTGAGGATCCACCAGCCCTCCTCAGATTTCCTGTTGCACGTCGTCCGTTTACTGCCGTACGGTATCGTATAAGTCAGGTACGGTACCGTACAGTACTATATCGATGTGCTGCCTGGCCCATAACCGATCACGACCAGAGACCGTCAGCCCAGCCAAGGAGGACTGCCATGAGCACCCACGTCAGCAAGCTCGCCAGCGTCATCATCCCCGCCGCCGACCAGGACCGCGCCGTCCGTTTCTACACCGAGACGCTGGGCTTGGAGAAGCGCGCCGACGTGCCGTTCGGCGGCGGCCGCTGGATCGAGGTAGCACCACCCGGCGCCGAGACGCCGATCGCGATCTGCCCTCCAGGCCCGGGCGTGACCCCTGGCGGCAAGGACACCGGCATCTCGCTGGCAACCGACGACGCCGACGCCTACCACGCGCTTCTCCAAGACCGCGGCGCGGACGTCGACGCCGAGGTCAGCCGCTTCGGCGAAGGTGCGCCGCCGTTGTTCTGGCTCCGCGACCCCGAGGGCAACACGCTCATGGTCGCCGAGGTCCGCTGACCCAGGCCACCTAGTCGGCCACTCCTAGCTGGCCGAGCGCGGCGTCGAGGAAGGCATCACGGCGCTCGAGCATGACCTCGCGGGTCAGGTCGGGGCGGCCCTGAAGGGCCATCGACACCGGGAACCAGCCCATGTCCGGCGGGGAGGCGAGCGCCGCGACGGCGTCCCAGTAGGAGACGTCGGTCGCGGGCCTGCCTGCCTCGGCTTCCCAGCCGAACAAGATGTGCCCGGCGGCTTCGACGCCGTGGCACCAGGCTGCGTCGCAGCGCAGCGAGCCGAGGTCGATGCCGGCCGCCGACGCCGGCGCAGTCCCAGTCGAGCACCGCGGCCAGCCTGCCGTCGTCCCACAACGTGTTGCCGTGCCACAGGTCGCCGTGCACCAGCCCGAGCCTGCCGTCGTCTGGCCGGGATGCGGCCACCGCTGCCTCGGCCGCGCGGAGCAGATCCGACGCGCCCTGCTCGCGGCGCATGGCGGCGAAGTCTTCGGCCTCGATCGGCCGGCTCCGGACCGGGAGCGCTGGTGCCGGAGTGAGCTCGACTGAGCTGATCCGTGCCGCGGCCGCGCCCAGAGCCCGCAACCGTTCCGGGTCGGGCTCGGGCGGGATCGCGCTTGTCCCCGGCGCGCGGGTGGTGAGCACGAGCCCGTACCTGGTCCGCTCCGCGAGGTCATAGCCGAGCAGCTCCGCGACCGGGAGGGTGGCGCCGGCCACCCGCGCCGCGTAGGTCATCGCGGCGACCTCGGTCGCGGTCTCCGCCACCAGCTCGGCGCGGGCGACCCGGAGGACCGCCCGGCGGTCCCCGGCGCGCAGCAGCCACGGCGAGCCGCCGTTGCGCAGGCCGCGCAGGACCGTGACTTTCGTGTCCAGGATCGCCGATGCCCAGTCAAGTACCTCTGTATCCGGTGAGTCCTTGCTGTCATCACCAGCCATCCCGGCATTCTCGCCCAGGTGGCGCGTATGTGCGAAGCTCCCGCTCCCGTGCGGAAGTACCCCGCACCGGCGGCTTGAGCTCGAACCCTGGTGATCCATCCACCACGAGTTCAGCCTGGTTAGTCGACTGTGAGGGTGAACTGCGAGTCTGCGGATCCTACTTCGCGCAGGACATAAAGGATCTTGCCCGACAGGGCGTGGGTGTCAATGATCGTCAGGAATTGGAACCCCGGGCCACCGGAGTCCGACAGCGTTATCCCTGCGGTCCCTGCGTTGAAATCGGCGTCAGACCCCGCGCACAGAGATAGATTGGTACCTGTCGTATTATTCTCGAATGCCAATTTCAGGACAGCGTGGGTCGCTGTATCCACTGGCATTCCCGTTACGAGATACTTGCCATCAGCTCCCACAGTTCCTGTTATCGTGAACATTTCCGAATTCTCCTCTTCAGATTGGGATGCTAGGGGCGGCTGCCCGCGCTGACGTACGGGCGCTTCCTGGCGGATCTACGGTGCCGTCGGCTCCAGTGGCCGCGAGGGCATTCCTTCCCGCAAGTACGGAGTACCTCACCCGGCTGGCAGATACATCCGCCTGACGAGTACGTCCGAACGGCGCGCTAGTGCCGAGGACAGTCGCACTATTTCGGCTTCGCCGCGCGCAGGACTAGCGCGCAGGACTAGCCCTGCTTCCGGTCCTGAGGTCGCATTACCGGAGACCGGCCCTGGTGTGAACAGATCCGCGCAACGAGGTCTAAGCCCGTTTCAGGTCCGGCTAAGACGTGCCCCAGCAGGCAAAATAGAAACTTCCTCCGATGCCTCAACCAGGGTCTTACGGCGAGACTCAAGGAGTGACCGGCGAAGAGCCGGCCGTAGAACGACGAGGAATGATGAACTACAACGTGAAGCAGGGCGTACCGGGTCCGCTGGCTCGCATCGCTCGGCGCGTCGCCGCTATCGTCACCGAGTGCAACGACGCCCAGGCACGACTGGCCAGCTCGCGGGACACCGCGGCGCGTTTCTGACATCAGCTCGGCACAGTGGCTGACCTAGGCCGGCCACCCGATCGGACGTGAGTCGCGCGGCTCGGTGCGGTGCCGCTCGCGTTGCGCGGCTACGCCGGATCCTTGCGCGCCGCCGCGCGTCAGGGCCACGTCGTCCCCCGTCGCCAGGTCGCTGCCGCCATCGCTCAGTGCGCCGACTACGGCCGTCCGGACGGCTTTTTCGGCAAGCTGGCGGCCGGAGCACAGACAGCGCCCGGAGCGCAGACAGCGCCAGACAGCGCAGACAGCGCCCGCAGCGAAGACAGAAGCCGGACCGTTGCCGGACGCGCTGACCGCTGGCCTGGCGGCCAATGCCGCCGCCGCCGCTGCCGCCTATGCCGAGCTCGGAACGTTCCTGGGCGACGAGCTCATGGCGCGGGCGCCGGCCCGCGATGCCGTCGGCCGGGACTTGTACACGTTGCACTCGCGCGCCTTTCTCGGCACGCGGGTTGACCTGGACGAGACCTACGAGTGGGGACAGCGGGAACTCGCCAGCATCGTCAACCGCATGGCCGCCACCGCACAGGAGATCCGGCGCGACGAATCGGTCGACTGGGTAGTCGCCTATCTCGACGCGGCGCCCGAGTACACCCTGCACGGCACCGACGCGCTCCGCGACTGGATGCAGGCGACGTCCGACGCGGCGATCGACGCACTCGCTGACCGGCACTTCGACATTCCCGCGCCGATCCGCCGCTTGGAGTGCCTGATCGCTCCCACCGAAGAGGGCGGTATCTACTACACGCATCCCTCTGCGGACCTGACCACCCGTCCCGGTCGCATGTGGTGGTCGGTGCCGCGGAGCCAGACCAGGTTCTCGACGTGGAAGGAACGCTCGACCGTCTACCACGAAGGCGTCCCGGGTCATCATCTGCAGATCGGGCAGACTCTGTACCGCAGCGACAAGCTCAACCGGTGGCGGCGTATCGGGTCGCTGGTGAGCGGCCACGCCGAGGGCTGGGCGCTCTACGCCGAGCGGCTCATGGTGGAACTCGGATATCTCGACCGCCCGGCCGACCGTCTCGGCGCGCTTGACCAGCAGTCGCTGCGAGCCGCCCGGGTGGTACTCGACATTGGCGTCCACTGTGACCTGCCCGCGCCGGCATTGGTCGGCGGGGGCAGGTGGGACTACGGCAAGGCCTGGCAGTTCCTGTCGGCGCACTCCCGTATGGCCGAGCCGGTCCTGCGTTATGAGCTCGACCGCTACCTCGGCTGGCCCGGCCAGGCACCCTCGTACAAGATCGGTGAGCGGCACTTGCTGCAGCTGCGCGACCAGGCCCGTGCCGCTCAGGGTGCGGCGTTCGACCTCAAGTCTTTCCACCGCCGGGTGCTCGACGTCGGCTCGGTCGGCCTCGACGTGCTGCAAGCCGCGGTCCTCGGCAGCGGAGCGCAATAACTCATGTCCGCCGATGCGCGGCCCGCGCCTGTCGTCCTGGGTAGCTGGCCGACCCCGCTCGAGCCCGCTCCGCGCTTGGCGGCTGCGGCGGGGCTGGCCGCTGGTGCCTTGTGGCTGAAGCGTGATGACCTGAGCGGACTTGGCGGCGGCGGCAACAAGGTCCGGAAGCTTCAGTACACGTGTGCGCAGGCGCTGGCTGCTGGCGCGACGACGCTGATTACCAGCGGCGCGCCGCAGAGTAACCATGCCCGGCTGACCGCGGCGGCAGCCGCCCGTCTGGGCTTGACATCGGTACTGGTCCTGCAAGGAGAGGAGCCGGAAGCCCCCGCTGGCAACCTGGTGCTGGATTTGCTGGCCGGCGCCCGGCTCGTCTGGACGGGCCCGGCCACGGCCGAACAGACCCGCCGCGAGGTCCAGCGCCAGGCCGAGCAGGTGCGCCGCGACGGCGGGATCCCGCACGTCATCCCGTTCGGTGGTTCGAACTCCCATGCCGCGCAGGCCTACGTCGACTGCAGCGCTGAGCTGGCCGGCCTGATCGCGCGCGTGGCCGGCGGCGACATCAAGCGCGAAGACCGCACGGTTCTCCTGCATACCGGAGGGTTGCCAGGATTGTTCGGTCATCCCGAACTTCCCCGCCTGGCCGTTCCTTAGTGCCCGGTGGGAACGATGTTGTGCCCGGTGGGAACGATGTTGTGGTTGAGGTGAAAGACGTTGCCCGGATCGTAGGCGTCCTTGACCGCGGTCAGGCGCGCGCGCTTGGCATCGGAGTAGGCGCGGCGCACACCCGAGGCGCCCTCGTCGCTGAGCGCGTTGACGTAGGCGCCCGCGGCGAACGGTTCGAGCTTGGCGGCCTCCCGCCGTGCGGCTCCCATCCGCAGGCTGTCCTCGCCGGGGTCGTCCCACTTCACGGCGGCGACGTACTCGAAGCGCGTACGACGATGGCTGAACGCCGTCGCGTCATCGTCGACGTCGGCGATCGCGCCGCCGTAAGCCTGCAGGCTGACGCCCGGCACGGTGGCGTCCGCTGGGTCGCGGTCCACGAGCGCCCCGATCGCGCCGTCGGGTAGGTCCGGGAGGTAGTGACCCTTCCAGTAGCGCCGGTACGCGTGGCCCTCGACGCTGTCGTCGCGGGTTTGCAGCTCCAGGTAGGAGACCTCGCGCACGACCTCGCTGGCCGGCTCGCCGATGGAGCGCAGCGCCGGCAACATCGCGCGGCCGGCCTCCGGGTCACCCGCCCACACATATCCGAGGGTCACCGCGTCGCCGGAGACCTCGGCGGTCAGCGTGGCCGGGCGGGCGGCCTCCTCGGCCAGGTCGCGCCAGCCACGCAGCGCCGCGGCGGCGCGATCGAGCGGGAAGGTGAGCTCCGCGACCAGGGTCCGGGTGCCGACGGGGTGCAGCCGGAACTCGAACTCGACCACGATCCCGAAGTTGCCGCCACCGCCGCGCAGACCCCAGAACAGGTCGGGGTGCTCATCGGCGGATGCGCGTACGACGCCGCCGTCCGCGGTGACGACAATGCAGGACACCACGTTGTCGCAGGTGAGACCATACTGGCGCGCTAGCCAGCCCATGCCGCCGCCCAACGTCAGACCGCCGACGCCGGTATGCGAGACATTGCCGGCCGTCGTGGCCAGGCCGAAGGACTGCGCGGCCTGGTCCAGCGCGCCGAGCATCGCGCCGCCCTGGACCCGGGCGCGCCGCGTGGCCGGATCGACGGTGACGCGGCCCATCGCGGTGAGGTCGATCATGAACCCGCCGTCCGGGACAGCGTGGCCGGCGATGTTGTGGCCGCCGCTACGGACACCGATCTCCAGGTCGTGCTCACGGGCGGCCCGCACCGCGGTGACGACGTTGGCGACCGAGGCACACCTGACGATCAGCTTCGGGCGGTGGTCGATCATCGCGTTCCAGACCGACCGGGCGGAGTCGTAGCCGGGCGTACCGGGCTCCAGGATCTGGCCGTCGAACTGTGAGCGGCGAACGTTAGCGGCGGGGAACTGCCCTGTAGTAGTCATGGCACGATGGTCCCCGGGAATCGGTTCCCTTGATAAGGTCCAGTTCTTTGTCGATTTTGAGGACCAATTCATCGCCGGCCCTACGACCGGCGGAACAGCTGTACTGAGCCAAGCGGAACGAACCCGGCCGACAGCAGCGCCCGGACACTGGCCGCGTTGCCCGGCGCGACCGCGGCCAGCACCAGCTCACCGGCCGGGACGGCGGTCAGGGCGTCGCGGACCAGTTCGGTTCCGCCGCCGTGTCCCCGGTGCCCGGGTTCGAGCTCGAAGCCCAGCTCGGTCAGCCCGGCTATGCCCCGGCTGATCACGGCCAGGGCCGTGCGGCGCCGGTCGGCATAGCCCAGCGGCCGGGGCTGGTCCCGGATCCGCGCCGCGAACGCCGCTCGTGGCTGCGTGGCCAGGTCCGGCCGGCCGGCCAGCCGCGGCGGCGCGTCTGGGTGGCCGCTGCCGCGGCCGGCCATCAAGATATCCAGGCTGTCGATCCAGCCGCCGGGTCCGGCCAGGGCGGTGATCAGCCGCGGGTTATGGGCACCGCCGAAACCATCTGGCCCCAGGGTGACCAGCTGCCGGTCCGGGATGTCCGGCGCCAGGGCCAGGACGGCGTGCCCGGTAAACGCGACGATGCCCTCTACTCCCGGGCGCCACGGCGGTACGCGCCGCCAGCTCCCGTCGGCCACCGGGAACCGGCCGGCCGCGGCGGCGGCGATCAGCCCGGCCAGCGGATGGTCACCAATCACGCCGCCAACCGTACCGACCCGGGGGAGTAGGGTGCTGGCGTGGAACCTAGGTCTGGCCAGCTCGCCGATGATCTCATCGGGCGTGTTCGCGGGGAGGTCCGCGCGGCCGCGAGCCGGAACCGGTTTGTTGACCTGCTGGAGGCCGGTGACGTTCCGCGGGACAGGCTGACCTGGCTGGCGGGTGAGCAGTTCCGCATCGTCGGCAGCGACCAGCGCAGTTTCGCGTTGCTCGCGGCCCGCTTCCCGGACCCGCCGGCCGGTGAGATGTTCCTGTCCCTGGCCCAGGGCGAGCTGGCCGCGTTGCGGCTGCTGGCCGATTTCGCGGGCGCGCTGGGGTGGGATGAGCGGGATCTGCGGGCGTATGAGCCCCGGCCGCTGGCCCAGGCCTACCCGGCGTACCTGGCCTGGAGCGCGCTGTTCGGGACGTGCAGCGGGGTGGCGCTGGCGATGCTGGCCAACCTGGAGGAGTGGGGCGGCTACTGCGGCCGGGTCGCGGACGCGCTGGTGACCCGCTACGGCCTGCCGGAGCGCGCGGCCGGGTTCTTCCGGTTCTTCGCCGAGCCGGTGCCGGGCTTCACCGAGCAGGCGACATCCGTGGTGGCTGCCGGGCTGGCCGCCGGCGAGGATCCGCAGGAGGCGCGGCGGGCCGCCCTGGCCCTGCACGCGTACGAGATCGCGTTCTGGGACGCGCTCACCGACGGCCTGACCGGCAAATAGCCGCTGAGCCTCAGCTCATCCGGCCCTGGCTCTCGCCCTCCTGGTCCAGCGGCCTAGCCAGAGCAGGCCGAACACGGGAAGCACGAGCGGGACGAAGCCGTAGCCGCTGCCGTAGCCGGACCACACCGTGGCGTCGGGGAAGGTGGCCGGGTCGGCCAGGCTCCAGGTGCCGACCGCCAGCACGCCGGCGAGTTCGACCGAGCACGAGACGATGGCGATCCGGCGTGCTACCGGACTGCCGACGGCGAGGGTGACCGTGGCCAGGATGTAGACCACCGCGGCGAAGGCCGACAACACGTAGGCGACCGGAGCGTGGCCGAACTTCGTCGCGATCTGCACCCCGGCCCGCGCCGAAGCGGACAGCGCAAAGAGCGCATAGACCGCGACCAGCAACCGCCCCGGACCCGTCCTGGTCGAGTCCGCCCGCGCCGCGGGCTCAGGCGACGTGGCGGGGTCAGACATGGATAATCGGCCAGATCTGGTGCAGCCGCACCATCAGCACGGCCGCGACGAGCCCGGCCACGGCGATGACCGCCGGGCCCCACCGTGTTCGCTCCAGCAGCCCCCAGAACCCGGCGGCCACCGGGACCAGCGGCATCGCGATCAGGTACCCGATGAGCGTGGCCAGGCTGGCCGGGTGCGTACCGCCGGCCAGCTTGGCCACGATGATGCCGACCTCGACCAGCAGCAGGATCTCAAGGACGCCGAGCGCGCCGAGCAAGATGACGCTCATCCGCCGGTTCAGGGCGGTCATCAGCAGCGCGTACCCGGCAAGCGCGAGGCCGGCGACGATGATCGTCGTGGGCACGGCGCCGTTCACGGACGACATGTTACTACGTTTCGTAGTAACCAGCGCCGGCCCAGCAATGCGGCCTGCTGCGGGCCCCCGGCTCGCTCCTGCGTATCCTGTCCGTCAGTAATCATCAGGACGAAACCGTTCAGCGAGCTGAGGAGCGAAATGAGCAGTACCGACCCGACGACGATCGGCGTACATCGCGCTCTGCACGAAGCGCTTAACTCGGCCAGGGAGGCCCAGCACCGTCTCGAGAACGGCGACGCCGCCCCCGACCTGGACGATCTTGTGGAGCTAGGAACGCTCCTGGCGGGCCTGTCCGAGAGTGCCATGGCCGTCAACTCCGGAATGCTGGCCAAGGCACGCCTCGCCCGAGAGGCAAATGCCTGAGCCCCACAAGCCTAGGGTGCGCCCCGCCCTGGTCCGGTGAGCAGGGCCCGCAACTGGTTCACCACGTGCCTCAGGCCCCCCTCGAAGCCGCCGAACGCCTCGGCCGGCAGGCCGGCGAACAGGTGCCGGGCGAGTTCGCGGTGCCCGTCGGCCAGGGCCTGCCCGGTGGTGCGTCCCAGCTCGGTGAATGTCACCAGGGTGGCGCGCCGGTCCGCGGGGCACGGCTCGCGGGTCACGAACCCCGTCTCCACCAGGCTGTCGACCAGCGCGGTGATCGCGCGCGGGGTGACGTGCAGCGCGGACGCCAGGATCCGCTGCGTGCACGGACCCCTGGCCTGCAGTTCCCACACCAGGTGCGCGCGGGCCTCGGTCAGCCCCATCCGGGCCAGGCTCTCGGTCGTGTCCCGGCTGAGCAGCATGGTCAGCAGGAGAACCTGGTCCAGCGCGGATTCCCAGCGGTCGTTCGGCATATAGTTACATTACTACACAATGAAGCCGGTACACTATTTGCTGATGCCTCCGCGACCCGAAGGAGAACGATGACCACCCAGCAGACCGCCGCCAACATCGCGCTCGTGCGCCGCAGCCTCGACGCCTTCAACCAGGGCGACATCGACGCCTGTGCCGCCCTCCTGCGCCCGGACTTCGTGATGAACATGGCCGGCCTGCCCACCAGGCACGGCCCGGACGTGTGGCGGCAAGGGGCCCAGCTCATCAGGGACGGCTTCCCCGACCTGCACGCGCGCATCGACGACGTCGTCGCCGCGGACGACCAGGTGGCCCTGCGGCTGACCTTCCGCGGCACCCACCAGGGGGAGTTCCTGGGCCTGCCCGCCACCGGCCGCACCATCGAGTACGTCAGCCACGAGTTCTACCGGATCGCCGACGGCCTGTTCGCCGAGGAATGGATCTGCTCCGACACGGCCACCCTGCAGGCCCAGCTGACCGCCGGCGACACCTGGGCCACCACCCCGGCGGGCTGACCGTCCGTACGGACCCGGGCCCGGCCGCCTGATGAGAATATTTCTCCCGAACGGCCCGCCGTGCCCGCGCCCGGCCACCCCCGCGCCACCCGGGTTTCGCGAGCCAAACCGGATTAATCACTAATCGCGTCGGCGTCATCGGGGCACACTGACGTCGTAGGGATAATTTGGCTTCCCCGGCGGCGGAGGAGCGTGAGCATGAGGTCGGCCCAGTCATCAGAAAGAGCCATCCAGGCGCGCGCCTCATGGCCGGCCGGAAGCCTGGCCGCGATGCTGTCCGATGAGGCCCGGTCCGCCCTTTTCCAGCTGGGCGTCAGGCGCGTGGTCGGCTAGATAGGCCGCTCACGCCGCGGCGAAGGCCGGCGGTAACGCGCAGATGCTTAATTTCGCTTAACTTTTGACCACGCCCAAGCGTCATACATATAGGACCCGAAAGCGTCCTACATAACAGAGAGGAGGCGGGAGGCTATGGTGAGCATTGACCATCTGGCTGGCAGGGCCGCCGGCAGCGCTTGTTCTGTCGGTCGCGCTCCCTGCCAGATGGTCTGGCAACGCCCTAACAGAGAGCGAAACGGAACGGGGTGAAGCCTTGCACTTCAAACTCAGGAGAGTACTCGGGATAGTTGTACCTGGACTGCTCGGGAGTGCTCTCGCGGTGGGTGCGGCAGCACTCCCGGCGAGCGCTCAGACATGGCAGGACACGGCGCTGACCGCCACTGCCGTGTCACCGGCCACGTTCGGCGGCTCCAACCTCCACGCCGGCAACGGCACGAAGGTCATCGATCTGTCCGGGACCAACGTGACCTGGTCGCTGCACGGCACGGTGCCGAGCGGCGTGTCCCTGTCCGGGGCCACGATCAGCAATACCGGCACCACGTCCAGCACGGCCACTATCGTGGCCGACGCCACGGACGGCACCGGGAACGCCGAGGCGCTCGTGATCCCGGTCACGCTCTCCAGCGGCTCCATTCAGCTGGGCACCGGTAGTGTCAGGACGGTGTCTGTATCCGCGCTGACCGATTCGAACGTCTCCGGCACCGTCAAGTTCAGCGCGACCAGCACGGCGGGCAGCACCGACACCTTCAACTTCGCCGAGACGAACCTGCCGACCGGGCTGACCTCCGGGAATCCCGTGCTGACCTTCGTCGGGGGCACCGCCGCTCCCGGCACCTACAACGGAGTCGTGGTCACGGCCACCGATGCTGACGGTGCCGTGCTGCACGGCACCTTCAACCTCACGGTCGCCGCGAACTCCGTCAGCGACTACGGCGACGAGGTTAACCGGTTCGGCAACGGCTTCGATTCCTTCCGGCAGCACCAGTTCCCGGGTGCGATCATCGCTGGCTGGACCGCGACTCAGTCCGACCCGGCGACGCACTTCCTACTCACCAACGGCACGCACCAGGGTGCCGTCCGGCTCGAGTACGCCCCGCACGGTACCGGGACCGGGCTCTGCGTATCCGATCCCGGCGGCGGCTGGTCCTCTGACCCGCTGCGCGACGGCCTGATCCTGACCTCGTGCAACACCGGTCCGTGGCAGCAGTTCATTCCGCAGTCGAACGGCACGCTGCAGAACGTCGCTACGGGCCTGTTCGTCAACCCCAACGGCACCGGCTCGCAGCTGCGCGGCGGCTCCTCGGCGACGCCGTGGGGCGGGTCGTTCTACCGCTTTATCGCCTTCTCCAGCCTGCCTAGGTAAGGAACTAGCACCGATCTGCGGAGGGCCCCCGTCCGGGGGTCCTCCGCAGTCTTTTCCCGGGGACGCCAGCAGACCGGTGACTATACGGCCGGATGGACGGGCTCTTCCTGTTCGCTGGGCGCCGGGCCGGCGCTCGGGGCCGGCGGGCTGGTGTCGCTGTCCCGGGCGGTCATCGCCCGCACGCCGAGCACCGCCGCGATCGGGATCAGGTAAAACTGCGGCAGTTCGTACCGCCAGTCGAAGGTGGCGATGATGAACGGGGGCACGACCATGGCGATGGTGCCGAGCGAGAAGAGCAGGCAGGGGCCGCGCAGCTTGCTATGGCGGGCCCGGCCCAGGCCAGCCGTGCCCGCCAGGCCGAGGACCAGGCCGGCGGCGAGCAGCGGGCCGGGCACGTAGAAGTCGTGGCCGTACCCGGTCAGGAAACCAGCCAGCGCGGGCTGGACGCGCCCGGTGCTGCCGGTGTACTGGCGCAGCGTCGCCAGCTCACCCTTGCCGCTCGGGAAGTACGTGTGGAAGTCGTGGTAACCCTTCGGGTAGCGCTCCGGCCCGTCCCCGCGGACCGGGGAGAAGCTGTAGAGGATGTCGCCGCCCACCGCCTCCAGGTAACTCAGTGGCTGGTGTTCGAGGATCCGCGTGTTGAAGTCGTGGATGATCTCGCCCTTGCTCAGCCCCGCCGTCGGCTGAAGGAGTACCTGCGGCGACTGCGGCGCCCACATGTACCAGTCCAGGTTGCGCTGCGCCGGCGGCTGGGTCGGGCACAGGCTCCGCTCGTAGGCGGGCAGCGACAAGCCCGTGCAGTCGGCGAACTGCACAATCCGCCCGTACGTGAACTGGTTGGTGTAGGTGACGAAGTTGAACGTCCCGAACCACACCGCGAACCAGCTCAGATACCCGAGTACCGGGATGGCGCAGCCGAGCAGCGCCATCCCCGCCAGCCTCGCGCAGCGCCGCCAGGGCCGGATGACGGCCACCACATACAGCAGCGCGGGGATCATGACCAGCAGGTCGGATTCCCTGATGATGGTGGCGGCGGCGACCAGCAACCCGGCGGTGAGTGCCGCCCCCTTGCCGAGCGCCTCACGCTTCCACACCAGCACGACCAGGGCACCGAAGACCAGGAAGGTCGCGCAGACGTCGGTCAGGATGTACTGCTCGAGGTCGAGCTGGAGCGGGTCGAACAGTACGGGGATGGTCGCCAGCGCGGCCACCCAGCGCCGGGCGCCGAAGTGGATCAGCGTCGCGTAGATCAGCACCGCCGTGGCCAGCCCGAGCAGGTGCTGGATCGCGACGACCACCGAAAGATTGTGGGCCAGCACGGCGGGCATGAGCAGGATGGAGTAGCCGCTGGTGCGCAGCCAGTCCGGACTCCACTGCCCGCTGAGGAAGTTGTGCGCGTACTGCAGGTACCGTTCGCTGTCCGGGAAGATCAGCGCCTGCTGGTAGGCCAGCTGGACCACCACGCGCAGGGCCGCGCCGCAGACGGCGATAATGGCGAACAACCAGTGCTCGCGCACCGCCCGCCGGCTGCGCCCGGCGAACTCGCGGACCAGGCGCGACGGGTACATGGTTCTCAAGCTAACCGCATCCGCGGCACCGGATGCGCCAGTTCGCCGGCAACTCACGGTAACAGCGAACCGGGCGACGGGCCCGATGTTCTCCCCGACCGTGCTGCCCACCCCATCAGCCTCGCCTACCATGCAGGTCATGGATTCCTTGGTATTGGGGTGGCCGGCCAGTCCGGGGGGTGGCCCCGGACGCTCTGGCCCGGGGTGACGCGATGACCCAGGGTCCGGTTACCAAGGCGTCAGATCCCGCCGCCGCCCAGGCTGCGGCCCAAACTGCGGCCCAAACCTCGGCAGAGCCCGCCAAGCTGGCCGAGCCGCCGATTCCCGGCGGTCGGGTCGAGGCGCTGATGGGCATGCTCATCCGCAGGCTGAAGTCCAGCCCGCTGGCCCGGCCGCTGCCCGCCGTGTCACTGTCCGCGCTCGGGCTCGGGCTGCTGGCGTTCGTCGGGCTGTGCGCGACCGCGCCCGGCGCCAGCGAGGCGGCGCTGCCGGTGTTGCTGCCGCTCACCGCGCTGGCCCGCCGGCTGGGCGCGCCCGCGCTGTCGGCCGGCGTCACCAACGGGATCATGTACCCGGCCATCACGTTCTGCTGCCTGGGCCTGGCCGGGATGCTGTGGGCCAACAGCCACGGCTGGCAGCCGAACCCGCGGGGCGTCTTCTGGTCCGCCGTGGCGGTGGTCGCGGTGGTGGTGAACATCACACCGGTCGGCAGCTCGGACCCGGCCAGCCTGGCCGCGTACGGGCGGATCGCCGCGCTCGGGCACGACCCTTACACGTTCCTGCCCGCCAGCCTCCCCGGTGGCGTCCACAATCCGTACGTCGCCCTGGTCGACCCCCGGTGGCGGACGACCCCTTCGGTGTACGGCCCGGTGGCCACCTGGACGCACCTGGTCGCGGCGCTCGCCGGCGGCAGCAGGCCGTGGCTGACCATCTGGGTCCTGATGATCATGACCGGGGTGGCGTACCTCGCCGCCGGTTACCTGCTGCTGCGCTCGGCGGCCAACCCGGTCCGGGCCGGCCTGATCTGGGCCGCGAATCCGCTGCTGATCTACGTGCTGGTCATGGGTGCGCAGCTCGATGCCTTCGTCGCGCTGGCCGGGATCGCGGCGATCCTGATCTCGCGCCGCGGCGCGACCCTCTGGCACGACCTGGCCACCGGCGCGCTGATCGGCGTGGCCATGGGGATCAAGATCAACGCGGCGTTCGTCGCGCTGGGCATCGCCGTGCCGCTGATCCGCGAGCGCGACTGGGCGCGCCTGCTCCGCATCGCCGGCTTCGCCGCGGTGGCCACCTTCTGCCTGTACTTCTTCACCTACGGCGTGAACGCGCTGCGGCCGCTGCCGGAGGCCTCGGCCCGGGTCATCACGCCGTCGTTCTGGCGGCTGTTCCAGTTCATCGGCGACCAGGTGGCGGGTGAGGGGACGGTCAACGCGCTGATGGGCGTGCTGTGGCCGCTGCTGTTGCTCCTGCTCGCCTGGTACCTGTACAACCGGCTGTCCCCGGACGTGCCCGCCGTGCTCGCGGCGACCTGCGCGCTGACCTTCGCCTGGGTGCTGGTCGCCCCCTGGTCACTGCCCTGGTACACCGCGGTGGCGTGGGTGACGCTGGCCCTGCTGCCGCGTAACTCGCTGACCCGCTGGCTCACGCTGGCGACCCTGGTGCCCGCGCTGCTGCACTTCAGCGCCGGGCAGCCAGACAGCCACCCGGGCGGCCCGGCTCCGACCCCGTAGATCCGTGGACCCGTACCGGACCTGGGCCCGCGACGCCGCCGGCGCGCTGCAGCGCTGGTACAACCCGAGGACCGGGCTGTGGAAGACCGCGGGCTGGTGGAACTCCGCCAACGCGCTGACCGCCGTGATCCAGCACAGCCAGCGGACCGGCGAGCACGCTCACCGGTACGTCATCGAGACCACGTTCACCCGCGCCGAGCGGGTCAACCGCGGGTTCAGCAACCTGTACTACGACGACGACGGCTGGTGGGCGCTGGCCTGGATCGCGGCCTACGACCTGACCGGCGAGGTGAAGTACCTCGATATGGCGCGCGGGCTGTTCGCCGGGATGGCGGCCGGCTGGGACGACACGTGCGGCGGCGGCCTGTGGTGGACCCGCCGCCGGACCTACAAGAACGCGATTCCGAACGAGCTCTTCCTGCTCATCGCCGGCCGGCTGCATCAGCGTTCTCCCGGGCAGTGCCGGGCCGAGGCCGCCGGCGGCGGGTACCTCGACTGGGCGCTGCGCGAATGGCAGTGGTTCTCCGGCAGCGGCATGATCGGCCCGGCCGGCCTGGTCAACGACGGGCTGACCGCCGGCTGCGCGAACAACGGCCGGACCACCTGGACCTACAACCAGGGCGTGGTCATCGGCGGGCTCGCCGTGCTGTACGAGATCACCGGCGACGATGCCTACCTGGGGCAGGCGGAAACCATCGCTGCGGCGGCGCTGCGCGACCTCACCGTGCCGCCGGGCATCCTCACCGAGCCCGGCGAGCGGGAGACCGGCCGCCGTGACCGCGACCGGCCCCAGTTCAAGGGCATCTTCGTCAGGCACCTGTACGAGCTCTACCGGCACCGTCCGCGGGCCGGCTACCGCGACTTCATCCTGGCCAACGCGACCTCGCTGTGGCGCAACGGCAGGAACCGGCGCAACCAGGTCGGGCTGGCCTGGACCGGGCCGTTCGACCGGGCCGACGCGGTCCGGCAGGGGTCGGCGCTGGACGCGCTCAACGCCGCGGTCGCCGTCACCGATCCTGCAGCGTCCGGGCCGGACTACTGACCGGTGACGGGGGGACGGGGCACGGGTTTGCGCGCCCGCCTGGCCAGCAACCCCGTCACGAAGAACCCGGCGATCAGCACTCCCGCCATGAGCGACAGGGTCAGCCCGACGCCGAAGCCGGGCGGCGCATAACGGAAGGTGAGCACGCCGAGCCCGGCCGGCACGCCGACGGCCTCTCTGCAGCCGCTGATCGCCGAACAACGGCAGGTGGTAAAGCACCGTGCCCAGCGGGGTATTGCCGCCCAGCGCCAGCGCGACCCCGGCCAGCGCCATGACGTGCCAGACGAGCCACTCCGGCGGGTGCCGGCGCCGCGCAGCCGGCCGAGGAGCACGAACGCGGCCACGAGCGGCAGGATGCCGGCGTAGCTCGTCACCTCGGTCAGGTTGTAGAAGCCGAAGAAACCGGGCTGGCCCAGCGAACCGGACCCGCCCAGGAGGTCCGGTACCAGGGTCAGCAGCACCCAGCGGACCGGCAGCGAGCCCGAGCTGTACAAGGCCATCGAATCGACCCCGCGCTGGGAACTGCTGATCGTGGCCAGCCCGGGCAGCCACTGAATCGCGCCCAGGCCCAGGCCCAGGGCCAGGCCCGCGGTGACGGACACCGCGGCGGGCCCCGCGCGGCGCCCCGAGGAAGCTGGCCAGGCTGGCCAGCCGCAGCGCCCGCAGGAAGCAGAACATCCCGAGCCCGGCCACCGCCCAGGTGACGATCATGTTGAGCGTCCACGCCGCGGTGCCGGGCAAGACGGCGAACAGCCAGGTGAGCGGGTAGGCGGCCGCCGCGTTCCAGCCCGCCAGCAACGGCGCTCCGCTCCAGATGTACGGGTCGAACAGCGGCATGTGCCCGGCCCGGATCTCGCGCCCGGCCAGCACGCGCAGGGGAAGTTCTGGGTCAGGTCGTCACCGGGCAGAACGGCGTGCCCGAGCAGCGCGGGCACGCCGAAGATGACGGCCGGCAGCGCGATGAGCAGCACGGCCGCCACCACGTCGCCCCGCCGCTGAGTCCTCATTGTGTGCACTTTGCAACTCGAACCTAGGAAATCCCGGGAGATTCTCAGGGACGCACCTGAATTACCGGCCGACTTTAGCGGTTACCTCGTGAGACAGGCGGGGCATTCGTCCATCCATGAGGCTCTCGCTGTGCCTGGTCTGTAAGGCTTAGAGTGCAGCCGTGGGGGTGTGTGCGCGGCGCGGCGCCTACCGGGCCGACCAGGGCCGGCCTGTCCGCCCTCGTCGCGTTCTGAACCGTATATCCCCCCGAGGAGGCACGAATGACCACCGATGCCGGAGCCGCGTCCAGCCGCCCCACACTGCAGACGTTCACCCTTGACGAACTGGCCGTGTACACCGCCGAGCAGGCCTTCGGCCCCACCGCCAGCCCCGACTTCCGGGTCTTCTACGTCGGCCGTGATGACGTTCACGGGATACTGATGCACCTGTTCACCCGGGTGACCCTCAGCGTGAAGATGAACATGTTCGGCTACGACGACGCCGAGCTCAACGGCGTGCTGATTGGCCTGGTGCATAACCCGTCGGTGATGGTCTCGGTCACGCTGGACAAATCCCAGGCCTCGGGCCCGACCGAGCGGGCCATCCTGAGCTCCGACGTGGGGCAGGACGCCGCGGGCTTCGCCAACGACTTCGCCGTCGGCACCTCGGCCACCGATCAGATCAGCCACACCAAGGGCGGGATCCTGGACGGCATCGTCGCCTTCGAAGGCTCGACCAACTGGTCATCCTCGGGCGAGGGCACCGGCATCAGCCTCGCCGCCGCCAAGCAGGCGCCCGGCTTCAAGGCCCAGAACAACACGCTCGCCGTGTTCATGAACCCGTACGAGATCGCCAAGTTCTCCGCGCGGCTGAACTACGAGCACGCCGTGGCCCATGCGCAACCCCAGCCGACCTTCAACGCCACTGGTGCGGCCACGCCTACCGGGACCGCGACGGAGACGTAGCCGCCCCGGCCGCCGCCAGCCGCTCGCGCTCGGCTTCGCTGAACGGGATGGCCTGGTGCTGGCCGGGGTCCCAGCGGACCGTGACCACGCGGGCCTGCGCCGCCACGTGCCCGGCGGCGGTCAGGATCGTCTCGCGGGTGGTCAAGCTGGTCGTGCCCAGCCGCTCGGCCTGGATCCGCACCGTCACCTGCCGGTCCGGATGCCGGACCTCGGCCCGCAGGTCGACCTCGACCCTGGCCACCACGTAGCTCGGGTCGGCCCCGATGACGTGCTCGAAGAACGCATCCCTGGCCTCCTCGAGGTAGGTGAGGAACACGGCGTGGTTGACGTGTCCCTGGGCGTCCGTGTCACGCCACCTGACCGGGACCAGGCGCTCGAACACCGCGCCCTACCGGAGGAAGTCGAGCATGCGCCGGACCAGGAGCGCGGTGGCCTCGGGGTCGTAGGACGGCAGTGAGCTGTCGGCGAAGTAGTGCTGGTCGCCGGGATACAGGAACAATTCGCCGTCCGAGGCCTGCTCGACTAGCTCGCGGGCGGCGTCGATGTCGCCTTCGCCGACGAAGACCGGATCGGCGTCCATCCCGTGCACCTGGGCCGGCACTGCATCGGGCCACCCGGAGCCGAACGCCGACACCGGCACGCACGAGTAGCACAGCACCGCTCCCCGCGCGCCCGGCCGCGTCTGCGCCAGGAACTGGGCCGGGAGCACGCCGAGCGAGAAGCCGGCGTACACCAGCCCGGCGGGCAGCCCCTCGACGGCCCGGGCGCCGCGCCCGATCACCTCGTCGGGGAAGCCGATCTCCGCGGCATAGGCCATCCCCTCCTCGATGCTGGCGAAGGTGCGGCCGTCGAGCAGATCGGGTGTGTGCACAGTGTGCCCGGCCCGGCGCAGCTCGTCGGCGAACGCGACGACGCCCGGGGTCAGTCCCTGCGCGTGGTGAAAAAGCACCACCTCAGCCATGGACCGATCCTAGCGGTCAGCCGCCGACCATCGACCCCACGTTGAAGACGGGGAAGCCGAGGAACTGCCGCATCACGTCGGCGACCCGCTGGATGCGCACCACGTCGACCGGCCCGGTCGGATAGCTGTCCAGCGCCATCACCGCCGCCGTCACCGGGGTGACGCCGAGCGGCGTGGGCAGCGACTCCATCGCCTGGTCCACGGCGGCCCGGTTGGTGTCCGCGATCTGCTGGCCCTGTTCGAACGCGGTCCGGAACGCGGCCAGCTCGGCCGGATGCTGCGCGGCCCACTGCCGGGTCACCGCGCACCCCTGAACCGGGAACGCGACCGTGGCGCCCTGATCCAGATCGGCGAGTTGCGACAGTGCCATCGCCTGCTCGGCCTGGCTGGCGAACGGCTCGGGCAGTACCGCCGCGGCGATCTTCCCGGCCTTAAGCATCGCGGCCATCTGCGGCAGCGGGTAGTACGCGAAATGCACGCCGGACACGCTCAGCCCGATGTCGGCCAGCGCGGAGGCGGCCAGCAGGTACAAGATGTTGCCCGGCGCGTTGACCCCGATGGTCTTGCCTTCCAGGTCGGCCAGCGTCCGGATCCGGGAGTTGGCCATCACGTACAGGCCCTGAGCTCCCGTTTGCATCACCGAACCCTCGGCGAAAATGTCCAGGTTGGCGGCGACCGTGCCGCCGCTGGCCGAGGAGGACCGCTTGCCCTGGTCGTAGTTCTCCTGCGCCTGGATGTAGCTGACGTAGTTGCCGCAGGAGATGTCGATCCGGTCCAGCGGCTGGCTGAGCGCCTGGGCGTTGATGACCGTCTCGGAGCTGACCGCCGGGACGAACGTGACGTGCAGACCTTGCGCCGCGAACAAGCCCTGGTGCAGGGCCACGAAGAAGCCGGCCGAGTCCACGGCCGGCACCACGGCCACGTTCAGGTCCGGCTCTCCCATGACCGAGGGGGCGGCGTCGCCGCCCCCGGCCAGCTTCGGCAGGAACAGGATCGCCAAGACTGCGGCGGCTATCACGGCACCCACGATCTCGGCGCCCCGGACGGCCCGCATGAACCTACGCGGCATGACGGTTCCTCCCTTTCTCAGGGGTCGGCAAAGACATCACGGGCACAGCTGAGCCCCCGGACCGCGTGCGGGGCACGAACTGATCCGGCCAGCGCTTGCTCCTGTGCGCTGCTCCCGGGAAGGACCGGGCGGATACGGAAGCGCCCAGCGCCGGTTGCGCGACAAATATTGCTGCAACTTGCAGTGAGAGACATCGGTCAGCTGACCGATTTTGTTGCCCGAGCCGCCTCAGAACCGGTGCCGACTACGACGTCGCTGCGGCAGCCACGTCGTCAGGTGCGCGTCGTTGCGGCAACGACGTCGTTAGGCGGGGCCGCTGGTGACCGGGCGGAACGCAAAAACGGCCGGGCCGGAGAGATTCTCCGGCCCGGCCGCGGTAAGGAGCGGCTACGCGATGCTCAGAACCCGACCTCCTGCGGATCGTCGCCCAGGGTGGCCTGAGTGGCCGCGCCGGCCCCGTTGTTCACCACCGTGACCGTCTGATGCAGGCCGAAGTTGGCGCAGTTGAGGTTGTCGAAGGACGAGGCCAGCCGGTTGGCCAGGAAGGTGTACAGGGTGTCGCCGACCGTGGGTACCGGCGAGGGCCAGGCGGCGAAGGTCTTCTCGTTGGCCGCGATGAACGCCGTCTGGATGTTGACCATGTTCTGGCAGAACATCGCCGGGCTGCTGCTCGCGTTGGTCTGGCTGTCAACCGGCGCCTGCCCGATCTCGGAGCGGTACAGGTCCGTCTTGGCCACGTCCACCGAACCGCCGAGGCCGAGCACCATCTCGTCGTTCTCCGGGATCAGCGCCGCGGCCTTGGGCTGGTTCCTGGCCGCGAACAGTTCGTCGAGCGCCTGCGAGGTGGACATCACGCCGTGGTTGCCCAGGTCGGGCGCCATGAGCGGGGTGCAGCCCAGCGCCGGGTCCAGGAAGTAGTCGATCAGCGCGTTGTCGCTGCCGTTGACCAGGACGGTGGCGCCCTTCATGCGCGCCGCGTTGGCCGTGGTGTCCTGCGCGGTCTGGCCGGTGGCCGGGTTGAGCAGGTACTTGCTGGTCACGTTGTCGCTCGGGTCCTGGTCGATCATGTCGAAGTTGCGCGTGGTCGGGCACTGGCGGCCGGTGCCCAGCGCGCCCGCGCTGGCCACCAGGTTCCTGGCAGTGCCCGCGGCCGGGATGGTCAGCTTCCCGCTGCGCTCCATGCGGAAGGCCGCGTTGAAGAAGTTCGCGCCGTTGCAGAACGACACCTGCCCGAACGGCGATCCCGGCATGCCGTCGACGCAGTTGCCCTGGCTGAGCGCGTCAGGCGTCGCGCCCTTCTGGCGCAGGGTGGTGCCGTTGAACCCGAAGTCGATGGTCACGATCGCGTTCTTGGGCAGCTTCGGCACCACCGGCTTGACCGCCGGGGTAGTACCCGCGGTGATGACCAGCGGGTTGTACACGTACAGCTTGCCGGTCCGCGGGTCCAGGATGGTGGCCTGGACGAACGCGCCCAGGTTGAGCGAGTTGACCATCTGGCAGCCGGTGGCCGCAGGTGACCCGCCGGCCGCCCCGGTGAGCTGGTACGGCGTCGCCAGGCCCTTGGCCGTCAGCGGGTGGGCCGGGACGATGATGTCGCAGGTGTCCTCGACGGCCGTGGACGAGACGCCCGCCGAGCCCGAGGCCGCCGTCGAGTGGAGCTTCGGGGTGCTATGCCCCGACGCGCCCACCACGATTCCGACCGTCACGCCCAGCGCCATCACGGCGGCGACCGGGATAGCAATACGCGCCGCGCGATTGTTTCTGCCGCGCCGCCGTCGCGCCGATCGAAGACCGCTGAGCAACTCAGCCCACCTCCATTGGTCCACCCTGAAAACCTCTTCGGCGCACACGGTAGACCAGCGGCGATGCCAAGATCCGCAACTTTGGAAGATTCGCTTTTTGTCCGTTTTTAAGCACGGAGCGCCGTCAAATTCACGGCAATTCATTGCGAAGTTCTTACGTCGCAGGTTACGGGCCTGAATCCGGCCCGGGATCACCTCGTGACCAGGCCAGTCCACGTCAGCCGGGCTCGGGCCGCGGCCGATCGCGAGCGGAGAGTATTTATAACGATTCTCTCCGTAGCGAAATGTCCTTACAGCGCGGTTACAGACTGCTTCGTTACCGCCGACGAGCCGGCGCCCGCCCCTGGCGCCGGACTCGCCGTCGGAGTCCCCGTCGCCCAGGACGTCACCGGTACTAGTGCGAGACGAGGACAGCCACTCAGCCGAGAGATGACGGAGTGGTGATGCAGAGCATCGTGACCACCTCTCGCCCGAGTACGTGCCCAGCTAACCGCGCGGACATGCAGGACAGTTGTCACCGGTGTGGTGAATCGGTGAAGGACTGCCGCCGGCCTCAGCCGGTCCGCCATGCTGCCCCTCCGAGGCGGCGGCGCGCCGCCGCCGGCGGGACACGATCCGCCGGATCAGCTCGACCAGCCCGCTGACCGCGATCGTGATGCCGAACGCCACCGCGAATCCGACCCAGGGCGCGTCCTGGAACGCCTTTCCGCCCAGGCGGCCGATGAAGAACGAGTAGCTGGCCCAGATGAGGCCGGCGGCGGCGGTCGCGACCACGAAGCGGCGCCGCGGGTAGCCGACGATGCCGCAGCACAGCGTGACCGCCGTCCGGCCGCCGGGGAAGAACCGGCACACCACGATGAGCTGCATCCCGAACCGCTGGAGGGACCGTTCGGCCCAGGCGCGCCGCCGCGCGCCCTTCTCGCCCCGGAAGAAGCGGCCTTCGACCCGGGGCCCGAAGCGCCGGCCGAGCAGGTAGGACAGGTTGTCACCGAGGAACGCGCCCAGCGCCGAGCAGGCCACAAGCAGCGCGATGCGCGGATCGGCACTGCCCGCGGTCGCGACGCCCAGCGCGATGATCACGCTCTCGCTGGGGAGCACCGGGATCACCGCGTCCAGGGCCGGGATGACGATCGCGATGACGTAGGAGATAACGGAGCCGACCTGCAGGCTCGTGAGCGCGCTCACCCGCGCGCCGGGGCGGTCACCACGGGCCGCCCGGCTCGGCGTCACAGCGGGGGCAGTACCGCGCCTCGGGGATGAGGGCGAGCAGCCCGGCCGGGATCGCCGATTCGCACTGCTCGCACCGGCCGTACCGGCCGCCGCCGGCCGAGCGCCTCCTCGACATCCTCCAGCTTGCGGCGGGCCGCTACCGCCCGGCGCAGCAGTGGGCCTCCCGCTGGGCAGCGTCGTCCGCCCAGGCGTCCACGATGGCCTCGGCGGCGGCGTGGTACGCCAGCGACAGCTCGGTGAGTTCGGTCAGCCGGGCCTGCCATCGCGCCTCCAGCAGGGCCCGCCACTGCGGGCCGTCGAGGACCGGCGTCGTCGTTGCCGTGCTTCGCTCTCGGTTGGGCATCATGCTCCCGCGGGTCGAGGTGCTGCCCCTAGTGCAGCCGGCGCCCGTGCCGGCCCGGTGAAGCCGTTGTGGTGACGGCGTGGAAGCCGGTACGACACGCCGGGTGGCCATGACGTCAAATCCCGTAACCGTGCCCGCGGTTCGGCGATAATCGACGCGCATACCGTAGTTAGAGCCTGAGTGGAGAGAGCAGTTGATCAAGACAACCAGGCCCGGGCAGGACGGCACCGTCCGCGTTACCTTCGCGCTGCCCGCCGATGAGCCTGACGGCGCCGTGTCGGTGGTCGGCAACTTCAATGACTGGGATCCCTTCGCCCACCCGCTGCGGCGGCGCGCGAACCGCACCCGCAGCGCCGCGGTCACGGTCCCGGCCGGCAGCACGCTGCACTTCCGTTACCTCGCCGAAGGCGGGAAATGGTTCGACGACGAGAGCCTGTCTGTGCCTGACGGCCACGACGTGGCCATCACGGTCTGATCCAGGCCGGGTAGCCGGCGCCTGAGGTCGTCTAAGCTCTGCGGACATGCCCAGGCTGCTGGTCGTTCATCACACGCCCTCGCCTGCCCTGCAGGCGATGTTCGAGGCTGCGGTCAGCGGTGCACGCACCGACGAGGTCGAAGGCGTCGAGGTGGTCGTCCGGCGGCCGTACGGCCTGTACGTGCACGGCGCCTCCGACACCGGCGGTGCCGTACGCGCGGTGGAGTCAATCGCCACCGGACTGCAATGGCGGAAGGTGCGGCCGCCTGCCTGCGTCACCGGAGCTCCCAGCAGGCCGGATCTGGCGGCCTGCTGGGAGCTTGGCGCGTTGCTGGCCGCGGAGATCGCCGGTTAGCCGGCGGTAGCGACCTTCCACAGGTAGCCATCCGGGTCGCTGAAGTACCCGGAATACCCGCCCCATTGGGCGGCGGCCGCCGCCTTCACGACCTCACCGCCGGCCGCCACGGCGCTGCCGATCACCTCGTCCACGGTCTGCCTGGACGTTACGATGTAGTGGAACGAGATGCCGGTGAAGCCGGAGCCCTCGGCGGACACGCCCGCATCCTGGGCCGCCGCCTCCCGCTCGTACAAGGCCAGCGACGACGACCCGTCGCCCAGGCTGACCGACACGAACGCCGGATAGTCCTTGTCAATCGTGCCGCCGAGTCCCTCGCCGTAGAACTTCTTGGACCGGGCCAGGTCCTTGACTCCGAGCATGACGGCGGTTACCTGCAAAGCCACGATGATCTCCCTCGTAAGTTGTGTGTCTTGCCGATCTGATGACAAGCCGGGCGGCGAAGGTGTGACGACCCCGGGGATACAGTTCTGGCCATGCAGGACAGGCGATGACCGATCCCGACTTCCACGCCTCCGCGGCGGCCGGAGCTGGCGCGCTGCAGCGGTGGTATGACCAGTCGACCGGCCAGTGGACGAGCACCGGCTGGTGGAACGCGGCCAACGCGCTGACCGCGATGATCGGGTACAGCAAGCTGACCGGGGACAGCTCGCATGACGGTTGCCTGGCCGCGACGTTCGCGGCCGCCCAGCGCCAGCACGCCAGCTTCATCAACGACTACTACGACGACAACGGGTGGTGGGCGCTGGCCTGGGTCGCGGCCTTCGACATGACCCGGGACTCCCGCTACCTGGACGCGGCTCGCACCATCTTCACCCACAACACCGGGGGCTGGGACGACACCTGCCGGGGCGGCCTGTGGTGGACCACGTCCAGGAACTACAAGAACGCCATCACCAATGAACTGTTCTTGACCCTCGCGGCCCTGCTCCACCAGCGTACGCCCGGCGACAGCAGCTACCTGAGCTGGGCTCAGCGGGAGTGGGAGTGGTTCCGTGCCAGCGGCCTCATCGGCCCCGGCGGCCTGGTCAACGACGGACTCACCCCGGCGTGTGCCAACAACGCGGGCACCACCTGGACCTACAACCAGGGCGTTGTCCTGGGCGGGCTGGCCGCCCTGTTCGAGATCACCGGCGATCGCGCCTACCTGCAGCAGGGGGAGGCCATTGCCAGCGCCGTGCTAGCGAAGCTGGTTACCCCGGCCTCGGCTCATCCTCCGGGCATCCTCATCGAGCCGTGCGAACGTGCCCCGGCCGGCTGCAACGGGGACCAGGCGCAGTTCAAGGGCATCTTCATCCGTTACCTGTACGACTTCTGGCTGCAGAGCCGCCAGCCGGGCTACCGGACGTTCATCCTGGCCAACGCCCGCTCGGTATGGGACAACAACACGAACGCGAGCCATCAGTTCGGCCTGCGCTGGACCGGCCCCTTCGATCGGGCCGACGCGGCCCGGCAGAGCTCGGCCCTGGACGCCCTCAACGCCGCGGTCGCCCTCGCCGGCTAGCTCAGCCGTCGCTCACGGTCAGCCGCGGCCGTCCGCTCCGTGCTTTCCCTGGCCAGTTGCCGAAGCGTGACACCGTTCGTCGCGTACCTGGTCGGCTGGCCCGCTCCCGGGTCGCCCGCGCCGATGTCCAGTCCCCTAGGCAGGGCCGGCGACTCGATGACCGTCTGGCTGCCCGCCGCCGCCGCGATGAACCCGAGCAGCCCGCCGAGGACCGCGCCGAACAGCGCGTCGCCAGCGACCTGCTTGAGCGGCGTCGCCGACGCTGCGCTGGTCCCGGTATCGAGGACCCGCAGTGACGCGTGCTCGCCCATGTAGCTCACCGAGCCGACGTCAGCGGCGGCCGCATCGGCGATGGCCTCGGCCTGGGCGATGGTCCCGGCCGCGATGCGGATCGACACGACATTCCCGCCCGCCGGCGTGACCTGGACTCCGCTCGGGAACTGCTTGAGCAGCATGGCCTGGAAGTAGCCGGACGAGAACGCGGGCCCGCCGCAGATGGCTCCGGCTCCGCCCGGGCAGGTGGGCGCCGTGAACACCACCATCGCCTGGCTGGAGGACGCCGGCGGGGTGAGCGCGGCGAAGATGATTCCGGCCAGCGCGCCCAGCAGGGCGACAAAGCCGATCAGGCCCCGGTACCGGGCGACAATCTGGACGGACCTGGGCAGGTCCGGTGCCTGCTGGTTCATCTGGCCTCCGCACTGAATTCTCCGGCCCAAGACCAGCATGGTCTCTGATGGTCATCATGCTACGACTCGATGTCGGCGCTGACCAGCCGTGCCAGACGCAAGTGACGCCGGGTGGCCGGAGTGTCCGGATGGAAACGCAGCGACCAATCAACCTGCCGCAGAACCAGGTGCGCGAGTAGGCGCGCGTCGCCGCCGCACTGGCGAGCTCCAGCAGCCGGGCGCGCAGCCGTTCCCTGACCCCATCGTGGTCGTAGCAGTAGAACAGCAACGTGGCCAGGTCGAAGGCGCGGTCTCCCGCTAGCACCGGCGGGTTGACGTCGATCACCCCGGTGATCGATGTGCCGTCGGACAGCAGGTTGGCCGGCGTGAAGTCGTAGTGAACGAAGTCACGGGCAGCCGGGACGGCCTGCCCGCACCGTTCACCGATCCGCCGTACCACCGCCAGCAACTCGCGGGTGTCCGGCCTGGCCTGCAGGGTTGAGTGTACGCAGTACCCGTCGCCGCCGGTCGTCAGTGTCCCGGTCAGCAGGGCCGGCCAGCCGCCCGGGCCCGCGCCCAGGCCCGCCTGGGCGTCGTTGCTCCCGCAGCACCCGCCTCATCTCGCTGAGCCGGGCAGCGGTCTCGGCTGGCCTCACCCGCCCGTACCTTCGCGGGTCAGACGGCCGCGCAACTCGATCACTGGCGAAGATGCCGTTTCACGCTCAAGACCTGCGATCGGCGTAGAGGCTATGTGGAGCTCGGGCACCCTTATGTGCGGCCGAGGCGATCCCGCGGAAGCATTTCTGGCTCAGAGCTCGCGGGAACCGGGAGAAACCCGGGGACTTGAGGGTTTCCCCCGGTTCTGGGGGATGCTAACAGCTCTGCACGGTCCACGTACTGACCTTGCTGACCGCCGCGTTGGGCACGGGCTGCTTCGGGGCGCTACTCACCGTGGCCTACGCGCGACACAGCACCGGCCCGCGCTTCTGCCGTGCGGCCGACGTTTCGGCTTGCCGCCGACAGCCGCATTACCGGACAAGGTCGGTCCTATCTGGGCGTAGTTACCCAATAGCAATCAAGTGATCCCGGCGAGCGGCCGAGTTCGATCTTGCCCGGCTGGCAGTATCTTCCTGGACGAGTCACGGCCAACCGCAACTGACCGTGGCAAACGATCTCATAGGACGGTGCACAGGACATGATCCGCTTGAGAAGAGCACGGCTGTCGGCCGGGATCGTGGTGGGGGTGGCCGCACTCGTCGCGCCCCTGGCCGCGGTCTCGGTGACCGCTACGAGCGCCGCGGCCGCGCCCACGACCGCCACGTACCACGCCAAGGGCGGCTCGGCCACCCGGCTGGAGCAGGCCGGGAACGTCACCGGTCTCACGCCGCGTATTGCGAGTTTCACTCCTAAGGGCCCGCGTGCTCTCACCCATACCGCGCACCATGCGATGTCGACCGTCGGCGCGGCTGACGCCGCGGGTGCGGCCGCCAGCACGCTGGGCGGCCCGAACGGGGTGTTGAAGAACTTTAACGGTTTGAGTGATGCTGACCAGGCCAACGTGAACGGCGGGGTCGGGGTGGGCGACGTAACGCCGCCCGACCAGGGCCTGTGCATCGGCTTCGACGCGTTGCTGCCAGGTGACCCCAAGGTCGTATTCGAGATCATCAACTCCGCGGTCCGTGAGACCACCACGAACGGGACCCCGCTGCGTCCGGACTTTAGCCTGGCCACCTTGTTCGATGACCCGTTCGCCCAGGGCGACCCGCGCTGCCTGTGGGACGCGTCGACGCACACCTTCTTCTTCACCGAGATCGGCTACCCGGCCGGCGGCCCGAGCCCGCTGGCGCCGCTGCCGCTGAACACCGAGAACGAGGTGGCGGTCTGGAACGGCAACGGCATCGCCGACTACAAGTTCGACACCTCGCTGGGCGACACGTGCTTCGGCGACCAGCCGAAGACCGGGTTCAACAGCAACGCGCTGCTCCTGTCGACCGATGAGTTCTGCGGGACGGGCGGGGCCAACTTCGAGGGCGCGCTGGCGATGGTCATCTCCAAGCCGCAGCTCGTCTCCGAGGCCTCTGTGGTCGATGACGCGCTCCTGGGACCGGTCTCGCTGGCCGGCAACCCGGTCACCGGCCTGGATCCGGCGATCAACACCGGGATCGGCACCGGGTACTTCGTGAACTCGGTTCCGTTCCTGCCCAACGGGAACAACAACCCGGTCGGTACCACGCTGGGCCTGTGGAACATCACCGACACCGCGGACGTGGCTACCGACCCCGGCGCGATCACGCTGACCGGCAACGTGATCGACAGTGAGTCCTACGCCTTCCCGGTGCCGGCTACGAGCACCGGCACGGGCGCGGTCACCACGGTGGACGGCCTGCCGATCACCTCCGAGACGGCCCTGAACCCGGACGACAGCCGGCTCAGCGGCCCGGTCTCGGTGACGCGCACGCTGACCGGGCAGACCTTGCTGTGGACCGCGCTGGACACCGCGGTGATGCAGGCCGGCGATACCACCGCGCGCGACGGCGCCGCCTGGTTCGCCATCAACGTCAACTCCGGCAGCATCGCCCAGCAGGGGTACATCACCGCGCGGGGCGCCAACCTGATCTACCCGGCGGTCGGGGCGCCGTCGCTGGGCACGCCGGTGGCGGTGTTCACCATCACCAGCAAGACCATCAACCCGAGCGCGGCCTACTCGATCCTGGGCTCGAACCGGATCATCACGGTCGCCAGGGGGGCCAGCGCGCACCTGAGTTTCGCTGACGTGCTGGCCGGCCAGGGCCGCTGGGGTGACTACTCCTTCGCTCAGGTCGACCCGTCCGGCGCGGGCATCTGGCTCGCTACCGAGTACATCCCGCCGGCCGCGCACCAGGATCCGATCGACAACTGGGGGACGGACGTGTTCAAGATCAACCAGTTCTCCTTCGGGTTCTAGGCACTACCCGTTCCTGATCGTCGGCCCCGGGCTCCGGCCCGGGGCCGACGGCTGTCCGGGGGCGCCGCCGCGGTCCCGGCTGACACCCCTTAGGTGAGGGCTTCGCCAAGGAAGATCTCTCGTACCTCGCGGGCCGCGTAGATGACCAGAACCGCGGACGCCGCGGTCCAGGTGATCCCGGGCACCGAGTGCCGCGGGCGGTACCCGGAGACCAGGATCACGGTGGACTGGGCCAGCAGGTAGACGGCCAGGGCAGCGAACGCGTACCCGATCAGCCGCACGCCGCGGCGCTGGCGCTCCTGGCCCGTTCCCGACAGCTCCCAGATCACGACCGTGGACGCGCCGAGTTGCCTTGCGCTAATAGTCCGGGTATTTCATGTTCTTTCCCGACAAGATCGCCGGTTAGGTAAGTGTGGCCGATGCGATCGGTCGACATTTCGCGGCGGCAGTGCTGGAATCAAGATGGTGTCAGCGGAAATGCCTGGCCCTTCCCGGAGAGGTGATTTCAATGCGCGGATGCTCGTGCGGGCACGGTTCTTCGTGTAGCTGCCCGAAGGGATGCAGCTGCGGCTGCAACGGTTAGTTTCTGGCCCCGGGCGGCGTAGACCGGCGTCCTGCGCTGTTATTAGGACGCCGCGGTTCCGCGCTGTCCGGGCATTTCCAGGTGCGCTACGTCGGCCTGATATTGGTCCGCGGCTGTTTAACCGCGGCTAGAGCATGGTGAGGAGCATGTACCCCATGGTAGTGGCCATGGCGATCGTGAAGCAGGTGGCGAGGCGCGGGGCGAGGGCCGGGGGGTGATAGGCGGCGCTGAGCGTTCCCGCGGAGCCGGCCGCGAGCTCGGCGGCCCGGGCCTGCGGCCTGGAGGTGAGCCGGTCGGCGGCCCACAAGGCGTAGCCGAGCATGACGAGGGCCAGGATCAGGGTGAGCGCTGGATTGCCTGCGGCCGTACCTGAGGTCATGCCCGCCATGGGCATCTGTGCGCCGCGGCCAGGTGGCCAGGAGCCGACGGGCACGAGCATGTAGACCATGGCGGCGCACTCGATGGCGTGCGGGCCAGGATGCGTGCCGCGGGCCCGGCGGGCCCAGCCAGCACGCCGGCCGGCAGGGGTCGCCTGCCAGGCGAACCATGCCGCGCCGGCCGCGAACACCCCAGACCAGACGGGACCGGGGGCCAGGGCCAGCCGCGGCTGGAGCATCCCGGCCATGGCGACGCCCATCAGGACGTGCAGCCCGTCGGCGCCGAGTTCGGTGCTCTTGCCCCGCAGCCGGGAGATGGCCGGACGGCACGCACGGCAGGCCGCGATTATGATCATGAGCACCGCGAAGCCCGCCGCGAGCCAGGCCGGGCCGCTCACGTCAGCATCTTCCGGGCCGTGGCCCGGGGCGGTAGCGGCTGAGCATAACGGTAAAAGGTTAATTCGCCGGATGTGGTTACCGCAAGGTATACCTTCGGATCGCCGATGAATCCTTTCGATGCGTTCTTCGGTAAACCGGGTAGGGGTATCTAATTACCCTAGCCGGGTATTCCTGGTACCCCGCCAGGGTATTGCGGCTGATGCCGTTTACCTGGTCCGGGTATTGCGGTCACCGTCCGGGTTACCGGTTTCGGTAACGGTGCTGTTAAGGTGCCTTTGCCGCGGCGCCGGCGTCTTATCGGCCGGTGTAGATTTCCTGGTGCGGCACTATCTTCCGCTCTTGGGCTGGCCGGGTGATCCCGGCCTGGAGGTAGGACTTTATGTCGGCGGCGATGACCGGTGTGGCGTCCGCGGCGAGGTTCCGCGAGGTCGAGCTCTCGATCACCGGGATGACATGCGCCTCCTGCGCGGCGCGAGTGGAGCGCAAGCTCGGCGCGCTGGACGAGGTCACGGCGGCGGTGAACGTCGCGACCGGGAAGGCCGCGGTGACCGTACCCGCGGCGATGCCGGTGGCGCGGCTCATCGAGGCGGTCGAGCAGGCTGGTTACGGCGCCGAGGAGTGCCTGCCGCTGCTGGCCGGTGCCGGCGGCCCGCAGGACGCAGGCGGCGCTACCGCGGACGCGGCCCGGGTCGCCGGCCTGCGGCGCCGGCTGATCGTCGCGCTGGTGTTCTTCGTCCCGCTCACCGACCTGTCGGTGGTGTGGTCGCTGTTCGGGTGGTCCAGGTTCCCCGGCTGGCAGTGGGTCCTGATCGCGATGGCCGCGCCGGTCGCGGGGTGGGCGGCCTGGCCGTTCCACGCCGCCGCGGTACGCAATGCCCGGCACGGCGCCGCGTCCATGGACACCCTGGTCTCCCTGGGCATCACGACGGCGTGCGGCTGGTCGGTGTACTCGATGTTCATCCTGGACCGCGGGCCGGTCCGGGCCAGCGCGCTGCAGTTGCTGCTGCACCCCTCAGGCGGCGGGATCTACCTGGAGGTAGCCGCGTCGGTGACCACGTTCCTGCTGGCCGGGCGGTGGTTCGAGGCGCGGGCCCGGCGTGATGCCGGGGACGCGATGCGGGAGCTGGCCGCGGCCGGAGCCCGGGAGGCCAGCGTCCTGGACGGTGACGGCACCGAGCGGCGTGTCCCGGCCGGGCAGCTGCGGGCCGGCGACCGGGTGGTAGTTCGGCCGGGGGAGGTGATCGCCGCCGACGGCGTGGTGGAGTTCGGCGAGTCCGCCGTCGATACCAGCGTGATGACCGGGGAATCGGTACCCGCCGAGGTCGCCGCGGGCGCGAGCGTCACAGCCGGGACGGTGGTGATGAGCGGCCGGCTGATCGTCCGCGCGGCCCGGACCGGCCAGGACACCCAGCTGGCGCACCTGATCGCCCTGGTCGAGCACGCGCAGGCGAGCAAGTCCGGGGTGCAGCGGCTCGCCGACCGGATCTGCGGCGTGTTCGTCCCCGCCGTGCTGGCCGCGGCCACGCTGACGCTGGCCGGCTGGCTGGCTGCGGGCAGCTCCGCCGGGCACGCGGTCAGCGCCGCGCTGGCCGTGCTGATCATCGCCTGCCCGTGCGCGCTGGGCCTGGCCACGCCGGCCGCCCTGGTGGTCGCCTGCGGGCGCGGCGCCCAGCTGGGCATCTTCATCAAGGGCTACCCGGCGCTGGAAGCCTCCCGGTCGGTCGACACCGTGGTGCTGGACAAGACCGGCACGGTCACCACCGGTACGATGGCGGTGACCGGAGTGTGGCCCGCGGCCGGGGTCAGCCGGGAGGTTCTGCTGCGCCGCCTGGGCGGGGTCGAGGACGCCTCCGGTCACCCGGTCGCCGTGGCGGTGAGCGCCGCGGCCCGTGCGGAGCTGGGCGAGCTGCCGCGTGCCGACCGATTCGTCGCGCTGCCCGGCCTGGGCGCGTCCGGGCTGGTCGACGGGGTGGAGGTGACCGCCGGACGGCACCAGCTGTTCACCGAACAGCAGATCACGATCCCGCCGGACCTGGCTGGGCCGCTCGCCGAAGGGGACAGAGCAGGCCGAACGATGGTCCTGGCCGGGTGGGACGGCCAGGTCCGTGGTGCGGTCGCGGTCGCCGACACGGTCAAGGATTCCGCCGCCGTGGCGGTCGCCGCCCTGCGCGACCTGGGCCTGCGCACGGTCCTGCTGACCGGGGACAGCCAGGCCGTGGCCGAGGCGGTGGCGGCCGCGATCGGCGCCGACGAGGTAATCGCCGGAGCGCTGCCTGACCACAAGGTCGCGGTCATCCGCGGCCTGCAGGCCCGGGGCTGCCGGGTGGCCATGGCCGGCGACGGGGTCAACGACGGGCCCGCGCTGGCCGCGGCCGACCTTGGGCTGGCCCTGGGCACCGGCACCGACGTGGCCATGAGCGCCGCCGACCTGATCCTGCTCCGGGACGACCTGGGCGTCATCCCCGACGCGATCCGGCTGGCCCGGGCCACCCTGGCCGTCATCCGGCGCAACCTGGCCTGGGCGTTCGCCTACAACGTGGCCGCGATCCCGCTCGCGGCGGCCGGGTTCCTGAACCCGCTGATCGCGGGGGCCGCGATGGCCGCCTCGTCGGCGTTCGTGGTAGCCAGCAGCCTCCGGCTGCGCCGGTTCGGGACCGGCGTGCCGCCCGGCGCGGTCCCGGCTCAGGACGCCGGCCAGCCACGACAGGAGGTGCTGTCATGCCCGGAATGAACTCCGGACTCGACCTCAGCAACCCGGCCGTCGTCGCCGCGTTCAAGGCGGCGCTGGTCCACCAGGGCCTGATCGCCCTGCTTATCTTCGTGTTCGTGGGGCTGAGCTGGGTCAGCATCCGGGCCTGGCTGACCGCGGCCCCGGCTGGGGCCGCCTCCGCGGCCGCCGGAGCCGAGGCGGCAGCCTCCGCGCCCGCCGCGGCTGAGCCGGCCTGGCGGCAGCTGCTGCGCATCGGTTTCGGCCTGCTGTGGGTCTTCGACGGGATCTTGCAGGCCCAGCCGAAAATGGCGGTCGGGCTCCCGTCGCAGGTCATCGAGCCGACCGCGGCCAGCTCGCCGCCGTGGGTCCAGCACGTAGTGAACTGGGCCGGGACCAGCTGGTCGTATCACCCGATGCAGGCCGGCGCGGCGGCGGTGTGGATCCAGGTCGGGATCGGCGTCTGGCTGCTAGCCGCGGCCCGAGGCCCGCTGTCCCGGCTGGCCGGGCTGGCCAGCGTCGGCTGGGGCCTGGTGGTCTGGGTGTTCGGCGAATCCTTCGGCGGCATCTTCGCTCCCGGCCTGACCTGGATGTTCGGTGCGCCCGGCGCGGCGGCGATCTACATGGTGGCCGGCGCCCTGGTCGCGCTGCCCGAACGTGCGTGGTACTCCCGGCGGCTGGGCCGGCTGGCCACCGCCGGGACCGGCCTGTTCCTGCTCGGGATGGCGGTCCTGCAGGCCTGGCCCGGCCGCGGGTTCTGGCAAGGAACGGTCCACGGCCAGCCCGGCACCCTGGCCGGCATGACCCAGACCATGGCCCAGACCCCGCAACCCGGTTTCCTGGCCGCCTGGGTCAACGCGTTCACCGCCTTCGACCAGGCGCACGGGTTCGCGGTCAACCTGTTCGTGGTCATCGCGCTCGCCGTCACCGCCGCCGCGTTCCTCAGCGGCCGGCCCCGGCTGATCGGCCCGGTCCTGGCCGGCTTCACGGTGCTGTGCCTGGCCGACTGGGTGCTGGTCGAGGACCTGGGGTTCCTCGGCGGGCTCGGTACCGACCCCAACAGCATGATCCCGCTGATCCTGCTGGCTACAGCCGGGTACCTCGCCCTGGCGCGCGTCCCGGCCGCCGCGGCCCAGCCGGCCACCGTCCCGGCCGCCGCGGCCGGCTGGCGTGCCCGGCTGCGGGCCGCCATCGCACCACGCAGGCTCGCCACGGCGAACATCAGCTCCGTGGCCGCGGTCGGTGCGATCGGCGTCATCATCCTGGGCGCGGCGCCGATGGCCGCCGCCCAGGCCAGCCCGGTCGCCGACACGATCCTGGCGCAGGCCATCGACGGCGCCAGCACCCCGCTGAACGGGCCGGCGCCCGCATTCAACCTCACCGACCAGCACGGCCATGATGTCACCCTGGCCAGCCTGCGCGGCAAGGTGGTCCTGCTGACCTTCCTGGATCCGGTCTGCACCAATGACTGCCCGCTGGAGGCCCAGGAATTCCGCCAGGCCGGGCAGCAGCTAGGCGCCGCTTCCCGCCGCGTCGAGCTGGTGGCCATCGTGGCCAACCCGGTGGACTACCAACTTGGCTACACCCAGGCCTTCGACCGTCAAGAACGCCTGGACGGCGTGCCGAACTGGCTGTTCCTGACCGGTAACCCGGCAGTCCTCGCCCAGGTCTGGCGCGGCTACGGTGTCGCCGCGCAGATCGAGGCCGCCGGATCGATGATCGGCCACACCGAGAACGCCTACGTCATCGACCCCCACGGCCAGCTCCGGCAGGAGATGAACTTCGAGCCCGGACCGGGTACCACGGCCACCCAGTCCTCCTTCGCCGCCGAGCTCACCGACGCCGCCCGCCGGCTGCTGAGCCAGTCATGAACGCGCCACGCCGCCGCGGCACCCTCGTCGGCTTGGTGATCCTCCCCGCCGTGCTCCTCGCCGCCGGATGCGGCGGCGCGCCGGCCACGCCCCCGCCGGTGACGCAGGCCGCGCCGCCCGCAGCCTCGCTGAACACCTCGCTCGACACCACCGCGGGCACCTGGGCCGCGGTCGTAATGGGCGGATCCGCCGCCCAGGACAACGCCTTCTGGCAGCTGTTCATCCGGCCCGCCGGAAGCACCCGGTGGCGGCTGGTCACCCCGCCCGGCACCGCCGACAACGGCGGACTGGTCCTGGCCGGCGGCAGCGGGCCAGCCCTGGTCACCGGATTCCGGCCCAGCCAGGACCTCACCTTCACCCCGCTGATCCAGACCGGCAACGACGGGCAGGCCTGGTCCTCCCTCGACCCGCTCGACGCCGCGCTGGCCAGCACCCCCGACGCCTTGGCCGTCAACCCCGCCGGCGGGCAACTGCTCGCCCTGCTGACCGGCGGCACCGTCCAAGCCGCCGCCCCCGGCGCCACCACCTGGCACACGCTGGCCAGCCCGCGGGCCCTGGCCGCCACGCCAGCCGGCCAGCGCTGCGGACTGACCGCCCTCACCGCCGCGACCTACACCCCGGCCGGGATCCCGGTCCTCGCCGGAGCCTGCGCCCGGCCCGGGACCGCCGGCATCTTCGCCGCCGGGGACGGAACCTGGCAGGCCGCCGGGCCGGCCATACCCGCTGCCCTGGCCGGCCAGCCCGTCACCGTCGCCAGGCTGACCCGGGCCGGGCCGGGCATTACCGCGCTGCTGACCGCCGGCTCCGGACCCGGCACCAGCCTGCTCGCCGCCTGGTCCGCCGACGGAAGCCACTGGACCGTGTCCCCGCCGCTCGCCCTCCACGGCGCCACTGTCATCTCAGCATCGTTCGGGCCCGGCGGCACTACCGCGATCATCACCACCGGCCTCCACGGCCAGAGCATCGCGCCCGGCGGAACCGCCTGGCTGCCGCTACCCGCATTGCCCTCCGGCACCGCCGCCCTCGCACCCGGCTCCGGCGGTACCACTGATGCCCTGGCCGTGCACGGCGGCACCCTCACCGTCTGGCAGCACGCCCTGGGCAGTGCCACCTGGACCACGATCCAGGTCATCAACGTCCCCATCCCGTACGGATCCTCAAGCTGAACTGAAGGTCCCTGCGCGATGGCTCGATTAAGCGGTCAGGTTCCGGCTCATATCGGCGGCCGCCTCGCGGTTCTCGACGCCGAGCTTGGCCAGCACGGCCGAGACGTGGTGATCGACCGTCTTGGCCGAGATGAACAAGGTGCGCGCGATCTGGGCGTTGGTCTGTCGTTCGCAGATCAACTCGAGCACCTCGCATTCACGCGGCGTGAGCCCGAGTGGATGCGCCCGGGTTGCTCGGCGCGGGCCGGGCACCGACCGGGCACCTATCTGGCGCAGTCTTCGTGGGAGTCGTCGGCTACGCCGCGAGCTTCGTGCTCTACAACTACGCCATCGCCCGGGTGCGAGCGGCCCCGGCGAGCATCATCGTGAACTTGATTCCGGTCTTCGGGCTGGCCAGTGCCGTCTTCTGGCTAGGTGACCCACTCACCGTCGCGCGGATTCTTGGCGCGATCCTGATCGGACTGTCCGTCACGGTCTTCACTGCCACCGAGCTCGCCGGAGTACGCCACGCCGCCACGCAAACGTGACACCGTCGACAGCCTGACCAGGCCGTCTTCGCCGGCCGGGGTCACGGGCGGCGGGAACGTGACGCTCACGCTGAGGCCGCCGTCGGGTCCGGGGCAGGCGGTGATGTCGGCGTGGTGGGCGATCGCGATGGCCCGGACGATGGACAGCCCGAGCCCGTGCCCGTCCGCGTAGGTTGCCCGGCGTGGCTCGAGCCGCTGAAAGGGCTGGAAGAGGCGCTCGACCTCGGCTGGCGGGATGAGCGGTCCGGTGTTGGTCACCGACAGGACCGCCCTGCCGTTCGTCACCCCCGTCCTGACCTCGGCCCGGCCGCCGGCGACGTTGTGGCGGACGGCGTTGGCGACGAGGTTGGCCACGAGCCGTTCGACGAGCAGCGGATCGCCATCGAGGGTCGCCGGTTCGATCACCGCGTCGATGCGGATCCCGGGCCGGCCGGTCTCGGGTTCCAGGCTGGCCAGGACGGCAGGGACGGTGGCGGAGAGGTCGACGGGCTGGTGTTCGTTCAGCCCGCTTTCGCTGCTGGCCAGGGTGAGCAGAGCCTCGATCAGGCGCGCCTGCTCATCGCTGGAGGCGAGCACCTCCTCGGCGGTGCAACGCCAGGCGGCGGCCGTCGTGCCGGGGTCGTCGAGCGCGACCTGGAGGAGGGCGCGCTCGGCCGTGAGCGGGGTGCGCAGCTCGTGGGAGGCATTGGCGACGAAGTGCCGCTGAGCCTCGAAGGCGGCTTCGAGCCGCCCGAACAGGCCGTCGAGGGTGTCCCCGAGTTCCTTGAGTTCGTCTTCCGGGCCGTCCAAGGCCAGCCGCTCATGCAGGCTGGTGGAGGAGATCCTGCGGGCCGTGCGGGTGATGATCCGGATGGGCCGAAGCATCCGCCCGGCGACCAGCCAGCCGGCCAGCACGGCGAGCACGGCCGCGATGGCCAGGGCGATGCCCGAGTTGACCACAAGCTGGTGCGAATCGGCCGCGCGTTGCGCGGCTTGGATGGGCCCGGCCTGGGCCAGCTGATGCACCGACCGGGCCAGCTGCTGGACGGACTGGGCCAGCTGGTGCTGGTCCTGGGTCAGCTGATGCTGGATCTGGGTCAGCTGCTGCTCCTGTCTCGCGATCGGCCCCCCGGGCAGCCCGACCAGCTGATGCTGGGCCCGGGCCAGCTGATTCTGGGCCTGGGCCAGCTGATTCTGAAGCGCGCTGTATCCCGCCGGCAGCAGCAGGGACGGAAGCCTGAGGCTGCCGATGACGGGAGTGCGCGGGACCGTCGGTATGGGCGGCGTCCGGTATCTGGTCGCACGTTCGAAAAGAACATAGGTGATGACGGCCAGCACGGCGCCGGACA
>CAWGJL010000009.1:0-150404 GCA_963822765.1 uncultured Actinomycetes bacterium | reverse complement strand
GCGGATCACCACCTGCTCGATGTCCGCGACCGTCAGCTGGTAGCGGGCCAGGCCGCCGAACAGCCTGGACGTCACGCCCGGCCGGTCCCGGCCGGTCAAGGTGATGAGGAGCGTAGTCATGGCGGCGCCAGGCTACCGGAAAAGCCGGAGAGGCCGAGGGCCGGCCGCCAACCGCTTACTTGACACAGCGAACGATCCCTGGGTAAGGAGACTTGGGTGAGATGCGGGCAGTGCGGCGCGTCTTCGGGGGCGGCGGACCGGTTCTGCGGAACGTGCGGCGCATCCCTCGGAGGGTGCCCGTCATGTGGCGAGCCGGTCGTGCCGGGCGACCGGTTCTGCCGGGCGTGCGGCTTCGAGCTGGCTGACGGCCCCGCGGCGGGGCAGCCCCCGGCGCCGGACCGCGAGCCGGTGGCCGAACGGCGGGTCTGCTCGGTGCTGTTCTGCGACCTGGTGGGCTTCACCCCGCTATCCGAGTCGCGCGACCCCGAGGCCGTCCGCGAGCTGCTGTCCCGCTACTTCGGGGTGGCCCGGACCATGATCGGCCGCTACGGCGGCACGGTCGAGAAGTTCATCGGCGACGCGGTGATGGCCGTGTGGGGGACGCCCGCCGCGTCCGAGGACGACGCCGAACGCGCCGTCCGGGCCGCGCTGGACCTGGTGGCCGCGGTGGCGGCGCTCGGGGCCGAGGCCGGCCTGCCCGGCCTGGCCGCCCGCGCGGGCGTGGTGACCGGCGAGATGGCGGTCAACCTGGGCGCGGTCGGCGAGGGCATGGTGGCCGGGGACGCGGTGAACACCGCGGCCCGGGTGCAGGCCACGGCCGGCCCGGGGCAGGTGCTGACCGACGCCCCGACGCAGCGGCTGGCGGGCCGGGCGGTCGGGTTCGCCGACGCCGGCGAGCACACCCTGAAGGGCAAGGCCGAGCCGCAGCCGCTGTGGCGGGCCACCCGGGTGCTGTCCGGGATCGGCGGCCAGCAGCGGATGGACGGGCTCGAGGCCCCGCTGGTGGGCCGGGACGCGGAGCTGCGCACGATCAAGGAGCTGTTCCACGCCGCCGCCGAGCGGCGCGTCCCGCGCCTGGTCCTGGTGTCCGGCCCCGCCGGAGTCGGCAAGTCCCGGCTGGACTGGGAGTTCTGGAAATACGTCGACGGCCTGGCCGAGGATGTCTGGTGGCACCGCGGCCACTGCCTGTCCTACGGGGAAGGCGTGGCGTTCTGGGCCCTGGCCGAGATCGTCAGGCAGCGGCTGGGCATCGCCGAGGAAGACCCGGCCGAGACCGCCGCGGCCAAGCTCAAGGACGGCCTGGAGCGGTTCGTGCCGGAGGAGAGCGAGCGGGCCTACGTGGGCAACCGGCTGGGCCGGCTGCTCGGCGTGGCGCGGCCCCGGGGCCGCGGCGGCCCGCTGACCCGGGAGGAGCTGTTCGGCGGGTGGCGGCTGTTCTTCGAGCGCCTCGCGGCGGTGGACCCGGTGGTGCTGGTGATCGAGGACGCCCAGTACGCCGACACCGGGCTGCTCGACTTCCTGGATCATCTCATCGACTGGACCCGCGACCTGCCGATCTACGTTCTGGTGTTCGCCCGTACCGAGCTGCACCAGGCCCGCCCGGGTTTCGGCGTCGGGCGTAACCGCAGCACGCTCACCCTGGACCCGCTCGACCGGGCCTCGATGGACCGGCTGGTGGATGCGCTGGTGCCGGGCATGCCGCCGGCCGCGCGAGCCAAGCTCACCGGCCAGGCCCAGGGCGTCCCGCTGTTCGCGGTGGAAACGGTCCGGGCCCTGATCGACCGGGACATCGTCCAGCCCTCCGAGGGCGTGTACCGCCTGGTCGGCGACGTCGGCGACCTGGCCGTGCCGGACAGCCTGCACGCGCTGCTGGCCGCCCGGCTCGACGCCCTCGACCCCGGCGTGCGCCGGCTGGTCACCGACGCCGCGGTCCTGGGGACCAGCTTTCCCGCCGAGGCGCTGATCGCGGTCTCCGGAGAGGACGAGCAGACGGTGCGGGCCGCGCTGGCCGAACTGGTGCACCGCGAGGTGCTCGCGGTCTCCGCCGACCCGCTGTCCCCGGAGCGCGGCAGCTACCAGTTCGCCCAGCAGATGCTCCGCCAGGTCGCCTACGACACGCTGTCCCGCCGGGACCGCAAGACGCGGCATCTCAAGGTGGCCGCGCACCTGCGCACGGCCTTCGCCGGCGACGGCGAGGAAGTCAGCGACGTCATCGCCCGGCACTACCTGGACGCGCTGCACGCCGCGCCCGATGACCCCGACGCGGCACGGATCCGCGCCGAGGCCATCGCCGCCCGGATCCGGGCCGCCGAGCGCGCCGAACGGACCGGCGCTCTGGCCCAGGCCGTCACCAGCTACGCCAGCGCCGCCGAGCTGACCTCAGCCGAAACCGGCCGCGCGGACGGCCAGCTAGCCGCCGCCCGGCTCTGGGAGCGCGCCGCGGCCGCCGCGGCCGACGTCGGGGACTACGCCACGGCTGTGCGGCACGCCGGCCAGGCCCGCGGCTCCTACGAGGAGGGCGGCCAGGATCGCGCGGCGGCCCGGGCCCAGGCTGTCGCCGGGCTTGCGCTGCGGCTGTGGGGGCACAACACCGAGGCTCGCGAGCAGCTCACCGCGGCCATGGCAGTGCTCCGCGCCGACCCGGACCGGGACACGGTCCGCGCGCTCGAGGAGCTGGCCAACGTGGCGGTGTTGTCCGCCTCGGCCGACGCGGGCCAGTTGTCCGCCGACGCGCTCGCCCTCGGCCAGGACCTGGACGTGGACGCGGGCCTGCTCGGCCGGCTGTTCGTGACCCGCGGCATCTACCACGGCATGACCGGCCGGCGCCCGGCGGCCACCGCGTACCTCAGGGAGGGCGCACGGCTGGCCACCCAGGCCGGCGACACCCTCACCCTCGGGCGCACGCTGCTCAACCTGTCGCACGTGCTCGGGGGCGTCGATCCCGCCGCGGCGGCCGAGGCGGCCCGGACCGCGGCCGGGCACCTGCGCCGGGCCGGGGCCCGCGACTACCTGGCCATTACGCTGTTCAACCTGGGCCAGGCCCTGATGATGCTCGGTGACTGGGACGCGGCCGAGGCCGAACTCGCCCAGGCCGCCGATGCCGACGGGCTGGCCGGCAACGAGACCATCGTCACGCACCAGGCCTGGCTGGCCGCCATGCGCGGCGACGCCGACCGGGCGCAGACCATGCTGGCCGCGCTGCCGGACACGCGGGCCAGCCAGGAGCCGCAGGTCCAGGCGCAGGTCAGCGCGGTGGAGGCGTTCACCGAGGCGGCCCGCCGCCGGCCCGAGGCCGCGCTGCGCCACGCCCGGGTCACGCTGGCCCACGCCGGCGCGGTCGGGCTCGGTCACGACGCGCTGCGCTGGGCGTGGCCGCTGGCCGCGCGCACGGCCTGGGAACTGGGTGACACCCGGGCCGTCCGCGCGCTGCTCGCCATGGTCGACGCCCTGCAGCCCGGGCAGCTGATCCCCGTGCTGCGCGCCGAACGCGACCTGGCCCGGGCCCGCCTGGCCAGCGACAACAGCGAGAACGGGGACGAGTTCGCGGCCGCGGTCACCGGCCTGCGCGAGCTGAGCACCCCCTACCATCTCGCGCACGGCCTGCTCGACCACGCCGCGGTGCTGACCCGCCGGGGCGAGGCCGAAGCCGCGGCCCAAGCCGTCGACGAGGCCACCGCCATCGCCGTCAAGCTCCGCTGCCAGCCGCTGCTCGACCGGGCCGCGGAAGTGAAGCCAGGAGAAGCAAACATCACGGCAGCAGCAGGTGCACGTCCCCGAACTCATGCCACAGGTACCCCGACGTGATGGCCGCCTCGTAGCACGCGGCCAGGAGCGAAGGCCCGGCGAACGCGGCCAGCATCCGCAGGTGCGAGGACCGCGGCTCGTGCAGCCCGGTGAGCAGCCCGTCCACCGCCCGGACCCCGGTCTCCGGGGTCACCACGTGCGACGTCCAGCCCGCGGACGGCACGACCAGGCCCGAGCCGCCGTCAACGGCGGTCTCCAGCGCCCGCACCACCGTCGTCCCCGCCGCGATCACCCGCCCGCCCGCCGAACGCACGTGGTTGACCAGCCGCGCCGTGGCCGGCGGCACGTCGTAGGGCTCCGGGTACGGATCCTCGTCGGCCTCCAGTGAGGACACCCCGGCGTGCAAGGTGAGCGGCGCGATCAGCACCCCCCGGGCCGCCAGGGCGGTCACCACCGGCGGCGTGAACGGCCGGCTGGCGCTCGGCATCTCCGCGCTGCCCGGCTTGCGGGAGAACACCGTCTGGTACGCGGCCAGCGGCCAGTCCCGGCTGACGTAGGAGTACCGGATCGGGATGCCGTACCGCAGTAGATACGGCACCACTGCGACCGACAGCCGGGCCCGCCACAGCCGGCTGCCCACGCGGCGCTCCAGGGTCAGCGCCGCCCCGCCGGGCAAGTCGATGACCTGCGCGGGGAACCCCGCTCCGTTCGGCCGAGAGATCTTGTCTTTGCCCGCCCCGGAGGGGCCAGAGCACAGGGCACGCAGTTCCGCCAGCCACGCACCATCCGGCAGGGCGGTGGAGAAGTGCACGGCCAGCCCGCGGCCGGCCCGCACCTGGGCGGGCAGCGTGCCGGTGTCGTTGACCACCAGCAGGTCGCCCGGCAGCAGCAGGCCGGGCAGGTCGCCAAAGCCGCAATGGCTGACCTCGCCGGTGCCGCGCCGGCTGACCAGCAGCCGGACGCCGTCCCGGGCCAGGCCGCGCGCCTCGGGCGGGTCGTGCGCCTCGAGCTCGGCGGGCAGCGTGAAGTCGAGAATCATGAGACCATGCGGGTCTGGCCGCCTGCGGCGGCGGGGGGCATCAGGTGCGCGGCCCGGTAACGCCCGCTGGGCAGCCGCTCGGCGACCAGCCGGGTGAACGCGGGCACGACCGTCCGCGGCCAGGGCCGGTCGGAGATGTCCTCGCCCGGGAAGGCCTGCTGGTGCATGTCGGTGCGCAGGTCGCCCGGGTCGGCCCACCAGACGCGGACCGCGAGTTCCTCGGCGGCCAGCACGTTCGACGCCTGCTCCAGGGCGGCCTTGGCCGCCCCGTAGCCGCCCCAGCCCGCGTAGGCCTCCACCGCCGCGTCCGAGGTGATGTTCAGCACCGCGCCGCCGCTGGCCCGCAGCAGCGGCAGCAGCAGCTGGGTCAGCGCGATCGGCGCGATCACGTTCACCTCGAACGCGGCGCGCAGCTCGTCCACCGGGTAGTCGGCCAGCGCGGGCAGCGGGCTGGCGCCCAGCGTGCCCGCGTTGTTGACCAGCAGGTCGAGCCGGCCCGCGGCCTGCGCCGCGCGCGCCAGCGAGGCTCGGTGCAATGGGTCGGTGATGTCGCCGGGAATGGCGGTGACGGCGCCCGGGATGTCGCGCGCGGCGGCGTCGAGGTCGCCGGCGTTCCTGGCGTCCAGGATGAGGTCGTAGCCCTCGCGGGCCAGGCCGGCGGCCAGCGCCCGGCCCAGTCCGCGGGAGGCCCCCGTTACCAGTGCAATCATGATCTTCACGCTAGGCAGCCCGCCCGGCCGGCACATCGGCCGCGCGGCCCGGACGCCCTCCGCCGATAGTCCTAAGACCGCCGCCCGATGCACCCGCCCCCGCACCCGGCTACCGTCGTATAAGTGAGCGAGCCAGAGGGCCTAGAAGGCGCCCCGGAGGCGAGCGGGGAGACACAGTGAGCGACGGGCTGGACGAGCTGTACCAGGTGAGCCAGGCCGTGCTGTCGGTCACCAGGCAGATGTCCGTGCGCGACGTGCTGCAGGTGATCGTGCGGTCGGCGCGGTCCCTGGTCGGCGCGCGGTACGCGGCGCTCGGCGTGCCCGACGACGGCAACTCGTTCGCGGAGTTCGTGGTGGACGGGATCAGCCCGGCCGAGCAGCAGGCCATCGGCCCGCTGCCGCGCCGGCACGGCATGCTCGGCGTGCTGCTCACCGACGGCAAGCCCGAACGCCTGGCCGACATCCGCGACGACCCCCGGTTCTGGGGCTGGCCGTCGGCGCACCCGCAGATGTCGCACTTCCTCGGGGTGCCGGTGCGCGACGGCGACCAGGTGCTCGGCATCATCTTCGCGGCCAACAAGATCTCCGCCGCCGCCGAAAAGCACGGCTTCACCGAACGTGACCAGGAGATCTTGTCCCTGTTCGCCGCGCACGCGGCCATCGCGCTGACCAACGCCCGGCTGTACGAGCGCAGCCGCGAGCTCAGCGTCATGCAGGAACGATCAAGGCTGGCCCGCGACCTGCACGACGCGGTCACGCAGAAGCTGTTCAGCATCCGGGCGCACGCGCGGGCCGCCGCGGTGCTGGCCGGCCGGGAGCCGGCCGACCCGGACCGGGTGCGGGCCGAGATCGAGACGATCGGCACCCTGGGCGCCGAGGCCCACGCCGAGCTGCGCGCGGTGATCGACGGCCTGGCCCCGCCCGACCTGCAGCCCGGCGGCCTGGCCGAGTCGCTGCGCAGGTACGCGGCGCTGGCCGGGCGCGCGCACGGGATCCCGGTCACGTTCACCGCGGCCGAGCTGCCGGCCCTGGACGCCAGGAAGGAGGCGGCCCTGTACCGGGTCGCCCAGGAGGCCCTGCACAACGCGCTGCAGCACTCGGGCGCGACCACGGTCCGCGTCCGCCTGGCCCGCAGCACGCGCCGGGTCAGCCTCGAGGTCGGCGACGACGGCCACGGCTTCACCCCGCGGGCGCCGTCCGGCGGGGTCGGCCTGGCCTCCATGCGCGACCGGGCCGCCGCGGCGGGCGGCACGCTGGCCATCAGGTCCGGGGGTAACGGGACCCTGGTCCGGATGACCGTGCTCATCAAAGGGACGGGGGGCGAACCATGCCCATCAGGGTGCTGATCGTCGATGACCACCCGGTGGTCCGCCAGGGCCTGCGCGTCCTGCTCGAGGTCCAGGACGGCATCGAGGTGACCGGTGAGGCGGGCGACGGCCCCGCCGCGCTCAACCTGGCCGCCGAACAGCATCCCGACGTCATCCTGCTCGACCTCAAGCTCCCCGGCCTGGACGGCCTCGCGGTTCTGGAACAGCTCAAGAACACCACGGCCAAGGTGCTCGTCCTGACCAGCGTCACCGACCCGGTGGCGGCCGGCCGGGCCATGCGCGAGGGCGCGGCGGGCGTGCTGTACAAGGACGTGGACCCGGACGCGCTGGTCCGCGCGATCCGGGCCGTGCACGACGGGCACCTGCTGCTGGCCGCCGAGGCGGCCGGGACCCTGCTCCAGCCGGCCGCCGGGCCCGGCCGCGGCCTGGACGCTCTCACCGCCCGCGAGCGCGAGGTCCTGGCCGAACTGGCCAAGGGCCGCTCCAACCGCGAGATCGCCCGCGCCCTGCACGTCGCGGAGAAGACGGTCAAGGCCCACGTCAGCTCGGTGCTGGCCAAGCTCGGCGTGCAGGACCGCACCCAGGCCGCGCTGTTCGCGGTCCGGCACGAGCACCCTGCCCGATAACCTGGGCCGGGCGGGGTCCGGTGACGTAGGTTCAGTCTCGACGGATAACAAGCTGAAGGGGGCCCCCTGATGTCCGACGAGGTGCTGCGGCTTCGCGGGGTCGAGGTCCGCCGGGACGCCGCGGTCCTGCTGCGCAACGTCGACTGGACGGCGCACGAGGACGAGCGCTGGATCCTCATCGGCCCGAACGGCGCGGGCAAGACCACCCTGCTCCAGGTGGCGGCGACCACGTTGTTCCCGAGCCAGGGCACGGTCGAGGTGCTCGGCGAGAAGCTGGGCGAGGTGGACATCTTCGACCTGCGTCCCCGGATCGGCCTGACCAGCGCCGCCGTCGCTGAGCAGGTCCCGCCGAACGAGAAGGTCATCGACCTGGTCCTCACCGCCTCCTACGCCATTCTCGGCCGGTGGAAGGAGGACTACGACTCCGCCGACGTCACCCGGGCCGTCGAACTGCTCGACGCGCTCGGCTGCGCGCACCTGATCCGGCGCAAGTTCGCCACGTTGTCCGAGGGGGAGCGCAAGCGGGTCCAGATCGCCCGGGCCATGATGCCCGACCCCGAGCTGCTGCTGCTCGACGAGCCGGCCGCGGGCCTGGACCTGGGCGGCCGTGAGGACCTGCTGCGCCGGCTCACCCAGCTCGCCCGCGACCCCAAGGCGCCGATGATGGTGCTGGTCACCCACCACGTGGAAGAGGTCCCGGACGGCTTCACCCACGCCATGGTGCTGCGCCGCGGGTCGGTGCTGGCGTCCGGGCCGATCGAGGAGGTGTTCACCGCGCGGACCCTGTCCCGCTGCTTCGGCGTCCAGCTCGAGGTCGAGCACCGCGGGTCCCGCTGGACCGCCCGCGCGAAATAGCGCTCTGGCTCAACTCGCTCGCGGTCGGTAACGTTATATACGAGCCTGGTAACCCGCCGCCGGGCCGCGGAGGTGAGCCAAGCATGAGCACTCTCGTCGCGACCATCCTGCTCGTCGTCCTGGTCATTCTCGTGGTCCTGGTCATCGTCCGGTCGGTCCGCATCATCCCGCAGGCCACCGCGGGGATCGTGGAGCGGTTCGGCCGGTACCACCGCACGCTGAACGCGGGCCTGAACATGGTGACGCCGTTCGTCGACCGGCTCCGCCCGCTCATCGACCTGCGCGAGCAGGTGGTCAGCTTCCCGCCGCAGCCGGTCATCACCCGGGACAACCTGGTGGTCGGCATCGACACCGTGATCTACTTCCAGGTCACCGACCCGCGGGCCGCGACCTACGAGGTGGCCAACTACATCACCGCGGTCGAGCAGCTGACGGTGACGACGCTGCGTAACGTGGTCGGCGGCATGGACCTGGAGACCGCGCTGACGTCCCGGGACCAGATCAACACCGAGCTGCGCCGGGAACTGGACGAGGCGACCGGCAAGTGGGGCATCCGGGTCGGCCGGGTCGAGCTCAAGGCCATCGAGCCGCCCTCCTCCATCCAGGACTCGATGGAGAAGCAGATGCGCGCCGACCGGGACAAGCGGGCCGCCATCTTGTCCGCCGAGGGCAACAAGCAGTCCGCCATCCTGAACGCCGAGGGCGAGCGCCAGGCCGCGGTGCTCAAGGCCCGCGGCGAGTCCGAGGCGGCCGTGCTGCGCGCCGAGGCGGAGGCCAAGGCCCAGGCGGCCCGGGCCCGCGGCCAGGCCGAGGCGATCCTCACCGTGTTCCGCGCCATTCACGAGGGCAACCCGGACCAGCGGCTGCTCGCCTACCAGTACATGCAGATGCTGCCGCAGATCGCCCAGGGCGACTCGAACAAGGTCTGGATCGTGCCCAGCGAGATCGGCAAGGCCCTGGAGGGCATCGGCGGCCTGATCGGCGGCGCCCGCCCGCAGACCGTGCCCGCCCCGCCGCTGACCCAGGAACCGGCCTCAGGGCCGGGGTCGCAGCTCGACCCGCCCGCCGGGCGTCATGCGGGTCTCGAAGGCTGGCTGACGGGCAGTGGCGGGCCCGTGCACGACGGCGCCGTCGGCGATGGCGAAGGTCGAGCCGTGCCAGGGGCAGGCCACGCAGGCAGTTCCCCGTTCAACGACGATGCGTCCCTGGTGTAGCGGGCCGCCCAGGTGCGAGCACCGGTCAGACAGCACGCTCACCGCGCCGCCCTGCCGGTACACCAGCAGCGACAGGTAGCCGAGCTGCCGGCGCACCGGCTGGCGGTCCGGTAGCTGCTCGAGCTCGCACAGGTCGTGCCAGCCCAGCCCGGACAGGTGGCTGACCTGCTCGGCGTGGCTGGCGCCCGCCCCCAGCCGCAGCGCCAGGTGCCCGCCCAGGTAGGACCCGGCGGTGGCCACGGCCAGCCCGCAGCCGGACAGCACCCGCCCGTACCCGGTCCGCCCGCTGACCCGGGCGGCCAGCGAGCCGAGGAACAGGCCGGCCGCGCTGGTCTGGCAGGCCGCGTGCACCAGGCCGACCCGCTGCTGGTCGCGGTGCAGCGCCGACCAGTCGGCCAGCCCGGTGGCCGCGGCCGGCACGGTGACCGCCACCCCGGCCCCGATCAGCATCCGCGCGGCGCGGTCGGTGCCGCGGAACAGGTCAAGCAGGACCGCGGAGGTCCAGCAGCCGAGCGGCAGCCGCACCAGGGCTGGATGCGCCGGCTGCCCGAACGGCACCCCGTGCAGCGCGTCCGTTCTCGCTCCCGTGGGCAGGGCGCGGACGACCGCGCCGGACAGCCTGCGGACCACCGGGTCGAGCGCGTACGCCTGTTCGACCCGTTCGGCCAGGGCCGCGGGCCTGCGGGCCAAGCTGGACTTGCGGTGCTTACCGTCCCGGCGGACGGTGGACAGGGAGGGAGGCACATCTAGGGCCTACCCGCCCGCAGCCGCCCCCTATCTCGCCGCACCCAGACAAACCCGCCGTACCAGGTTCTGTCCTAATTTTCGGCCGAACGGTCCGTGGTTCTCGTCTCCGGCGCACGCTGGTCGCCGGCCCGTAGCCAAGTTAAGCTCGTGACACAACGCTGCCGGGACTCCTGAGCCGGTATCGGCACTGGCACCGTCACCACCCCCACAGGCTCCTTCAGCCTATCCCGGACCCGTCCCGGTCACGAGCCGTCGGTTCCGCGCAACCGGGCCAGCTGGCCGCGCATGATCTTTTCCACCTTGTCCTGGAACTCCAGCAGCAGGCGCAGTTCGTCGTCCGAGTACTCCGCCGCGGTGGCCCGCCACGCCTTGACCACCGGCCCGAACGTCGGCCCGATCTCGCGCAACCCCGGCCCGTAGGCCAGCTCGACGATCACCCGCCGCCGGTCGTGCGGATCCCGCACCCGCCGGACGAAGCCGCCCTCCTCCAGCCGGTCCAGCACTCCGGTGATCGACGCCGTGCTCAGCCCGGTCTGCCGGGCCAGGTCGCCCGCGGTCATGTGCCCGGTCAGCGCCACGATGTTCAGGCAATTCAGGTCGGTGGCGTTGATCCCGATCCGGTCGGCCGAGACCTGCCCCAGCAGCTGCATGATCGCCCCCGCCCGCCGCATGGCCAGCAGGAACTCGTTCTCCAGCCGGTGCCGCTCGGCCCCGGCCCCCGGCGCCGGCTCGCTCCAGACCGGGTGCTCCCGCCCATCCGGGTGCTCCCGCCCATCCGGGTGCTCCCGCCCATCCGGGTGCTCCGCCCCGGCGGCGGGGTGCTCCGCCCCAGCCGTGTGCTCCGCCCCGGCGGCGGGGTGCTCCGCCCCAGCCGTGTGCTCCGCCATAACCACCGCCTCCGCCCGCAACCCGACCGTCAGTCCCTGAATCATACTTCGGATCTCAATTATTTTAATAAGCTAGACATCAAAAATCCGAGATGATAATTTTCCTAAAGCCTTCCTGCTCATGCTCGCCCTGCCGGCCAGACGCGGTCACAACCCGGCAGGGAAATCCGTCTGAGAGTACGGCACCAAACACACGAGGGGAATAACCATGACCACGCAGAACCTGCCGGGCACCAACGCCGCCCGGCACGGCACCGGGGACGCCGACCTGACCATCATGATCGCGGCGCACGACGCGTTCCGCCGCGACCTGACCCGGCTGGCCCGCACGGCCAGCGCCGCGCACGACCCGGCCCGCCGCGAGTCGGTGCAGGCCGGCTGGGAGCTGTTCAAGCGCCAGCTGCTCCTGCACCACACCACCGAGGACGAGATCATCTGGCCGGCCCTGCGCTCCCGCCTGGCGCACAGCGCGACGGCCCTGTCGGTCCTGGCCGCGATGGAGGCCGAGCACGAGCTCATCGACCCGCTGCTGGCCGCGGTGGACACCGCGTTCGCCCGGCACGAGCCGCCGGCCGACGTCATCGCCGCCCTGACCACGTCGCTGACCGGCCACCTGGCGCACGAGGAGCGCGACGGCCTGCCGCTGATCGGCGTGACCCTGACCGCCGCCGAGTGGCGCGCCGCGGGCCGCGCGATGGCCAGGAAGAACGGCCTGTCGGCCAGCGCGGAGATGTTCGCCTGGATCCTGGACGGCACCGACCGCGAGCACAGCAACGCCACCTTGGCCAAGCTCCCGCCGCCGTTCCGCGTCCTCTACCGCGCCCGCTGGAAGCCCCGCTTCGACAAAACTCCCCGCTGGTAGCGCCGCGTGCCTCAGGCCTTGAACCTGTATCCCATGCCGGACTCGGTGAGCAGGTACTTGGGCCGTGACGGTTCGGGCTCCAGCTTGCGGCGCAGCTGGGCCAGGTAGACCCGCAGGTAGTTGGTCTCGGTCTCATACGACGGGCCCCACACCTCGCGCAGCAGCTGCCGCTGGGTGACCAGCCGGCCGCTGTTGCGGACCAGGATCTCCAGCAGCTGCCACTCGGTCGGGGTCAGCCGGACGTCCTCGCCGTCGCTCCTGATCACCTGCTTGGCCGCCAGGTCCACGGTGAAGTCGGGGGTGGAGACGACCGGCTCGTCCGGGGCCGGCGCGGCCCGGCGGACCGCGGCTCGCAGCCGGGCCAGCAGCTCGTCCATGCCGAACGGCTTGGTCACGTAGTCATCGGCGCCCGCGTCCAGCGCCGCCACCTTCTGGCTCTCCTGCCCCCACGCGGACAGCACGATGATCGGGATCGAGGTCCAGCCGCGCACCCCGTGGATGACCTCGGTGCCGTCCATGTCGGGCAGCCCCAGGTCCAAGATGATGACGTCAGGCCGGTCGCGGGCCACCGCGGCCAGCCCGGTGGTGCCGTCCACCGCGGTGCTGACGTCGTACTCGCGGGCGGACAGGTTGATGCGCAGCGCCCGCAGGATGGACGGCTCGTCGTCGACGACGAGGACCCGGGTCATGACCCCGTTTCCAGTGCGGCGGTGTCCGCGCTGGCCGCCGCGAGGGTGATGGCGACGGTGAGCCCGCCGCCGGGGGTGTCCCTGGCCACGATCCGCCCGCCCATGGCCTCGGCGAAGCCGCGGGCCACGGCCAGGCCCAGCCCGACGCCGCCCGGGAGGCGGTCGCCGATCCGGGTGAACGGCTCGAAGATCCGCTCCTTGGCCTCGTCCGGCACCCCGGGGCCGTGGTCGACGACCTCGATGGCGACCATGCCGTCGGCGAGCTGCGCGTGCAGCTCGGGCGGCCGGCCGGACCCGGGGGAGTGCTGCAGCGCGTTGGAGAACAGGTTGGCCAGCACCCGCTCGAGCAGCCCCGGGTCGGCCAGGACCAGCGGGAAGCCGTCGGGCACGGCCATCTCCACCCGCACCGAGTCGTCAAGACCGAGCAGCGCCATAGGCGCCACCTCGTCGATCGCGGTGGGGCGCAGGAACGGCTGCAGCGACCCGGTGTGCAGCCGGCTCATATCCAGCAGGTTGCCGATCAGCGCGTCGAGCCGGTCGGCGTTCTGCTCGATCGTGGCCAGCAGGTCGGCCTGGTCGGCCTCGGACCATTCCACGTCGGTCTGCCGCAGGCTGCTCACGCTGGCCTTGATCGACGCGAGCGGGGTGCGCAGGTCGTGGCTGACCGCGGCGAGCAGCGCGGTCCGCATCCGGTTGCCCTCGGCCAGCGCCTCGGCCTGGGCGGCCTGGGTGCGCAGCCGTTCCCGGTCCAGGGCGGCGGCGGCCTGGGCCGCGTACCCGGCCAGCAGGGCCGGGGTGGCCGAGTCGGTCTGCCCGGTGACGAGCAGGATCAGGTCGGCGCGGATGTCGATCCGGGACGCCGCGGCCAGGCTGCCCTCGACGCCGCTTGAGGCCGCGCGGATCCACCGGCCAGCGACTCGTTCCTGCAGCTCGGCCTGGCCGCCGTGGGTCCGGGTCAGGTGCTCGAGCACGGCCGCGGGGGAGTCGGCGCCGCCCAGCACGGTCTGCGCGAGCTCGAGTAGCGAGGCCGCCTCTTCCCGGGCCCGCGCGAACTGGGCCGCCCGCCGGGCGGCCAGGTGGACCACGCTGCTGACCGCGACCGCGACGGTCACGAACAGGAGCAGGGCCAGCAGCTCGCGGGGCTGCTGGATGGTGAAGGTGTGGATCGGCTCGGTGAAGTACCAGTTCAGCAGCAGGCTGGCCGCCACCGCGGCCAGCACGGCGGGCCAGAAGCCGCCGAGCACCGTGATCGCCACCACCACGACCAGGTAGATGAGCAGCTCGTCGGCGATGTCCAGGTGCGGCCGGAACATGGTGAGCACGTAGGTCAGCACCGGCAGCATGGCCACCCCGAGCAGCACGCCGGCCAGCCGCCGGCGGGCGTCGATCGCCCCGGCGTCGGACTCCGGCTCCGCCGCGGCCAGGCGGCGGGCGCGCCGGGCCGAATACGTACCCATGCTTACCAGTGTGAGCCGTCGGAGGTACCAACGGAACACCAGGCCGAGAACGGCGCAGCTGACCGCGGTCACGCCGAGCACCACGGCGGCGTGCGCGGCGGCCGGCCCGGTCGGGTGCAGCTGCGCGTAGGGCGGCCGGGAGAACCCCGTGACCGTGAGCCAGCCGATGCCGGCCAGCGCCAGCGCGGCGACCGGCTCGGCCGCGAACGACACCGCTCCGGCCGCCACCGTGCAGGCGATCAGGACCCCGGTCGCGTCCAGGCGCCCGTGCAGCGCGGCGGCCACCGTCCCCACGGCCAGGAGCGCGGCGAAACCGACCGGCAGCGCGTAGGGCGCCGGTATGCCGCGGTGGAGCTGGCCGAGTCTCATCTCTTGCTATTTCAGCCCCGGTACCAGGCAAAATCAGCGGCCTTGACGAGACCTTAACGCGCTGCTCGCGAAGCTTGACGGCGTGCATACGGCGCCCCGCCGGCCGCGCTAATACCGTCGGAACCGTGATCACCCACCGAGCGGCCAGGACGGAGCGTCAAGCCTAGTGGCGGTGCGTAAGGCGGCCGGCCTGCTTGCTGGCGACCAGGGCAGCGAACTCCCGGAGACCTACTGGTATTCCGTGAAGCGCCGGCTGCTCGGCCCGCCGCTCGTCAACGAGCAGCTGCGTACCGAGCGGCTGTCCAAGCCGCTGGCCCTCGGCGTCCTGTCCTGTGACGGGATCTCCTCGGCGGCGTACGGCACCGAGGAAATGCTCATCGTGATGCTGCCCGCGGTCGGCCTCGCGGCCTTCAGGCTCATCTTGCCGATGACGCTGGTGATTCTCTTCGGCATCGCCATTGTGGTTCTGTCCTACCGCGAGGTGGTATCCGTCTACACCCGCGCCGGCGGCTCCTATGTGGTGGCACGGGAGAACTTCGGGCCGCGGGTGGCCCAGATCGCAGCCGTGGCGCTGCTGATCGACTACGTGGTCACCGTAGCCGTGCAGACCGCGGCCGCGTCCGCGATCATCGTGTCCGCGTTCCCCGCGCTGAGCAGGATTCCCGGCATCGGCCCCATCTGGATCCTGACCCTCCTCTCGGTCGCCCAGATCCTGATCATGTGCTACGGGAACCTGCGCGGGATCAGGGAGGCCGGCCGGATGTTCGCCCTGCCGACCTACCTGTTCTCCGGCTCGGTCGGGTCGATGATCATCATCGGCCTGGTCCGGGAGGTCGGCCGGCGATCTTCATCGCGTTTCGCACTACAACGTCTCCGGAGGCGCCGTCGGGTACGGCCACAGCACCCAGGGCCTGCTCACCTTCGCGATGGTCTACATGCTGCTGAAGGCCTACGCCAACGGCGGCTCCTCGCTGACCGGCATCGAGGCGGTCTCCAACGCGGTCAGCGCGCTCCAGCCGCCGGAAGGGCGCAACGCCCGCCAGATACTGGTGACCCGAGGGCGATCCATCGTCATCTTCCTGATCGCCGGCATCTCCTGGCTCTCCCACGTCACGCACGCCACCCCGTACCTGAACGGCTATCCGACCGTGCTGGCCCAGGAGGCAGAACGTCGTGTTCGGCCACACCGGGCATTTCCTGTACTGGGTGGTCATCTTCGCCACCGCAGCCGATCCTGTTCACCGGCGGCAACACCAGCTTCAGCGGGTTCCCGTTCCTGGCCAGCTTCGTCGCGGAGGACTCGTTCCTGCCCAGATGGCTGACCAAGCGCGGGCACCGGCTGGTGTTCTCGAACGGGATCATCATCTTGACGGTCGTTTCGCTGGCCCTGATGCTGGCCGTGGGCGCGAAGGTCGACAAGCTGATCCCGTTCTACGCGATCGGCGTGTTCACCGGGTTCACCATGGCCGGCTTCGGCATGGCCCGGTACCACCTGCGGACCAGGGAGCCCGGCTGGCGGCACAAGCTGGTGATCAACATCGATCGGCGGCGTTTACACCGTGCTCGTCGTGTTCATCTTCGCGATCGTCAAGTTCACCGAGGGCGCCTGGCTGATCGTGATCGTCGGCCCGGTTCTGGTGTTCACGCTGGTCCGGCTCAACCGGCGAGTACCGCGCCGAGGCGGGCGCGCTGCAGACCATCGGGGACCGCCGCGCGTCCGGGGTGGGACCGAACCAGCCGAACTACAGCCGGCGGGTGGTCATCGTGTTCGTCGACGACTTCGACCTGTCCACCATCGCGGCGCTGCGGTACGCCAAGAGCCTGCGGCCCACTACCCTGCGGGCCGTGCACTTCGTCATCGACAGCGAGCAGGCCGAGCGGCTGCGGCAGGCCTGGCTGCCGGACAAGAGCGTGTCGCTGGAGCTGATCGACTGCCCGGACCGGAGACTGACCCGGTGCGCCGCCGAACTGGTCAGCCACGAGGCAGAAGCGCCGGGCACCCAGGTGACCGCCATCTTGCCCCGGCGCAGCTTCTCGCCGCTGCTCGGCAGGCTGCTGCACGACCGGACCGCGGACAAGATCGCCGGCGTGGTCAGCCGGGTGCCGAACGCCGCCGCCACGATCATCCCGTTCGACGTCCAGAACCGCCTGCGCGTCCTGCAGGAGCGCCAGGCCGTCCGGTCCGGCACCGCGCCCGCCTCGCTGATCCCGGTCCCCGGGCCCCCCGCCAACGGCGCGGCGGCGGCGGCCGCGGCCGCGTCCGCCCCGGCCGCGGCCGCCGCGCCGCCGCGGCCGAACCCGAGCCGCTGCCCGGCGCCGGCGGCTACGACCGGCCCATCCCGCCGCCCGGCGTCACCCCGATCGGCTCCCTCCGCGAGCCGGGCCGGACCACGGTGGAGGGCCGCGTCCGGGTCGTCGAGGTCCGGTCGGTGGAACGCAACTCCGTGCTGGCCGCCGAGATCGCCGATTCCACCGGCGACCTGACCGCCCTGTTCTACGGCCGGTCCCGCATCCCCGGCCTCATGTGCGGCTCCCGGGTCCGGCTCCGCGGCGTGGTCGGCCTCAAGGACGGCGCCCCGGTCATGATCAACCCCGCCTACGAGCTCATGGTCCCGTACACCAGCGCCAAGCCCGCCAAGGACGGCAAGCGGCAAGGACGGTAAGAACGGCAAGGACGGCAGGAAGTCTCCGCCGTAAGATCAGGGTTCGAGCTCGACCGGGTCGCCCACCGCGACCCGCCCGGGGGTAACGGTCGTGCCGTAGACCCCGAGCCGGGCGTCGCGTTCTCGCGCGACGACGCGCAGCACCGCCGGGTTGCGGCGCAGCGTCACCGGGTCGACGGTGATCATCACGCACCGCTGGTCACGCTGGTCCACCCGCATCCGCAGCCCGCCGACGCGCAGCACCCGCCCGACCCAGCCGTCCTCGGGAAACTCTCCCCCCGGCACGTCGACCAGCAGGTTGGGCCGGAACCGCGGCGCCGTCAGGCCGGTGCCCACCATCCGCCCGAGCCGGGTCAGCGTCTGCGTGCTCAGCAGCGACAGCGGGAAGGTGTCGAACACCCCGCGGTTCTGCCTGATCACCCGCACGCCCGGGCCGAGCTCGGCCGCGAGCTCGGGACAGGCCACGTCCAGCTCGCCGCCCGACGGCGTCCGCACCAGCGTCGGCGAGGCGTCCGGCCGGTCCGGCTCGGCGAACCGCGGCCGGTAACGGGCCATCTCGGGGTGTTCCCTGATCGTCAGCCACGGAAAGCCGCTGCGCACCTTCCCGTCCCGGATGAACGCCCACCGCCGGTCGCCCGCCAGCCCGTGCCAGGCGACCTCGACGCCGTCCAGCTCCTCGCCCGCCATGGATTTCACCGGGTACCGCCACAGCCCGACGACCCGCCCCACTACGGTCATAACCGCCTCCACCGGCTCCAAGGCGCCCTTGCCGATGAAAGGTGTCGAGCGTGGCGGACCAACCCGTCGCAGCGCCTCTCGACCCCTCCAGGATAACTAACGCCACGGACCGGACTACAGGGCGGGGAACAGCAGCTCGTACGCCGGGTTGATCATGACCGGGTGGCCGTCCTTGATCCCGACCGAGCCCCGGAACCGGACCCGCGCCCCGCACACGATGCCCGGAATGTGCGAGCGCCCGTAGAACATGGCCGTCAGCTGACCCGTCCCGTCGGAGATCTCGCAGGCCAGCACGGAGTTCCGCTCCACCGGCCGGATCTCCACCACCCTGATCCGGCCTTCCACGGTGGCCCGCCCCGGCTTGCTCAGCGCCCCGATGGGCGTGATCCCCGGCGCCGGCTCCTCAGCGGGCTGCGCCGAGCCGTTCTTCTCCGGCGCGGGCTTGACGTTCGCCTTGGGCCCGGCCGCCGCGCCGTGCGCCGCGGCCACGTCGGCCTCCCCGGACCTGACCTTCGCGTCGGCGGTCTCGTCCACGGTCGCGAGCTTGGCGGCCAGGCGTTCGTGCAGGACCCGGACCCGGCTCTCCACGTCGTAGGGCACGATGGTGGCCGCCGAGCGCGGGATACGGCTCACCACGGCGGCGATCTTGTCCGCGGTCCGGTCGTGCAGCAGCCGGCCCAGCAGCGCGGAGTAGCTGCGCCTGGGCAGGACCACGGTCACGTGCGTGTCGGGCTCGGCGGCCTCCCGCTCGACCAGTTCGGCCGCGGCCCGGGTCAGCCTGCGGTCCGAGACGTCGATGAAGTCCAGCGGCACGCCACGGTCGGCCCGGGTCCACTTCTCCCGCAGCTTCTCGGCCTGCACGTTGTCGATGACGAAGTGCACCGCGCGGATGGTGGTGGGCCGCAGGCTCCGCGCGTACCGCAGCGCGGCCAGGGTGGCCAGGTCGAAGCCGTCCACGAACACGAACACGGTGCGCCGGCTGTAGTGCGGTGGCGGCGGCGGCTGGTGCTCGCTGATCGTGTCGAGCACCTCGGATTCGGCCGCGTACCCGCGGTTGATCCTGATCAGCGCCGGGACCAGGACGGCGAACAGGACCACGACCACCCAGGCGCCCTCGGTGAACTTCACGACCGCGAAGATGGCCACCACGATCACGGTCATCACGCCGGCCGAGAAGTTGATGATCATCCGGCGCCGCCAGCCGGGCGTCCGGTGCCTGCTGTGGTACCTGGCCATGCCGAAGCCCGCCATCGAGAACGCGGTGAACACGCCGATGGCGTACAGCGGCACCAGGTTGTTGACGTCCGCGTCCTTGATGATCAGCAGCGCCGTCGGACGCGATGGTCAGCAGGATGATGGCGTTGGAGAAGACGAGCCGGTGCCCGCGCTTGAGCAGCCACCGGGGCAGGAACGAGTCGCCGGCCACGTAACTGGTCAGGAACGGGAACCCATTAAAGCTGGTGTTGCCGCCGGTGTACAGGATGAGCATGGTCGCAGCCTGGACCAGATAGAACAGAGCCTGCCCAACCCAGGTAGGCCCGAAGACGAACTTGGCCTCCTGGGCCAGCACGGTCGGATAGCCAAGCTGTGTACGGCGTAGCGTGCGTGGCGTGCGCCAGCCAGGAGATGCCCGCCACCAGGATGCCGAGGATCGCACCCTCGGCCATGAGCACCTGGCGCGCGTTCCGCCCCTCGGGCGGCCGGAACGCGCCCACGGCGTCCGAGACCGCCTCGATGCCGGTCAGCGACGCGCCGCCGTTCGCGAACGCCTTGAGCAGGACGAAGATCATCGCGCCGGTGAGCAGCCCGGACGAGCCGGAGCCGAGACCGTAGGCGCCGTGCACCGTGGCCGGGTTGACGCGCGGCAGGTTCCCCAGCACCTCGCGGATCAGCCCGACGATGATCATCAAGATGACCGCGCCCGCGAACAGGTAGGTCGGTATCGCGAAGGACCGGCCCGCCTCCTTGAGGCCGCGCAGGTTCCCGAAGCCATGAGCAGGACCACGCCGACGCAGATCTCGAGCTTGTACGGACCGATCGACGGGAACGCGGAGGCCACGGCGGCGGTACCCGCCGCGATCTGGACCGCCACGGTCACCACATAGTCGATCAGCAGCGCGACCGCACACACCTGAGCGATGCGGGGGCCGAAGTTCTCGCGCGCCACCACGTACGAGCCGCCCGGCCTGATGTAGACCATCACGATCTCGCGGTAGGACAGCAGCACGAGCACCATGACGAACAAGATGACCAGCGTCATCGGCAGGATCAGGGCTGAACGCGGCCACGCCGAGCGCCGGCACCAGCACGATCAGGATCTCTTCGGTGCCGTACGCCGAGGAGGAGATCCCGTCCGGTGACAGCACGCCGAGGGCGAGCGGCTTGGACAGCCGCTGCTCGCCGAGGTCCTGGTTGACCAGCGGCGGCCCGAGCAGCCTGCGCTTGGTGGAGTACCAGAACGTGTCGGGCAGGCCGGCGCTCCGTTCCAGGAGGGCGGCTGCTGCCTTGCGCGTGGCCACTATCTGCGCCTTTCCTCAGTCAAGATCCCTTTTGGGCGCCAGTGACTTCATACCACCCCACCCGGCATGCGCGTAACCTGCGGCGGCGCGCCGGGGTGCTGGGGTCATCGCGAGTCATCGTGGCCGACGTGGGAAGGACTACCCTCTCTGGCGCTACTTCATCCCGGGAACGGCTACGAGGTAACCTACCTGTCCGGACCGGACGAGGCCGGACGAGCCCGGAAGAGGCTTACCATGACGACGGCGGACAGCAGGATCACGGTGCGCCTGTCCCAGCTGCTTAAACGGCCGGTCGCGGACCGGGGCGGCGAGTCGCTCGGGCGGCCGGCCGATGTCATCGTCCGGCTCCGCGGTACCGACTACCCGCTCGTCACCGGGCTGGTGGCCGCGGTCGGCGGGCGGGAGATCTTCGTGCCCATCGACCAGGTGAGCACGTTCGAGGGCGATCCGCTGCGGCTGTCCAGCGCGCGGCTGAGCCTGCGGCACTTCGAGCGCCGCGACGGTGAGGTGCTGCTCCGGGCCGACGTGCTCGGCCACCGGCTCATCGACGTGGCCGACGCGCGGCTGGTCCGCGCGGCCGACCTGGAGCTGGCCCGGGACGACGCGGAGTGGGTGGTGGCCCGGGTCGACACCCGCCGCCGCTCACGGCGCCCCTTCGCCCGGCCAGCCCTGCAGGCTGAAAACGAAGCCCGCGACTGGCACGACTTCGAGTGGCTGATCGGGCACGCGGGCAGCGCGCTGCTCCGCGGCCCGTTCGCGCGCATCCGCCGGCTGAAGCCGGCCCAGATCGCGGACCTGCTGGAGAACGCCTCCAAGGAGGAGGAGACCGAGATCCTGGGCCGGGTGCGCGCGGACCCCGAGCTCGAGGCGGACGTGTTCGAGGAACTGGACGAGGACCTGGCCACCCGGCTGCTCGGCGCGCGGACCGACGCGGAGATCGCCGGCGTGCTGGCCCGGATGCGCGCCGACGACGCGGCCGACGCGATCGCCGAACTCCCCCAGCCCCGCCGCCAGCCCGTGCTGGACCTGCTCCCGGCCGCGCAGCGGGCCAAGGTGCTGACCCTGATGGGCTTCAACGCCACCAGCGCGGGCGGGCTGATGGGCGTGGACTTCGTCGCGCTGCCCGGCCGGAGCACCGTGGCCGAGGCGCTGGCCCAGGTCCGCGGCCAGCGCGAACTCCAGCCCGAGGCGCTGACCAGCGTGCACGCCGTCGACCTGGACGGCGTGCTGCGCGGCGTGGCCCGCCTGGTCACCCTGGTCCAGGCCGACCCGGCCGACCGGGTGATCGACGTGGCCGACACCGACCCGGTGCGGGTCGGCGCGGACACCGACATCACCGACGTGGCCGTGCTGATGACCGACTACAACCTGATCACCATCCCCGTGGTCGACGACGCGCGCCGGCTACTCGGCGTGATCACCGTGGACGACGTGCTCGAGGTCGCGGTGCCCGAGGACTGGCGCCGGCGCGAGGCCGCCCAGCCCCCAGACGCCCACCACGGCGATCCGCGGTAACCACGTCACGGCGACCCCGCTAACGCCCCGCACGCGTTTACTCAAAGTACCCCTCTGATCACTCGACGTAGGCTAATCTCACGCTTCGAAACTAGAAAATTTCGGAGCGTTAGAAGGGTTTTCTTCATGTCCGATCGTCACTGGCCCCATCCCATTCGACGGGGACCCGCGCTGGCCACCACAGCGCTCGCTTTGATGGGCGCCGCCGCGGTCAGCGGCTGTGGCGGATCCGCGAGCCCGAGCCAGTCTGCCGCCACGCAGCCGACCGGGACGGCCACCGCCAGCGCCGCCGCGCAGGTTTCCTTCACCTCGGACCAGCTGAAGGGTGCGTTGCTGGCCAAGGTCAACGGCGAGAAGCCGGCCGCCGCCGCGGAGTCCGGTGATTACGGAAAGCTACCGGACGTGCAGACCAGCAGGCACACCATGAACGGGGTGAAGGTCACCCCGGCCAAGTGCGCCCAGGCCACCCAGACCGGGTTCAACTCGGCCGCGTTCACGCACGCGCCCGCGTCGGTGGTGACGTTCCGGGTCGGCCAGGACGGCGTGTCCGAGGTGCTGGTCTCCGCCGGGCCGGACGCGGCCGCCACCGCCCTGGGCGACACGCTGCCCGCCGGGTGCGCCCACTACAGCGCCACCGTGGACGGCAAGACCTTCCGCTACACGGTCAAGGAATCCCCGTTGTCCGGCCTGGCCCAGAAGGCCCGCGCGCTGAACGTCAAGGCTGCGGGTTACGCCAGCGTGGACGTGTGGTCGGTGGTCTACCAGGGCACCGGGTTCGTCGGCGCGGTCACCATGGTCGGTCCCGACTCCTCAGAGGCGGGCGTGAAGACCCTGGCCCAGGAGGCCTACACGCACGCCGCGGCGGCCCTGCAGCCGTAAGCCCAGGCAGCCGTAAAGCAATGCCAAACTGGTGGCATGACTGAGCCCACCACTGGCGCGTCACCACGTTTCCGTTCGGTGCTTGACAGCTTCCCCGCCTACCAGCCGGGCCGGACCCCGGTCAGCTCGGCGGGCAAGTCGCACAAGCTGTCGTCCAACGAGTCCCCGTACGCGCCGCTCCCCTCGGTGATCGAGGTGATCGCCGAGGAGGCGCGGTCGGTCAACCGCTATCCGGACAACGGCGCGGCGGCCCTGCGGGAAGCAATCGGGGACCGGTTCAGCGTCCCGGCCCAGCACGTCGCGGTCGGGTGCGGCTCGGTCGGCGTCACGCAGCAGCTCCTCGAGGCGATCGGTGAGCCCGGCGCCGAGGTCATGTACGCGTGGCGCTCGTTCGAGGCGTACCCGACCCTGGCCGACCTGGCGGCTGCCGAGTCGATCCGCGTCCCCCTCGACAGCAAGAAACGCACGACCTGGCCGCGATGGCCGGCGCGATCACCCCGCGCACCAGGCTGATCTTCGTCTGCAACCCGAACAACCCGACCGGCACCGTGGTGCACGACCAGGAACTGACGGAGTTCCTGGACCGCGTCCCAGAGGACTGCCTGGTCGTCCTCGACGAGGCCTACCACGAGTACATCCGGGACGAGGCGGTCCCCGATGGCGTGACCGTGTACCGTGACCGGCCGAACGTCGCCGTCCTGCGCACCTTCTCCAAGGCCTACGGGCTGGCCGGGCTGCGTACCGGGTTCATGATCGCGCACGAGCCGGTCGCGGCGGCGGTCCGCGCCACCATGCTCCCGTTCTCGGTCAACCGGCTGGCCCAGGCCGCCGCGATCGCCTCGCTGGCCGCCGAGGCCGAACTACTCGAACGCGTCGAGTCCACGGTCAAGGAGCGGACCCGGGTCCGTGAGGCGCTGCTGGCCGACGGCTGGACCGTCCCGCCCACCGAGGCCAACTTTGTCTGGCTGCGGCTCGGCGAGCACACCCCGGCCTTCGCCGCCGCCTGCGCGGAAACCGGCATCGCGATCCGCCCGTTCGGCGCGGAGGGCGCCCGGATCAGCATCGGCGATCCCGAAGCCAACGACGCGCTGCTGGACGTCGCGCACGCCTTCCCGCACCGCAACACCCGGTAAACGGCCCTACAAGGTCTCCGCGGTGATGTCCGCCCCGAGCGCGTTGAACCGCTGCGCGATGGCCGCGTGCCCCCGGTCGATCGGGTAGGCGGGCGTCACCACCGTCTCGCCCGAGGCGGCCAGCCCCGCCAGCACCAGGGCGATCCCGGTCCGCAGGTCGTGCGCCACCACCCGGGCCCCGCGCAAAACAGAAGGCCCGTGCACCACGACCCGGGTACCGTCGAACTCGATCATCGCGCCCATCTTGTTCAGCTCGCGGACCAGCGTGTACCGGCCGTCGAAGATGGTCTCGCGGATGTAGGAGGCGCCCTCGGCCAGGCAGGCCAGGGCCATGACCGGCGACTGCAGGTCGGTGGCGAAGCCCGGGTAGGGGCCGGTGATCACGTTGATCGGGCGCGGCGGCCGGTCCATCCGCACGGTCAGCACCGCGCCGTGGGTGGAGAACTCCACCCCCATCTGCTCCAGCTTCCAGCGCACCACGCCGAAGTGCTCGAGCGACGCGCCGACCAGGTTCAGCTCGCCGCCGGTGATGGCCGCCGCCATGGCGAACACCCCGGCGTCGATCCGGTCGGCCATCACCGTGTGCTCCACCGCGGTGAGCTCGTCCACGCCGTCGACCGTGATGAAGCCGGTGCCGCCGCCCTTGATCCGCGCGCCCATCTTGGTCAGGAACGCGATGACGTCGAGCACCTCGGGCTCTTGCGCGGTGTTGTCGATGACGGTCCGGCCGGGGGCCAGCGACGCCGCCATGATCAGGTTCTCGGTGCCGGTGTGCGACGGCGTGTCCAGGTACAGGTGCGCGCCCTGCAGCTTGCCCGCCTTGATGTGGATGACGGTCTCGCCCTCGTCGACCACCGCGCCGAGCCGGGCGAAGCCCCGGTAGTGGAAGTCCAGGTTGCGGCTGCCCAGGTTGCAGCCGCCGACGCCCTCGATGACCGCCTCGCCGAACCGGTGCAGCAGGGCCGGCACGAACAGCACCGAGCTGCGGAACCGCCGGGCGATCTCGGCCGGCAGCACCGGGCTGGTCAGGTGGGACGCGTCGACGACCAGTGTTCTCTCGATCTCGTGGAACTCGACCAGCGCCCCGACCGCCTGGGCCAGCTCGACGGCCCGGCGGACGTCTTCGATGGGCGGCACGTTGCGCAGCACGGTGCGGCCGTTCGCGGTCAGCAGCGACGCGGCGATCATCTTCAGCGCGGCGTTCTTCGCGCCCTGGATGAAGACGGTGCCGTGCAGCGGTCCGCCGCCGCGCACGCGGTAACTCGTCTCGGGTCCGGAGGTCATGGGGGCTAGCTTAGCCGGGCCAGCCGCCCGAAAATGGGATCCAGCCGCGCCGTGTACCGTTCTGGCCGGAACGCGTTGTCGATGTCCGCTTCGGGCCAGGCAAAACCGCGCGCCGTGGCCTGGGCCCGCAGCGTGTCGCGGAACGGCGTGCCGTTTTCCCAGGTCGCCATCGCCGCGGCCTGCACGAGCGCGTACGCGTCTTCCCTGCTCAGGCCCGCATTGACCAGGGCCAGCAGGACCGCCGAGGAGTAGAGCAGGCCGCCGGTCAGATCCAGGTTGGCCCGCATCCGGGCCGCGTCCACGGTCAGCCCCTCGACCAGCCCGGTGGTCAGGTGCAGCACGTAGTCGGTGGCGATGGCCGCGTCGGGCAGCGCGATCCGCTCCACGCTGGAGTGCGAGATGTCCCGCTCGTGCCACAGCGGGATGCCCTCGGTCACCGGGGTCACGTAGCCGCGCACGACCCGGGCCAGCCCCGCGATCCGTTCGGCGCGGATCGGGTTCTTCTTGTGCGGCATGGAGGAGGAGCCCTTCTGCCCCGAACGGAACGGCTCGGCCAGCTCCCGCACCTCGGTCCGCTGCCCGTGCCTGACCTCCAGCGCGACCGCCTCGCACACGGTGGCGGTCAGCGCCAGCGCCCCGGCCCACTCTGCCATCCCGTCTCGCATCACGACCTGCGTGGCCACCTCCGCGGGCCGCAGCCCGAGCGCGGCCATGACCTCCGCCTCGATCGCCGGGTCGATGTTGGAGTAGGTGCCCACCGGCCCGGACATGGTGCCCACCGCGACCGCCTCCCGCGCCCGGACCAGCCGGTCCCGCGACCGCGCCATCGCGAACGCGAAGTCGGCCACCCGGTGCCCCCAGGAGTCCGGCTCGGCGTGCACCCCGTGCGTCCGCCCCGGCCGCAGCGTGTCCCGGTGCGCCAGCGCGTGGTCGCGCAGCACCGCGACCAGCCGGGTGGCCTTGGCGATGAGCAGGTCCGACGCCTCGGCCAGCTGGACCGCCAGCGCGGTGTCGAGCAGGTCCGAGGAGGTCATCCCGTAGTGCACCCAGGCCGCGGCCGCCCGCGGCTCGGTGTTGTCCGCCCACGCGGTCAAGAAGGCGATGACGTCGTGGTCGGTGACCGCCTCCACCGCGGCGACCGTCTCAGGATCGGGAATTTTGGCCGAACGGACCGGCTCCACGCTCCCGGCCGGCACCGTGCCGGCCCGGGCGTGCGCCTCCAGCACGAGCAGCTCGACCCGCCCCCACAGCTCGTACTTGTGGGCCTCGCTCCAGACCCGCCCCATCTCCGGCAGCGTGTACCTCTCGATCATGCCCCCACGCTAGTGCTTTCTTCGGGGGGACGACCCCCCGAGCCCCCCCGCGGCCGCCCGGCGATTCTCAACTATCAGGGCCGCGGCCACGATGAGCGTGAGCAGCGCCATCTCCGCCGCCGCGCTCACCGTCACGCCGAGCGCGGAGGCCGCCAGGCAAGCCGCCGCCGCGGCCAGCCGGTACCGCTCGGCGCCGACTCCGCGGGGGGTGCCAGGGGGGTCGTCCCCCCGTGGCCAGCACCGCAGCGCGTGCCGGAACGCCGCCGTCCCGGCCAGGAACAGCCCCACCCCGCAGCCCAGCGCCACGCACGGCCCGGCCGGCAGCGTGCTCGCGGTGTTCACGATGGCCTGCTTGACCCCGGAGGCCAGCGCCACGACGCCGAGCAGCATCGGGATGTAGGCGAAGAAGTACGCGGCCAGCGCCAGCGCCGGCCGGGCCGCCGGGTCGGCCGCCAGCATGGCCCGCTCGGCCCGCTCGTCGTCGCCCACCCCGAAGTACGCCCACCACAGCGCCGCGGCCAGCGCCAGCCCCAGCACCGCGGACAGGACCAGCGACACCGTCACCCGGTGGCCTTCGGCGCCGATCCCGATGTCCACCACCGACTCCCCGAACACCACGATGATCAGCGCCCCGTGCCGCTCCACGAAGTGCGACGGGGCGATGTCGAACCGCCCGCGCACCCGGGCGAACAGCGGGGACAGCTGCTCGAAGGCCAGCGCGGCCGCCCACAGCACGTAGGCGCCCCACCCCTGCACCACCCCGGCCGCGATGATGAGCAGCGCCGCGGCCACGTTGAACGGCACGACCCGGGCGATGTTCCGGTTGACCCGCTGGTACAGCCAGCCGTGGACGCCGACCACGATCAGGTACCCGATCCCCAGCGCCACCCCGTCCCGCCCGAACGCGTGCGGGATGGCCAGCCCCACGACCAGGTACCCGGCCATCCCGAGCAGCATCAGCAGCCGCTCCGGCGTCCGCACCGGCGTCCGCGCGTTGGACAGCCAGACGTACCCCCCGTACATCCACCACAGCGCCCCGAACACCAGCAGGACCCGCACCCCGTCCACGACCGTCACGTCGTGCGACAAGACCCCGGTCAGCTGCGTGATGGCAAACACAAACACCAGGTCGAAGAACAGTTCCAGCGTGCTAACCCGCAACGGCAGCCCCCCGGCCGCCAGCCCCCGCCGCTCCGCCAGCCCCGCCTCCGCCAGCCCCGCCTCCGCCGGCCCCGCCTCCGCCGGCCCCGGCCCGCCCTCGCTCACGGCGCCCGTTACCGGCCCGCGGCGATATCCCGGCGGTACCACCCGCCGCGCATCACGACCGTCCCCGCCAGCTCGTACGCCGCGGCCCGCGCCGCCCCGGTATCGACCCCGCTGCCCACCACGTTCAGCACCCGGCCGCCCGCCGACACCAGTTCCCCGGCCGCGTCCCGCGCCGTCCCGGCGTGCAGCACGTACGCATCCGCGTGCCCCGCCGCTTGACCGGCCGCTGGCACCACGCTTCGTTCGGTGAAATAGATCTTGTCGCCCTTGACCGGCGCCTCGGGATAGCATTCCGCGGCGATCACCACCGCCACTGCCGCCCCCGGTCGCCACTGCGGTCGCGGGACGCCAGCCAGGCCCCCGGTCGCCGCCGCGTGCAGCAGCGGCCCCAGCGGACTCGCCAGCCGGTCCAGCACCACCTGCGTCTCCGGGTCACCGAACCGCGCGTTGAACTCGATCACCTTGGGGCCGGCCGAGGTCAGGGCCAGCCCGGCGTACAGCAGCCCGCGGTACGGCGTGCCGCGCCGGGCCATCGCGTCGACGGCCGGCTGGATCACGCGGTCCATCGCCTGTCCGGCCAGGTCGGCGGGCGCCCAGGGGAGCGGCGCGTAGGCGCCCATGCCGCCGGTATTCGGCCCCTGGTCGCCGTCCCGGGCCCGCTTGAAGTCCTGGGCCGGCAGCAGCGGCACCGCGCTCACGCCGTCGGTCACCGCGAACAGCGACACCTCGGGACCGTCCAGGAACTCCTCGATCACTACTGTCCCGCAGCCCCGCGCGTGCGCCCGGGCGGCGTCGAGATCCTCGGTGACCAGCACGCCCTTGCCCGCGGCCAGCGCGTCGTCCTTGACCACGTAGGGCGCCCCGAACGCGTCCAGCGCCGCGTCTGCCTCGGCCTCGGTCCGGCAGGTGAACGACGCTGCGGTGGCGATGCCGGCCTCGGCCATGACCTGCTTGGCGAACGACTTGGAGCCCTCGATCCTGGCCGCGTCCGCGTCCGGGCCGAAGCAGGCCACCCCGTTCTCCCGCAGCGCGCCGGCCGCCCCGGCGACCAGCGGCGCCTCCGGGCCGATGACCACCAGGTCGGGGCTGAGCTTGCGCGCGAGCGCGACGATCTGCTCCGGGACCGCCGCGATGTCCGGGTGGGTTTCCGCGAGGGCCGCGATGCCCGGGTTGCCCGGTGCCGCGTGCAAGCTGCCGGTTTCCGCGCTCAGCGCGCGGACGATGGCGTGCTCCCGGCCGCCCGACCCGATGACGAGAATGCGCACGCCGCGAGCCTACCGGCGCCAGTAAAAACTAACCCTGCTGCTGGAGCAGATCCCGGAGCTGCAGGGTCTGGTCGCGGCGCGGGCCCACGCCGACCGCGCAGACCGGGGCGCCGATCATGTCCTGCAGGGCCGCGATGTAGGCCCGGGCGTTCGGGGGGAGCTCGTCCAGGGTGCGGGCCTTGGCGATGTCTTCGGCCCAGCCGTCGAAGTACTCGTAGACCGGCACCGCGTGGTGGAACTCGGTCTGCGTCATGGGGATCTCGTCATACCGCTTGCCGTCCACCTCGTAGGCCACGCACACCGGCACCTGGTCCAGCCCGGACAGCACGTCGAGCTTGGTCAGGAAGTACCCGGTGATCCCGTTGACCCGGGTCGCGTAGCGCGCGATGACCGCGTTGAACCAGCCGCAGCGCCGCGGGCGGCCGGTGGTCACGCCGTACTCCCCGCCGCTCTTGCGCAGCCACTCGCCGGTCTGGTCGCGCAGCTCGGTGGGGAACGGGCCCTCGCCGACCCGCGTCGTGTACGCCTTGACGATGCCGATCACGTCGGAGATCCGGGTCGGCCCGATGCCGGACCCGACGCAGGCGCCCCCCGCGGTGGGGGAGGAGGAGGTCACGAACGGGTACGTGCCGTGGTCCACGTCGAGCATGGTGGCCTGCGCGCCCTCCAGCAGCACCACCAGCCCCTGGTCCAGCGCCCGGTTCAGGGCCAGCCCGGTGTCGGCCACGTACGGGCGCAGCCGGCCCGCGTACTGCCCGTACTCCGCCGCGCACGCCTCCGGGTCGATGCCGCGCCGGTTGTAGACCTTGCTCAGCACCTGGTTCTTCTCCCGCAGCACCAGGTCCAGCTTCTTGCGCAAGATCCCCGGGTCGAACAGGTCCTGCACCCGGATCCCCATCCGGGCGATCTTGTCCCCGTAGGCCGGCCCGATGCCGCGCCCGGTGGTCCCGATCCGCGCGCTGCCCAGGTACCGCTCGGTGACCTTGTCCAGCGCCCGGTGATACGGCGTGATCAGGTGCGCGTCCGCCGACACCAGCAGCTTCCCGCAGTCGACACCGCGGTCCTGCAGGCCGTCGATCTCATCCAGCAGCACCTGCGGGTCGATCACCACCCCGTTGCCGATCACCGGAACCACCCGCGGTGACAGCACCCCGGACGGCAGCAGGTGCAGCGCGTAGCTCTCGTCCCCGATGACGACCGTGTGGCCGGCGTTGTTCCCGCCCTGATACCGCACCACGTAGTCCACGCGGTCGCCGAGCAGGTCGGTCGCCTTGCCCTTGCCCTCGTCGCCCCACTGAGCACCGACCAGCACGATGGCGGGCATTGCGCATCCCCTCCCGCGCACACATACGAAGCCCCTGCTCAGCGCAAGCGCAGCAGGGGCTCTTGCGTTCTGAGGCTACCCGTAAACCCCCGGCCTAAGCCATTAACCCCTGCCCGGCATGTCCCCCTATGACCCGGCCCCTCCTGCGCAAACGCGCTGCCCCGGGCCGCCCGCGCCTAGTTCCCGGGCAGCTCCGCGCTCCTGGTAACCTCCGCGCATCCCATGCCCCTCACGCCCCACGCGCCGCTTCTAGGCTCCTCGGGCGCTCTCGCGCAGCGCCGCTGCCGCGTCCCGGAAGGCGCTCAGCATGATCGCGAAGGGTTTTACGTGCTATTTCATACAAAACTCTTCGCGATCATGAAAAGCCCCGCAGCGTGCGTGCCGCCGCTCAGCTCAGCAGCCCCGCAAGCTCGCACGCAACCCTCGGGTCACGTGCCGCTGCCGCGCAGGGCGGCAGCGGCGGCGGCGCTGCTGTCGCGCAGGAACTGGTCGCAGCGCTGCGCCTCGTCGTCTTCGCCGATGGCGCCGGCGGCCCGGCCCAGCATGGACAGCGAGCGCAGGAAGCCCCGGTTCGGCTCGTGCTCCCAGGGAATCGGCCCGGTGCCGCGCCAGCCCGAACGCCGCAGCTGATCCAGCCCCCGGTGGTACCCGGTCCGGGCGTACGCGTACGCCATGACCGGATCACCGGCCGCGAACGCGGCCTCGGCCAGCGTGGCCCACGCGGCCGAGTAGGCCGGGAACCGGGCCGCGACCGAAGACGGCGAAACCCCGGACCGCAGCGCCTCCGCCGCCTCCTCGTTCTCCAGCAGGTACGTGGCGGGCGGCCCGGCCAGCAGGTTATCGCGGTCGGTCATGACAGCTGGTGACCCGCGGACAGCAGGTCCTCGCAGGCGTGGGTGACCCGCTGGGTCATGCCGGCCTCGCCGGCCTTGCCGTAACTGCGCGGGTCGTAGGCCTTCTTGCTGCCCACGTCGCCGTCGACCTTGAGCACGCCGTCGTAGTTCTTGAACATGTGATCCGCGATCGGCCTGGTGAACGCGTACTGGGTGTCGGTGTCGACGTTCATCTTGACCACCCCGTAGGTGATCGCCTCCCTGATCTCCTCCAGCGCCGAGCCCGAACCCCCGTGGAACACCAGGTCGAACGGCTTGTCCTTGCCGTACTTCTGGCCCACCGTGTCCTGGATGTCCTTCAGCACGCTGGGCCGCAGCTTGACGTGCCCGGGCGCGTAGACGCCGTGCACGTTCCCGAACGTGGCGGCCAGGATGTACCGGCCGCGCTCGCCAAGACCCAGCGTCTCGGCCACCGCCAGGGCGTCCTCCGGGGTGCTGTACAGCTTCTCGTTCATCTCGCCGACGACGCCGTCCTCTTCGCCGCCGACCACGCCGATCTCCATCTCCATGATGATGTGCGCAGCCGCGCACGCGGCCAGCAGCTCGGCGGCGATCTCCAGGTTCTCGGCCAGCGGCACCGCCGAGCCGTCCCACATGTGCGACTGGAACAGCGGCTCCTCGCCGCGCGAAACCCGCTCGGCAGAGATCGCGACCAGCGGGCGCATGTAGCCGTCAAGCTTGTCCTCGGGGCAGTGGTCGGTGTGCAGCGCCACGTGGATGGGGTACTTGGCCGCCACCACGTACGCGAACTCGGCCAGCGCCACCGCGCCGGTCACCATGTCCTTGACTGCCTGGCCGGACAGGTACTCCGCGCCGCCGGTGGAAATCTGCACGATCCCGTCGCTGCCGGCGTCCGCGAATCCGCGCAGCGCCGCGTTCAGGGTCTGGCTGGAGGTCACATTGATCGACGGGTAGGCGAAACCGCGCTGCTTGGCGGTGTCGAGCATCTGCGCGTAGACCTCTGGGGTCGCGATAGGCATGGCTAATAACTCCCTGTGGACAGTGCCTAATCAGCTGGGCCGCGGGCCCGCGATCCCCAGCCTAGACATGAAGCGAGCATGAAGATGCACCGGCCGGTACCGGGCATGGGGTACAACATGAAGCCATGGAGAGCTTTCTCACGTCGGCGCCTTACGCTGCCCTCATCTTGTTCGGCTTCCTCGAGGCGGCGTGCATCCCGATCCCATCCGAGGTTACGTTCGGGTTCGCCGGCGTGCTCGCCTACCAGGGGCATCTTAACCTCGTCCTGGTCATCATCATCGGGTCCCTGGCCGAACTCGCCGGATCCTACGCCTCGTACGCGGTGGGCCGGGTCGGCGGCAAGCCGCTGGTGCACAAGTGGGGCCGCTACGTGCTGGTGACCCAGGGCGACGTCGACCGGGCCGAGCGGTTCCTGGCCGGGCGCGGGGCCTGGGCCATTTCATTGGGCCGGATGCTGCCGTTCATCCGCGCCTTCACCTCGATCGTGGCGGGCCTGGTCCGGGTCCCGGCGGCCCGGTTCGGGGTGTTTAGCCTGATCGGCACCGTCATCTACGCGACCGTGCTGTCCCTGATCGGCTACGAGGTCGGCCACGCCTGGGGGAGTATCAACCACGGCCTGACCATCGCCACCTACATCCTGGTCGCGATCGTGGTCATCGTGATCGCCGGCTTCGTGCTCTACCGCCTGCGCCAGTTCCGGCGTGAAGCCGCGCAGGCCAAGGCGGCCGGGCAAGAGCCCGCAGCGCAGGCGCCCGCCGCCCAGGCGCCCGCCACTCAGCTGCCCGCCGCCCAGGCGCCCGCCGGGCAGACCCCGCGCCGGCCCGGCCGGCACCGGTCAGATCTCGAGGTCTGACAGGTCGTAGGCGGCCCGGAAGATCAGCCCGTGTCCGGTCACGCGCTCCCGCGCGCCCCGGTTGACCAGCACCGCCACCCCGGTCACCTCGGCGCCCGCTTCCCGCAGCGCGTCGACCGCGGTCAGCGGGGAGGCGCCGGTGGTCGAGGTGTCCTCGACCGCGAGCACCCGCAGGCCGGCCACGTCCGGGCCCTCGATCCGGCGCTGGGTACCGTGGTCCTTCTCCTTCTTCCGCACCACGAACGCGTCGATCGGCGTGCCCCGGGCGGCGGCCGCGTGCATCATCGCCGTGGCGACCGGGTCGGCGCCCAGGGTCAGGCCGCCCGCCGCCTCGTAGCCCAGATCCCAGGTGAGGTCCAGCATGACCCGGCCCGCTAGCGGCGCCAGGCGCCCGTCAAGCAGCACCCGCCGCAGGTCGACGTACCAGTCGGCGCGCTGGCCGGAGGAGAGGATGAAGTCCCCGCGGATGACCGCTTTCGCCTTGATCGCCGCGAGCAGTTCGGCCCGGTCGCTCATGGCCGTCCCCTTCTCATCAGGCCCCTTCATGCAGCGGGAATGCTCGGAAAGCCATCCCGGAGAAGGTTACTTCACTACGCTTAGAGCGGTCAGGTCCGGATCGGTGCCTGAAAGAGTGACCGCTGCGCCGAGGAAAGGACGGTGGGGCCGTGGACCGCTGCGCGCTGTTCGTTGACGCAAGCTACGTGCTCGCAGATGGTGCCATGGCCGTGCACGGGACCCGCCGAGGCGAATCGGTCTCCTGGGACTACGAGGGGCTCCTGCAGCTGCTGGGCGGCATGGCCCGCGAGCGCACCGGGCTGCCGCTGCTGCGCTGCTACTGGTACGAGGCGACCGTCGACGGGCGCCGCACCGCCGAGCAGGACGCCCTGGCCGACATCCCGGGCATCAAGCTCCGGGTGGCCAAGATCCGTCCCGGCCGCCGCGAGGGCGTGGAAACCGAGATCCACCGGGACCTGACCACGCTGGCCCGCAACAGCGCGGTCAGCGACGCGCTGGTGGTCAGCGCGGAGGAGGACCTGGCCCAGGTCATCGCCGACGTCCAGGATCTCGGCATGCGCGTCACCCTGGTACACATCGCGGTGGACGGCAACTGGACCATCTCCCGCTCGCTGCGCCAGGAGTCCGACGACATCATCGAGATCGGCGGCGAGCAGCTCCGGCCCTACGTCGAGCTGATCGTGGGCGCCGAGCCGGCGCACGCCGACGAGCCGGACGACGCGGACCGCGTCCCGGGCCGTCCGCTGTCCAACGGGCATTCGGCGGTGGCGGGCGTGGGCCCGTACCAGGCGCTGCCCGCCGGGCCGGGCAACCACGCGCCGCCCTCCATCTACACCGCGCCGGTGGTGGCTGAGTACCAGCGGCCCGCTCTCCAGCTGCCCCGCGCCGCCAGCCGCGACGACCGCGCCCGCGAAGAGCGGACCCGCGACCGCGAAGAGCGGACCCGCGACGACCGGACTCGCGACGACCGGACTCGCGACCGTGACGAGCGCACCCGGGAGCGCGAGGAGCGCACCCGCGAGGATCGCCCGCGCGAGGGCGTCAACGGCGACGCCACCGTCCGCCCGGACATCTACGCCGCCCCCGCCCCGGTCTCCCCGCGCACCCGCCAAGACCGCCAGGACCGCGCCGACCGCGACGACCGCGCCGATCGCGCCGACCGCGCGGACCGTCAAGACCGCGCGGACCGTCAAGACCGCGCGGAGCCGGCCCGCGTCGCCCGCGTCGCCGAGGATGTCACCGGTTACGCCGTCCCCCCGGTCACCCCCGACGGCCTGGCCGGCCCCGAAGCCTCCCCGGCCCCTCCCGGCCAGCTGCGCCGCCTGCCCTCCCGCCCGAACATCCCGAACATCCCGAGCGCCCCGCCCCCGCCGAACGCCCCGATCCCCATGGGCGGCCCGGTCGGCTCGCCGCCGGGCGGCGGGCCGACCGGCCCCCAGCACGTCGGCCAGCACGCCGGGCCGGGCGGGCCCCGCAGCTCCCCGTACACCGGCCCGCAGCCGGTCGCGACCTCACCGCCGCCCGGCTACGTCTCGGGCGGGCCGTCGCTGTCCGAGGCCGTGCAGGCCGCGCACGAGGAGGGCCAGGAGTTCGGCGCCTCGGTCGCGCGCGACGCCCCGGCGCTGTGGCTGGAAGCGGTGCTGGCCCGCAAGCCGCGGATGCCGTCCGACCTGGAGGCCCGGCTGCTGCAGGGATCGGCGCTGCCGATCGACTTCCTGCTGCACGATGAGGTCCGGCACGCGCTGCGCCGCGGCTTCTGGGACGCGCTCGAGCGCACCCGCCGGTAAAACCAGCCGGTAAAACGGGCTCGGTAATTTAAGCAGCCCCGGATTGTGCGAGGCCTCGACGGGTAGGTTCTGAGACGTGGTTGTGCTTTCCGGTGAGCTGTTCGACGTGATCGAGGTCAATGCTGCCCGGACCGGCAACCACAAACGGGCCGCGGTGCGGATGAGCAGGCTGGCCGTCCAGGCCTCGCTGCCGCAGCAGCCGACCCAGGAAAGCATGTCCCGGGCCGAGGCCCACATGCGAGCCGGCGAGCAGTGGCTGCTCGCCGACGAGCCGGCCACCGCCGTGGACGAGTTCCAGGCCGCCATCGCGGACGCGGGCCCGACCTTCGATGACCCCCGGGTGCCGCTGGCCCGCGCCATGTTCGCGCTCGCCCGGCCCGCCGAGGCCGACGCCCTGCTGCGCCAGCTCTTCGAGGACGGCGGCCGGGCGCTGCCGCGTACCTGCGATCTGGTGGCCGAGCTGCTCACCGAGCAGGGCGACCTGAACGGCGCGCTGGACTGGGCCACCGCCGGGGTGGACGCCTGCCTGCGCGGCGAGGACCGCGACGAGCTTCAGCTGCTGCTCCGGCTGCGCTACCGGATCCGCGTCGACCTGGCCCTGCCCGAGGACGACTACGACAAGCTGCTCGACGACAAAGACGACCGGGACGCCAGAAAGGCCGGTCCCGCCGCGGGATCATAAGCGGCAGGCCCGGCCTCTCCGGTGGATAACAGCTACGCGACCTTCTCCGCCTGCGAAGCTTGCGAAGGCTGCGAAACCCGCTGCACGGACAGCGCGTCCCGCGCCGGGTCCACGTCGACCAGCACCTCGTCGCCGTCCAGGATCTCCCCGGCCAGCAGCGACCGGGCCAGCTGATCGCCGATCGCCGACTGAACCAGCCTGCGCAGCGGCCGCGCCCCGTACACCGGGTCGAACCCGGTGAGCGCCAGCCACTCGCGCGCCGCCGGGCTGACGGTCAGCGTCAGCCGCCGGCCCGCGAGCCGTGCGGCCAGCCGCTCGACCTGCAGGTCGACGATCTGGGTCAGGTCGCCGGTGGTCAGCGCGTCGAACACGATCACGTCGTCCAGCCGGTTCAGGAACTCCGGCTTGAACGCGTTCCGCACCGCGGTCAGCACCGCCTCGCGCTTGGCCGTCTCGCTCCCGAACGCCGGGTCCGCGATGTACTGCGACCCCAGGTTCGAGGTGAGGACCAAGATCGTGTTCCGGAAGTCCACCGTGCGGCCCTGGCCGTCGGTCAGCCGCCCGTCGTCGAGCACCTGGAGCAGCACGTCGAACACCTCCGGGTGCGCCTTCTCCACCTCGTCGAGCAGCACCACCGTGTAGGGCCGGCGCCGCACCGACTCGGTCAGCTGGCCGCCCTCCTCGTAGCCGACGTAACCGGGCGGCGCGCCGATCAGCCGGGCCACCGAGTGCTTCTCGGCGTACTCGCTCATGTCGATGCGGATCATGGCCCGCTCGTCGTCGAACAGGAACTCGGCCAGCGCCTTGGCCAGCTCGGTCTTGCCCACGCCGGTCGGCCCCAGGAACAGGAACGAGCCGGTGGGCCGGTCCGGGTCGGACACGCCCGCCCGGGCCCGGCGGACCGCGTCGGACACGGCCTGCACGGCGCGCGCCTGGCCGATCACCCGGTGCCCGATCTCGGCCTCCATCCGCAGCAGCTTGGCCGTCTCGCCCTCGAGCAGCCGCCCGGCCGGGATCCCGGTCCAGGAGGACACCACGTCGGCCACGTCGTCGGGACCGACCTCCTCCTTCACCATGGGCGCCGTAGCGGGGATTCCGCCCGAACCGCTTCCGCCTTCATTGGCGGCCGAACGGGCCGCGGCACTTGCCGCCGCCAACTCGGCTTCCAGCGCGGGGATGGTCTCGTGGTTCAGCCGGGACGCGGTCTCCATGTCCTGGTCGCGCCAGGCGCGTTCGGCCTGCCCCTTGAGGTCGTCGAGCCGCTTCTTGAGCTCGCCCACCTTGTTCAGGCCCGACTTCTCCTGCTCCCAGCGGGAGACCAGCACGTCCAGCTGTTCCTGCCGGTCGGCCATGGTCGCCTTGAGCCGTTCCAGCCGCTCCTTGCTGGCCGCGTCCTCCTGGTTGGCCAGCGCGAGCTCCTCCATCGTCATCCGGTCCACGGCGCGCCGCAGCTCGTCGATCTCGACCGGCTGGGAGTCGATCTCCATCCGCAGCCGGGACGCGGCCTCGTCGACCAGGTCGATGGCCTTGTCCGGGAGGAACCGGGCGGTGATGTACCGGTCGGACAGCGCGGCCGCCGCGACCAGCGCCGCGTCCGAGATCTGCACCTCGTGGTGGGCCTCGTAGCGGCCCTTCAGCCCGCGCAGGATCGCGATCGTGTCCTCGACCGAGGGTTCGCCCACCAGCACCTGCTGGAACCGGCGCTCCAGGGCCGCGTCCTTCTCGATCCGCTCCCGGTACTCGTCCAGCGTGGTCGCCCCGACCATGCGCAGCTCGCCGCGGGCCAGCATCGGCTTGAGCATGTTGCCCGCGTCCATCGCGCCCTCGGCGGCGCCCGCGCCCACGACCGTGTGCAGCTCGTCGATGAACGTGATGACCTGGCCGTCGCTCTGCCGGATCTCGTTCAGCACGGCCTTGAGCCGCTCCTCGAACTCACCGCGGTACTTGGCCCCGGCCACCATCGCGCCCAGGTCGAGCGCGATCAGCCGCTTGCCGCGCAGCGACTCGGGGACGTCGCCGGCCACGATCCGCTGGGCCAGGCCCTCCACGACCGCGGTCTTGCCCACGCCCGGCTCGCCGATCAGCACCGGGTTGTTCTTGGTCCGGCGGGACAGCACCTGGATGACCCGCCTGATCTCGGCGTCCCGGCCGATGACCGGGTCCAGGACCCCGTCGCGGGCCGACTTGGTCAGGTCGACGCCGTACTTCTCCAGCGCCTTGTACGTGTCCTCGGGGTCGGGGCTGGTCACCCGGGCGCTGCCGCGGATCTGGCTGAACGCCTCGAGCAGCGCGTCCGGCGTGACGCCGGCCGCGGCCAGCACGGTCTTGGCCTCCCCGCCGTCGGCGGCCAGGCCGACCAGCAGGTGCTCGGTGGAGATGTACTCGTCCCCCAGCTGCTTGGCACGGCTCGACGCGGTGGCGATCGCGGATAGCAGCGGGCGGGACATCTCCGGGGCGCTGAGCGTGGTGCCGCGCGCCCGCGGCAGCCGGTCCAGGCGCTCGGCGGCCTGCTTGGCGATCAGCGCCGGGTCGGCGCCGACCGCCCGCAGCAGCGGAGCGGTGGTACCGTCCGTCTGCTCGACCAGGGCGGCGAGCAGGTGCAGCGCCTCGACCTGCGGGCTTCCGTCCGCCGCGGCGCGCCGCACCGCGGTAGAGAGCGCGTCCTGGCTCTTGTGGGTCAGTTTGTCGTCAGCCATTGCCTATTCTCCTCTGGGCGTCCGGTTCTCGCCGGGCGGCCAGCTAGTTTCATTCTCCGGGCCTCGGCGGTCCAGTCCCGCTGGACGGCCCAGTCATCGGTTCCCAGACCGCCACCCGGGCGCGGCGCACCGGCACCAGGCCGGGGTCGTTGGCGCCGCCGCTCCGGCGTAGCTCGGCCAGCCGGGCCGCCACGGCCCGGGTTGATTCCAGCTCCGCGCGCAGCTGCGCCACCTCGGCGTGCAGCTCCGCGACGAGCCTGCGGGCCTGATCCAGCTCCCGGAGCTGATCCAGGATCAGCTTGATGCCGGACAGGTTCACGCCTTCTTCCTGCGACAGCCGCTGGATCTCGCGCAGGGCCAGGATGTCCCGCATCGAGTACCGCCGCCCGCGCCCGGCGCTGCGGCCTGGTGAGACCAGGCCGCGGCGCTCGTACTCGCGCAGCGTCTGCGGGTGCATCCCGGACAGTTCGGCGGCTACCGAGATGACGTACACCGGCATCTCGTCCGACTGCTCGAATGGGCTGTTCATCATTACTACTCCTTGGCCCGCTCGAGCAGATCCTCACGCGGATCCGCCCCGGCGGTCGCCGCACGCAGGTCCTCGATGGCGCTGCGTGCCTTGCTGTTCAGGTTCTGCGGCACCGTCACGTCGACGGTGACGATCATCGCGCCGACTGGTGCCGTCCTTGCGGCGGACCCCCTTGCCCGAGACCCGGAACTTGCTGCCGTTCGCGGTGCCCGGCGGGATCCGCACCGTCACCGGCGCGCCCCTGTGCGCGGGCACCTTGACCTCCGCGCCGAGGCTGAGCTCGGCGAACGTGACCGGCACGGTCACGGTGAGGTTGTCCCCCGACCGCCCGAACACCGGGTGCTGCTTGACGTGCACCCGGACGTACAGGTCGCCGGCGGCACCGCCGCGCTCGCCGGACGCGCCCTTGCCCGCGATCTTGATCCGCTGCCCGTCGGCCACCCCGGCCGGGATGCGGGTCTGGATGGTCCGCGAGCTCATCGCCCGCCCGCTGCCCGAGCACGCCGGGCACGGGTCGTCGACCACCAGGCCGCGGCCCCGGCACTCCTTGCACGGCTCGGAGATCCCGAACGACCCCTGGTTCCGGCTCGACTGGCCGGTCCCGGCGCACACCGGGCAGACCTTGGGCACGGTGCCGGCCTTGGCCCCGGTGCCGCGACAGGTCGGGCACGCGCCCTCCCCGGTCAGCCGCAGCGCGACGGTGGTCCCGTCGATCGCGTCGCCGAAGCTCAGCGTGGTCTCGGTCTCCACGTCGGCGCCCCGCCGCGGCCGGTTCTGGGCCGTGTTGGCGCGACCGCGGTTGAACACCCCGCCGAACAGGTCGCCCAGCCCGCCGGCCGCGTCGCCCGCCCCGCTGAAGATGTCGTTCAGGTCGAAGCCGCCGAAGCCCCCGTTGCTGGGCCGGGTCCCGGTCGGGACCCGGAAGCCGCCGCCGAACAGCGAGCGCGCCTCGTCGTACTCCTTGCGCCGCTTCTCATCCGACAGCACGGAGTACGCCTCGGAGATCTCCTTGAAGCGCTCCTCGGCCTTGGCGTCGCCCTGATTGGAGTCCGGGTGGAACTTGCGGGCCAGCTTGCGGTACGCCGTCTTGATCTCGGCGGGCTTCGCCGTCTTGGCGACCCCCAGGGTCTTGTAGTAATCCTTCTCGAGGTAGTCCTTGGTGCTCATCCCGCCTGCCCTGACTGTTTAGTTACCTTCCTCACCGTCGGACCACGTGGCCTCGTTGCTGCTGCCGTCCGGGCCGGTGGCCGGCGCGGCCACCGCGACCCGGGCCGGGCGCAGGATCTTCTCGCCCACCTTGTAGCCGGGCTGGAAGATCTCGACGCACGTGTCCTCGGTGACGTCAGGTGAATAGGTGTGGGTCAGCGCCTCGTGGATCTTCGGGTCGAAGGCGTCGCCTTTCTCGCCGTAGGCCACCAGGCCGAGCTTGCCCACTGCCGACTGCAGTGAGTCGGCCACCGACTTGAACCCGCCGGACAGCTCGCCGTGCTCGCGCGCCTGGTCGATCGCGTCCAGGACCGGGAGCAGCCCGGTCAGGACGGTCGCGACCGCCTGCTCGCGTACGGCGGCCCGGTCCCGGTCCACGCGCTTGCGGTAGTTCGCGTACTCGGCCTGCAGGCGCTGCAGGTCGGCGGTGCGCTCCGCGAGCCGCGCCGCGGTGTCGGACTGCTTGGTGGCGATCACGGGCGTGTCCTCGACGATTCCTTCTATAACTTCTTCGGCCGCGTCGGCCGTCCCGGCCCCGGCCTGGTCCGGCGCGTTCTTGGCCTCGTCCGGCCCCTTCTTGGCCCCAGCCTCCCCGTCCTTGGCCTCAGCCGCCCCGGCGGCGCCGGACCCGGCCGGCCCCCGGCAGCCTGTCCCGGCCCCGGAGCCTGTCCCGGCCCCGGAGCCTGTCCCGGCCCCGGAGCCTGTCCCGGCCCCAGAGCCTGTCCCGGCCCCGGACGAGCTAGCCCCGGCCAGCCGCCGGCACCAGTGGTGCCGGCCGGCTTGGATGCCGCGTGCTTCCCCCGGACCTGCCCGGTGACCGGGTCGATCCGCCGGTGGTCGTGGATGACCGGGCCGGAGCCCGGGTCCTCGGATGCTGGCATCAGGCGGCTCCGCCCTCGCCGTGGCTGTCCTCGTCCACGATCTCGGCCTCGACGACATCATCGTCGGCCGGGGTCTGGGTGCCGTCCTCGGCCGAGCCGCCCTGCTGGGCCTGAGCCGCCTGGGCGGCCTGGGCCTGCTGGTAGATGGCGGTCCCCATCTTCTGGCTGACCTGGGCGGCGCGCTCGGTGGCCGACTTGATGGCGTCGGTGTCGTTGCTCTCCAGGGCCTTCTTGACCTCGGACAGCGCCTCGCGCACCTCGGACTTGATGTCGTCCGGCACCTTGTCCTCGTTCTCGCCGAGGAACTTCTCGGTGCTGTAGACCAGCGTGTCGGCCTGGTTGCGGATCTCGGCCTCTTCGCGGCGCTTGCGGTCCTCTTCGGCGTACTGCTCCGCGTCCCGGACCATCTTCTCGATGTCTTCCTTGGGCAGCGCGGACCCGCCGGTGATCTGGACCGACTGCTGCTTGCCCGTGCCCAGGTCCTTGGCGGACACGTTCACGATGCCGTTGGCGTCGATGTCGAAGGTGACCTCGATCTGCGGCAGCCCGCGCGGCGACGGCGCGATCCCGGCCAGCTCGAACATGCCGAGCTTCTTGTTGTACGCCGCGATCTCACGCTCGCCCTGGAAGACCTGGATCTGCACCGACGGCTGGTTGTCCTCGGCCGTGGTGAAGATCTCCGACCGCTTGGTCGGGATCGTGGTGTTCCGCTCGATGAGCTTGGTGAAGATGCCGCCCTTGGTCTCGATGCCCAGCGACAGCGGGGTCACGTCGAGCAGCAGGACGTCCTTGACCTCGCCCTTGAGCACGCCGGCCTGCAGGCAGGCGCCCACCGCGACGACCTCGTCCGGGTTGACGCCCTTGTTCGGCTCCTTGCCGCCGGTCAGCGACTTGACCAGGTCGACCACCGCGGGCATCCGGGTGGACCCGCCGACCAGCACCACGTTCTGCAGGTCGTCGAGCTTGATCCCGGCGTCCTTGATCACCTGCTGGAACGGGCCCTTGCACCGGTCGAGCAGGTCGGAGGTCATCCGCTGGAACTCCGCGCGGGTCAGCTTGGCGTCCAGGTGCAGCGGGCCGTCGGCGGAGTGGGAGATGTAAGGCAGGTTGATCTGCGATTCCATCGACTGGGACAGCTCGATCTTGGCCTTCTCCGCGGCCTCACGCAGCCGCTGCAGCGCCATCTTGTCCTTGGACAGGTCGATGCCGTACCCGTTCTTGAAGTCCTTGACCAGCCAGTCGACGATCCGCTGGTCCCAGTCGTCACCGCCGAGGTGGTTGTCGCCGTTGGTCGCCTTGACCTCGACCACGCCCTCGCCGACCTCAAGCAGGGACACGTCGAACGTGCCGCCGCCCAGGTCGAAGACGAGAATGGTGGCCTCGCCCTCCTTCTCCAGGTGGTAGGCCAGCGCGGCCGCGGTGGGCTCGTTGATGATCCGGAGCACGTTCAGCCCCGCGATCTTCCCGGCCTCGGTGGTGGCCTGACGCTGCGCGTCGTTGAAGTACGCCGGGACGGTGATCACCGCGTCGGTGATCTTCTCACCCAGGTAGGATTCCGCGTCCCTCTTGAGCTTCTGCAGCACGAACGCGCTGATCTGCTGGGGACTGAACTTCTTGCCGTCGATGTTGACCGACCAGTCGGTCCCCATGTGGCGCTTGACCGAACGGATGGTCCGGTCCACGTTGGTGACGGCCTGCCGCTTGGCGACCTCGCCGACCAGTACCTCCGCGTTCTTGGCGAAGGCCACGACCGAGGGAGTCGTCCGTGAGCCCTCGGCGTTGGCGATGACCGTGGGCTCGCCGCCCTCCAGGATGGCGACGACAGAGTTGGTCGTCCCCAGGTCAATCCCTACCGCACGTGCCATGAGCAGTCCTTGTGTGTGTTGAAGTTGAGTAATTCGTGCCCAAGCTTGCCAGCAGGGACTTCCGCCGTCAAATGACTTGAGTCACTTAGGCTCAACTTCGCAGGGTCCCGGATGATTCCCGTTCCCGCCGGAAAACTCGCCGGAAACTCGCTGCCCCCGCCCGCGACCGTAGGGTTAACGCCCGCCCCGCCGATCCCATGCCGGGAATCAATGTCTCACCAAGTGGCATCCGCCCTAGTCGCGGCACGCCACGCGGCTACGCTTGAGCTTCCAATTGTTTCAGGAGGTTCGAGTGGTCCTGCGAATTGTCGTCGGCCTGGTCCTGACCGCGGTGGCGCTCGCGGTGGCCGGGCGCCGGCTCTGGTGGCTGAAGCGGCTCGCGCTCAGCGGCCAGCCCGCCCCCGAGCGGATCGAGGCCGCGCGGGCCCACCTGGGCCGGGACCTGGAGACGCAGGCCACCGAGGTGATCGGGCAGCGCAAGCTGCTCAAGTGGTCGGTGCCCGGCGCGGCGCACGCCGCGACGTTCTGGGGCTTCATCGTGCTGTTCCTGACCATCATCGAGGCCTACGGGGACCTGTTCTCCCGGACCTTCGCCATCCCGGGCATCGGCCACTGGGCCGCCATCGGGTTCATCGAGGACCTGTTCAGCGTCGGCGTGCTGGCCGGCATCATCACGTTCACCGTGATCCGGATCCGGAACAACCCGCACAAGGAAGGCCGCAAGTCACGCTTCTTCGGCTCGCACACCCGCGCCGCCTGGGTCGTCCTGGGCATGATCGCGGCGGTCATCGTGACCTTGCTCCTGTACCGCGGCGCGCAGCAGAACACCGGCGTCTTCCCCTACCCGTACGCCTGGGCCTTCGCGTCGTGGGTCGTCGCGCAGATCCTGCACCCGCTCGGCACCGGGGTGAACAGCGTCCTGGAGGCGGTGTTCATTTTGGCCCAGCTCGGCGTGATCATGGCCTTCGCCGTCATCGTGGTCTACTCCAAGCACCTGCACATCGCGCTGGCCCCGCTGAACATCCTGTTCTCCCGCCGCCCGAACGCCCTGGGCGCCCTGGAGCCGATGCGCAGCAACGGCAAGGTGCTTGACTTCGAGGAGGCCGACCCGGACACCGACGTGTTCGGCCTGGGCAAGATCGAGGACTTCACCTGGAAGGGCCTGCTGGACATGGCCACCTGCACCGAGTGCGGGCGGTGCCAGTCGCAGTGCCCGGCCTGGGCCACCGGCAAGCCGCTGTCGCCCAAGCAGGTCATCCTGGACCTGCGCGACCACGCCTTCGCCAAGGCCCCGTACCTGCTGGCCGCCTCCGACGAGGACCGCGAGAAGCTGCCGGAAGCCGTCAGGGCCGAGGCCGAACGCCCCCTGGTCGGCAAGGACGGCGGCGTCATCGACCCGGACGTGATCTGGTCCTGCACGAACTGCGGGGCGTGCGTGGAGGAGTGCCCGGTCGACATCGAGCACATCGACCACATCGACGGGATGCGCCGCTACCAGGTGCTGATCGAGTCCGCGTTCCCGGTCGAGGCGGCGGGCATGCTGAAGAACCTGGAGAACAAGGGCGACCCGTGGGGGATGGGCGGGGCCCGCCGCGCCGACTGGATCACCGAGCTCGACTTCGAGGTCCCGGTCGTGGACGGCAAGGTCGAGCCCGACATCGAGTACCTGTTCTGGGTCGGCTGCGCCGGCGCCCTGGAGGACCGGGCCCGCAAGACCACGAAGGCGATCGCCACCCTGCTGCACACCGCCGGGGTCACGTTCGCGGTGCTCGGCCCGGCCGAGACCTGCACCGGCGACCCGGCCCGCCGGATCGGCAACGAGTTCGTGTTCTCCATGCTGGCCCAGCAGAACATCGAGACCCTGAACGAGGCCGCGCCGAAGACGATTGTCGCGTCGTGCCCGCACTGCTTCAACACCATCGCGAACGAGTACCCCCAGCTCGGCGGCAGCTACGAGGTCATCCACCACACGCAATTGCTGGCCCGCCTGGTCGAGCAGGGCAAGCTCACCCCCACCCAGCGGGTGGACGAGAAGCTCACCTACCACGACCCCTGCTTCCTGGGCCGCCACAACAAGATCTACACCCCGCCCCGCGAGATCCTGGAGGCCGTCCCCGGCGTCCAGGCCGAGGAGATGCACCGCTGCAAGAACCGCGGCTTCTGCTGCGGCGCCGGCGGCGCGAGGATGTGGATGGAAGAGCGCATCGGCAAGCGGATCAACACCGAGCGGATCGACGAGGCCCTGGCCCTGAACCCGGACACCATCTCCACCGCCTGCCCCTACTGCCTGGTCATGCTCGGCGACGCGGTGGCGGCCAAGAAGGCCTCCGGCGAGGCCAAGGAGACCCTCGAGGTCGTCGACGTCGCACAGCTTCTGTCCCGCTCGGTCGCTCGGCCCGAGACCGGGCCGGGGACCTCAGATTTACCCGAACGGCCCGTGGTGCCAGGGCCCGCCAGCTAGTGCAGGCTCCTCCTCGGGGTCGCCGCCGTCGCGGTTCAGGTAGGGCCAGCCGGTCCCGTCCTGGTCCGGGGGCGTGGCCGGCCGGTGCCTGATGACCTCGAGCACGACCACGTGCGCGTAGCGCGCGCTGCCCGTCACGCGGACGTCGCGGGCCCAGCACGCGGCGCGCAGGATGTCCCTGGCCCCCTCCAGGTCGCCGTGGGTGATGCCGGCCCGGCACCACAGCGTGACCCGTTCCCCGAACGCCGCGGGCGTCGTGTACAGAATGACCGGCAGCCTGCCGTCCCTGGTCTGCACCCAGGCGTGCCGGCATCCGGTCCGGACCCGGTGCGGGGTGATGACGCACCAGGCCCGCGCGATCAGCCGCTGCCGCGACGGCGGCCAGGCCAGCCCGGCCGCCAGCAGGACCAGCCCGACCGCCGCCATCGCGATGAGCCAGGCTGCCCCGAGCGCGTACCCGCTGGCCAGCGCGACCGTCGCCAGCCCGGCGGACAGGCCGAACTCGTACCGCCAGTTCCAGATCAGCCCGAAGATCCCGGGCCGCGCCACGTTGCTGAGCGCGCTTTCCACGCTGGCCATGACGCTCGGGTCGTTCGGCCGCCGCGGCCGCCCGAGGGCCATGGCTAGCTCACCTCCGCGATAGTGATCCGCCCCGTGCCCAGGCACGGCCCGCACGGCGCGTCGGCCCATTCCCCCGCTCCCGCGCACTGAGCGCACGCGGCCAGCGTGTCGAACCGCAGGTCGCGGTAGCGCCGGCCGAGCCCTCCGTGCGTCTTGGTGATCTGCCAGCCCCGCCAGTACGCCTCGGTGTCGTTCATCGCGAACCACCGGTCGCCGCAGCGCCGCAAGAGATAGGCCAGCCAGTCCAGTGCCACGCTGATGGCCAGGATCAGCGTGTCTCGCACCCGGCTCCCCGGGCGTTCCCTCACCAGCGCCCCGTGGGCGGCCGCAGTCGCGGGGGGTTGTCATTACCTGGGTAGTTGCTAATGTTGATCACATCGCTAGCCCTTCTAGCTCGGTCCAGAGCCTGGGTGGTGTTCCGTCGGGCCGGTGTTGCAGCACCGGCCCGTCGGCGTGTCCGGGTCATCGCGCAGTGGGTAACCGGCGGGATCCCGGATCGGTTTGGTGTCGGCCGCGGATGTCGGGCCACGGCCTGTGCGCATGCGCACCGGGGAAGCGAACGTGGATTTCGCGGGCTAAGAGATATGGCAGGGCCCTCCCCTCCTCGCGTCCCGGGGCCGCGCCTGCGAGCCGGGTTCCCGGTCCGGCGCGCTCCCCCTGAGCTGGCACGCGATCTTTCTTCGGTAACCATCGGGTCACCGTCGACCCCATTGTCGGCGGGTCGCTTGAGGATGCATCCTGCGATCTGATTTCATAGTGCCTCTAGCAATGCCACATGGCAAGTGCCTGTTTCAAATGCATCATGCATGTATGATCGGCACAGTCCCGATCATCGGGACCTCTGGCCCACGATCGTGACCGACTCCTGAGAAAGGAAGCGACCCAGGTGCCAGAAGTGCACAGCCCTGCACTGAACCGGCGCGAACTGGGCGCTGTGCTGCGCGCGCTCCGCAGCGCAAAAGGCCTGACCGTGGAACAGGTGGCGGAGCGTCTTCTGTGTTCCCCGAGCAAGGTAAGCCGGATGGAAACCGGCCAGGGTGCCACCGCCCGCGACATTCGCGACCTCTGTGACCTCTACGAGGTAGCCGACCCAGCCGAGCGTGACCGGCTGATGACCTTGGCCAGGGAGGGCAAGGGCCCGGCGCGCTGGCAGCGCTACGAGCTGGCCTATGCCACCTACGCCGAGCTAGAACAGGGAGCCCTGGCCATCTCCGCCTTCCAGTCGTCGGTGGTGCACGGCCTGCTGCACACGGCTGATTACGCGCGAGCCGGGCACGAAGGGGCTATGCCCAGGCTCGATCCTGATCGGATCGACCTTCAAATCGAGGCGAAGCTCACCAGGCAGCGCATCCTCACCCGGGACAATCCGCCCCGTTTCGAGGTGGTTCTGGACGAGGCCGCGCTGCACCGGATGGTGGGCGGGCGCCGGGTCATGGCAGACCAGTTGACCAAGATCTTGGTGACGGCGAACCTGCCCAACGTCGTCGTGCAGGTCCTTCCGTACGAGCGCGGCTTTCATCCGGCCGTGGAGAGCAACTTCTCGATCCTGGAGCTACCAAATCCAGCCCCGGGTGTAGTGTTCGTCGAGGGCTTGATAGGGTCCACCTACCTTGATCGCCCCGACGATCTCAAGAGATATCGCGAAGTCTTTGACCGCTTGCAATCCATTGCCCTGAATCCAAAAGATACAGCCGATTTGATTGCAAAGTACCACCTTGATTACATCCAACACTAGATACATTAAATTTCGTACCGGTAGATTGAGCAAGAACTGCCGAATCTCCCGGTAGAGGTAAACATCACACAACCGGGAGAGTCTCATGTCTCCAATCGGCCTTGAGTCTCGTGACCTCAACTGGCGTACCGCCAGACGTAGCGCCGGCAACGGAGCTTGCGTAGAGGTAGCGGCCGCAAATCTTCACGTGCATGTGCGCGACTCCAAAGATCCAGAAGGCTCAGTTCTAAGCTATCCCGTGGACGCATTCAGAACATTCTTGGACTCTGCAAAGAGGGCTGTGTCGTGGTGATGGGTGTGGCGAACTGGCTACAATTCGCAGAAGCTCTCACGACGAGTTTCCATACGCACTGTCAAATGGATGGCTAGTAGTTCTAGGCGTTAGCCTGATCCTGATCGGACTAATTCTAGGACTAGCCTTCACTACCTGGTTGCTAGCGACGCTGGCAGCAGCGGTGATCGCGGCTATTGGCGCAGTGATAAAAACTATCCGCCAACGGCGATCAGTGCGACATCAGGAAGAGATTCAAGCGTCTGCTCCCGAAGGATCTAGCGCGGAAGTAGAAAAGGCACGGGAGCCCATCCCCGAAGCGGGCAACAGAGGGAAATCTCGCGAATGGATCTTCAGCGTTAAGATCTCCCGGAATACGCGGGAGTGATCGTGGGCGAAGTGCTGCGCGCACAAAATTTGGCCGTGGCTCCCGGCTGCAACTGGGAGCCACGACCAATCGGCCTGGGGCGGAATACGCGGGGCCGCTCAAACCTGCGTCATATGCCTATCGTCGCCTTTAGGCTCACACCTTGGTGCGGTAGAAGTTCAGGTAGGAACGGGATGGCGTCGGGCCGCGCTGATCCTGATATCTGGAGCCGTAGACAGACGAACCGTACGGGTGCTCCGCGGGGGAACTGGTACGGAACAAGCACAGCTGGCCTATCTTCATCCCTGGCCACAGCTTGATTGGCAATGTCGCCACGTTAGACAGTTCCAGCGTCACGTGCCCGGAGAAGCCCGGGTCGATCCAGCCCGCCGTCGAATGCGTCAACAAGCCGAGCCTGCCGAGGCTGGAATTGTGAGTCGGGATGTAAGTTGGTCCGGCCAGGAAAAGGCCCGTTGAGTTGGCCACCTGTATGCATCGAACCGGGCGTGGCTCGTGCTCGCGTACATCGACGATGGCACGGAAGGTATGGGCTGGCCCCGCCTTGAGCCGGGAGGCCTTCCGCTGCAGCCGGAACACCTGGAACCTCGGCGTGAACTTCACCTGGAACGCTGGCGTCTGCTCTATTCCGTTAAGTGTCACCCGCTTCTTCCGCTTGACCGGGCGAAGACCTAGGCTGGCGGCGAGTTCGACTACCGCATCGGCGAGCGACTCGTTGATATTGCAGAACTCGCATCTACCGTAGATGTCGATGTATCCATCGGAATCCATGAGGCCCTGCAGAAGCGCGAGCCGCTGGCTTACGGAGCCGCGTAGATACATTTCAGGAACGTGCTTGTTACGGAGCAGCCCCATCGCCTCGAACTCGCTGGACAGGGAGCCGTCGACAGTGAACTGACCCGTCCCGACATCACGTAGGCGGCCGACATGCCCTCGAGACAGGCCGCCGATCCGGAAGGCGCGCTCGCCGCTGGCATCCCACACCGCATATCCGGCCTGGCTTATTTCTTCAAGTATCTGCTCGTCTCCTCGCCCCACTGTGACTTCAGCCTTGCTGGCCGTCCCATCGCCAAGCCAGATTCCCAGGACGTAGGGATCGACGGGAAGCGGTTGGTCCGGATAACGGGCCGCCCCGGCCAGCTGAACGTGATGATTCCACTCATTCCCGGCCCGCAGCGAATCAGCGATCTCCATCGTGCTTCGTACTGTGGCTGGACGCAGATGCTTGCGCTCTGACTTAGAGCGAGTGAGCCATCGATGAGCCAGGTCGGCGACAATGCTCTGGCCATCGGAGAACACGACCTCGGCGCAGGCTCGGTTGACCATGATCCCGGTGGCTGCCACGACCGCCGTCGGCCGCCCCGCCTCGTCAAAAACCTCCTCGCCGATCCGGAGGTCTCCCATCGGCCGCCAGCCCCGAGGCGTGGGAATCGGCGTATCGATGGCCAGTGCCTTTCCCTCGAGACGTCCCGCGACATCGTCAGGCAACGTCACGACCTCGTAGGTCGAGGCCAGCACGAACTCACTGGGATGAAGGACGAACGGATCCTCGCCTTCGGTCTCGACCAGCCTGGTCAGGTCCGGCTGTTCGACGGCAGGGTCGATATGCGGATAGCGGTGGTTCTCGAAGACCCGGAAGTACCGGTCCAGCCGGACGTCGATGCTGGACGGCTGGATCAGCTCGGGCTCGTACGGATCGAGCTTGACCCGCCCGGACTCGATCTCGGTCTTGATGTCACGATCGGAGAGCAGCACGTTGGCAACCTACCGGTTCCTGTACCATGTCTGAGCGGAGACGGTGCAGGCTCGTCTGTTAGTGAGCTTGACGAGGCCCTATTCGCACGCGCGGGTGTAGTTCAATGGTAGAACGTCAGCTTCCCAAGCTGATAGTGCGGGTTCGATTCCCGTCACCCGCTCCACAGTGAAGATGCAGGTCAGAGCCTTGAGTGCGAGAGCAAGCTGAGTAGGCGGGATCTGTCAGACGCCATCAAGTGTCTGCATAGTGCTCTTCCGATCCCACCATCAGCTGTTAAAGCTGACAGTGCCGACAGGCATTGGCATCTGGGCAGACGGCGGTCTGGTCCGGCTTAGCCCCGCGTGAGGAACAGGACCTCGCCGGACTGGAGCTTAACCGTGCTGCTGAGCAGCGTGGCGAGGGAGGTTGTGATCGCGGAGGGGAAACTGCGGTTCTGCGGAAAGGTCTTGGTTGATATCAGGATCAGGCCCGCGTGAGACTGGTCGGCGGCACGATAGCGACCATCCAAGGGGACGAAGTCCCTGATGTTGGCGGTGACCAGAGCCCTTCCCTCAGTCGTCGCGTATGCCAGGACCTGGTCGTCGGGGAGTCCTGCCAAGGCTCGGTCAGCAACGACCGAGGTGACGTCGTAGCCCTTGGCGCGGAGTTGCTGGGCGATGGCGTCGGAGAACATCTCGTCCAGCAACAGCGGCTGGCTCATAAGCTATCCGGCCAGCAGCCGGCGCTCGCGGAGCCAGGCCTGCTCGGCGGCTTCCTGGGCCGCGTCGGCGGCGGCGATCTCCGCGTCGACCTCGCTGGGGTAGGCAGCCCAGTAGCGGACCGCGGTGTTCACCAGGCGCAGGGCTATCCCGCTGTTATTGCTGACCAGGTTAACCAGGTCATCGCTGGCCAACTCGGGTTCGGCCGCGTGTGCCGACTTGACGGCGCGGATGACCTCCCAGACGTCCGGGCCTCCGGCCAGGGCGGCGCGGCGCCCGGTAGGACCGGACCGGAAGATGATCCCGGGATGCTCGGCCATCCGCAGGGCCTCGTCAACCAGCCGGTTTGCGGCAGAGGACAATGACATGCCAGGGTTTGCCGCGACGAAGGAGGCGAGTCGGTCTGCCACCGGTGGGTCGAACCTGACGGGGGTTGCCGCACGCTTGCTCATGACTACATCGTAGTCGATACGAGTCGCGTTCACAATTGACCGTGTCTGCAGCCTTCGGCACGGGTACGCTGCCGCGGCGCCCATTTACGGTAGGCAACTTTCCGGTCAGGAGCCGGTCGCGGGCTGGCAGGTGAGTCCCTCGGATCGCAGCAGCTCAGTGGGCGCGGTCAGGGGGTTGGCGTCAGGGTTAACTCGGGGGTTTCCCCCATGGCCGGAGGCCGGCTCGCGCCTCCACACTCGGTTCATGCAGCTAGACGGCAACGTGATCAAGGAGCTCCAACGCCAGGTACTCACTGTGCTGGTGAAACCATGCCGCTGGGCGCAACAGCATTCTGCGCATTACCCAAAGCTCGGGCCAATTCTTTATGTGACAAGTATTCAGTATTTTGCCGTCCAGCTCTTTGTAGCGCTTCAATGGAGGCCACCTTATAACCTGTCTCGCGATACGATTAGCGACCTGGGGAACACCGCCTGCGGGACCTGGAACGGACGGTACGTCTGCTCGCCGCTCCACAACTTGATGAACGCGTCGTTTGTTATGTTGGGTATTACTATGACGCTGGGATCTGTGCTCGTCTCCCGCTATTTCGCAAATGGCCGCGCCTCAAAAACTGGCTTCGCCGCGATGGCCATATCCGGACTGGGCGTCATAATGGTGGGCTTTTTCCCGGAGAATAGCGTGCCGTCACTTCACGGCCTAGGCGCAGCTACCCCGTTCGTGCTGGGGAATGCTGCGCTCATTATCCTGGCGCTTTCTCTTAAGATACCAGCACTTCTGCGCATGTACTTTATTATTTCGGGAGTGACGGCGCTTCTTGGCCTGGTGGCTTATGCCAGCAGTCACGACCTTGGCCTCGGCGAAGGAGGGATTGAACGAGTCGTAGCCTATCCGCAGACAGTCTGTCTTGTAGTGATCGGCTTCTACCTGGCAGCGCGAAGCTCTGCACGCCAGGGACCGCGCCCCATTAGTCCGGGCAGGGCAGGGCAGAGCGCGGTCACGGCTAGACGGCACGAGTGACAATAACAGCGCCAGCCAACCCCGCCACGAACACACGACAGCATCCATCCACGCTTGGACCTGATCACCCGAACTGGCAGGCACCGCTACGCCTGAAAAGCGGACGGTCGGAGGGCAGCCCCGTCCATCGCCAAGATCGCCGTGCCATTAGCGTGCCATTAACCCCGATAACGAGGGGTCTCTCACGGATTCTCATGGAAAGCTCGCCTCGCAGGTCAGGCCATGTGACAGCCCGGATCGCACAGATTCCCAAGCTGATAGTGCGGGTTCGATTCCCGTCACCCGCTCCGACGCAGGGCCCAGTTAGGAAGTAAAATCCGAACGCTAGTCCTATATTTCTTCTTGGGTCAAATCGCATCCTAGGCCATTAGCCTCAATCGTTCAGGGGTTCGGAGGTCTGGTTACTGATTGTGCTGATACCCGTTTTCGGGTGTGGTGTCTGTTTATCTGACGGGGCTGGTCGCGTGGCGGCGCCCGGGGTGCCCGGGTGCGCACCGGCTCCGACTGCGCCGGGCTGTGCCTCCTTTCGCGTTAAGTGGATGATCCGTGCTGGTCAGGCGAGTGCCGGCAGTGCGCTGAGGCGCTGCCAGCAGGTGAGGAAGGCGCCGGCCCATGGCCAGTCGGGGCTGATCGCGAGGATCCGCTGCCGGGCATGGCGTGCGAGGCGGGCGGGCAGGTGCCAGACCCGGTAGCGGAGCGTGTCCGGGTTGGCTTCCCGCAGCCCGGGGTCGTCGTGGTGGCCGAGGAGGCGGGTCCAGGCGGCCAGGTCAGCGGCGATGTTCGCGGCGATGACCCACCCCGCGTTGACCTGCCAGGTCTTCGACGGGAGGGCGCGCAGGCCCATGGCCTTGGCGGTGCGGACCCCGGCGGTCTCGACGCAGGCGTGCTCGCGGTGGACCACGTCGATGTACTGGGGGTGGTGACTGCCGGGAACGCCGCCGATCCCGCTGCCGGGGATGTTCGTGCAGGTGATGGAGTACCGCCAGCCGGTCTTCTTCTCGTAGTCCGTCAGGTTCCTCATCTGGCGGCGGGACGGCTTCACCCGGCGGGCGATCCAGCGCAGGCCGCCGGGCCAGTTCCCGGCGCGAGCCATGAGGCAGGTGATCTCCGCGACGTCCTTGTCCTGTTCCGCGGAGCCGTCCTGGGTGATACCGGGTTTCCATGCGTTCGCGGGGAGGAGCGCGATTGCCTGCTCATCGGCACTGGTGATCATCCATCCGCAGGTGAACAGCAGGATCCGGCGGGGAGAGGACAGGGAGAGCAGGTGCTTTACCAGGTCGTGGCTGGCTCCGGCCCCGTCGATGCGGACCAGGATCCTCCGCCGGAACCGGGCGGGGACCTGCCGGATCGAGGCGGCGAGGACTTCCTCGTGGTCGGTGACGGTGTTCGAGCCGGCGTTGCCGGGGCGGAGCAGCATGTCCAGGCACTCGCGGGTATTCCGGCACCAGCCCGCCAGCGGGTGGAAGCCGAAGCCCATCTTCCAGGTGGGAGCTGCCCCCTCCTTGGCGGAGTGGGCGGTGACCAGGGTCGCGTCCATGTCAATGACGACCCAGCCGGCCAGGATCTTCCCGGCGATCTCCAGCCACGGGAACCCGCCCGGGGCGGCCTCGACCAGCTTCCACGCGTGCGCCCGTGCCCTCGCGCGAGCCCGCGCGATCCGGTCCAGCATGGCCGGCGTCCCGGCCAGGTCCAGCGCCCGCCGGACCGTAGCACCGCTCGGCGCGCCCCCCAGGACGGGGGCGAGGTGAGCGAGCAGGGCGATGTCGCTCATGCTCGTGGCGCCCAGCGCGATCGCCGCCGCCATGGAGACCAGCACGACCCCCCGGTCGAGCAGCGGCGACGTGCCCTTCTTCAGCAGTGCCGCGCTCAGGGCGGCGGTGAGCCCGGCCTGGTCGGCGGCCTTGCGGAGCAGGATCGCGCCGGCGTGCCCGACCAGGCCCTTCCCGTCCGCGGTGACCTTCAGGGCATGGTCCCACCCGTTACGCTGCATGGTGAAGGGCGCTCCAGTTCCAGGGGATTCAGGCGTGGTAACCCGTAATCTCCCAGAGCCAGGGCGCTCTTCGCCTTTAAAGCAAGAAAGGCCGGCCGCCCGGATCGCCCTGCACCCATAAGGTGCGCCCGCCGCCGGACCTGTCCAGCACGAAACACCAGCTCACAGCCACGAAACCCGCCGGATGACTCAACCGCCCATCAGCGCTGAATAGCGGAGGTTAGGGGCCCGTCAGCGGACTGTCAGCTGATCCGGCCTACGGTGCCAGTTCTGGTCGCCAGATTGCGCAGAACGCTCGCCGGGCAGCTGCGGACGAGTCGTCTTGGCGCGCTCTGTCGCTGCTGCAGGTACCTGCTATTCGAGGTCAAGTACGGCGCGGAGCGCGACGTTGATCTCCATGAGCTCACCCGGGTCTAGGCGGCCCGCGAAGTCGCCGAGGCGTTGCGGGTCGACGGCGGTGGTCTGCTCCACCAGTACCCGGACATCCTGGCCGAGTAGTTCGATGGTGGGATGGATCATGGATCCGAAGGACTTGGTTGTCGTCGGGGCTACCAGCCAGGTCGAGAGGTGCTCGTAGGCGTTGGCCTGGACGACGACGGCGTAGCGCTCACCTTGCTGCTCGTGTCCTTGAGCAGAGCGCGGTCTCTTGAGGCGGTAGACGTCACCACGCACGGAGTTCGTCCAGTTCTTCGCGGACTGCGCGGATCTCTGCCTGATATTCAGGGCTGGCTGCCAGTCGTGCGGCGTCGGCGCGCAGGTCTTCCTGGCGCTTGTTGTGCGCGGCGATTTCGAGGGCGTGCCGGATGGCATGGGTGGGGCTGGTGCCGTCTGCCGTGAGGATGGCGAGATTCTCCGTATCCTCAGCTGTTGGGCGAAATGTAATCGGATCTGCCATACAATCAGTATACAGCCCTGGCTCGCGCTGCCGGAACCTACCGATGGCTACCTCAAAGCTGGTCTGTGAAGTGAAAGCCCGGTATCTCCAGCTCGGCTCCACTCTCGATGTCGTGCGTCCGCCGACGGACGCAGGCTCCCAACCGTGATCAAGGACGTACTCGATGATGGCGCGGACGACACTGGGAGTGGGGTACGCGATGTCCGGGACATCCCCCATTGCAGGCCCGCATCGCCCGAAGAGATGAGGTCCGCGCGCAGCATGCACCCGTTTTTCCCGCCGCCCCATGCGCGCAGCCGGACCGACAGGGGATCGTGTAGCTCTGCCGTCCACTTGAACTCGGTGGCACCGATGCGCAGGGTGCGAATCCTGGTGCTCATCGCCTCGTTCCTTGCCGCCACGGGATTCTCGCCCGCGAAAATCCTTGCTCAAGTGTGAAGCGTCGGGACAGAAGTAATCGTTCGACCCTTAGATCAACCTTAGTCGGCCGGGCCATTAGCGAGCCATTAACCCCGGCGACGAGCGGTCTCTCACGGTCACTCACGGACAGCCCGCTCCGCAGGTCAGGCCATATGACAGGCCCGGACGGCACAGATTCCCAAGCTGATAGTGCGGGTTCGATTCCCGTCACCCGCTCCACAGTGAAGATGCAGGTCAGAGGCTTATCTTCGAAGCCGGACCTTGCGGAGCTTGGGGCATCACATACCACCCGGGCCATTAACGTGCCATTAGCAGTCCAATGAGCGGACTGTCAGCTTTCCGGCCTACGTTGCTAGCTCTGATCGCCAGGCTGCGTAGAACGTTCGCAGCTCAACCGCGGACGAGCCGTCGGGCACGGGGATCTCGTCGTCCGTGAACCGGTCGATGGTGGCGAACATGCCGGCGAGCACCTCGGCGTCGAAGCCAGCGTCGATCTGGGCAGCCCGCGCAAGCAGGACGTCCTTACCGAACCGGTGCGCCAGGACGTAGACGTCGGCGAAGTCTCGCGCGGCGGCCCGGTCAAATAGGGCGAGCAGCTTATGGCCAGCGAGTTCTTCCGGCGCGAGCGTCGGCCCGGCTGGGGTCGCCGAGGCCGGAAGGTCCGGCGGCGCGTTAACGGCCAGGTCAACCAGGACTCCATCGTCAGTACCGCGGATTACCATCCGGCAGAACGTGTCGCTGTCATGGATTCGCTGCACCGACCAGCCTCGCTCGCTGGCTGCGGCCTCCAGAGCATCGCGCGCGGCGGGAACGTGCCCGCGCTAGGGGGCGGTGAAGAAGTCCAGGTCTTCAGTGGGCCGTGCCGTCAGGTGCTGCGCGAGCAGGGCCGCTCCTCCCGCTAGCAAGAAGCCCTGACTGGCAGGCAGGGCGAAGAACAGCCTGGCCACCTTCAGCTGGAAAGCCGACAGATCCGGCTCGCTTCCGCTCGCCGTCATTACGTCCCGACCCCGATCGCGAGCGAGATCAGCGGTGCCCACGCGGACCGGACGCTTCGTGGCAGGACAAGGTCTTCCCACAGGTCAACGAGTAGCGCCCCGTCAACGTAAGCGAGGATGTCGGCAGGCGCTCCTTCCTGCAGCACGATCTCGTACACCCGTGCTCGGTCCGTACGTGATCTGAGGTCGAACACGCGTCCTGGCGCCGACCAGTTGAGATGGATCGGCAGCTCTACTGAGGCCAGGGCGTGCGCCACATCCAGTCGCGGCAGCCGATCCGGGACCCAGGTCGGCTTGCCGTACGCGGACGTGTGCTGCGTGAACGACAGGTGCGGCTGAGCGGCTAGCTCCCACCCGGCCCGGGAAAGGAGACGGGCAAAGGTGGCGACAGTCGGGGACTTCCGCCCGTGCTCGTACGCCAACAGTGTCGGCCGCGAGGTCCCGGCACGACGCGCCAGTTCCTCCTGAGTCAGGCCTGAACTGACCCGGACGTGCTCAAGCAGCTCCGCGGCATCTGTCACCAGTGCAGTGTATCCGATGAGATAACGTATCTGATCAGATACTATAGTAGATAGTCCGGGCCGACCCTTTGACGCGAGGCTCATTCCTTGCCGAATAACCCTTAAGACTTCTAATCAAGGCGGCACCTGTCGGCGCCGCTGGCCCGGCGTCAGCGCCGGGCTCTGCCTTGGAAGGCCCGTCCGGCGCACGCCGGGCCACACCCGACAGCACACCCCATCGGATCGGCTCATCATCACGTACGTCGGATACAGCGCCTAGAATTTCTCTCCGAGAGGGAACATGACTAAGACCGTCCCGACCATGGACGGATTCCAATGGTCGCGTCCTGCCGGCCCTTCCCGCGATCCGGCACCCGGTAGCAACGGGTGGTGCATCCGCGACTCCTACTGCCAGCTGCTCGGCTGGCCCCCGGGTTCTGCGGAATGGTACCGATTCGTTGAGTACCCGCACCCAGATGACCTACGACCGCTGGCTCGACACCTGGGTGTGACTGTCTACGACGTCGGCATTCCTGAGCATTGGAACAAGCTCATCGGCGAGCTCGACCACCCCGGGATCGCGACCTTCGAGCTTCCACGTGCTGCCATGGGTCACGCCGTGTCCGTCCACCACATTCACGCATTGCTCCATCACTGGCCGACATTCGGCGGCTATCCTCCGGCCGACCTTCCGATATTCGGCTGGTCCCTGGGACCCGAGCACTTGCATCACAGTCCGCGGCTATTCTGGGTCGTCATGGACGAGAGGCAGCCGCCCCAGCCGATGTAAAGGGTGGCCCTGCGGACCCCCACCGACAGCATGTCTACAAGATCGCCGGGCCATTAGCGGGCCATTAACCTCGGTGCCGGGCGGTCTCTCACGGTCACTGGCGGACACCTCGCCCCGCAGGTCAGGCCGTATAACGGCCCAGACGGTACAGATTCCCAAGCTGATAGTGCGGGTTCGATTCCCGTCACCCGCTCCACATAAAGGTCCAGGCCGAAGAAGCTTTTCGAACACTGGACCTTCGATCATTTAGAGGCTGAAACGGGTCGCGGGCCATTAGCGCGCCATTGGGAGTCCGTCAGCGTACTGTCAGCTGTTCTGGCTAGCCCTCATGGCACACTGTAGCAACCGGTGCTACGTTAGTTCCATGAGCAGTCAGCCCGAAATCACCCAGCGAGATCTGAGGATGCGATCCAAGGAGATCATGGATGCGGTCGAGCACGGTCAAGCCTTCACGGTGACCCGGGACGGCCATAGCATCGGCGAACTGGTGCCACTACGTCAGCGCCGCCGTTTCGTGTCACGGGCCGAGTTCGTCGCCATGTCGCGTACTGCGCCAGCGATCGACACGGACGCGTTCCGAGCGGACCAGGATGCCGCCGCTGATCAGGCCAGAGGTGCCTATGACCGGTGAGGTGCCCCGACGAGGCCTGCTGGACACCAACATCATGATCCTGCGAAGCCGGATTGCTCCCGAGGATCTTCCCGATGAGATGGCGATCAGCGCCGTCACGCTGGCCGAGCTTTCCGCTGGACCGCATGAGGTGCGGCCCGACACCGAGCAGGATGTTTACATCGAGGCTACCGAGCGGGCTCGTCGGCTGGATGTCCTGCAGCGGGCTGAGCACGAGTTCGACCCGATCCCCTTCGACGCAGATGCCGCCCGGGCCTATGGCCGGGTGACGGCAGCCGTGATCGCCGCGGGCCGGAAACCTCGCCGTCGAGCAGCGGATCTCATGATCGCCGCGACGGCGATCGTAGCCGAGCTCCCGCTGTACACGACAAATCCTGACGATTTCGTCGGCCTAGATCGCCTCGTTACGGTGATCCCTGTAACCAGGCCCGATGTTCCGAACGAACGCCATTCCAGCCAGTAAGCGCGCGACGCAAACGAGCTGGCAGAGAACCGTCCAGGCGCAGGGTATGGACTCGGCGCGGCGCGCTACCGAATTGGCCTTAATACTTATCAAGGCGACGGCGCTGCGCGCAGCCGCGGCCGCCGCACTCGCACCGGGCGTGCAGCCTTGAGGGCCGACCCGGTGCGGCGTGCCGGACCGAGGGTCGGCCAGCGTCGGCTGCCGAGGCTTTCGTAGCAAACTGGACAAACACTAAATGTCATACCGTTATGACACGATACCGACATGGTGCATCCCGAACCGGGCTCCAAGCGCCATGCTGTTCGCAAGGGCGACCTGGATTCCCCGCTGTACTGGGTAGGCAACGACGAAGACTGGCGCGAGGTAAGAAGAAGGCCCCGTGTGGCGCTCGAATGTCCGGAGCGCTGTGGGGTTGAACTCGTCTCCGTGGAAAACCCGGCCTACCTCTACGCCCCTCGGTTTTTCCGCGTCAAGCCACCCCGGCCGTCGTGTGACCACTGGGAGCCTCCCCCCGGTCATGGCGGACGGGAGGGCCCTCAGCACGACTGGCTGAAGAACAAACTCGCGGAGATCGTACGGAATCTGGGTTACACGGCGGTCGTCGAGCACTGGCCAACGCGCGCCGATGTCTATGTCGAATCCTCACCACCGTTCTGTCTGGAGATTCAGCTAAAATCCACCAGCTTCGATACGCGTACGCGGGCCCGCAAGAACCACGGCGCCAAAGTCTGCTGGCTGATTCGGGACAGCTTGAACACCCCAAGCGCCAATGAGGCGCTAACCAGAGCGCAAGCAGTCCGATTCCAGGTGATCGACGGCAGCCGCCGAGTCGCACAGCCCTGGCGTGACTCGCCGAGCGGCGTCGTTTCTGACACTCCACGCGTAGTGGTGTTCGGGACGATCGCTGCTCCTCCCCGGGACTTGCTCAGGCGCGGCGAGGCGTGGTTCCGCATCGACGGCTATCTGGACGCTCAGCGGTTTCTCGATGAGATCTTGTCAGGGCGCCGCCGACCGTATATCGGACCTGAACTAGGCCTTAAGCAGGCCGCATGGGCGCTGGACAAAGATGTAGCCGACTACCGCGCATTCGCCAGGAAATGGCGGAACGCCAGGCTTCGCGTCCCGCACCTCAGCAGTTTCAGGCGCGTGCCACACAATCCATTCCGTCCGGCGAACGAACAGGCGACCACCCCACGGTCCGGACGCCAACGGACGACCGCGCCAGGGCCGCTATACGCGAGCAAGCAGCCACCGACCTGACGCAGCGGATTCGCCAGATCGAGGCCCGGATAAGTGAACTAACAGAGCACAAAGCCAAGCTCGCCGCGACGGGCCACCCGACTAACAGTCCGGATCTTGAACTTGGCAAGCTCACCGCACAGCTGGCGATCCTGCGCAGGCAAAATGCAATCCTGACTGAGCGGACCGCCGCTGCTCCACGACCTCCGCCTTTCCCGCCGCCCAGGGCAGACCCTGGGCCGATATCGGCTCCTACTGAAAGATCTCCGCCCGCTCATCGGCCATGGTGGCTACGGCTACTGCGACGCAGGAACGCGTCAGGCTGATCAGTCCGAGACATCTCCCGCCCTCCTAGCTGCTCGATTGTCTCGGCCGAGTCCGCCGCGTCAAGGCGGTCAGCGCCTCCACGTGCTTCGGCCGGGCCACGGTGAAACGCAGCAAGGTTCAGAGCGCCTCGTCCAGCGTGGCTTACCGCTGTCGGTGGTAGCTGTCACGCTAGGGCCATGACAGCCATGACAACTCGGCGGTGGACCGATGACGGCACAACCTGGTTTGCCATCAGCGGCGTGGGGCCCGAGCTGGCGGCACCAGCCGAGCAGGTGCTGATGGACTACCAGCGCAGCGGCGACGAGTGGCGGCGCGGCTATCCCGCGGACACCCCGGGACTGGACATCTGCTGGCAGAACTTCGCCGACTGCGCCGAACTGATGCTGCGGCAGGCAGCCCGGCTGCAGCCCGTCCCATGGCGCGAGACCCTGCACGAGCTCTGCCGCCGCACAAGGGGACGAGAGTCAAGCTGGTGGCTGGCCGGCAGCACGGCCCTGGCCGTGCGCGGCGCGAGAATCGAGCCAGGCGACATCGATCTCGTGTGTTCCGGCGACGGGGCCCTCGGCCTCGGCGTGATCTTCGCCGACGCGATCATCGAGCCGGTCGTCCACGACGCCAGCAGCCCTGTCAGCGACTACTGGGGCCGCGCGTTCCTGGGTGCCCGGCTTGAATGGATCGGTGCTCCCAAGGCTGGCGTCGACTCCCCTTCGCCGTCCGACTTCGGGCCCGTCGCCGCGTCCCGGCTCGAGACCGTGACATGGGAAGGCTGGCAGCTGCGGGTACCCCCGCTGGATTTGCAACGTGCCGTGAGCCAGCGCCGGGGACTCACCAGCCGCGTGGCACTCATCGACGCGATACGCAGTCAATAGGCGCCGTGACCTTCCATGCAGGAGATACCGTCCTCCTCGCTGCTGGGTTCTCGGTCGCGCCGCCGTCAGCGTGTCCGGCCCACGCGGCCACCACCGCGACCGGCGCCTGACATGAATTGAGCAGGTACACCGTCGGCGTTTTCACGGACGGCCACGGACGGGCCGCCAGGGGCGGTGGTTCTGCAATCTTCCGCCTCGTCGAGGCGCCGAACCATATCCGCGCCACCGACTGGCGGGTCGATGATGGCGAGGGAACATCCGACCCCCGTTTCGGCGGTCGCCACCGGCCACGGAATCGGCCGGGCCGACCTGCTGAGTGAGTACGAGCGGACGCTGCTGAGTATGGACATTGCTGAGATCGAGGTCTTTCTGGTCCTCGCTGAGGAACTGCACTTCGGCCGGACCGCGGAACGCCTGCATATACCGCAGCCACGGGTGAGTCGGCTGGTGTCCGCCCTCGAGCACAGGATCGGCGGGACGCTATTTGAGCGAACCAGCCGCCGGGTCCGGCTGACCCCGCTCGGTCGGCGGCTTCTAGGTCAGTTGCAGCCTGTTTACGGGCAGCTGGTCGCTGCGCTGGAGGACGGGCGCGCCGCCGCCAGGATGACTGAGGGAGTGATTCGGATCGGGTTCTCGCCTACATCCAACATGGCGGCGCTAACCCGGCTCACCGCGGCTTTCGAGGACCGGCATCCGGGCTGCCGTGCCGTCCTGGAGGGAGTTTCCAACCTCGACCCTTACTCCCGGCTGCGGTGCGGCGAACTCGACGTGCTGGTCAACTGGCTGGCCGTGGATGAGCCTGACCTCACCCTAGGCCCGGTGCTCGAGTACCGCGAGCGGGTCCTGGCCGTTGCGCCTATCGATCCGCTGGCAGTCCGGCGATCGGTGTCGGTCGAGGATCTCGCGGACTGCGAGTTCGCGCTTATGGTCCCGCCGTTCCCGCCGGCGCTGTATGACGCGATCATCCCGCCGCGAACGCCGTCCGGCCGGGAAATCCGCCGCACCCAGCAGGTACATAGCATTCATGAGCTGGTGGCCCTGGTAGCCCAGGGGCGGATCGTGCACTCCACGGCGGCCGGAATACCGATGTTCAGCCGTGACGATATCGCCTTGGTTCCCATTACCGATCTGCCGCCGCTCCCGCTGGGCCTGATCTGGTGCACCGCGCACGACAACGCCCGCATCCAGGCGCTTGCTGCAACGGTCCGCGCCTTGCGCGGCGCGGACTCCAGGGACCGATCAATTGGCCGATGACGCGGATCAATTGGGAATTGGCCGTTGATCGGCCTGTGCCCGGGCCGCCAGGGTGGCTCATGTCAGGGCTGCGAGGAGGATGAGGACATGAATGAGGCAGGAGCCAGGACCCGTGCCAGTGCGGCGATCACCGTGCACAAGTACGAGCCGGCGACGTACGACGAGCCCGCTGAGGCGCCGGTGCTGGCCAGGATCCATGTGGAGGAGAGCTTCAGCGGCGACATCTCGGGCGACGGGGTGGTGGAGTTCCTGCAAGCTGCGCGTGCTGACGGGTCCGCCAGCTTCGTGGGGATCGAGCGGGTGACCGGAACGGTAGCCGGCCGTGAGGGCACGTTCCTGCTGCAGGATGCCGGCACCGTGGAGGGGAATGTGGTCAGCGGGGAGTGGTTCGTGATCCCCGGTTCTGGCACCGGGGGGCTGGCCGGGCTCCGCGGCGAGGGCGGGTTCCGCGCGAACCTGGGCCAAGACGCGCAGGTCCACCTAGATTACTGGTTCGAGTGACCGCGCCGGAGCCGTCCGCAGGCGAGACGGGGCCGCTTGCTGGCAAGACGGCGCTGGTAACCGGCGCGGCCACGGGGGATTGGCAAGGCCATCGCCACCGCGCTCGCGGCGCACAGGTGGCCGTGAACCACGACCACACCCGGAGTCGGCCGAGAAGGTAGTGGCCGGCATCCAGGCAGCGGGCGGGTCGGCGATGGCGGTCGCGGCCGACGCCAGCAGCCACGCTGAGCAGCAGGCCATGGTGGAGCAGGTGCTGGCCTCATGGGGCCGGTGGGACGTGCTGGTGAACAACGCCGCGGTACCGAGTCAGGCTGCTAATCGGGAGAGCAACCCAAGTCTGCGGAAGCTGTCGGACGCCATCATTCTGCGTGGCGCCTTCGCTCGCACTTTCAGCTGTTCATGCTGATAGTGCCGAAATGCCCTAGCGTCGGACAGAGGCGGCGCGTTGTGTTGTCGCGTCCTGCGCCGTCAACGTATATGGCCAGCGCACTAGAGCCTGCGATCATGTTGGCGTGAGATCTGGCGTTCCGGCCGCAGCCTGGGCTGAGCAGCAGGTCGCCTCGGTCCGCGACGACCCAGCCGGGCGGATCGCGCTGATGGAGCGCTGCTATTACGGCCCGTTCGGCAAGGCACCCCGGCATCTGCCGTTTCGCCGAGCGGCGATGGCGTTCATGCGCTGGCAGCTCCAGCGAGGTGTGCTGCAACCACCGTTCAGTGACCGTCCCGGTAGTCCGTGGTGGCGCGCGGTCAACGAGCGCATCCTTCGTGACGGCTGCGAGGCGGTGGGCCTAAGCGGCGGCCTTCCCGGTCCGGCCTCCTCGCGAACAGTGGACTACTGGATGTCCTTCGCCGACTACCCGGTCGCCCGGGCCTGGTACCGGGCGCACAACGGGAGCGTGGTCGCCGCCTACCTCGAACACCGCGACCTGGCGGAGGCGGAGACCGATGCCGAGCGGTTCTTTATGAACGTCGTGCTCTGCCGGGTGCTCTACACCCACGCCCTCGTCGCCGCTCCGCGGATGTCGCTTGGATGGCTTCGCCCGCTCGCCCCGTTCCTTGGTGATCCGAGGCTCGGGATGACCGGCATCTTCTTGCAACTGTCTCGCGTGCTCCCTAACGAGTACCCCCTCCGTGGAGGCGTGCGGTCTTACCTCAGTGCCGAACATGGATTCGGCCGCCTTGTGGATTTCGGGATGATCGCGCCGAGGTTGCAGCAGCTCTATCAGTGGTCGGCACACGAACTCGCAGCGCCGGGCCTGCTTGATTGTGTCCGTGACGGAGCCATGACCTACGCATGGTCATTTGAGGACCGAGACGTCTGGCAGCCACCGAAGTCGTTCATCATTCAGATGGCCCAGCGGGCGGTCCCACCCTAACGACGTGCTCGCCGCCCGGCGCGGATACGCCTCCGACGCTTGAGCACTCCGCACGGGTCCCACGGACCACGGCGGCAGCCTGCACGCGCCCACCAGAGATGAGGGGCGCCCATTCCATTCCGGCCCTCGGAACTGCTCGATTGCCGTTTTTTCTGATGAGGGCGCTGGTGTGGCTTGTTACTCATCATGTTCCTCTCATGGAACCCGGCGATCGAATCGTAGATGAGTCAGGCTGACCGGCCAAACGCCCAGCAGGTCCCTAATGGCGCATCAGGCAAGCTTGCCGCGGTAGATCGGAGCGCCGGGTCGGCTGCGGTGCCACAACGACGTCGTTACGCGAAGCTGATCACGCCTCGATAGTGTTGCTGGGTGGTGATCCAGATCAGCACAGCGACGACCGATGATCTCCCTGAGGTCGTCGCCTCCGTCGATGCACTCTTCGCAACTGATGCCGGAACGCATAACGCCGCGGCTACCAATCTGCGCTGGGCCGCCGAGAACGGCATCGCGTACTACACGTCGCTCCTCGCGGATAGCGACAACCTGGTCTTGCTCGCGCGTGACGGCAACGAGGTAGCGGGCCATCTGGTCGGGCGCATCAGCGGCCCCGGCAGCGTCCGCCCCATCCGGGTGGCCGACCTGGAAAGCGTCCACGTGTATCCAGCCCACCGCAACCGCGGCGTCGGCGACCAGCTCGCCACCGCCTTTCTCGCCTGGGCCGCCGAGAAAGGCGCGCAGCGGGCTACGGTAACGGCGTATGCCGCCAACGACGGCGCCCGGCGCTTTTACGCCCGGCACGGCTTCGCCGTGAGATCTGTCACCTTGGACCTCGACCTGCCGGGCCAGCCATCGGCCGCCCGCTCTCCTGAACACGGCTGACCGCGGACAAGCGCGTTCCGGGCCCGGCCTTGGCTCACCGCCGGGACGTCGGCGATCGGCGTCCGGCCGTGGCGGGCGCCATCAGGATGAATCCAGGTCTACGGGCAGATAATCCTGGATCCGGTCAGAGACACAGAAAATGTGACCTGCCGGGTCGCGCAAGACTCGCCACCGATCAGGTGCAGGCTGGACCTCCTCCTGCGTGGCCCCCAGCCGAAGCGCCTCCGCGACGGCTGCGTCCAGGTCCGCGACTGCGATATCCAGATGCATCTGCTTGGGCCGTTCACCGTCTGGCCAGGTGGCTGGCCGCGGGTCGGGAACACGGGCGGCAGCGAGCCACGTGCCACCTGACCTGACGACGTGGAAGTCATCGCTGAAGCGCGTGCACTCGCCCCCCAGCAGCTCTGACCAGAACGCCGCCAGCCGGGACGGATCTGCGCAGTCCAGAACCACGGTTGTCCACCGCACGCCCCGCATGCCCGCAGTCTAGCCAGCAGAACCGGGAAGCCTCATCCGCTCCCGCGCGCGATCGTCAGCGTCTGCCTCGCCCGCGGCGTCCCGGGCGATGAACGCCGCTTCCGTGGTGACCGTGGTGACCGCGATCGGGGAGGGCGCACTCCGCCCGCGGGCACCGGTGTCGCCTGGCTTCTTCTCGACGGCGTTTCGCGCACGATCACCACGAGGATGTACAGCAGCAGGAGCGCTACTCCATCGAAGAACAGGCCCGCGATGATGGTCGGGATCGCCGCGCCCTCGCCGCTGGCGAGAGTCCGCCCGCCGCCCCAGGCCTAAAGCGGGTCCAGTCATCGCGGCGAGCATAAAGATAACGAACACCCAGCTGCCACGGTGGCGCGGGGGATAACGATGCGCGTGAGCGTACAGCGGGTAATGCGAAACGCCACCCTTCGCGCTCACCCGGACGGCCGCGTCAGCGCGATGAATGCGTGATGTGTCGACGATTACCACGACGAGCCCGGCCAGAACCAGAACGAGCAGCAAGAAGACCGGGATAACACTGAGGGCTTCGGCCGTTCCGGTGAGGTTCTCGAACAGGCTTACGTCGATGCCCGCAAACACCACGAGGCCAATAGCGCTGCCCGCCGCCACCCAGGCCGTACCTTACAAGCGAAGAGCCGCAAGCGAATGAAGAACGCAGGCTAGCGGCGGACCCGGTAGCGCAGGTGCAGCACCCGATCGCCCTGGATCACTACGTGCGGGTCCTCGAGCAGATGCTGGGCATCAACCGGCCCGAAGTACCGCTTGCCTGAGCCGAACACCACCGGCACGACGTCCATCGCCACCTCATCGACCAGGCCGAGGGCGAGGGCCTGCCCGCCGACGTCGCCTGCCGCCACGGCCACGGTGCGCTCCCCGGCGAGTTCCCTGGCCTTGGCGATGGCCTGGGCCACATCGCTGATGAAGTAGTACGACGCCTGACGCTCCCGGGGGTGCACCGAGTGAATCCCCGTGGGGTGCCAGTCGTCGGGCCTGGGCCGGTGCGACACCACGATCACGTGATCCCCCGTCGGCGGCACACCCTCCCAGCCGTTGGTGATGTCGAACAGGTGGCGACCGATCACCATCGACCCGATGCCCGCCCACATCGTCTTGACGTAGCCGGCCGAGGCCTGCGAGACCTTGATCTCGCCACCGTCGATGATGTCGACGTCGCCGTTGACAAGCCAGTCGAATAGCGGGCCGACCTGATCCTTCGCGTCGGCGATGAAACCGTCCACCGACACCACGTTATGCATGATCACGGCGCTCATGACATCTCCTGACTGGTCCGAGGGCTAGACGGCGCTCAGGCCGTGCTCGTCATGTCAGGTACAACGAAGCCCAGGCCAGAACTCATCGGTCCGGCCACCGGAAGTCAGCTGGGCTTGACGCTGATCCGCGTCCCGAGTTCGGCGCCCTCGCAGATCTGCCGCATGACCCCCGCCGCGGCCACGTCGAACACGTGCATGGTCAGGTTCTGCTCGTTAGCCAGCACGAACGCGCTCGTGTCCATGATCCGAACGCCCGCCGCCAGCGCCTCGTCATAGGTCAGCCGCGTGTAGCGGACGGCATCGGGGTTGACGTTCGGGTCGCTGTCGTAGACCCCGTCGACGCCGCGCTTGGCCACCAGCAGGGCATCGGCGTCGAGCTCGAGGGACCGCTGCACCGCCGGGTAGTCGGTGGTGACGTAAGGCTGGCCGATGCCGCCCGCGAGCAGCACGATCATGCCGCGTTCCAGGTGGTTGACGGCCCGGAGCCGGATGAACGGCTCGGCGACGCTGTGAATGGGCACCGCGGTCATGACCCGGATGTCGACGTCGGTCCTGGCCGTGAGCGCGCCCCGGAGCATGAGCGCGTTCATGATGGTGCCGAGCATCCCGATGTTGTCCGCCTCGGCCCGGCTGATACCCCAGCCGTCGGCCATCCGGCCGCGGAAGTAGTTGCCGCCCCCGACCACCACCGCCACCTGAACGCCGAGATCCCGCAGGGACAGCACCTCCTGCGCGACCCGGGACAGGCTGGCCGGATCCACGCCGGTGTTCGAGCTTCCGGCGAGCGCCTCGCCGCTGAGCTTGACGACGACCCTGCGATAGCGTGGCACAGTCTGCGAACCCCCATCCGGCCCCCCGAAGCGGTGACCCCGGCCCACGGTACCGCATGCCCAAAGCCGGCCTTATGGGATTCACGGCCACGCTCAGCGAGGACAGGGCACCTAGCGAAGGGACGGCCAGAACGCGGCGATGAGCACGATCTCGCTGGTCACGGGGGCCAACCGCGGCATCGGCCGGGAGGTCTGCCGCCAGCTGGCCGAGCTCGGCCACACGGTGATTCTCACCGCCCGAGACCCCAGCGCCGCCGCGCAAGCCGCGCAAGCCGCCCAAGCCGCGCAAGCCGCGCCAGCGATCCGGGCCGAGCCGCTGCAACTCGACGTCACCGACCCGGCCAGCGTCGCCCGCGCCGTGCGGTGGACACAAGAGCGCCACGGCAAGCTGGACGTCCTGGTCAACAACGCCGCGATCACCTACGACACGTGGCAGCGAGCCGTCTCGGCCGACCTGGCCGTGGTCCGTGAGGCGGCCGAGACCAACCTGTACGGGCCGTGGCTCATGATCCAGGCGTTCCTGCCGTTGCTCCGCCACAGCGATCATCCCCGGATCGTCAACGTTTCCAGCGAGGCGGCCTCGCTGGCCAGCATGGGCGGCGGCACCCCGGCTTACACCGCCTCGAAGGTCGCGCTGAACGCCCTGACCAGGATGGTCGCCGACGAACTGCGCCGGGACCGGATCCTGGTCAACGCGGTCTGTCCCGGCTGGGTCGCCACCGACATGGGCGGTCCGGGCGGCAGACCGGTGGCCGCGGGCGCGGCGAGCGTGGTCTGGGCGGCCACCCTGCCCGATTCCGGGCCGACCGGCGGCTTCTTCCGCGACGGCCGCCCCCTGCCCTGGTAAACACTGCCCTGGTAAACACTGCCCTGGCAAGCACTGCCCTGGCAGGCCAGATTTCGCTCCATCCCGATCCGGGTGATTAACTCCATTGTCCCCGGACCGCGCGAGGTGGTGAGGGAATGGTGCGCCGCACACGGATCGCGGCACTGCTGACGCTGGCCATGATCAACGTCGTCACGCTCGCGGCCGGGATCGCCGTGGCCCGCATGCTCCCGCCGCGCCTGGCCGCCCTGAAGGTGCCCACCGTGGCGACGGACGGCCGGCTGGCGGGCACCGATCCGGTGCTCGGCACCGAGGGCACCGGAACTCAGGCCGGCCCGCTGCCCACCACAACCGGGCTGCGCACCGCCCTGGCCGGCCCGCTCTCGGCACCGGCCCTCGGTTCCCAGGTATCGGCGCTGGTGGCGGACCCGGTTACCGGGCGGGTGCTGCTGTCCGAGAACGGCTCCCGGCCGATGACCCCCGCCTCCACCACCAAGCTGGCCACCGGCCTGGCGGCTCTCGCGGTCCTGGGCCAGAACGCCAGGTTCACCACCAAGGTGGTGCGCGGCGCAACAACAGGCAGCATCGTCCTGGTCGGCGGCGGTGACCCGACCCTGGCCGTCAACCCGTTCCCGGCCCGGGACTACCCGCAGCCGGCCACGCTGGCCAGCCTGGCCAGGGCCACCGCCCGGACGCTGAAAGCGCAGGGCCGCCGGACCGTCGTCCTGGGCTATGACACCTCGCTGTACACCGGCCCGGGCCTGGCGCCCGGCTGGCCCGCGGCCTACGTCACCGGGGGCGACGTCACCCCCATCGTCCCCCTCGAGGTGGACCAGGGCCGGCTGACCCCGGCCGGCCAGCCCGAGGACTCGGACGACCCGTACAACCTGGCCGCCCGCTCGCGGGACCCGGCGGCCATGGCAGCCAGTGCCTTCACCGGACTGCTGACCGCCGACGGCATCCACGTCACCGGCTCCCCGCAGCCGACAACCACAAAAACCACGAAAACCACGCTGGCCAGCGTGGCCTCGCCGCCGGTGTCGGCCCTCGTGGCGCAGATGCTGGAGGAGAGCAACAACGTCATCGCCGAGAACCTGGCCCGCCAGGTCGCGGTGGCGGCCGGCCAGCCCGCCTCGTTCAGCGGCGCGGCCCAGGCGGTCATCACGGAGCTTAAGCGGCTCGGCGTCAGCACCGGCATCCACCTGGTGGACGGCAGCGGCCTGTCGCCCCGGGACTCGATCGCGCCGGTCACGCTGGTGAAGGTCCTCGAGCTAGCCGCGGGCAACCCGGACTACCGGGCCCTGCTCGGCGGCCTGCCGGTGGCCGGTTTCTCGGGCACGCTGTCGGCCGGCGAGAGCGTGTTCAGCGGGATCAGCGGCGCGGCCCTGGGCTCGGTCCGGGCCAAGACCGGCAACCTGGGCACGGTGGCGTCCCTGGCCGGGCTGGCCTACGACAAGAGCGGCGGGGTGCTGGTCTTTGCGCTCATGGCCGACCAGGTTCCGTCGGCCGGGATGCTCGACGAAGCGGCGGCCGCCATCGACGCCGCCGCCGCCGCCCTGGCCGCCTGCGGCTGCCGGTAACGCGACACGGTTACGCGCACTGTCAGTAGCACGTACCGTTGGACTGTGAGCAGCGCGCAGATGATCGACTGGGATCTGGCCATTTCTACCGGCACCCGCTGGGCCCGGCCCGGGCCGCAGGTGAGCCTGGCGGAGGCACGACGGACCGTCACCGAGCTACGCGACCTGGCCGTCGCCGTGCAGCAGCCGGTGTACGAGGTTACCGGAATGGGCGTCAACGGGAACGGCTCGCTGGGCCGGGTCGCCGTGGTGGACCGGCCGGGCTGGATCAGGGCCAACGTGGACGGCTTCCGCGTCGTCCTGGAACCGCTGGTCGACCAGCTCAGGGAACGAACGCAGGGCGGCAACAACAACCAGTCCCGCGCCAGCGGAGTGATCAGCTCGGTGGGGTCGCGGGTGACCGGGATCCAGGCCGGCCTGATCCTGGCCTACCTGTCCGGCCGGGTGCTCGGCCAGTACGAGCTGTTCCTGCCGCCGGAGACCTCGCCGGTGGACGGCCAGCAGCCGGGCCGGCTCACGCTCGTCGCGCCGAACATCGTCATGATCGAGCGCGAACTCGGCGTCGACCCGCACGACTTCCGGCGCTGGGTCTGCCTGCACGAGGAGACCCACCGGCTGCAGTTCACCGCGGTGCCGTGGCTGCGTGACTACGTGCAGAGCCAGATGACCGAGTTCCTCCTGGCCTCCGAGCTGGACCCGGCGGCCATGCTGCAGCGGGTCCGGGCGGCGGCCGACGCGATGGCGGGCGCGGTCCGCGGCGGCGACGGCGGCAGCCTCATCGAGGCGGTGGTCACCCCGGCGCAGCGGGAGATCATGGACCGGCTGACCTCGGTCATGACGCTGGTCGAGGGGCACGGCGACTACGTGATGGACGCGGTCGGCCCGCAGGTGGTGCCGACGGTCGCCCACATCAGGGAGAAGTTCAACTCCAGGCGCGGCTCGTCGGGCCGGATCGAGCAGACCCTGCGCCGCATGCTCGGCATCGACCTGAAGATGAAGCAGTACGCCGAGGGTTCCCGGTTTGTCCGCGAGGTGGTGGACAAGGCCGGCATGGCCACCTTCAACAAGGTGTGGACCTCCCCGGAGACGCTGCCCACCAGGGAAGAGTTCGCGAACCCCCAGCTATGGCTGGACCGGGTCGCCAGCGATTCGTAATCCGGGATGGGTCCGAGCCCGGCGGTAGCGGAAGTCCGCAACGCGGTCCGGGACGCCCTGGACGACCTGGCGCCAGGCGAGCTGGTCCTGGCCGCCTGTTCCGGCGGCGCGGACTCGCTGGCCCTGGCCGCGGCGCTGGCCTTCGTGGCGCCCCGGGCCGGTCTGCGGGCCGGCGGCGTGACCGTGGACCACGGCCTGCAGAAATTTTCGGCCGAACGGGCCACCGCACTAGCGGCCGTCATGTGCAACCTCGGCCTGGATCCCGCGCTGAGCATCAAGGTCACGCCCGCCAAGGACAACGAGGCCGCCGCCCGGGCCGCCCGCTACGAGGCTCTCGACCAGGCCGCCATGAGCCAGCACGCGAGCACGGTCCTGCTCGGGCACACCCTGGACGACCAGGCCGAGACCGTCCTGCTCGGGCTGGCCCGCGGCTCGGGGAGCCGGTCGCTGGCCGGGATGGCCGCCCGGCGGGGCATCTACCGCAGGCCCCTGCTCGGCCTGCGCCGCGCCACCACCGCCGCCGCCTGCGCCGGGCTCGGGCTGGAACCCTGGCAGGACCCGCACAACCACGACTTCCGGTTCAGCCGGGTCCGGGTCCGCCATCAGCTGATGCCCGTCCTGGAGGAGGCGCTCGGTCCCGGCGTGGCCGAGGCGCTGGCCCGGACCGCCGGCCAGCTGCGCGCCGATGCCGAATGCCTGGATGACCTGGCGTTCGCGGAAAGCGGACAGCTGCGCGGCGACTGCTCCGACCCGGCCGGCCTCGACGTCAGGCATCTCAACGACCTGCCCGGCGCGATCAGGACCCGCGTCCTGCGCGACGCCGCGATCATGGCGGGCTGCCCGCGCGGCGCCCTGACCGCCGGGCACGTGGAGCGGATCGCCGAACTGGTCACCGGCTGGCGCGGGCAGCGCTGGGTCGACCTGCCGGGCGGGGTGCGCGCCCGGCGCCGGGATGGCAAGGTGTGGTTCACCAGCACCGAGGCTGGCCACAACCCCAGGGGCGGAGAAAAATAATTTGGACGAACGGGACGTGGGATCTGCTCTCAAGGAGATCCTCATTACCGCTGAGCAGTTGCAGGCGCGCATCGGCGAGCTCGCCGCCCAGATCGATGCCGACTACGCCGGCCGTGACCTGCTGCTGGTCGGCGTGCTGAAGGGCGCGGTCATGGTCATGGCCGATCTGTCCCGGGCCATGCACCTGCCGGTCCAGATGGACTGGATGGCGATCTCCTCGTACGGCTCGGGCACCAAGTCCTCCGGCGTGGTGCGGATCCTGAAGGATCTCGACACCGACATCACCGGCCGGCACGTGCTCATCGTCGAGGACATCGTGGACTCCGGCCTCACCCTGTCGTGGCTGGCCGGCAACCTGCAGTCGCGCTCGCCCGCCTCGCTGGCGGTGTGCGCCATGCTCCGCAAGCCGGGGTCGGCGCAGATGCACGTGGACGTGGCGTACACCGGCTTCGACATCGGGGACGAGTTCGTGGTCGGCTACGGCCTGGACTACGCCCAGCGCTACCGCAACCTGCCCTTCATCGGCACGCTGGCTCCGGCGGTATACCAGGGCAGCTAGGCTGGCCCCCGCAGGAAACGGCAGGGGAACACAATCCGCTCGGAGAAGCGTTCACCCTCAAGGTGCGGCGCCTTAGGCGGTGTACCGTCATAAGTTGCTCCTCGCATACCGTCGGAACACGGGCTGCGAGGGTGGAATAGATGGCCATCCCGCCGGCGGTCGACGGGACTGTGAGGCTGGTCAGGAGGGAACGGTCCCAAGCCGACGGGACCGCTCATCGATGGAGCTAAGGCGCTTTTTCAGAGCACCACTGCTGCTGATTGCGGTCGCGGTGCTCCTCTTGCTTTTCGTGCTCGACTACGCCAATTCGGGGAGTTCCTACCAGACGGTGGACACCTCCTCGATCGTCAGCCTCATCAACAACGGCCAGGTCAAGAGCGCGGTAATCACCGACAAGAACCAGACGATCCAGATCACGACCAAGAAGACGGTCCAGATCGGGACCGAGAGCGGTACGCAGTTCCAGTCTTCGTGGGTCTCCGGCCAGGGCCTGCAGCTCGCGAACGACCTGCAGAACCAGGTCAGCAAGGGCACCCTGACCAACGGGTACACGGTCAACATCCCCAAGAGCAACGCCCTGCTCGACATCCTGCCCACCGCGTTCATCTACCTGGTGATCTTCCTGCTGTTCTTCTTCATGCTGTCGCAGATGCAAGGCGGCGGCTCGCGGGTCATGAACTTCGGCAAGTCCCGCGCCAAGCTGATCACCAAGGACACGCCCAAGACCACGTTCGCCGACGTGGCGGGCGTGGATGAGGCCATCGAGGAGCTCCAGGAGATCAAGGACTTCCTGCAGAACCCGGCCAAGTTCCAGGCCATCGGGGCCAAGATCCCCAAGGGCGTGCTGCTCTACGGCCCCCCCGGCACCGGCAAGACGCTGCTCGCCCGGGCCGTGGCCGGCGAGGCCGGCGTGCCGTTCTACTCGATCTCCGGGTCGGACTTCGTCGAGATGTTCGTCGGTGTGGGTGCCTCCCGGGTCCGTGACCTGTTCGAGCAGGCCAAGGCGAACGCTCCCGCGATCGTGTTCGTGGACGAGATCGACGCCGTGGGCCGGCACCGCGGCGCGGGCCTCGGCGGCGGTCACGACGAGCGCGAGCAGACGCTGAATCAGATGCTGGTCGAGCTGGACGGGTTCGACACCAAGGGCGGCGTGATCGTGATCGCGGCCACCAACCGGCCCGACATCCTGGACCCGGCGCTGCTGCGCCCGGGCCGGTTCGACCGCCAGATCGTGGTGGCCCAGCCGGACCTGGCCGGCCGCCGGGGCATCCTCAAGGTGCACGCCCGCGGCAAGCCCCTCGCGCCGGACACGGACCTGGACATCATCGCCCGCCGGACGCCCGGCTTCACCGGCGCCGACCTGGCCAACGTCATCAACGAGGGCGCCCTGCTGACCGCGCGCACCAACGGCAAGCAGATCAGCATGGCCGCGCTCGAGGAGGCCATCGACCGGGTCATGGCCGGCCCGGAACGCAAGAGCGTGCTGCTGTCGGAGCGGGAGCGGAAGGTCATCGCCTACCACGAGGGCGGGCACGCCCTGGTCGGCCACGCCATGCCGCACGCCGACCCGGTGCACAAGGTGACGATCATCCCGCGCGGCCGCGCGCTCGGCTACACCAGCGCGCTGCCGACCGAGGACAAGTTCCTGGTCTCCCGGGCCGAGATGCTCGACCAGCTGGCCATGCTGCTGGGCGGGCGCACCGCCGAGGAGCTCATCTTCCACGAGCCGACCACCGGCGCGGCCAACGACATCGAGAAGGCCACCCAGATCGCCCGCGGCATGGTCACCGAGTACGGCATGAGCGAGCGCCTGGGCGCGCGCAAGTTCGGCTCCGGCGACAGCGAGCCGTTCCTGGGCCGGGACATGTCGCACGGCCGGGACTACTCCGAGGAGATCGCCTCCTCCATCGACGAGGAGATCCGCCGGCTCATCGAGTCGGCCCACGACGAGGCCTGGGAGGTCCTGGTCGAGTACCGCGACGTGCTCGACGCCCTGGTGACGCGGCTGCTGGAGAAGGAGACCGTGGCCCGGCCCGAGGTCCTGGAGATCTTCGCGTCGGTGGTCAAGCGGCCGTCCCGCGGTTCGTACACCGGCTACGGCAAGCGCCTGCCCTCGGACCGTCCGCCGGTGCTGTCGCCCAAGGAGCTCGCGCTGGCGGCCGCCGACGGCGGCAACGGCCTGTCCGTGCCCGCCAACGGCCAGGCGATCGGCTACAACCCCGGCGGCGGCGCACCTGCCAGCGACGTCGACGAGCACAGCGACAACGGATGACGCAGAGTACCTCGCTGGCCCGGGAGAACGAGGAGCCGTCCCCGGACGGCAGGCCTGAGTCCGGACTAGCCCCGGTCAAGGAGTTCGACCAGCCGCGCATCGAGGCCGCGGTCCGGGAGATCCTGCTCGCCATCGGCGAGGACCCGGACCGCGACGGCCTGCGCGACACGCCCGGCCGGGTCGCGCGGGCCTATGCCGAGCAGTTCGCGGGCCTGCGGCAGCGCCCCGAGGACGTGCTCACCACCGTGTTCGACGTGGGCTACGACGAGATGGTCATCGTCCGGGACATCGAGGTCTACGGCACCTGCGAGCATCACCTGCTCCCGTTCATCGGCGTGGCCCACATCGGCTACATCCCTAACGTCATGGGCCAGATCACCGGGCTGTCCAAGCTGGCCCGGCTGGTCGACGTGTACGCCCGCCGGCCTCAGGTCCAGGAACGGATGACCTGCCAGATCGCGGACGCCCTGATGGACACCCTGGAGCCGCGCGGCGTGGTCGTGGTCATCGAGGCCGAGCACCTGTGCATGACCATGCGCGGCGTCCGCAAGCCGGGCGCCCGGACCGTGACGTCCGCGGTCCGCGGGGCCTTCCGGGACACCGTGACCCGGGCCGAGGCCATGAGCCTGATCTACGGCCAGCGCTGAACCGGGAATTAACTTCGCCTCAACGCTGAACTGAAAGGCTTGCCGCGTCGTCTAAGGGGTGAGCCAGCACCCCGTGCTTCCCCCTGAGCACCCCGCCGATCCCCCGGGCCGCCAGTGACCCTTAACGGCGCAGGTCTCGTATTAAAGGGGCAGTACCGGGCTCCTTACAAAGGGCGTACAAAGTCCGTCCCGCCGAACGGGACCGTTGCCTAGGCTTGGGAGGTACCGTGAGAGCAGGACGCGAGGCGACACGATGACTACGGTGACGCACCGTGATCTGGGGCCTGACAAGAGAGCTGCCGAGATGAGCGACAGCGACGAAGCTGGACACGCAAACGGCGCTGATCTGCCCGCAGCCAGGGGGGGCAGTTCGCGGTGGACGCATGGCGATCCCGTTGATCGCCGCCACCAGCACGCCTGGGTGCCGGGCAGCGCCGCGCTGCTGACCTGGCTCATCGGCCTGTCCGACATCGTGGCCATCTTCCGGCCCGACCTGGTGCACAAGCTGCACAAGATCAACTACCTGGTGCCGGGCACGCTGACCACGGTGACCCGCACCGCCGACGTCATCATCGGGCTGATGCTGCTCATGCTGGCCCACGGGCTGCGCCGCCGGAAACGGCGGGCCTGGCAGGCCGTGGCCGCGCTGCTCGCGTTCGACATCGGCATCCACGTCACCAACACGCCCCGGCTGGCGACCACGATCGTCGCGGCGGTGCTGCTCGTCTTGCTGCTGTACTTCCGCGCCGAGTTCTACGCCGAGGGCGACCGGCGGACCCGGTGGCGCGCGCTGTGGGTGTTCGCCGGCCTGATCGTGGCCGACGTGGTCATCGGCTGCACGTACATCCTGCTGGCCCAGCATCTGCTGACCAACTACTCGCTCGGCCAGCGGGTCCAGGAGGCCCTGTGGGGCCTGGTCGGGGTGGGCGGCCCGGTCCAGTGGGTGCCCGAGGCGCGCGGCGACCTGTTCGCCATCGTGGCCGGCGCGCTGGGCGTCTTCACCCTGGTCGTCACCGTGTACCTGTTCCTGCGCCCGGCCGAGCCGCGGGCCCGGCTGGGCCCGGCCGACGCGGAGCGGGTCAGGGAACTGCTCGGCAAGCACGGAGACCGGGACTCGCTGGGGTACTTCGCGCTGCGCGACGACAAGAGCGTGATCTGGTCGCCGACCGGCAAGGCGTGCGTCTGCTACCGCGTCGTGTCCGGCGTGATGCTGGCCAGCGGCGACCCGATCGGCGACCCCGAGGCGTGGCCCGGGGCCATCGGCCCGTTCCTGGACGAGGCGGCCCGGCACGCCTGGGCGGCGGCCGTGATGGGGTGCAGCGAGCTGGGTGCCGAAGTATGGTGCCGCGAGGGCAACCTGACCGCCCTGGAGCTCGGCGACGAGGCGATCGTGAACGTGGCCGACTTCAGCCTGGCCGGCCGCTCGATGCGCAACGTCAGGCAGATGGTCAACCGGGTGGCCAAGAACGGCTACACGGCCGAGATCCGCCGGGTCTCGGATATCCCGCAGCGAGAGATCGACGCCATCGTGCGGACCGCCGACTCCTGGCGCGGCGGCGGGACCGAGCGCGGCTTCTCGATGGCCCTGGGCCGGATCGGCGCTCCGGGCGACGAGAACTGCGTGCTCGCCACGGCCACCGAGAACGGCGTGGTCCGGGCCGTGCTGCAGCTGGTCCCGTGGGGTACCGACGGCCTGTCCCTGGACCTCATGCGCCGGGACAAGGCCGCTCAGCCGGGCCTGAACGACTTCCTCATCGCGGAGACCATCAAGGCTGCCTCCGGCCTGGGCGTGAAGCGGATCTCGCTGAACTTCGCGGTGTTCCGCGCCGCCCTGGAGCGCGGCGAGCGGATCGGCGCCGGCCCGGTGCTGAAGGCCTGGCGGTCGGTGCTGATCTTCTTGTCCAAGTGGTTCCAGATCGAGTCGCTGTACAAGTTCAACGCCAAGTTCTGCCCGGTCTGGCAGCCGCGGTTCTTCGTGTTCCCGAGCACCAGGGACGCGCCGCGGATCGCGGTGGCCGCCCTGGAGGCGGAGGCGTTCCTGGTCTGGCCGCGGCTCGAGCTGCGCCGTATCGCGCGCAAGCTCGGCCTGTCCAAGCTCCGCCGGCAGCTGCGCCGCGCGCCGGTGCCCCAGCGTTGACCGGGCCTGGCGGCCTGCCCCGCGCGGAGCGGACCCTGGTCATGGGCGTGGTGAACGTGACGCCCGACTCGTTCTCCGACGGCGGCCGGTGGTTCGGGGCGGACGCGGCCGTCAAGCACGGCCTGGACCTGGTCGCGCAGGGTGCCGACATCGTGGACGTGGGCGGTGAGTCGACCCGGCCCGGGGCCCAGCGCGTCTCCGAGCAGGAGGAGCTGCGCCGGGTCGGCCCGGTGGTCACCGAGCTGGTCGGGGCCGGGGTGCCGGTCTCCATCGACACCATGCGCGCCGCGGTCGCCGAGTTCGCGCTGGACGCCGGGGCCGTCCTGGTCAACGACGTGAGCGGCGGCCTGGCCGACCCGCAGATGCCGCGCCTGGTGGCCGCGGCCGGGGTGTCGTACGTGGTCGTGCACTGGCGCGGGCACAGCCAGGACATGTACTCCCGCGCCGTCTACGCCGACGTGGTGTCCGAGGTCCGCGACGAGCTCGCCGTCCGCATCGACGCGGTGGTTTCGGCCGGGGTCGACCCGGAGCGCATCGTGGTCGACCCGGGGCTCGGGTTCGGGAAGCGGCCGGATCACAACTGGCCGCTGCTGACCCACCTGGCCGACCTCGGCCGGCTCGGCGGGCGCACGTTCCCGGTCCTGGTCGGCGCGTCCCGGAAACGTTTCCTGGGCCTGCTGCTGGCCAGCCCGGACGGCACGCCGCGCTCCTTCGGCGCCAGCGACGCGGCCACGGTGGCCATCTCGGCCCTGGCCGCGACCGCCGGGGCGTGGTGCGTGCGCGTGCACCAGGTGCCGGCCAACGCCGACGCGGTGCGGGTCGCGGCCGCCTGGCGCGACGCCTCGACCAGCCCGGCCTGACCATGCGGGCGCGCGCGGTGCTGTCGGTGGGCGCCAACCTGGGCGACCGGCTGGGTACCCTTCAAAGATGCGTGCAAGTCATCGCGGGGCTCCTGGACACTGACGTGCTGGCCATCTCCCCGGTCTACGAGACGACCCCGGTGGGCGGGCCGCCGCAGCCGGACTACCTGAACGCGGTGCTCCTGATCCAGACCGGCCTGCCGCCGCGCGACCTGCTCGACGCGATCCACGGCATCGAGGCCGGCTTCGGCCGGGTCCGGGCCGAGCGGTTCGGCCCGCGCACCCTCGACATCGACATCATCAGCTACGCCGGCCAGGTCAGCGACGACCCGGAGCTGACCCTGCCGCATCCCCGCGCGCACGAGCGGGCCTTCGTCCTCGCGCCCTGGCACGACATCGACCCCGCCGCCGAGCTCCCCGGCCACGGGCCCGTAGGCCAGCTGCTGGCCGGACTGGACCAGGCCGGGGTGCGGAAGGTGCCGGCCGCGGTACTGCAGGGGCCGCCGTCATGAGGCCGACCCGGACGTCCACGCTGGCGATCGTGGCCGTGGTCTGCGCGCTGGCCGCCTGGCTGCTGCTCCACTCGGTCTACAGCAAGCTGCCGCCGCTGCCCTGGACCGGCGTGCCCGCGCTCCTGGTGGCCGCGGTGGCCGAGGCCTGGACCGGCCGGGACCTGCAGAACCGGATCGCCGGCAAGCGCGGGCTCAAGCCCGCCGCGCCGCTGTTCGTGTCCCGGATGGTGGCCCTGGCCAAGGCCAGCTCGCTGGCCGCCGCGGCCATCGCGGGCCTGGCCGCCGGGTTCGTCATCTACCTGAGCGGGTCGCTGAGCGCGTCGATACCGCGCGAGGACGCGCTGACCGCCGCGATCACCCTAGCGGCCGCGGTCGTGCTCGCCTGCGCCGCGCTCTACCTCGAATACTGCTGCCGGGTCCCGGACCGCCCGGACCGCGACCGCACCGACGAAGGCGCCCGCCTGCCCTGACCGCCCCGCACCCCGCACCCGTCCGCTGCCCGCATCCGCAGCCCCGCCCCTGGCGCCGCCGCCCATCTAGGGTGCTGCTATGGAGGCGAAGCCGGGTACCGCGACCCGCGGCGAGGCGCGGCCCGCCGGCGGCCCGCGGCCACGTCTGGTCACCCGGCCGCTGCTGGTCAGGTTCGTGTCCACCGTCGGAGTCGCAGCCAGCTTCTATCTGCTGCTGTCGACCGTGCCCGAGTACACGCGGGCAACCGGCGCCAGCGCGGGCACGGCGGGCCTGACCACCACCGCGCTGACCCTGTCCAGCGTGGCCGCGTACCTGGTGGCACCTCGCCTGACCGCCCGCTACGGTTACCGGCCGGTGCTCGCGGCCGGGCTGGCCGCGCTCGGCGCGCCCGCCCTGGTGCTGGCCGCCCCGTCCCGCATCGGAGCCAGCCTCGCGGTCATCATGGCCGTCTGCGCGGTCCGCGGCGTCGGCTTCGCCGTCACCTGCGTGGCGGGCTATGCGCTGACCGTCTCGCTCATCCCGCCGCAGCGGCGCGGCGAGGGACTGGCCCTGGTCGGGGTGGTGAGCGGGGTGCCGTCGGTGGCGTGCCTGCCGCTGGGGGTCTGGCTGGCCGCCCACGTGGGTTACCGGCCGGTGTTCGTGGCGGGCGGTGTGGCCGCGCTGGCCGGGCTGGCCTCGGTGCCGTGGCTCCCGCGGCCGGGCCGGGCCGCGGGCCCGTCCACCGGGATCCTGGCCGCGCTGCGCACCCCGGCGCTGAACCGGCCGGCGCTGACCTTCTCGGCGGCCGCGATGGCCGTCGGGATCGTGGTCACGTTCCTGCCCCTGGCCGTGGCCAAGACCTCGGCCGACGTCGCCGCGCTGGCCCTGCTGGTCCAGCCGGCCACGGCCATCGGCGGCCGCTGGCTGGCCGGCCGGTACGGCGACCGGCGCGGACCGGCCGTGCTGCTGGCACCGGGCGTGCTGGTGGCCGCGGCCGGGCTGGCCGCGCTCAGCCTGATCGCCGTCCCGGCTGTGGTCGTCGCCGGCGCCGCGGTGTTCGGCGCCGGGTTCGGCGTTACCCAGAACGCGAGCCTGACCATCATGTACGACCGGGCGCCCGAGTCGGGCTACAGCGCCGTCGGCGCGTTGTGGAACCTGGCCTACGACGGCGGCATGGGCGTGGGCGCGGCCGGGTTCGGGGTGCTGGCCGCCCGCACCGGCTATCCCGCCGCCTTCATCCTGACCGCGGCCCTGCTCTTCATCGTCCCGGCCGTCGGCCTGGCCGCCGCCCGCGGCTCTAACCGTAAGTAATTGAATCAGCTACTCAGTGTGATTAGGGTAAGCGCGCGAGGGAATACCTGATCTCGTCAACGAGGGGGCACCACGTGAAGCTGAGGACCCGCGTCGCCGGAGTATCTGCGGCGACGGCGGCGGCGGTCGCGATGATGGGACCGTCGGCGGTCGCGCAGTCAGCACCGTTCAGCATCCTGTCCGGGAACACGGTGAACGCGTTGCTTTCGGTCCCGGTCAACGTCTGCGGCGTCGCCGCGGGCATCCTCGCCTTCACCGACGCCGGCTGCTTCGACGGCTAGCCCTCGCGTGGCCCGGGGGGCGCCGGAGGTCCGTCAGGGCTCCGGCGCCCTTCGTCTATCCTGGTCACCGCGGCACCGTCCGGTACCCGGTGAGGACTGGAACGAGATGAACCCTGACTTCCCCGCCCGCCCCGACCCCGGGCCCGACCATGCACCCCACCCCGCCCGGCTGGCCGTCGGCATCATCGGTGCCGGGCGGGCCGGCATCGCGCTCGGCGCGGCCCTGGCCCGGGCCGGGCACGAGGTGGTCGCCGTCTCCGCGGTATCCGAGGCCTCCGTACGCCGGGCCCGCGCGGCGTTTCCCGCCGCCGTCATCGCCGAACCCAGCCAGGTGCTCCGCCGCGCCGACCTCGCTCTGCTCACCGTGCCCGACGACGTGCTGCCGGGCCTGGTCGCCGGGCTGGCCGCCACCGAGGCCCCGATGCAGGGGCGCATGCTGGTGCACGCCAGCGGCCGCCACGGCCTGGCCGTGCTCGAGCCCGCCGCCCGCCGGGGCGGCCTGCCGCTGGCGCTGCACCCGGTGATGACGTTCACCGGGCGCGGTGACGACGTGGACCGGCTGGCCGGCACGTGCTTCGGGGTCACCGCGCCCGAGGTGCTGCGGCCCGCGGCCGAGGCCCTGGTCATCGAGATGGGCGGCGAGCCGGTGTTCATCGCCGAGGAGCACCGGGACCTGTACCACGCCGCGCTCGCGGGCGCGGCCAACCACCTGATCACGCTGGTGGCCCAGGCCGAGGACCTGCTCCGGGCGGCCGGAGTGCCCGACCCGGCCCGGCTGCTCGGGCCGCTGCTGTCCGCGGCCCTGGACAACGCGCTGCGCTTCGGCGACGCGGGCCTGACCGGCCCGGTGGCCAGGGGCGACGCGGACACCGTGGCCGCGCACGTGGCCGCGCTTGACGCCGAGCCGTCGGCCTCGCCCGCCGCGGTCGCCGCCTACATCGCCATGGCCCGGCTGACCGCCGACCGCGCGCTGGCCACCGGTCTGCTCAAGCCGGCCGACGCCGAGCGCCTGCTCGGCGTGCTCGGCGGCCGCCCGTGAGCGAGCCGGTGAACCAGCCCTCCAGCCCGCCCATGAGCGAGCCGGTCCTGCTGCGGGCAAAGGCCGACCTGGCCGCCGCGCGCCCGCGTCTGCCCGCCCCCGTCGTCCTGGTACCGACCATGGGCGCGCTGCACCACGGGCACCGCGCCCTGCTGCGGGCTGCCCGCGCCGCCGCCGGGCCGTCCGGCAGCGTGATCGTGTCGATCTTCGTCAACCCGCTGCAGTTCCGGCCGGGCGAGGACCTGGACCGGTACCCGCGGACCCTGGACGACGACCTGGCCATGTGCGCTCAGGAGGGGGTCCGCGCCGTCTTCGCCCCGTCGGCCGCCGAGATGTACCCCGGCGGCCCGCCGCAGGTGACCGTGGACCCGGGCCCGGCGGGCCAGGTGTTCGAGGGCGAGTTCCGGCCCGGCTTCTTCGGCGGCGTGCTGACCGTGGTGCTCAAGCTGTTCCACCTGGTCCGCCCGGACGTCGCGGTGTTCGGCGAGAAGGACGCACAGCAACTCGCGCTGGTCCGCCGGCTGGTCGCCGACACCAACCTGGGCGTGACGATCGAGGCGGTGCCGACCGTGCGCGACCCGGACGGGCTGGCCACCTCGAGCCGGAACCGGTACCTGTCCGCCGCCGACCGCGAGGTCGCGCTCACCCTGCCCCGCGCGCTGCACGCCGGCCAGGCCCGGGCTGCCGCCGAAGCCGGCGCCGAAGCTGCTGCCGCCGAAGCCGGCGCCGAAGCTGCCGCCGAAGCCGGCACCGAAGCTGCCGCCGGGAATGCCCGTCGCGCCGCCGCCGTCCTGGCCGCCGCCCGGGAGGTCCTGCGCGGCGAGCCCGCGCTGGCGCTCGACTACGTCGCGGTGGTCGATCCGCGCACGTTCGGCCCGCCCGGGCCCGGGCCCGCGCTGATCGTGGCCGCGGTCACCGTGGCCGGCACCCGGCTGATCGACAATATGCCGGTCGTGCTGACCGGCGGTCAGAACACGGAAAGGGATTTCCGCGGTGCTGCTCACCATTGACATCGGGAACACCAATACGGTGCTCGGGGTATTCGAGGGCGACCGGGTCATAGACCACTGGCGGATCGCCACCGTTCCGGACCGGACCGCGGATGAACTGGCCGTGGTCCTGCACGGCCTGCTGGCGCGCAGCGATGCCTTTAGCGAAAGGGAAATCCACGGCATTTCGCTGTGCTCGACCGTGCCCTCGGTGCTGCACGAGATGCGCGAGATGTGCCGGCGCTATTACGGTGACCTGGCCACCGTCATCGTCGAGCCGGGAGTAAAGACGGGCGTACCGGTCCGCACCGACAACCCCAAAGAAGTAGGCAGCGACCGCATCATGAACTCGCTCGCCGCGGTGCATCTTTACGGCGGCCCGGCGATCGTGGTGGACTTCGGGACCTCGACCAACTTCGACGCGGTGAGCGCGCGGGGCGAGTTCGTCGGCGGCGCGCTCGCCCCCGGGATCGAGATATCGGTGGACGCCCTGTCTCGCCGCGCCGCCCAGCTGCTCAAGGTCGAATTGACCCGGCCGCCCCGCGTCATCGGCAAGAACACGGTGGAGTCCATGCAATCGGGCATCATCTACGGGTTCGCCGCCCAGGTCGAGGGAATTGCCATGCGGATGGCGCGTGAGCTTTCTCCCGACGACCCGGACGCGGTGACCACGATCGCCACCGGCGGCCTCGCACCGCTGCTTCTGGGCGAGGTCAGCGTCATCGATTACCACGAGCCGTGGCTCACCCTGATCGGCCTGCGGCTGGTCTACGAAAGAAACACTGAAGCGGCCGGTTAGCCGATCCGGACCGCGCCCACGAAAGCGCTCCAGTACACCGGCTCCACGCGGACCACCTCGCCGAAGTCCGGTGCGTCCACCATCAGCCCGTCACCCAGGTAAATCCCCACGTGCGAAATGTCGGGGAAGAAGAACACCAGATCCCCCGGCTCCAGGTCGGCCCGCGAAATATGCACACCGGAGTTCCACAGGTCTCCGGTGAAGTGCGGAAGCGCGATGCCTTCCTGAGCGAAGGCCCAGACCACCAGCCCCGAGCAGTCGAATTCGCCCGGGCCGGCCGCACCCCAGATATACGGATCGCCGCGCCGGGACAGCGCCTCGGTCAGGGCCTGGGCGCCCACCGTGTTGGCGGTCGGGATGGTGATGTCCGGGTACTGCCCGGTCTGCGTGAAGATGGCCATGGCCTGTTTCATCGCTTCGCTGTTGACCTGATCGATCTTGGCGTCGATGACTTGCTTCTTGGCGTTCATCTTGGTCTGGAGCGCCTGTACCGTGGCGACCTGCTGGTCGGCCGTCTGGCGGGCGCGCTGGTCTTGTTCCTCGATCGTGGCCAGCGTGCTGACCTTGTCGCCGCTGGCCTGATCCAGCTCGGTGATGGTGGAGGCCTGGCTGAGGAACTGCTCCGGATTGCCCGTGGTGAGCGCCTGCAGGGTCGGGTCCAGCCCGGCGCTCATGTAGTTTTCCGCGGCCAGCTGCGCGATGGCCTGCTGGCCGCTGGCCAGCGCCGTCGCGTCCCGGGCCGCGGCCTGCTGGGCGATCTTCGCGTCGGACTGGGCGCGGCTGAGCTGGATGCGCAGCCCGTCGTACTGCTCGCTCAGCGCGTTGATCTGGAATTCCAGTTGCTTGGCCTGCGCGACCAGCTCGGTCAGGGTGGGCTTCGGCGCGGTGGTCTGGGCCATGCTGTCCGCGGCGGGGACGAGCAGGGCGAGCGCGGTCGTGGCGGCGGCCAGGCAGGCCGCTCCGCTCAGTTTGCGCACAGCGATGCACCATATTGGACCGGAGGCCGGTTACTCAACCGACTCCGGGAACTTTTCGCCCCGGGCACCCCGCTGGCCGGGCCCGGTCCCGCCGTCCAGCGGCTATCGTGGACCCGCTATGGCATACACGATCAGGCCCGCGCGCACTCGTGACGTGCCCATGATCCGCAAGCTGATCGATTCCAATGTGGAGTCTGGACGTTTGCTGAGTAAAGCCACGGTGACGCTCTATGAAGACGTCCAGGAGTTCTGCGTGGCAGAACTGGTTGATGACGCCTCGCTGGCCGGCTGCGGTGCATTGCACGTGATGTGGGAGGATCTCGCCGAGATCCGGACCGTGGCCGTTGTGCCCGACCAGCAAGCGCTCGGTATCGGCCACGCGATCGTGGGCGAGTTGCTGGCCCGGGCCCGCGTACTCGGGGTGCACCGCGTGTTCTGCCTTACTTTCGCGGTTGACTTCTTCGCCCGCCATGGATTCCAGCGCATCAGCGGCACTCCCGTGGCCGCGGAGGTGTACTCCGAACTATTGCGTTCCTATGACGAGGGCGTGGCCGAGTTTCTCGACCTGGAGCGGGTAAAGCCCAACACGTTGGGCAACACCCGCATGCTGTTGCGCCTCTTACCGGAGCGGTGAAAATGAGCATCGGCGTTGCGCACGAGACGATACAAGCCCAGCGGGAGCACCGGCTGCGGCGGGCTAGCGGGAGGGCGGTGCTATGTGGCAGGACCTCGCGGCGCTGACTCCGCCGCTGGTAGTTTGCGTGGCGTTCATCATCGGCGTGGCCATCTTCCTGCGCCGGCAGATGGGTGCCCGGCGCGGCGGCCCGCCCCGCGACCGTGACCGATCGCGTGACCAGCGGTCTTGATATTTCACGGAACGGCCGGGTATATGCCGAACTTGGCAGAACAAGTTGCACTGGAAGTGGCAGAACGGTTCGCCGTCCATCTTCTCGTCCATCTTCTGGCTTGACCGCGCTAACGATGCTATCAATGCCCGATTACGGAGAGTTACGGCCGTCCTGGGCCCTAGTCGGATGGCCGCGCGAGCGGCGGATTATTCGCGAATCGGTAGTCGCGGAATTGTCAAAGACAAGGGATTGGGTATATGTTTAGCATCCGAAATAGGTTGCTCCGTCAGAAGGGCCGATTCGATGGCACAGAAGGTGCAGGTGCTTCTCGTCGACGATCTCGATGGGAGCGAGGCGACAGAGACCGTAGCGTTTGGACTCGATGGCGCCTCGTATGAGATCGATCTCAGTACCGGCAACGCAGGCAAGCTTCGTAAAGAGCTGGCTCACTATGTGGATCACGCGCGCAAAGCAAGTGCTCCGGCCCGCCGCCGCCGGGCGCGCACTGGTCCCGGCCGTGAGCGCAGTGCGCAAATCCGCGCGTGGGCGAAGCAGCGCGGATACAAGGTCAATGAGCGCGGCCGCATTCCGGCGAACATCGTCGCGGAGTACGAAGCCGCGCACTAGCACGCACACACCGGAGTTCGCGAGTTCGCTGGCGTTCTCCCGGGTTCTTCGCCCTGTGGCGAGCGACTCCTAGGCAGTGGCGTTACAAAGGACCGCCCGGCCCGCGGGCCCGGCCGGTCACCTCGCACCGTTGGCCCCGGCCTGGCGGCGATCCCGCCGAAGGGCCAGCGGTGTGATACTTTCCCCGCTCGCTCTGTTGTCCCCCGCTCGCCTCCGGCCCCCACCCGCCTCCCCACCCGCCTCCCCACCCGCCTCCCCATCCCCTCGGCGCCCTCGGCTCACGCGGGCGTGTCCGTTCGCTTCCGGCGTACCGGGGGTGGTTACGGGAACACGCATCTCATCCAGCAGGTTTGATGTGGGTGAACGGCCGTGTCCAGGGAACGTCTTGGTGTACGTGACGCACACACGCATTAAGCGCGACGGTGGGCACGCGGCTACTATGCGGAGTAGGCAAGGTAGGGCCCGACCCATCCCCGGCCCGGACCGGCCCCCGTGCGGTGAGGAGAGCGACAACATGTTCGAGAGGTTTACCGACAGGGCGCGGCGAGTGGTGGTCCTGGCGCAAGAAGAAGCCAGGATGCTCAACCACAATTACATCGGCACCGAGCACATCCTGCTGGGCCTCATCCATGAGGGCGAAGGCGTAGCGGCCAAGGCGCTCGAGTCGCTGGGGATCAGCCTGGACGCGGTGCGGCAGCAGGTCGAGGAGATCATCGGCCAGGGCCAGCAGGCGCCGTCCGGGCACATCCCGTTCACGCCCCGGGCCAAGAAGGTGCTCGAGCTGTCGCTGCGCGAGGCGCTGCAGCTCGGCCACAACTACATCGGCACCGAGCACATCCTGCTCGGCCTCATCCGTGAGGGCGACGGCGTCGCCGCGCAGGTGCTGGTCAAGCTGGGCGCGGACCTGAACCGGGTGCGCCAGCAGGTGATCCAGCTGCTGCACGGCTACCAGGGCAAGGAGCCGGCCGCGTCCGGCACCGCCGCGGAGGCCGCGCCGTCCACGTCGCTGGTCCTCGACCAGTTCGGCCGTAACCTGACCCAGGGCGCGCGCGAGGGCAAGCTCGACCCGGTGATCGGCCGCGAGAAGGAAATCGAGCGGGTCATGCAGGTGCTGTCCCGCCGGACCAAGAACAACCCGGTCCTGGTGGGCGCGCCCGGTGTGGGCAAGACCGCGGTCGTGGAGGGCCTGGCCCAGAAGATCGTCAAGGGCGAGGTGCCCGAGACCATCAAGGACAAGCAGCTCTACACGCTCGACCTGGGTGCCCTGGTGGCCGGGTCGCGGTACCGCGGCGACTTCGAAGAGCGGCTCAAGAAGGTACTCAAGGAGATCCGCACCCGCGGCGACATCATCTTGTTCATCGACGAGATCCACACGCTGGTCGGGGCGGGCGCGGCCGAGGGCGCGATCGACGCGGCCTCGATCCTCAAGCCGATGCTGGCCCGCGGCGAGCTGCAGACCATCGGCGCCACCACGCTGGATGAGTACCGCAAGTACCTGGAGAAGGACGCCGCTCTTGAGCGCCGTTTCCAGCCCATCCAGGTCGCCGAGCCGACGATCTCGCACACCATCGAGATCCTCAAGGGCCTGCGCGACCGGTACGAGGCGCACCACCGCGTGTCCATCACCGACAGCGCCCTGGTCGCCGCGGCTCAGCTCGCCGACCGCTACATCAGCGACCGCTTCCTGCCGGACAAGGCCATCGACCTGATCGACGAGGCCGGCTCCCGGATGCGGATCCGCCGCATGACCGCCCCGCCGGACCTGCGCGAGTACGACGAGAAGATCGCCCAGGTGCGCCGGGAGAAGGAATCGGCCATCGACTCCCAGGACTTCGAGAAGGCCGCCGCGCTGCGGGACAACGAGAAGCAGCTGCTGGCCAAGAAGGCCTCCCGGGAGAAGGAGTGGAAGGCCGGCGACATGGACGTCGTGGCCGAGGTGAACGAGGAGCTCATCGCCGAGGTCCTGGCCACCGCGACCGGCATCCCGGTGTTCAAGCTCACCGAGGAGGAGTCCCAGCGGCTGCTCCGCATGGAGGACGAGCTGCACCGCCGGGTGATCGGCCAGAACGACGCGATAAAGGCGCTGTCCCAGGCTATCCGGCGCACCCGGGCCGGCCTGAAGGACCCCAAGCGCCCCGGCGGGTCGTTCATCTTCGCGGGCCCGTCCGGCGTCGGCAAGACCGAGCTGTCCAAGACGCTGGCCGAGTTCCTGTTCGGCGACGAGGACTCGCTGATCCAGCTGGACATGAGCGAGTACATGGAGAAGCACACGGTCTCCCGGCTGTTCGGTTCCCCGCCCGGTTACGTGGGGTACGAGGAAGGCGGCCAGCTGACCGAGAAGGTCCGCAGGCGCCCGTTCTCGGTCGTGCTGTTCGACGAGATCGAGAAGGCGCACCCGGACATCTTCAACTCGCTGCTGCAGATCCTGGAGGACGGCCGGCTGACCGACGCCCAGGGCCGCATGGTGGACTTCAAGAACACCGTGATCATCATGACCACCAACCTGGGCACCCGCGACATCTCCAAGGGCGTGTCCGTCGGGTTCGCCAGGTCGGGTGAGTCCCGCGGCTCGTACGACCGGATGAAGAACAAGGTCCAGGAGGAGCTGAAGACACACTTCAAGCCCGAGTTCCTGAACCGCGTGGATGACATCATCGTCTTCCACCAGCTCGAGCGCGATGAGATCTTCAGCATCGTCGACCTGATGATCGCCAAGGTGGACGACCGGCTCAAGGACCGCGACATGGCCATCGAGCTGCGGCCCGAGGCCAAGGACCTGCTGTCCCAGCGCGGCTACGACCCGGTGCTCGGGGCCCGGCCGCTGCGCCGCACGATCCAGCGGGAGATCGAGGACAGCCTGTCCGAGAAGATCCTGTTCGGTGAGCTGCGGCCGGGGCAGATCGTCATCGTGGACGTGGAGGGCAGCGGCGAGACCGCCAAGTTCACGTTCAACGGCGTGCCCAAGCCCGAAGTGGTGCCCGACGCGACGGTCCCCGAGGAGGATGTCCACGAGCCGGTGGACATCAAGGGCAGCGCGGTCAGCAGCTCCGCGGGCAGCGCCGGCGCCCAGGACGGCGGCACCGCCTCCGCCCTCGGCTAACCCAGCCGACCTGAAGCCCGGGCCTCCCCACGAGGCCCGGGCTTCACGCTATTCCCCGTCGTCCCACCCCCGCGACCTGGTCGATGGCACATCGACCCAGTAAGGACGCGTCAGCTCTTAACCCGTAGGGTTCCCGGGTTGGTATGCGCCATGGGCCACGGGCGGGTGTCCCGGAGTGAGCCTCAGGATTTCTCGGGGCACTGCTGTCCCGCGCTTCTCTCCGTTACCGCGTGGCCCGTCTGCGGTGACCCGCGCAACGACATGATTGCCGCAATCATGCGCACCCGGCGGCATGGTTGCCGCAACCACGTCGTTGCCCGCCGCCTCAGGCTCCCGCCGCCGGCCGGTTCCCGCCGCAACAGCCGCAACAGCCGCAACAGCCGTACCACGGTCCGCTGCTGCCACCGCCTGCGATCGTGAATCCCCGGTCCCCTACGGGCTGCCGCGATCCGCGATCACCCGATCCCGGGTCTAAGGCGCCCTGGCAGCATCCAGCACGGCCCCGGGCAGCGCGTAGCGGCCGTCGGGCAGGGGATCGACCAGGCCGTCGGCGACCAGCCCGTCCAGGGCCCGGGCCAGCTGGGCCCGGTCGGCCCATACCGCGTCGAACTCGGCCTGGGTGGCGGGACCGCCGCCGTCGCGCAGGACGGCGAGCAGACGCCCGCGGCATTGCCGGTCTGTGCCGTCGTACCGCTGCGCCCGGCGCCGGGCGAGTTCCGCGTCTTCCGGCGGGCGGCCGGCGGCCAGCCAGGCGCACTGCCGCGCCACCGGGCACTGCGCGCAGCGCGGGCTGGCCGCGGTGCAGACCAGCGCACCCAGCTCCATCACCGCCACCGACCAGCGCGCCGCCACGCCCGGCTCGGCGGGCAGCAGCGACTCGGCCATCCGTCGCTCGGCCGGTGACGGCGTGCTGCGCGGCCGCGGTTGCCCGGCTACCAGCCGGGCCAGCACCCGGCGGACGTTGGTGTCGAGCACCGCGTGCCGCTGGCCGTAGGCGAAGCTGGCCACCGCCGCGGCGGTATAACTGCCGATCCCCGGCAGCGCCAGCAGGGTGTCGATGTCGTCGGGCACGATCCCGCCGTGCCGCGCGGTCACGATGGTCGCCGTCTCGTGCAGCCGCAGTGCGCGCCGCGGATACCCGAGCCGGCCCCACTGCCGGATCGCCTCGCCGGCCGGCTCGGCGGCCAGGGCCGCCGGCGTCGGCCACCGGGCCAGCCAGCTCTGGTGGGCTGGCACCACCCGCGCCACCGGCGTCTGCTGCAGCATGATCTCACTGACCAGCACCGACCAGGGCGTCGCGCCCGGCCCGCGCCACGGCAGATCCCGCGCGTGGCGTGCGAACCAGGCCAGCACCGGCTCCGTGTAGGGCGTGGTCATGACGCCCCTATCGTGACACGCCCCCTCGCACGCCGAAGCCCCGGCAACGAGCCGGCCCCGCGGCCGGCGGGTCTCCGCCTGCCTTCGGACCTGGCCTTGCATACTCTCCGTATGGACCGGAATGCTTATCGTGACGATAACGGTGCGGACCAGCTCAGGAACCACCCGGATCAGCTCAGAACGCCCCTGGACCAGCGCGAACCGTACCCCGGCCAGGGCGAACCGTACCCCGGCGAGCACGAGCACGAGCACGAGCCCTACCCGGACCAGCCCGATACGTACTGGCGTCGCCGGGCCGTCACCATGGCCGCGGGTCTCGGCGTGCTCGGCTTGCTGGCCTGGGCCTTCTCCGGCGGCGGGGGCAAGCCGGCCCCGGCGCCGCACAACTCCCCGGCCGCCGCCCTGTCCGCCGCCCCGGCCTACCCCAGCGGGCCGGCATCAGGCTCAGGCTCCGGCTCGCCCGCCGCCTCGGGCTCGGCCTCGCCGTCCCCCGGCGCCGGCGCCGACGCCGCCGTGCCCGGCCTGGGCAGCCAGGGCACCTCCGGCCTGCCCTCGGCCACCTCCGGCCCGAAGGCCAGACCGGCCAAGTCCACCGCATCGGCCAGATCCACCGCGTCAGCTAAGGCCGCGGTGAACACCGAGCCGGGCGGCCGCTGCTCGCCCAGCTCGGTCGTGCTCAGCCTGTTCAGCGGCAGCCGGACCTACCCGTCGGGCCAGAACCCGCAGTTCGACGTCAACGTGGTCTCCACCGCCCCGGGGACCTGCACCTTCGACCTGAGCCCCGCTCAGCTGCACATGGTCGTGATGTCGGCGGGCCGCGTCATCTGGGATTCGGCCGACTGCGCCCGCGGTGGCGGGACCCAGCTCCGCAAGCTGGCCCGTGGCGTCCCGGTCCAGGACTACTTCACCTGGAACCGCGCGATCACCCTGCCCGGCTGCGTCACGCTGGCCTCCTCGGCCCGCCCCGGCAGCTACCAGGCGCAGGCCCGGACGTCCGCCGTCAGCAGCGGGACCTTCAGCTTCAAACTGGTCAGGTAAAGCCCCGGGCTGAAACCCCTCGGCGGCTAGGAGCCCAGCACCGCGGCCAGCGCCTGGCGGATGTCCTCGACCTGGACCACCTCGATGAGCTCGGGGGCGTCACCGGTACCCGCGAGGCCCGCCGAGCCCGCCGGGACCACCGCGCGCCGAAAGCCCATCCGCTCGGCCTCGGCCAGCCGGCGGGTCAGCCCCGCGACCCGGCGCACCTCGCCCGCCAGCCCGACCTCGCCGATGGCCACCACCCCGTGCGGCACGCTCAGGTTGGCCGCGGAGCTGGCCAGCGAGATGGCCACGGCCAGGTCCACCGAGGGCTCAGTCAGCCGCACACCGCCCACCGTGGCCGCGTACACGTCCTGCCGGCCGAGCTTGAGCCCGGCGCGGCGCTGCAGGACGGCCAGCACCAGGCCGACCCGCGCGGCGTCCAGCCCCGACGTGGTCCGGCGCGGCACCTCCAGTGCCGAAGGGCCCACCAGGGCCTGCACCTCGGCGGGCAGCGGCCTGCGCCCCTCCAGCGTGACCGTGACACAGGTCCCGGGCACCGGCTCGCGATGCTGGGAGAGGAACAGCCCGCTCGGGTCGGGCAGCCCGATCAGCCCGTACTCGCCGAGATCGAAACACCCGACCTCGTCCGTCGGCCCGTACCGGTTCTTCACCGCGCGGACCATCCGCAGCTGGGAATGGCGATCGCCGTCGAAGTGCAGCACCACGTCGACCAGGTGCTCCAGCGCCCGCGGCCCGGCCACCGAGCCGTCCTTGGTCACGTGCCCGACCAGGATGGTCGCCATCGACCGTTCCTTGGCCACCGAGGTCAGGGCGCTGGCCACCGCCCGGACCTGGGTCACTCCGCCGGGGGAGCCCTCGGCCCCCGCGGCGGCGATGGTCTGCACGGAGTCGATGATGAGCAACCGGGGCTCGACCGCGTCGACGTGAGTGAGCACCGCGTCCAGGTCGGTCTCGGCGGCCAGGAACAGCCGGTCGCTGACCGCGCCGATCCGGTCCGCGCGCGACCGGACCTGGGCGGCGGACTCCTCCCCGGTCACGTAGAGCACCGGCCCGGTCTCCGCGACCAGGGCGCCCGTCTCCAGCAGCAGCGTCGACTTGCCCACCCCGGGCTCGCCCGCCAGCAGCAGCACCGCGCCCGGCACCAGCCCGCCGCCGAGCACCCGGTCCAGCTCGTCCAGGCCGCTCGGGCGGGCCCGGGCGTCGGTCGCGTCCACCTGGCCGATCGGGACGGCCGGGGTGCTGGCCGGCGCCGCCGTCCGGTACGTCACGGCCCGGATACCCGCGCGGGCCAGCCGGGGCGTCCCGGCCTCCTCGACCGTCCCCCAGGCCTGGCACTCGCCGCATCGCCCGGCCCACTTGGGCGCCTGCCAGCCGCATTCGGTGCACCGGTAGCCCGCCGTCCCAGCCGATGACTTCGCCATGCCCGCACCATATCGGCGCCCACTGACAATCTCTCCTAAGCTGGATCCGAACGTCAACAGAGGGAGTACGCAGTGAGCGGCGCGGCGAGGGTTCCGGGTACACCGGTGGCCCTGTCCACCTCCTCGGCCTATCCGGAACGCACGCCGGAGGCCTTCGAGATCGCCGCCCGGCTGGGCTACGACGGAATCGAGGTCATGGTCTACACCGACCCGGTGAGCCAGACCGCGGACGCGCTGAACGGGCTCAGCGCCTATCACCAGCTGCCGATCATGGCCGTGCACGCGCCGAGCCTGCTGCTCACCCAGCGGGTGTGGGGCCGCGAGCCGTGGGAGAAGGTGCGGCGGGCCAAGGACCTGGCCGAGCGGGTCGGCGCCCCGGTGGTCGTGCTGCACCCGCCCTTCCGCTGGCAGCAGGACTACGCGCGCGGCTTCGAGCAGGGCCTGGCCGAGCTGGCCGCCGGGACCGATGTCATCTTCGCGGTGGAGAACATGTACCCGCTGCGGGTGCGCAGCAGCGAGGTCGCGCCGTACTCCCCGCACTGGGACCCGACCGCGCTCGACGTCCCGCACGTCACGCTGGACCTGTCGCACACCGCCGCCTCGGGTTCGGACGCTCTGGCCATGGCCACCGAGCTTGGCGGCCGCCTGGCCCACGTGCACCTGGCCGACGGCACCGGGTCGCCCGCCGGGCCGTTCCCGGACGAGCACCTGGTGCCCGGGCGCGGCAGCCAGCCGTGCGCCGAGCTGCTCGCCCTGCTGTCCGCGACCGGGTACCGCGGCACGGTCGTGGTCGAGGTGAACACCAACAAGGCGCCGAACCGCGAGGCCCGCCTGGCCGACCTGGCCCAGTCGCTGGCCTTCGCCCGGGAGCACCTGTCCCTCGCCGCCGGCCAGGCGACCAGGGGATAAACGCCAACCGAGGATAAGCGCCGCCCGCGGACCCGGCGGTAATCTCCTTGCCATGGCAGCAAGCACGCTCATCACCGTGGCCCCGACCGGCGCCGAAGCCGACAAGGCGCAGGTACCCGCCCTGCCGGTGACCCTGGACGAACTCGTCGCGACGGCTAAGGAGTGTGCGGCGGCCGGCGCCGCGGTCATCCACGTTCATATCCGGGACCGAACGGCCCAGCCCACTCTCGACCGGGCCCTGCTCACCGATACCGTGGCGGCGCTGCGCGCGGGCACCGACCTCATCGTGCAGCTTTCTACCGGCGGCGCGGTGACCGACGGCTTCGCCGACCGGCTGGCCGTGCTGGACGCCGCCCCCGACGCCTGCTCGCTGACCTGCGGCACGGTCAACTTCGGCGACGCCGTGTTCAGCAACCCCTGGACGTTCATCAAGGAGCTGTACCAGCTGACCCAGGAGCGTGCGGTGGTCCCGGAGTTCGAGCTGTTCGACCTCGGGCACGTGGCCACGCTGCACCGGCTGCTTGGTGAGTTCGGCCCGCCGGCCGGCGGGCATGTGCACTGTGACCTGGTGATGGGCGTCCCCGGCGGCATGCCGGGCGACGTGGCCACGCTGGCCGCGGCCGTGGCCGCGCTGCCGGCCGGTGCCACCTGGTCCGCGACCGGGATCGGCCGGACCACGCTGCCGGTCCTGTTCGGCGCGCTCGGGGCGGGCGGTCACCTGCGGGTCGGGATGGAGGACACGCTGTCCTTCGCCCGCGGCCGCCCCGTCGCCCGCAACGCCGAGCTGGTGGAACGCGCCGCCGAGCTGGCCCGGCTCGCGCAGCGCCCGCCCATGGGGCTGGCCGAGGCGCGCGACTTCCTCGGCATCCCCGCCCGTCCCGCCTGAGCCAGCACCGCCCTGAGCCAGCACCGCCGGGGTGCTTGCTACCCCGTTTGCAATTGCAAGCACTACGTAGCAAACTTAGGGGTATGGCCAACCAGACAGTGAAGTCGATCGGCGACTACATCCGGGAGCAGCGCGAGCAGGCCCGGATCTCCATGCGCCAGCTGGCACAGTCGGCCGGCGTGTCGAACCCGTACCTGAGCCAGATCGAGCGGGGCCTGCGCAAGCCGAGCGCGGACATCCTGCAGCAGATCGCGAAGGGGCTGCGCATCTCCGCGGAGGCGCTCTACGTGCAGGCGGGCATCCTGGAGGACCGGCCGGCTGACACCGGGGTCCGTTCGGCCCTGCTGGCCGACGCGGAGCTGTCGGAGCGGCAGAAGCAGGTCCTGATCGAGATCTACGAGTCGTTCCGCAAGGAGAACGCGGCCGTCGCCGAGGCCCAGGCCGCAGAGGTCGCCGCCCGGGCGGCAGAGGTCGCCGAGGCCGCCGCCGAGGCCGCCGCGGCCGAAGCAACGGCCACGGCCATGGCCGCCACTACGCAGGCCGCCGAAGCGGCGGACGACGGGCGGCCCTCCCGCAAGTCCTGGTCTGCCGCGACCGCCGAGGCCGAGCTGGCCGACCAGGCCGAGCTGGCCGACCAGGCCGAGCAGGCCGACCAGGCCGAACCATCCGGTAACGCCGATGACGTTCCCGGTCAAAACGTTCCTCCGATTGGGTAGCGTGAGTTCTGTGTTCGGTGCCTACACCCCGCTCAGGGATTTCTTCTTCGCCTTGGGCCTCGCGGCGTTCGTCGTCGAGGCCTGGGCGTTCATCGATGCCATCAGGCGCCCGGCCCAGGCCTTCGTGGCCACCGGCAAGCAGACCAAGCAGCTGTGGCTGATCATCCTCGGCGTGGCTGCCGTGGTCGGGCTGTACGGGGCGGCCTACGGCGTGGGGCCGGTGTCCATCCTGCCCGTGGCGGCATTTGTCGCGGCCGCCGTCTACCTGGCCGACGTGCGACCCAAGGTCAAGGACTTCCGCAACGGCGGGGGAACCAGCTCGGGTCCGTACGGCCCCTGGTAGCGGGTCGCGCCGCTCAGACGATGAGCAGCGCGATCGTCGCCGCGACCAGCAGGCCCGCGGTGAGGCAGACGGATGCGCTGGCGGCCGCGGACAGCGGCCGCACGGGCTGAAGCAGGCGCACCACCCGGGCGGCCATGTCGCCCTCCCCGGCGGCCAGCGCGCCCGCGGGTGCCGGGCAGGTGCCCGCGGTGCCGAACCGCACCAGCGCCGACACCAGTTCCCGGGTCGGCCTCCCGCGCAGGGCGCGGTCGTCGGCGAGCATCTCGACCAGCAGCGCCACCGCGCGGTGGGCCTCCGCGCACATCGCCGAGCGCGGGAACGCCCGCCGCAGCGCGGTGAACGGCAGCAGCACCAGGTCGTGCCGTTCGCGCAGGTGCGCCCGTTCGTGCGCGAGCACCGCGGCCAGCTCGCCCCGGCCCAGCAGCTCGACGGTGCCCACGCTGAGCACCACGATCCGGGAGAACAGCCCGGGCAGGCAGTAGGCCGCCACGGTGGGATAGTCGACGACCAGGGCGCCGGGCACCTTCGGGTCGCCGTGGGCCAGCAGGGCCAGCAGGGCGCGCTGCCGGCGCCGGGCCTGCAGGGCGGCCGCCGACGCGGCGATGAGCACCCAGCACAGCGAGGCGAGCAGGGCCAGCCCCGCGCCCAGGCAGGTCAGCCGGAACACGAGCAGCATGGCGGGCAGGGCACTGACGGTGCCGAAGGCGGCCGGGAACCGGAAGGCCGCCCCGGGGAAGACGGTCCCGAGGTGCAGCAGGGAGCCGGCCACGCCGAGATGGTCGCCGGGCAGGCCGAGGCTGACCAGCGTGCCGACGGCCGCCAGCCCCCCGGCCAGGCCGAGCGCCTGCCAGAGCAAGATGGCCGCAGCCGGCGACCGGCGCGGCCAGCTGGCTTGCACCAGTGCCGAAGCTCCGAGCACGCTCCCCATGGCGAGCGCGGCCAATAGCGCCGCGTCAGCCAGACCCTTCATCTCTTCCGCCGTCACCTTCAAACACATCCAGGGCATCGCGCAGTACTTCTGCCTCGACGCCGGAGACGGACTGGGCGAACCGCGTCAATGCGGCCGTGCGATCTCCGGTCTGAGCCAACGCGGTCAGCATCAGCTCGGTCACGTAGGTCTCGCGGGTCGCGGCAGGACAATAGCGCCAGGCCCGCCCGTCGCGCTGCCGCTTGGCGAAACCTTTCTTCGCGAGCCTGTCGAGCACCGTCATCACGGTGGTGTGAGCTAGATTACGTTCGGTCAGCCTAGCACTGACCTCTCTCACCGTGAGAGGTGTGTCGGTCTCCCAGAGAACATCCATGATGGCACGCTCAAGATCACCCAACCGGTTCACGGTCGTCAATGTACCCGTTATGCGGGCTATCGAATAGCCGGGGTCATTTAATAGGCGGGGCGAATGCGGATCACCCTCGTGCAAGGGGATATCACCAGGCAGCAGGCTGACGCGATCGTCAACGCCGCGAACTCTTCCCTGCTCGGCGGGGGCGGCGTGGACGGCGCCATTCACCGCAACGGCGGCCCCGAGATCCTGGCCGCGTGCCGCGGGCTGCGCGCCGGGGCGTACCCGGACGGCCTGCCCGCCGGCCAGGCCGTGGCCACCACCGCGGGCCGGCTGCCCGCCACCTGGGTCATCCACACCGTCGGCCCGGTGTACTCGCCCCGTGAGGACCGCTCGGCCGTGCTCGCCTCGTGCTACACCGAGTCGCTCCGCGTCGCCGCCGAGCTCGGCGTCCGCACGATCGCTTTCCCCGCCGTCTCAGCCGGCATCTACGGCTGGCCCGCCGACGACGCCGCCCGCATCGCCGTCACCACCGTCCACGCCGTCACCGCCGCCCACGCCGCCACCGAGCACCCCACGCTCACCGAAGCCCGCTTCGTCCTCTTCACCCCCGACATGTACCAGGAGTTCCACCGCGCCCTAGCCACCCTGCCCGGCTAGCGCCCACCCGCAACCGATGAAAGTGGCAACCTAACGGCTCTTGCCGTTAGCAAGCGGCAACCATCGGTTGGATCCGAGCAACACGTGTGACGCAAGTTCCATCCGGGGCTGGAGTGTCCGCTGAGGCCGGCCGGCAGCGCGCGACCCGCGCACAGCGCAACCCGCGCGCAGCGCAACCCGCGCACAGCGCAACCCTCAGCGGTCGGGGTCGGCGAAGCGGGCGAACGCCTGCAGGTTGGCCAGGCTCTCGCCGCGCTTGGCCCGCCAGGCCCATTCCCGCCGGATGGCGGACGCGAAGCCGAGTTCCAGCGCCGTGTCGAAGTTCTCGTCGGAGTAGGTGAGCACGCAGCCCAGCAACTGGTCGATATCGGACACAGAAACCGCCGACAGCGGCAGCCGGCCGGTCAGGTAGACGTCGCCGACCGGGTCGAGGCTGAAGTGGACCCCGTACATCCGCCCGTTGCGCTCGAGCAGGAACCGGTAGAACGCGGCGTGGTTCTCGTCCGGCTGCCGGCAGAAGAACGCCTCCACGGCCAGGCTGTGCGTGCCCACGATGAGCCAGGTCATGGTGGCCAGCTTGTGCTGGCCCTCGAGCCGCACCAGGTACGCCCCGGCCCGCTCGCTGGTATACGACAGCCCGAGCTCCTCCAGCGCCGCCGCCACAGAAGCCGACGCCGAAGCCGACGCCGACCAGAAGCGGAAGAAGCGCTCATGCGCGCACGGTTTCCGCGGCTTCGTTCATCGCTCCGGTATACACCCCGACGAGCCGCTCCGCCGTCGCGGGCCAGTTGAACGCCGCCGCGTGCTCCCGCGCCCCGCGCGACAGCGCCACCAGCCGCGCCGGCGACCTAAGCAGGTCCGCCAGCACCCGCGCCCACACCTCAGGATCGTGGCCGTCCACCAGAACGCCGGAGTAACCGTCCCGCACCGCGGTCCGCAAGCCCCCCACCGCGGCCGCCACCACCGGCGTGCCGCACGCCTGAGCCTCCAGCGCCACCAGCCCGAACGACTCGGAGTGCGACGGCACCAGCACCACGTCCGCGGCCCGGTACCAGTCCGCCAGCTCCGCCTGCGGGCACGGCGCCTCGAAACGCATACGAGAAGAAATCCCCAGCGAAGCCGCTAGCCCCTCCAGCCGCCCCGGCGCCCCGACTTCCGACCCGCTCGGGCCGCCCACGATGACGACGACCAGCCGGTCCGCAAGCCAGGGACACAGCCGCAGCAGCGAGGCCGCCGCGCGCAGCACCACGTCCGGCCCCTTCAGCGGCTGGATCCGCCCCGCGAACGCTAGCACCACCGCGTCCGGAGCCAGCCCCAGCCGCCGCCGCACAGCAAGCGCCCCGGCAAGCCCCCCGGAAGCAGGCCGGAACACCGACAGGTCCACTCCCGGGCTGACCGTCTCGACCCGCCACGGGTCGGCGCCGTACAGGTCGGTGAGCTGCCGCGCCTCCTCGGCGGTGTTGGCCACCAGCCGGTCGGCCGCGACCACAACCGAGACCTCACCCTGGATCCGCTCCGCGGACTCGGCGCAATCCCCGAGCGCCAGGGCCTGGTTCTTCACCTTGCCCAGGGTGTGCATGGACTGGACAAGCGGAACCCCCCAGCGTTCGGCCGCCACCGCGGCGACCTGGCCGGACAGCCAGTAGTGCGCGTGCAGCAGGTCGTACCGGCCGGGCGCGTACGCGGCCTCGGTGCGCAGCACCCCGAAGGTGAACGGGCAGATCTGGGCGGGCAGCGCGTTCTTGTCCAGTTCCTCGAACGGCCCGGCCACCACGTTGCGGACCAGCACGCCGGGAACCAGCTCGACGGTGGGCGGCGTGTCCCGGCAGACCGCGCGGGTGAAGATCTCGACCTCGATGCCGCGCTCGGCCAGCCGCTTGGACACCTCGACCACGTAGACGTTGAGCCCGCCGGCGTCGCCGGTACCCGGCTGGTCAAGCGGGGATGTGTGCAGGCTGATGGTCGCGATCCGGCGTGGGCTCCTGCGCTGCACGTCCTAAGCAACTCCGGCCGGACGCCGGCTGTTCCCGGACGCCGATAAGCTGAACGACCATGAAGACCCTGGTGCTGCTGCGGCACGGTGAGAGCGAGTGGAACGCCAAGGGCCTGTTCACCGGCTGGGTGGACGTGACCCTGTCCGAGGTCGGCGCGCAAGAAGCCAGAGCCGGCGGCCGGCTGCTGGCCGAGTCCGGGATCAGGCCGGACACGCTGCACACCTCGGTGCTGACCCGCGCCATCCAGACCGCCAACCTGGCCCTGGAGGAAGCCGGCCTGCTGTGGCTGCCGACCAGAAGAAGCTGGCGCCTGAACGAACGCCACTACGGCGCGCTGCAGGGCAAGGACAAGGCCGCGACCCGGCGGGAGTTCGGCGACGAGCAGTTCATGCTGTGGCGCCGCTCCTACGACGTGCCGCCGCCGCCCATCGCCGACGACGACCCGCTGTCCCAGTCGGACGACCCCAGGTACGCCAGTCTGCCGCCGGAAGCCCGCCCGAAAACCGAGTGCCTCCAGGACGTCGTGGCCCGCATGCTCCCGTACTGGTACGACGCGGTGGTGCCGGACCTGAACAGCGGCCAGACCGTGCTCGTCGTCGCGCACGGCAACTCGCTGCGCGCCCTGGTCAAGCACCTGGACGGCATCAGCGACGCGGCGATCGCGGAGCTGAACATCCCGACCGGCATCCCGCTGGTCTACGAGCTCGACGACGCGTTCCGCCCCGAGGTGCCCGGCGGCCGCTACCTGGACCCCGACGCCGCCGCCGAAGCCGCCGAGGCGGTCAAGAACCAGGGCCGCTGAGCGAGCCGAAGGGCGCGGCGGTGCCTGGACTGAGGAGCGAAGCGACGAGGGAAGGCGGCGCAGTGAAGGGGGATGGGGAGGCGGGCGGGGCCCGGAGGCGAGCGGGGATCACTGCCGCTGACCAGCCAACGCCAGGTAAACGCGAATTGTCCGGTAGGTGAACAACCTTCGAATATCGCCGGTGAGTCCCGGGCCCGCTGTTTTCCGCATGGATCTTCCGCATACCATTGAGCCTGTGAGTCTTCCCCGTTCACGTCCCTGGACGGTGCTGGCCACGGGGGGTCGGCCCCCCTGGCACCCCCCGCAGGAGCGAACAGCGGAGATTGCATGGCTATAAGATCCGCCAGACCGGGCACCGTGAGGCCCAACCGCCCCAACCGCATCCGGGCTGCTCACCAGCCCACGCGGCTGCCTCCCGGCATCGCCTCGGTCCTGTCGGTGCTTTCCTCCTCCGCCGTGGTCGTGGACAGCAACGACCGGGTGCTGCGGGCGAGTGCCGCGGCCCGCGCCTTCGGCCTGGTCAAGGGCGACCGGCTCATGGTCACCGAACTGGCCGCGCTGGCCCGCCAGGTCCGGCGGGACGGCGAGATCCGCGAGGGCGAGTTCGAGGTCCCCGGGCCCGGCGGGCGCACGACGAGCTTCGCCGTCCGGGTGGCCCCGCTCGGCGCGGCCGTCGGCGGCGGCGGGCTGGTCCTGGTGCTGGCCGAGGACCAGACCGAGAGCCGCCGCGTGGACGAGGTCAAGCGCGACTTCGTGGCCAACACCAGCCACGAGCTCAAGACCCCGGTCGGCGCGCTGGCCCTGCTGGCCGAGACCATCGAGGACGCGGCCGACGACGCCGAGGCGGTGCGCCGCTTCGCGGGCAAGATGCGCCAGGAGGCGCAGCGGCTGACCAACCTGGTCCAGGACCTGATCACGCTGTCCCGGATCCAGGCCGTCGAGCCGGTCCCCGACCCGCGCCCGGTCGAGCTGGACATGGTGGTCGCCGAGGCCCTGGACCGCTGCCGGATGAAGGCGAACGCCCGTGGTATCACCCTCGCGTCCGCCGGCACCCGCGGCCTGTCCGTCCTAGGAGACGAGGACCTGCTGGTCACCGCGCTGCGCAACCTGCTGGAGAACGCGGTCGCGTACAGCCCGGAGCGGACCCGGGTGGTGGTCAGCCTGAAGCGGGCCAGCGACGGCAACGCCGAGCTCAGCGTGGCCGACCAGGGCATCGGCATCCCCGAGCGTGACCTGGAGCGGATCTTCGAGCGCTTCTACCGGGTCGACCCGGCGCGCTCGCGCGCGACCGGCGGCACCGGGCTGGGCCTGGCCATCGTCAAGCACGTGATGGCGGCGCACAACGGCCGGGTCACGGTGCGCAGCGTCGAGGGGTCCGGATCGGCGTTCACCCTGTTCATCCCGCTGCGGAACGCCCACGAGCCCCAGGAGGGACTCAAGTGACACGTGTGCTGGTAGTTGAGGACGAGGACTCGTTCAGCGACGCCATCTCGTACCTGCTCCGCAAGGAGGGCTTCGAGGTCGCGGTCTGCTCCACCGGTCCCGACGCGCTGGACACCTTCGACCGGACCGGCGCCGACCTGGTCCTGCTCGACCTCATGCTGCCCGGCCTGCCGGGCAGCGAGGTGTGCCGCTCGCTGCGGGAGAAGTCGAACGTCCCGGTCATCATGCTGACCGCCAAGGACAGCGAGATCGACAAGGTGGTCGGGCTCGAGCTCGGCGCCGACGACTACGTGACCAAGCCGTTCTCCTCCCGCGAGCTGGTCGCGCGGATGCGCGCGGTGCTCCGCCGCCGCGGCGAGACCGACGACGTGGCCGAGTCGGCCCTGGAGTCCGGGCCGGTGCGGATGGACGTGGACCGGCACGTGGTCACGGTCCGCGGCGGCACGGTCCAGCTGCCGCTCAAGGAGTTCGAGCTGCTCCAGGTGCTGCTGCGCAACGCCGACCGGGTGCTGACCCGGATGCAGCTCATCGACCGGGTGTGGGGCGCGGACTACGTGGGCGACACCAAGACGCTCGACGTGCACATCAAGCGCCTGCGGGCCAAGATCGAGGCCGACCCCGCCCGCCCGCAGCATATCGTCACCGTGCGTGGACTCGGCTACAAGTTCGAATCAGTAGCCTGACCCGTAAAACCACGCTCCGTTCCGCTAAAAAAGAAAAAGATCTTTATTCGGCCGAACGGTCCATGGTGCCCGCTCTGTTGTCTCCCCACTCGCCTCCGGGGCGCAGTGTTTCCCCCGCTCGCCTCCGGCCCTCCGCAAATAGCTTGCGCACCTCCCCTTCCCCCTTCACTGGCGCTTCCTTCCCTCGTCGCTCCTTCGTCGCGCCTGGGGTGGGTCTGCGGGGAAAACACAGTCCAGGCAGCGCCGGCGGCCTTTGGCTCGCGGGGACCCCTGTCTACGGCGTGGCCGAGGGGCTGGCCGAGGCCGTGGGATCGGCGGTCGCCGTCTTCTTCTTGGCCTTGTGCTTGTGCCCGGTCAGCGACACGGACAGGGACGCCGACGCGGTGGGGGTGGGCGCCGGGGAGTAGGTCGCGAACTCGTACGCGGCCGGCTCGACCGGCACCGTGAGGTTCACCGTGCCCGCGGTGGCGAAGCTGAGCTGCAGCTTCACCGTCTCCCCGCCGCTCAGCGGGTTGGTCAGGCCGTTCAGCGTGACCAGGGGCGACGGGCCGCCGAGGTCCACCAGCGTGTTCGGGTTCAGGGTGATTGCCCCGTTGCCGAGCTGCACCGAGCTCGCCGCGTTCGAGGTGATCTTGGTCAGCCGGTCGCTGGTCGGCGACTCCAGCGACATGAACAGCGCGGCCTGCCCGCCGGCCTGCAGGGTGGAGCCCGGCGCGGGGCCGAGCACGAACACGTTGTCGATGTTGATGCCGTCGACGGTCGTGCTCACCCCGAAAGAGGCCGGGTGGAACTGCAGCGTCGGCGCGTTGTCGCCGGCCTCGCAGCCGGCCAGCGCCGGGACCAGTATGGCTAGGGCGCCGATAAGCAGGCGGCGGTTCCAGCGCGTCACCGTGTGGCCTCCTCGGTTCATCCCGATCGGAACGGAAGAATCGTAGCGGTCACGCCGCCGGGCTTCTACGCCGGGTAGTACAGGCCCTCACGGGCTCCCTGTCGTGCCGGGCCGGATCTGGCTCGCCGGGACCCGGTAGCCGGTCGAGGAAACCGCCGAGGAGTTCGCCGAGCTCGAGGGCCGGGCGGTCACGCGGGCGCCCGCCGACGGGCTGGCCGTGGCCGGTGTCGCGGTGGTGGAGGCCGCCGAGCTGGCGTTCTGTGCGCTCCGGGGCGCAGAGGTCCGGGTCGCTGCGGTCTGGGTGGCCGAGGGGTTGCCATGGTGCTCGGGCCCCGTGGCCGGGCTGAACGTGGCCACCGACAGCATGGCCCCGGCCACCAGGCAGACGGCCAGGATGCTGGCCAGCAGCGGCATCACCGTGCCCGGCCCGCGCAGGGGCGCGGTCAGCCGGCGCAGCCGGTGCCGGCGCCGCCGGGCCCGCAGTTCCCGGTGGTAGGCGAGCACGTCGCGCTCGAGTTCGCGCGCGTCGTCCGGGATCTGGACATCGAGCGGCGGCTCGTCCCACCCTGACCCGTCGCCAGGATTCACCCGTCACCTCCGGCGCGCACCGACCCTTGCTATCCAGTATGGACCCGTGAACAGGGCCTTAACATGCCGGGCTCTACCGGATCACTCAGGTAGACTGTAATCAACGCTGTGAGCCTTCCAGTGGCGGTGCCAGGTGCGGCACGGCCAGCGCAACGGTGCGTGCGCAGGCCTGCTATTGGCGTACTGACCTGCATATTTGCCGCCAAGGACGTTTTATCGACACCGCCCGACGTGGTAAGATGGTCTTCAGCGGAAGGGGTACTTGCCACATGTCTTTCAAGGTCGGCGATACCGTCGTCTATCCCCATCACGGGGCTGCTCGCATCGAAGCGGTCGAGACTCGCACCATCAAGGGCGAGGATCGGAGCTATCTGGTCCTCAAGGTCGACAAGGGTGACCTGACCGTACGCGTCCCCGCGGACAATGCCGAGCTGGTAGGCGTTCGTGATGTCGTCGGCGCGGAAGGGCTCGAGCGGGTCTTCGAAGTGCTCCGCGCGCCGCACACCGAGGAACCGACCAACTGGTCCAGGCGTTACAAGGCCAACCTGGAGAAACTCGCTTCCGGTGACGTGAACAAGGTCGCCGAGGTCGTCCGCGACCTGTGGCGGCGGGACCGCGAGCGCGGCCTGTCCGCGGGCGAGAAGCGGATGCTGGCCAAGGCGCGGCAGATCCTGGTCAGCGAGCTCGCGCTGGCCGAGAAGACCAACGAGGACAAGGCCGAGGCCCTCCTCGACGAGGTCCTTGCCAACTTACCCCGGCCTGCCCAGGGTCGGCCTGGGCGTCGACGTTCATCCGCTGACCAGTTCGCGAGAGCTGCATCTGGCTGGGCTGTTCTGGCCGGGTGAGGCGGGCCTGGCCGGGCATTCCGACGGCGACGTGGCGGCGCACGCCGTCTGTGACGCGCTGCTGTCCGCGGCCGGGCTCGGCGATCTCGGCCAGAACTTCGGCACGTCTCGCCCGCAGTGGGCGGGCGCACCGGGCACGGTCCTGCTGCGCGAGACGTTCCGGCTGGTCAGCGAGGCGGGCTTCGTGATCGGCAACGTCGCGGTCCAGGTCATCGGGAACCGGCCCAAGATCGGTCCGCGCCGGGCCGAGGCCGAGAAGGTCATGTCCGAGGCGCTGTCCGGCGCGCCGGTCAGCCTGTCCGCGACCACCACCGACGGGCTGGGCCTGACCGGCCGCGGCGAGGGCCTGGCCGCGATCGCCACGGCCCTCGTGGTTCCAGCGCCCCCGGGCACTTTGCTTTTATCGCTGGCCGTATCCCTTAGCCTGTACACCGTGACCTTGCAATTTCACGACACCGCCACGCGCACGGTGCGCGCGTTCGCGCCGCTGGAGCCGGGCCAGGTGTCGGTGTACCTGTGCGGCGCCACGGTGCAGGCGCCGCCGCACATCGGCCACCTGCGGTCGGGCGTGTGCTTCGACGTCGCGATTCGCTGGCTGGAGGCCAGCGGCTACCGGGTGACCTACTGCCGCAACGTCACCGACGTCGACGACAAGATCCTGCGCACCGCGGCCCGCGAGGGCGCCGCCCCGTGGATCGTCGCCGAGCGCAACCAGCGCGCGTTCACCTGGGCTTACGACGCGGTGGGCTGCCGCCCGCCGGACATCGAGCCGCGCGCCACCGGGCACGTCCCGGAGATGATCGTGCTGATGCGCCGGCTGATCGACGGCGCGCACGCCTACCCGGCGGGCGGCGACGTGTACTTCGACGTGCGCTCGTTCCCCGCCTACGGCGCGCTGTCCGGCCAGCGGCTGGACCAGATGCGCCCGGCCGAGGACTCCGACGACGCCGGGCTCAAGCGCGACCCGCGCGACTTCGCGCTGTGGAAGGCGGCCAAGCCCGGCGAGCCGTACTGGGAGACGCCCTGGGGACCCGGGCGGCCCGGCTGGCACCTGGAGTGCTCGGCCATGTCCACCAAGTACCTGGGCCCGGCGTTCGACATCCACTGCGGCGGGATGGACCTGATCTTCCCGCACCACGAGAACGAGATCGCCCAGTCCCAGGCGGCCGGCGACGGCTTCGCGAGGTACTGGCTGCACAACGGCCTGCTCGGGATGGCCGGGGAGAAGATGAGCAAGTCGCTCGGCAACTCCCTGCTGGTCACCGACGTGCTGACCCGGGTCCGGCCCGCCGAGCTGCGCTACTACCTGGTCCAGGCGCACTACCGGTCGATGCTGGAGTTCTCCGAGGAGGCGCTGGAGGAGGCGGTCGCGGCCTACCAGCGCATCGAGCGTTTCGTGCTGCGCGCCGCCGAGGTGCTCGGCGGCCTGGGCCTGGACGTGACCCAGCCGGGTCCGGGCGATCACGACAACGAGGAACTGCCGGTGTCGTTCCGTTCGGCGATGGACGACGACCTGGCCGTGCCGGCCGCGCTGGCCGCGGTGCACGCCTGCGTCCGGGACGGCAACCAGGCCCTGGCCGCGTCGGACAAGACCGGCGCCCGGGCCAGCCTGATCCGGCTCCGGGCCATGCTGGACATCCTCGGCCTGGACCCGCTCGCGCCGCACTGGTCGGGTGCGTCCGCCGGGACCGGCGCCGGGTCCGGCGAGCGGCTGCGCCAGGTGATCGGGTCGCTGGTCAAGCTGACCCTGGACCAGCGCGACGCGGCCCGGGCCCGCCGGGACTACGCCACCGCGGACGCGATCCGGGACGGCTTGGAGGAGATCGGCGTCATGGTCGAGGACACCCCGCAGGGCCCGCGCTGGGAGCTGAAGCATTGAGCGCCGCCGACGGCCCCCGGTCCCGCCACGCCGCGGGGCGCACCAAGTCCGGCAAGCCGCGCCCCGGCACCGGCGGCCAGGGCCGCCGCAAGCTCGAGGGCAAGGGCCCGACCCCGCCCGCCGCCCAGCGCCCCGGCCATCCCGCCGCCAAGCGCGCCTCCGGCTCCGGTTCCGGCTCGGCGTCCCGCCGTCCCGCTGACCCGTCCGGCTCGGGCTCCGGTTCCCGCCGTTCCGCTGACCCGTCCGGCGCTCGCCGTTCCGCTGACCCGTCCGGCTCGGGCTCCGGTTCCCGCCGTTCCGCTGACCCGTCCGGCGCTCGCCGTTCCGCTGACCCGTACGGCTCGGGCCCGTCCGCCGCGGGTGCCCGGCGGCCCGCGCGCGGCGCGGGGGAGGCGGCCGAGTTCGTGGCCGGCCGCAACCCGGTGGTCGAGTCGCTGCGCGCCCGGGTGCCCGCGGCCACGCTGTACGTCGGGGCCAGGGTCGCCCGCGACGAGCGGGTCGACGAGGCGATCAAGCTGGCCGCCGACCGCGGCGTGCCGGTCCTCGAGGCCGGCCCCGCCGAGCTGGACCGGCTCACCGGCGGCGCGCTGCACCAGGGCCTGGCCCTGCGCGTGCGCGCCTACGAGTACGCGCACCCCGACGACCTGCTGGCCCGCGCCGCGGACGCGGGCCAGCTGCCGCTCATCGTCGCCCTGGACGGCGTGACCGACCCGCGCAACCTGGGCGCGATCGTCCGTTCGGCCGCCGCGTTCGGCGCGCACGGCGTGGTGGTGCCCGCCCGCCGCGGCGCGGGCGTGACCGCGGGCGCGTGGAAGGCCTCGGCCGGCGCGCTGGCCCGCCTCCCGGTGGCCCGGGCCGCCAACCTGGCCCGTGCGCTGCAGTCCTACCGGGACGCCGGGGTGTTCGTGGCCGGCCTCGACGGGGACGGCCAGGTCACGGTCCGCGACCTGGACCTGGCCACCGCGCCGCTGGTCCTGGTCACCGGGTCGGAGGGCAAGGGCATGTCGCGGATCGTCGCGCAGGCCTGCGACGTGCTGGTCCGGATCCCGATCGCGGCCGCCACCGAGTCCCTCAACGCCGGGATCGCCACCGGGATCGCCCTGTACGAGGTCGCCTCGGTCCGCGCCCGGTGACGACGACGCGGCCGCGCTTAGCCGGCCTGGACGGCTGCTCCGCATTCCGGCCAGCGGAACGGCCGGTGCTGGGCGACGGCCCGCCAGGTGGCGTAGACGACGAAGGGGAACCCCGTCTTCGGGACCTCACGCGTCGCCTCGACCGTTCCGTGCGTGGCGCATCGTCCGGCCCGGGTCTGGACTTCCTTGGTCATGATCTTTCCCTTCCGTGATATTCAGTGCGTAGCGGTCCGGGTCAGCGGCCGAGCGGCAGCCAGCTGACCGTCCGGACGGACAGGCCGGGCTCCGGCTCCGGCTCCTGCAAGAGGAAGGCGAAGATCTCGCCCCGCCGCACCTGCAGATCAATGCCCGCCACCGCCTCGCGGCCGCCGTAGCGCCTGACCAGCCCGCGCACGCTGACCGCCGGCTCGGCGAGCACATCCATCATGAGCTGGCTCCCTGGTTCGCTATTTCGCGGCGGCAGCGACCGGGGCAGCGGCGGGCAAAGGTGTCCGCGGCGCCCTGACCAGCGTCGACACCGCCGTTATGTGCAGGGCGAAAAACAGCGGCACGGTCGCGGTCGGGATCAGCGCGAGCGGCAGCCCGGTGATCGGCGCGCTGGACGGGGTGACGTGGAGCAGGTGGAATCCGGTGAGGGCGCCGAGGGTCAGGGCCACGACCAGGTCGGTGATGCCGAACGCGTTGAACCACAAGGCGCCGCGCCGGCCGCCGCCCCGCGTGAGCCTGCGCGCGACCAGCGGCGCGGCGAGGCCGGAGGTGATGTCGCCCAGGCCCGCGGGCAGCGCGAACAGCGGCGGCAGGTGGCCGAGGGCCAGGTAGAGCAGGAAGGCCACCCCGACCACGCGCGGCGCCTGCGGAAGCTCCAGGCGGCTCACCATGCCCGGGGCGGCCAGGGCGCGTGCCACCACCGGGATGCGGCCGAGCGCGAGCAGCAAGCCCAGGTAGCCGGCGGCCGCGAGCGGAAACCACGGCAGCGTGCGGTACCAGCCGTGATCCGCGATCACCGCGCTGGCGGCCAGCCAGCCGCCGAACACCACGGCCGCGGCCCCGCCGAGCAGGACCGCGCGCCTGCGGCCCAGCCCGGCGCGTTCGGCCCCGCGGTACAACACGAAGCAGGTCAGCGCGGCGACCGCGACGGGTCCGGCGATGGTGATTGCCCACAGATAGGCGGGCGGGTCGTACATGGCGTCCTCCAGGAGCAGATCGGTAGCCAGGCTCTTGCGGGAACGGTACGAATTCCGGCCTGCGCGAGGCGTCACCCGAAGGTGGCTGCCTGGTGGGATATCGCGGCCGCGACGACCGGTCACCCGAAGGTGCTACCGGGCCGGCCGGGGCGGGATCAGGGGATCAGGCCGAGCTGCCGGGCCCGCGCGGCGGCCTCGGTCCGGTTGGCTGCGCCGAGCTTGCCCAGGATGTGGGTGACGTGCCTTTTGACCGTGTCGAGCGCCACGACCAGGTCGTGGGCGATGCGCTGGTTTGACCGGCCCGCGGCGAGCAGCCGCAGCACCTCCAGTTCGCGGTCGGTCAACGGCTCGGCCAGGCCCGGCGGCGCGGCGCCGGCTCGCCCCCGCGGCGGCCCGGCGCCGGCCTGATCGCAGGCGCGCAGGAGCACGGCCAGGTAGCCGCGGTCGACGCGGCGAGCCGCATCCTGCTGGCCCGGCCGGGCCCCGGACAGCTGGGCCAGCAGGGCGCGCATCGGCGCGCCCTCGTCGGCCAGGACCCGGACGTAGCCGGGGCGGCGGCCCAGGGTGATCGCCTCGGCGAGCCCGCCGAGGGCGCCGGCGTGATCGCCGCGGGCGGCCAGCGCGAGCGCCCGCAGCGCCTGGATCTCGATGACGCTCCCGGTCCGGCCCTGGCTGGCCGCGGCGTCGAGCAGCCGCTGCAGCAGCGTGAGCGCCGCGCCCGGGTCGTCGCGGGCGAGCAGCACCCGGGCCAGCACCAGATACCCCGGCTCCCGCGGGTAATCCGGCTCGTCGTCTGGGCGCAGGCCAGCAGCCGTGGTCCACTCGGCGGCCGCGTCGACGTCACCCTGGGCCAGCAGCAGCCGGGCCCGCTGCGCTGGTACCGGGTTGAACAGCGGGATCACCTGAGGGCTCAGCCCGGCCTGCCCGGCCTCGGCCATCGCCTCCCGGGCCCCGGCCGCGTCACCATACGCGTGCCTGATCCTGGCCACGACCGCCAGGCCGGTGGCCAGCGGCGGGGTGAAGGCCAGCTGCCGGCACAGCGTGACCCCCCGGGTGGCGTGGTCAAGCGCGGCGTCCAGCTCGTTCCGGTCGTACAGGACCTGGGCCAGTCCCGCGTGCGCCAGGCCCGTGTGCGCGCTCCGGCTGTTCTCCCCGGCCTCGGCCAGCGCTCGCCGGTAGGTCGCCCGGGCCGCATCCAGGTTGCCCCGGGCGCGCTGTACCTCGCCCAGGTCGTAGCAGACGCGCATGGCGAGAAAGCCGGCGAAGAACTCGGCGCCGCCTGCGACCGCGCGGAAGGCCTCCGCGGGCTCGCCGCCCACGTGGCGGACCGCATCGCCGGCCGCTCGCCGCTCGGCGAGCACCTCGGCCAGGCCGCGCTCGGCCGGCTCGAGCCGGCCGCCCAGCCAGTCCGTCACCGCCCGGTTCCAGCGCACGAAGGAGCCCATCAGCCAGTCGTCCTCGCCCAGCTGGGCCAGGGCCTGCCGGTTGTCGCCGGCCGCCAGGCCGGCATCACCGCGAAGCCGCGCGAGCGAGGCGCGCAGGAACGCGATCCCCGCGGGGACGTTGGCCAGCACGCTCACCGGCCGTCCGGCGGGGTCGTGGTACGGATCGGCCCCGCTGGCGGCCAGGGCGCTCTCGGCGTCATCGAGCAGGGCCTCGAGCGCTTCGCACTGGAAGCCCATGGCGGCGCCGTACGCCTGGGCCAGGCCCAGGCGCGGGCGGTCGCGGACCGACTCGGCCGGCAGGGCCGAAAGCCAGCGGCGCAGGGTCGCGCCCTCGCTGCGGCCGAGCAGCGTCTCGACGTGCCGCTCCACCAGCCGCGCGGCCCAGGCGGCGTCCCCGGCCGCGAGCGCGTGCCGCACCGCGTCATCGGCCAGGTCATGCTCGTCGCACCACGCGGCCGCGGCCCGGTGCAGCGCCTGCACCCGGCCGGGCTGCTCGGCCTGCAGCCGGGCGCGCAGCAGATCGGCGAACAGGTGGTGGTACCGCCACCAGCCGCGTACCTCGTCCAGCGGCACCAGGAACAGGCCCGCCCGCTCGATGCCGGCCAGCATCGCCTGGCCGCCGGCCCGGCCGGTGACCGCGTCGCATAGCTCGCCCGACAGCCGCTCCAGCACCGAGGTTTCCAGCAGGAACGCCCGGACCTCCCCGGGCTGGCCGTCGAGGACCTCGTCCGCCAGGTAGTCAAGCACGAAGCGGTGGCTGCCGCTGAACGCCGCCACGAACCCGGCCGGATCCGGGTGCCCCCGCAGCGACAGCCCGGCCAGCTGCAGCCCCGCCGCCCACCCCTCGGTGCGCGCCACCAGCGCCGCCACCGAGGGGCCGGGCAGGCCCGGCCCCGCCGTCTCGCCGAGCAGCTCCGCCGCCTCCTCGGGGGTGAAACGCAGGTCCGCGGCGCGCAGCTCAGCCAGCTGGCCGCGGGCCCGCAGCCGCGCCAGCGGTAGCGGCGGGTCGGCCCGGCCGGACACCACCACCCGCAGGCCCGGCGGCAGGTTCTCCAGGAGGAACGCCACCGACTGATGCACCGGCCCGGAATCGACCAGGTGGTAGTCGTCCAGGACCAGGACCAGCTCATCCGGGCCGGGGTCGGCGGCCAGCTCATTGATCAGGGCCGTCACCGGCCCCTCAGCCGGACCCGCGGGCAGCGGGCCGACCCGCGCGGCCAGCCCCGGCCGGGCCCGGTCCAGCGCGGCCACCGCGTAGCGCCAGAACCGCGCCGGGTCGTTGTCGCCGCCATCCAGGGCCAGCCACGCCACCGCCCGCCCGCCGCCGCGGGCCCAGTCGGCCAGCAGCGCCGTTTTGCCGGATCCCGCCGGAGCGCACACCAGCACCCGGCCCCGGGCCAGCCCCTCGCTCAGCGCCTGCATAAGACGCTGGCGCGGCACAAATCCCGGCTGCGGCCGGGGCGCATACAGCTTGCTGGCCAGCAGGACATCGGGCCCGGACCTAGCCATCCCCGTCGGTGCCCGGCCGCCCAGCCCCACAGGCTCATCGCGCGCAAGCGCGCCGCCGTCCGTCATGTGGTGTCTCCACGCGGCCCGGCGCCGGCTCAGGGCTGTGAGTCACCGTCAGGCCATCCGGCCACAAGTAGATTACCGCCGCCGCGCGATATCCCACTCACCTGCCACCTTCGGGTGACGCCCCGTTGCTGCGTCCGCTCCTACCGTCGGGAAGACGGATGGCAAGCATCGCGGAGGAAGACATGACCGAGTTCCCGGGCCCTCAGCTGACCTACGAGGTGACCGGGCTGACGGTGGCCGCCGAGGCGGTGGTCGCCGCCCGGCCGGAACTGGTGTGGGACCTGGCGGCCGACGTCACCCGGGTCGCCGGGTGGAGCCCGGGATGCGTCCGGGTGGCCTGGCTCGCTGCGCCCGGCCGGCCGCGGCCCGGCGCCAGGTTCACCGGGCACAACCGGTTCCCGGATGGCTTCGAGTACGACGTCACCTGCGTGGTCACCGAGGCGGACCGGCCCCGCGCGTTCGCGTGGGTGGTCCTGGATGACAGCGGTGACCCCGCCCGCCCGTCCTCGTCGTGGCGGTACCTGATCGACCCGCTCCCCGGCGGCGGGCGATGAAGGCCGCCGCGGAATCCTCTCCCGCCACCCACGCCGGCCCCGGGTAGCGCCCACCCGAGCCTGGCTGATGCGCCGCGGGGCGACGGGCCACCGGCCGGTCGGCTACCATGCACAGAGTCTCCCGCCGGTGTAGCTCAGTTGGCAGAGCAGCCGTCTTGTAAACGGCAGGTCAGCGGTTCGATCCCGCTCACCGGCTCCAGGTCAGAGAGGGTAAGGGCCCTCTCCGGCCCCCGCTCCGTGGGACCGGTTCGTGGGACCGAATGTCGCTGATCCTCGGCGTTATCCTGCTGTCATGCCTAGAGTCGCCAAAGGTTACGTAGAGCAACTGCCGAGCGGATCGTGCCGCGTCCCGGGTGTACGCCGGGATCGATCCGATCACCAAGCGGGAGATCCGCCTCAAGGCCACCGCCAAGACCGAGCAGCAGGCCCACATCGAGCTCGGCAGGCTGCTCAAGGAAGCCTCCGAAGGCCGCACGCCCGAGTCCGCCGCGACCGTGGCGAAGCTCCTGGACGAGTACGCGGCCGATCGCTCCATGGGACGTGTCCACGCGGCAGACCAACGAGGGATTCATCCGCCGCACCATCAAGCCTGCCCTCGGGCACCTGGAGGTGCGGAAGGTGCGCGGCCCCATCCTCGACAAGCTGTACGCGCGGCTGAAGCGCTGCGGCGACCTGTCCTGCACCGGCAGGCCGTTCACCGAGCACCGCAACGTCCCGGTCCTGGCGATCAACCCGCGCGACCGCCGCCCGGCCTGGCAGCAGGTCACCGAGACGCTCGCCGAGGCCATCCGGTCCGGCAGCCTCGCCCCGGGCGACGAGCTGCCGTCGATCACCGAACTGAGCGCCCTGCAGGGCATCGGCACCGGCGTCATCCGGCACGCCTTCGAGACCCTCGCCGCAGACGGCCTGATCCTCGTGCGGCATGGCCGCGCCACGGTCGTCGCCGGAGAGCCCAGCAGTGATCCGCGCCCGAGTCCGGAGGCGGCCCGGGCCCGGCCACGACTGCCGCCGCGCCGGGTGCCGGCCGCACGTCTGCCACCCGATGAAGGCCAGCACGATCCGCGGTATCCACAGCATCCTGTCCGGCGCGTTCGCCGCCGCGCAGCGCTGGGAGTGGACCGACCGCAACCCCGCCGAGTCCGCCAAGCCGCCTACCACCATCCGCAAGCCCATCCCAGCCACCTCGCCGGAAGACGTGGCCAAGGTGATCGCCGAGGCCCGCGCGCACAGCGCTGCCCTGGGCCTGTACCTGTGGCTGGTCGTCATCACCGGCGTGCGCCGCGGCGAGCTGTGCGGCCTGCAGATCTGCGACATCGACCTCGACGGCGGCATGGTGCACGTCGCCTTCAACTACGTCGTCCGCGGCGGCCAGCGCGTCCGCAAGGACACCAAGACCCACCAGGACCGCTGGCTCGCCATCGACCCGGACACCTGCGCGCTGATCGCGAGCTACCTGGACGAGACCCGGGCCGCGCTGGCCGCGGTCGGCGTCGAGCTGCGCGATGACGCGTACCTGTTCTCCAACGACCCGTCCCACGCCCGGCCGTGGAACCCGGACTGGGCCACGCACCAGATCGCTGAGGCCGCCGATGCGGCCGGGGTGAAGCTCGACATCAAGGGCGGCCGGCACTACACCGCCAGCCAGCTCCTGGCCGGCGGCTTCGACCTGCGCAACACCGCCGCGCGCCTCGGCCACAGCGGCGGCGGCGCGACCACGCTGCGGCACTACGCCGACCCAGTCCCCGAGGTCGACCGGCGGGCCGCCGCCTACCTCGCGCAGCTGACCGCCAGATCTGCTCCGTCATCTGCTCAGTCATGACCCAGCCGCACGTTGCGGCTCAGAGACAGGCCCACCCGGGACGCCTCACGTAGCGTGGGAGCTGGCTTTGACATATACTGAATCAGACATGGCAATCTTGATTCAAGGCGTTTGGAGTTGCCGTGACGATAACTGAGGTTGGCATGAGGATCGAGCGTGCCTGTGCGGCGGCAAGCCTCACCCAGCGCGCACTTGCCGACACGACGGGCATTTCACAGTCAACCTTGTCCCGTATCGTCTCTGGGCAGCGGGCTGCAAAAATGCCTGAGCTGGCTGCTATCGCCTGGGCGACGGGAGCCACGGTCGTGGAGTTGGCTGGGGCCGGGAAGGTGGCTGAGCGGGTTGAGTGCGCGGCGCGGGCTACCAACCACGCTGACATGGACGGCATGCGTGAAGCGCTGCTGCATTTCCTCGAGCTGGATGATTACCTCTACGATCAGGCCATCCCGTAACGGTCTTATCGAGGCGGGAGAACGGTGACCGCCGAGACGGAGGGCTGCGCGGCTGCCAAGCGGTTTCGTCAGGTACATCACCTAGGCGTGCAGCCGCTGGGGGATCTGCTGGAGATCATCGAGCAAGCGACCGGTATCGACGTGGCGGTGCTCGATGCCGGCCCAGACGAGCATGGTCTGACCATGCGGGATCCAGTGCGTAGGACGGTGTTCATCGGCGTGGCGCGCACCAGGAACCCTATGCGGCAGCGAAGCACGCTGGCTCATGAACTGGGCCACGTTCAGTTCAGGGACTGGGTAGACAGCGACACGGGCGACTGGAGTGACCGCAGTCCAGCGGAGATCCGCGCTGACGCGTTTGCACGCCATTTGCTCGTTCCTGTTGATGGACTGCGGGAGTTCATCCGGCCAGAACTCCCGGTTGGCCTGTCAACCTTGTCGGCGGTCGTGCAGCGTTATCTGGTCTCACCCCCGATCGCTGCCATCGCCATGCATCAGGCCGGGTTTATCAACGACGTCCTCAAGCAGGAGTGGATGACGCGGAGTGCGCCGCAACTGGCGGCCAGATTCGGCTGGGCCGACCAGTACCAGCTGCTGCAGGTCAGCTCCGACCGGCGCCGGGCGCCGCAACGACTGCTCGCGAGGGCGATCACTGGTTATGTGGAAGGCGTACTGCCCGCACAAGCTATCGCCACGCTCCGGGGGATTACCCTGACGGCGGCCGTAGACGAACTGGAAGAGGCAGGTGTGACCCCGGTTGAGCGGCCCGTAGCATGGGCGGATCCAGCCGATCTGCCCGACGTGCAGGTTGACCTAGCCGCGCTGGACGAGGACCTCGGTAAGGCCGGCGATGATGCCGGGGACACCACGGCGCCGAGAAATGACAGATGAGCGTCAGGCCGATCATCGACGCCGGTCCCGGCTTAAATTTCCTATCCTCTAACAAGGAACGTCTCCTGATCTCGGTCATAGGGCCGTTCAGCGCGCCCGAAACCGTTCAGGATGAGGTGCTGCGAAAGTCCCGGCTGGACGACCGCTTTCGCGCTGCGGCGCCGGTGTGGAGAAAGCTCACGCCTCGCTGGATCGAGATATTGCCCGACGATGTGACGCCGGAGCTTGCGGCCGTAGTTCAGCGCGTTAGCGGACTCCCGATGGATGAGCGCAGGAAACAGCCGAAAGACCTAGGCGAGATCATGGTGATAGCGCATGCTGTCGTGGCCGCTGAGTCAGGGCTGCCGGTCACGATTCTCATGGATGACGGACCAGGCGCCATGATTGCCACCTCCGAGATCAGCCGATTGCAACGGCTCAGTGCCAGCGGTCGCCAGGTCGGGTCCATCACACTGGCAAGCACGCTGACCGTCCTAGGGCGAGCGGCGGGTACAGCGCATCTCCCCGACCGTGCGGCCATGCGTGAGACGTACAGCCGGCTGCGTGGACTCGACGATGGCTTGCCGCCCATCGAGAACACCAGCTTGCTGGCACCCGGCCTCTGGCCCTAATCGCCCATCTAATGTGTGCGATAACCGATCAGTGGGCTGCGCCGTGGCCTTGTGAGCCGTGGGCTGCCATGTAAGCGATGACCGCGTCGGCGTCGGTGTGCTCGGCGTACAGGTCGGAGTCGGGGTCGTCCTGGGTGACGCGCCACACACCGTGGCGCTTGTCCCAGAACGCGGTCCAGCACGGGTGCTCGCACACGAATGCGGTGACGGCGAGGGTGGCAGTGGGGGAGGGAAGATGGCGCATGACGGTCCTTGCCTAGCTCGGGGTGAGCAGAGTCTATATCCACTGTAGATGGTATAGACAGTATGAGCTAGTGTAGACAGTGTGCGCAGGTCAGGGACGGCTTGCGATCATAGTGGGCATGCCGCCACGGGGACCGGAGCTGCCCTCTCGCCATGTCGAGGCCGATCTGCGGCGGCGCTGCGAGGCCGGGGAATGGGCTCCCGGCGAACGGCTCCCCCCGGTGGCCGAACTGGCCGCCCACTACCGGGTGGCTCGCAACACCATCACCAAGGCCCTGCGCCGCCTTGCCGACGATGGCCTGATCGAGATCGTGCCGAACTGGGGCACCTTCCGTGCCCGCAGCTGACGCCACAGCTGCGGGTGAAACGGCTGACAGCTCAGAGACGATGGCTGGAGCTGCTCGCTGCAGCGTCACCAGTGACGGCGGCGCGTGACGCAATCCGGATCGCATGCGCGGGTGACGTGCGCGACGCGGCGCATGGTGCCCGGCAGCCAGCGGTCGTAGAACTCCAGGGCGCGGGCCAGATCAGCACGCTGGCCGCCGTACACGTGATGCCAGGCGGCGGCCAGCGTGGACAGTTCCCAGACGGCGTGGATGTGGCAGGGCCAGCAGTCCCGGAGCTCATAACCGGAGTAGTGCTGGCGCAGCACGGTATCGGCCCAGTGCCGCAGCTTGGCCAGCTCGGCCAGGTAAGCCTCACGGTCCAGGCCGAGCCAGCAGGGGGCGGCGGGTCCGCGCGGCGCGGCGGCGTCCAGCGTATCCGCGACGCTCCGCGCGAGTTCCTCGAAACGCGCGACGATGTCCAGGTCGCCGCGCAGTCCGGCGCGATCGAGCCGCTGATTCACCTGCTCGATCTGGCCGCGCAGGTCCGCTAGCTGCGCGGCCAGGGCGGCCAGGCTCTCAGCGAGAGCCTGCGCGCCGGGTTCAGCGGGCGCCCCGGTCATCATCCGCCCTCACGCAGGGGCGGTACCCGCGACACGAAACGGTCAGGTTCCGCGCGGCCGCCCTGGTTCCCGCTGCGCACGGGCCGCGTCACGGTCATGCAGGACAAGCCGAACGACCGGGCGATTGCCTCCGCCGTGAGCCCGTTCGCGTCAGCGGCCCGGATCGCCTCGTCCCGGTCCCACCGCGCGGCGCGCAGCCAGTCCGACTGCAGCGCACGGCGTTCCGGTCCGGTCAGCCCGCCCCAGATCCCGTACACGATCCGGTTGCTGACAGCGAACTCCAGGCACTGCTGGCGGACCGGGCACTGCGCGCAGACCTGCCGCGCGGGCCCGGCCGTCTCGCCGCGGCCGGGGAAGAACACCTCGATGCGCGCGCCGCGGCACGCAGCCCGCTCCCGCCACCCCGCCAGCAACGGCGCTGGCGCAGCGGGACTACGGTGACGCGGCTGGCGGGCCGTCACCGTGAGGGCGCGGTGACCCGCGCCCGCCAGGCGGCGGCGAAGGCGGCCAGGTCGGCCACGTCCAGGCCGCTGGCCGCGAACTCGTCAGCGAACCGCCGGGGGAACCGGCGGGTGGTCTTGCGGGCGCCGCGGCACACCACAGTGTGCGGCAGCGCCCCGGCGATCGCGAGCCGCCGCACCGTCTCCCGGGAGACGCCCAGCCGGGCGGCGAGCTGCGCGGCGGTCAGGAAGTCCGGCTCCTTCACGGCGGGCGGTTCGGGCTGCCGGGGGTGCGGGATGAGGGCCGCGGCCAGGGCGCGGGCGACTGTTTCCAGCAGCTCGGCGGGGACCGGGGCACGGTCGGGTGGATCTGTTGGGTGGGGGATGGGGGCCGTGTTAGGTTGCATGGCAGGTCCTGTCGAAGGGTCTGTGCCCCCTGGGTGATCTTGGCGGATGGTCCAGGGGGCCTTGCTGTGCCCGGGGTCGGCCGGGCACGCCGTCACGGTGACGGTAACGGCAGGATACGAAAAGTGCCCGGCATGATCATTTAGGAAGCGGCGTTACCGGGGCCGGCGGGGGCTTTTCGGCCCCTGGATGTTGCCGCGACCTGCGGACTAAATATTTCTCGGCGGTTGACCGAAAACCGTGTTTCGTGTTGCCGGTTGACGGTCCTTGCGCGCCGCCACCGGCCGACCTGGACACGCTGGCCGCAAGGCCGAGGCGTCCGGCTGCCTGGTGATGCCGCCCGCGGGATGGGCCGCCACGGTAACCGTGCCAGGTCTTCTCCCTTCCGCGATGTGAACCGCCGCAGCCCTCGCCGGTCAGCAGCTAGGTAAATCCGCAAATTGTGCGCGATCCCGACTTACTGTCCGTCAACACCCAAAGACCGATCGGACACAGGCATCACGAACGATGAACGCGGAAACAGGCGCAGGCGGTGACGGATCGTGGCCACGAATGTGACGCTGCACGCGGGCCACGACATCGCCTACTTCACCTCCGGGCAGGGCCGCGGCGGCTGCGCCGGGGCCATGTCGTACTACACCGCGGCCGGGGAACCGCCCGGCCAGTGGGCCGGGAAGGGCACCGCCGCGCTCGGCCTGAACGGGCAGGTCGACCCGGCCGTGATCGGCCGCCTGTACCAGGACAACATCGGCCCGGGCGGGGAACTCCTGGTCAAGCGCCGCCAGTCCAAAGCGGCCGCCGAACGGGAAGAGGCAGCGGTTTTGGCCTACCTGGCCGCCCATCCGTACGCCAGCGCGTAGAGCTCGCCGAGGTCCGCGCGGCCGAACGCGGCCGGGACCCGCATCAGGTGCCGTATTTCGACCTGACCGTCAGCGCGGTCAAGAGCGTCTCGGTGCTGCACGCCTCCTACCGGGTCGCCGCCCGGCAGGCCCGCGACCGCGGCGACGACGACCGGGCCGCCGCGTTCGACGCCCGGGCGGATGAGCTGGAGGACGCGCTGCTGGACTCGGCGCGGGAGGCGGTGGGCTGGCTGGACCGCCATGCCGCCTACACCCGGACCGGGCACCATTCCGCCCGGTCGGGGGAGTGGCGGGACGGCGGCGGCCTGGTCGCCAGCTTGTTCCTGCACCACCTGTCCCGGGACGGGGACCCGCAGCTGCACGTGCACGTCGCGATCTGGAACCGGATCCAGCGCGGCGACGGCGCCGACGACAGGTGGCGGACCCTGGACTCCCGGACCCTGCACGGCCAGCGGCTCGGCGTCGCCCCGGTCGCCGACCGGACCCTGGAAACCAGGCTGACCGCGCTCGGGTACGTCATGGTGCCGCGGGCCGACGGGAACGGCGCCGAGATCGGCGGGGTCCCCCAGGACGTGATGGACCTGTTCAGCTCCCGCGCCGTCGCCGTCACCAGCGAAACCGGACCGTCTCGCCCGGCGAGTACGAGGCGGTGCACGGCAAGCCGCCGTCCCGGCGGACGCTGTGGCTGCTGCACCAGCAGGCCGGGCAGCGCACCCGCCGCACCAAGGCCCAGGCCCGCCGCACCCTGGCCGGGCAGACCGGCGCGACCGAGCCGACCGCGGCGCAGCGGCTCGCCGCCTGGGAAGCCCAGACCGTGCACCGCGAACTGCGCGCGCTGTCGGCCGTGCACGAGCAGGTCGCCCGCGTTCGCCGCCGAGCGCGCCGGGCGTGCACCGGCGGTGCTGGATGATGCGGCCAAGCGCACCGCCGCCCGGATCGCGGTCGCGGAAGTGCAAAAGCAGCACGCGGTGTGGTCGATGGCTCAGCTCCGGTTCGAGGTGCACCGGGCGCTCCCGGTGCTGCCCGCGGGCACCGACGGCGAGGCGGTGGTCGACGAGGTGGCCCGGCTGGCCGTCTGCGGCCGGGCCGGGACCGAGGTCGTCCAGGTCACCGCGCCGGACATCGCGGATGTGACCAGCCTGGGCGTCCGCGCGTCGGACGGCGGCAGCATCTACCGGCCGCCGAACGCCGAACGGTACTGCACCCTGGCCCACCTGGACACCGAAGAGCAGATCCTCGCCGCCGCCAAGCGGACCGTGCCGCAGCTGGTCAGCGCCGGGCAGGCACGGGCGGCCGCAGAACATACCGGGCTGACCGCCGAGCAGCGTGACGCGGTGGTGATGATGCTCACCGCGACCACGGCGGCGACGGTGCTGGTCGCGCCGGCCGGGGCGGGCAAGAGCCATACGATGGCCGAGTTCGCCCGGCTGTGGACGACGTTCACCGGCCGGCGGGTCATCGGCCTGACCACCTCGACGAACGCGGCTCGGGTCCTGGCGCACGAGGGCCTGGCCGAGAGCTACAACATCGCCGAGTTCCTCGGCAAGACCGAAGGCTCCGACGAGCTGCGCCGCCCTGTGCCTCTGCACCGCGACGACGTGCTCGTCCTGGATGAGGCCAGCCAGCTCAGCACCGCCGACCTGGCCATGATCGGCGAGGCGGCCCGGCAGGCCGGAGCGCGGATCATCGCCACCGGTGACACCGCCCAGCTCGGCGCCGTCGAGGCCGGGGGAATGCTCGCCCTGCTGGCCTCCGAGGTCCCCGCCGCGCAGCTGCACGAGGTCCGCCGGTTCGCGGCGGAGTGGGAGCGGGAGGCCAGCGTCCGGCTCCGCGACGGCGACCTGGCCGCGGTCGCCGCCTACGACCGGCACGGCCGGATCAGGGCCGCCGACGAGGAAACCGCCTACGACCGGGCCGCGTCGATGTGGCTCGCGGATCACCTGCGCGGCAAGGACGTGCTGCTGCTGGCCGGGTCCAACGCCGAAGCCGCCGACCTGTCCCGCCGGGTCCAGGCCCGGCTCGTCCAGCTCGGCACGGTCGGGCCGCCGCAGGCCGCCGCTGTCGGACGGCAACCACGCCGGGACCGGCGACCTGGTCCGCGCCCGCCTCAACACCGAGATCGACGCCGGCGGCCGCACGCTCACCAACCGCGACACCCTGCAGGTCACCGGCTGGCGCGGACCGGACGCCGAGGTCCGGCGGCAGCGCCTGGACGGGACCTGGACCGAGCCGTTCCGCGTCCCCCGGTCCTACCTCGCGCGACACGCCGAGCTCGCCTACGCCGGGAACGTCCACGTCGCCCAGGGCCGCACCGTCGACACCGCCCACCTCCTAGTCACCGGCACCTTGTCCCGGCAGGCCCTGTACGTCGGCATGACCCGCGGCCGGGAATCGAACACCGCGCACGTGGTCACCGGCAAGACCGCCCCGCCCGGGAACAAGCCGTACCAGCAGGCCGCCCCGGAATCCGTGCTCGCCGACGTCCTGCAGCGCGACGGGGACGACCTGTCCGCTACCGGGCAGATCCGCCAGGCCCAGGAATGGGCCGGGGGAACCGGTCACCTGCTCCACCTGTGGTCCGCCGCTGTCAGGCAGACCCTCTACCCGGCCATCGACGAGCAGATCACGGCCAGGCTCACCGACTCCGAAGCCTGGCGGTACCAGCGGGAACCCTCCCGGCCGGTGCTGCAGCACACGCTGCGGGATGCCCAGCTGGCCGGGCATGACATCGGCGCAGGTCATCGACCGGATCACCGCTGGCCCGATGGACGGCGCCCGGTCGATCGCCAGCGTCCTGCACGGCCGCCTCCAGCGCCTCCACCTCCACGCCCAGGGACACGGCGTGACGTGGGCGCAGCGGACACCGGACAGCGCCCCGGCGCTGGCCCACGAGCTGGCCGCCGGGCTCGATGACCGGCGCCGCGAACTCGGCGAACGCGCGCTGGCGAACCCCGAGCCGTGGCTGACCCGGCACCTCGGGCCGCCGCCCGGGCCGGATGCCTCCCCGGTCCTGCGGGAAGACTACGCACGGCGGGCCGGCACCGCCGCGGCCTACCGGGAAGCGCAGGGGATCACCGACCCGGACCAGGCAGTCAGCTTCGCCCCGCACCCCGGACCCGAGCTCGAAGCCCTGCGCAAAGACACCTTCCGCGCTCTGGAGATCGCAGACGAACACGCCGAGATCCGGGCCATGAGCCGCGGTGAGCTCGAGGCCCAGGTACTCGAAGCCGACCGCGCGCAGGCGACCGCACCACCGGACATCGAGCAGCCTGCTCCGCCTGACCGCCCAGGCCGAAGCCGACGCCTGGCAGCAGTCAGCCGACGCCGCAGCAGAACACGACCAGGTGCGGGCAGAGAACGCCAGGTCGCTGGCTGCCGCGCTGGCCGCAGAGACGAGCCGCCTCGAAGCCGCGAACGCCCGGTATGAGGAATGGTCCGCCCGGACCGCCAGCACCCGGGAGATAGCCGGGAAGGCGAAAGCTGAACTGCAGCGCCGCGGGCAGCAACCATCCGCCGGGGAACAGCGGAACCGCAGAGCATGGCCGCCTGGTGGCGGGACTTCCAGGCGCACGCGGATGCCGTGGACCGCGCGATCGAGCGCGAGCACCAGGCCGCCATCTCTCGACGGCCGGCCGTGGCCGCCAGAGCGCAAGCCAGAGGCCGGGCACGAAGAACCGGACGCCGCCGCGCCTGAGCTCGAACCGCAGCCCGGGCAGTTCCGGCCAGCAATACCCGAGACCTCGACGGAGCCTGAGTCCTCGGCATCCAAGCCGGGAACTCCGGAGCCCGAGGCTGCCGGACCTGTCCCCGCTGATAACGGGCGCGCCGCCCGGCTCGATGAGCTGCAGGCCCGCGCGGACGAAGCCGCGCGCCGCATCGACGCGCAGCGGGCAGAGCTCGATGCCAGCAGCAAGCACACCGCGCGGATCGAGCGGGAAGCACAGGCCGAGCCGGAAGCTGCTCGGCAGGCAGATACGTCCTGTGAAATGGACCGGTAGGAGATCAGGCTGCGCTCGTGTTAACTGAACGGGCCGATATCTTACGATTTCAGCGGACCGCAACAGCGCTGGTCTAGCGCAACTGCCACAGGCTTCCACGATCCGCGGTTCAGTACACTGCCGAATTCATCCGTACTGGGATCAAGGCGGCTCCGCCGCGCCCGGCCGCGCTCGCGCCGGGCTGCGGCCCCGGGAGGCCTACCCAGCGCGGCGCGCCGAGCAAGCAAATGCAGCTACCTGCGGTGATGGACACCACATGGTAACAATGTACGGTCCGAGAACCTTCAGGCCGTAGGCGTTTGGGCATCCCGAACATCATATTGGCGGCCAAGCACATACTCACTAGTAAGCTTTTCGACATACTCGACAGCAAGGTCAGGTCCTGACTGCGAACGGAGGTATTCTTCAACGTCCCGGCGTTCGTTCTCCGGCGTCTCCATGACATACAGCATGGCAGATCAGAACATGCCAACATAAAGTTGACGCGCCAAGGCGCTCACACTGCGTCGAGCAGCGGCGGTCTGTAAACCGCCAGGCTCACCCCCAGATCGCCTAACGGCAGCAAGGCGGGAGAGCGGCCGGGATCCGCGTCGTCGTGAAGGATCGGCATGGCGTCACTTGATAACTGAACGGTATGGGTTCGGTGCATGCCGATGACGCTCGGAAACAAATGACCGGCCCGGACAACCACCGAGGCGTGTGACTGGTGCCGTCACCACGCTGTTCTACCGAATCAATTCCCGAACTATCGCTTGCGAAGCTGATTGAAAACATGCAGCATCGCCTGTTCAATGGGCCAGGTAATCTTCTCCAGTCCGTATACGTAAGACATCTCGGCCCAATCAATCAAAGCATTGTGCCGCTCCCGATCCCGTGCCTCTCGCCAAGAAGGCTCCCCTAGCACGTCACTCGCGCCTCTGTACACAAGATACTCTGGCGGAGCGTGGCCAAGTACGGCGAATTGAACCTCTCCCAACGGACGCGAAAGCTGCCACGTGAGCGACGACCAGAAGGATTCCGAGAAAAGAAGCTCACCAGTGGTCAAGATGGCCACGTCACGATAGTGCTGGTGATCGTGAGTTGTACGGTCGCCAAAAAATCCGCGCGCGGAGGCCTCGTAGTACAAATTCCAGCCCTCGACATCGCTGGCTCTACATTCAATCGATACGTAAGGCACGTTATATTTATGTTCGAGGCCGCCTTCACTGTACTCCTTTCTAACAAAAGTCCTGTGCTTGTACCGGCCGGAGGCGTCCATTACGGGATGGGACGGAAGCCTAAGCCTCGCCATCTGGTCTGCAAATTCCTTAGCTAGGGCGTCTAGCTTAGCACCAAGTTCGACGGCCCTTTCTTCTTGCTGCTTGATGTGATCGCTTAGACTCATCTGATTATTCCAATCTTCCGTTGATTGGACCGCGTGCGGGGTCGTGGTAATGAGACTCTATAGCATAGGAAGGCGCGGCCGTTATGACCGGGTTCCTTGGGCTTTGGCTCCTGCACCGATCGCTAGAACGCCGCCTTCGGCCGTGCCATATCCATGCCAGAACGGACGCAAACGCGGTCACCAGCGGTCACTCACGGGCACCGTGAACGACCTCAGACCTGAGCGCGCGCAGGTCGGACTGAGCGCGAAACCAACCCCTAACGGGCACACGCACACGCCCCTTGACTGCTACCCGGCGCACCAGCGGTCCCCGTCCCGGACCGGAGCCTTCCGAGCTGGTGCTGCCGTCCCCTCGGTGCACGATTGTCTCGGCCATGTCCGCCGAGTCAAAGCCAGGCCGCTAGGCGGTCGCTTCGCGAGCCTTGACACATCGGCCATGGCCTGATGGATCGCACCTATCGAGGGGAACGGGGGAGGAGCAGGGCGCGCGACGGCGTGCACGTCGAGAGGCTCGAATCCCGCAGGTCACCAAGCCGACTTGAGCACGGATTTGTGCACGAAACGCAGCGGGACGGATTGAGAAGGGGGAGATGCCGACGCTCGGCACGGACATTTCGGCACCGTTGACCGAGGTCAGCTCAACGACCGGAGACGGTCCGAGACGCCTGAGACACACGTCGTACGGCTCATAACCCAGCGATCTATGGCGTGCCAGTTGCGTGCCCGACCGGGCGGTCAACGCCGGAACTAGCGGTCACTCGCAGACAGCCCGAGAGACCGGCTGAGCAGCGGAGTGGCAGGCTGACCCGCTGCACCAACCGACCTTCTAAGTTGGTAATCCGCTCCCTGCATTTGAGCGTACCCGGGACCTCTGCCCCGGAGCTCGGCAGGATGGGGGCTCGCCGCGCCTCACGCCAGGGAGGGTACAAAAGGGTTGCTCATTCCGCAACCCGTGGCAATTATAGGTCCCCTCAGGTCCAGAGTCGTGGTGATGCTCAGCAAGTACAAGGGCAGGGCTTGTTACGCGTTTCTTCATGATCAGGCGAGGAAACTGACTCTACCAACCTCAGCGCTGGTCGACCGGCCTCACTCTGACCGGAATGATTCCCTTCAAGAACGGTCAGTACTAGCCCGAATACATACTTATTCAAATCTTCCGGGGTAATCAAAAGATCGCGCGCGACTTCACTAATGGAGACACCCTTCTTCCGAAGAGAGAGAAAGATCTTGGTAAGCAACTGCGAAGTTTCTCTCTGAGCACCATCCGGCTCTTGACCTCGATAGCCACGCCGCCCTAGCTCTGCGCAAGTAGTTCTGTAATGCCAGTCAGACAGCATACCGATATCATGCAATCTGTAAGTAAGAGCAAGCGCAGCCACGTTCCAGATTTTTTTGCCTTGTAGTATCTGATCGATGAGCGGCGATGCAGGCATGTGTGCCACGACGCTTTCGCGTGGCATGAGGAAAGCGCTCGCAAATTCATTTGCTTCTTGTTCGACCTGTACTCCCGCGAGATCGCGACCCTCACTATGCATGACGAGGTGCCCGAGTTCATGTGCAGCGTCGAATCGGCCGCGCTCTGCAGTCTTCATCGTATTCAAAAATATAAATGGTACGCTGTCATTAAAGAAACAGAAGGCGTCTACGTCGGCGTACTCCGGCGCGAGGGAGAAGACTCTAACTCCACGAGCCTCTAGTAGGTGCACCATGTTACCTATCGGCGCGGAACCCAAGTTCCACCTGGCGCGGACTATAGCTGCGGCGGTTTCAGGGTCAGGTTTGTTAAGTGAGGGCAAGTCCGGGGAGGGGAGGTAATACCTCTTGCTCGTCCAGTCATTGAACTCGATCGCAAGCCGACCTGCGCTGAGCGCGATATCTCGTTTGCGCGCTGGCAACTTACTGCGAGCGCGGAAGGAAGCCTGATCGGTCGTAATTGGTTCAAATTCGGGTGCAGAGAAGAAAGAGACTGGAAATCCAAGAACCTCGGCGAGGCTATCCAATACCTGCGCTGACGGGACTTGGCGTCCGTTCTCATAGTTCGAGATACTCTGCGCAGTAACTCCTACGCGTTCAGCAACCTCCACGAGGGTAAGCCCGCGGCGCCTCCGCGCAAGGGTCAAACGGGACGCGGTAAACAATGAGACCTTCGACCTTCCTGTCGACCATGACTACTTCTCGTCGACCGTTACGTCGTATTCGCCTTCTCCGTTGTTATCATCCTCGTCCATGTACGGGATGACACCATCGAAGCGGAGCTCTGGTAGCGGAATGCGGTGCTTGTACCTTGTTATGTACCGAGTCTCCCCAGTCTCGGAGGGAAGAGAGAATTCTGAGCTGATTGTCACGTGGTCGCCAAATAGGCGCCGGTAGCTGATCAGGAACCAGGTCTGTAGCCGTGACAGATCTTCCGAGTCAAGGTCAACCTCCTGCGGATTATGTATTTCCGGGAACAGGGTCATCTGCTGCTGGTTGCGAGCGATTAGCCTGATCTTTCCGTCGCCTACCGGGCGCCTGCTATGAGGATGATAGGGCCCGGGCCATCCCGTCCGGTAGTCGCCCAGCAAGACCCCGATAGCGACCGTGCGGGCCGGATTGACCACGAGAGGCAGCATGTTGAAGTCGAGCCGTGCCCAGCCGTCCTCGGCGATCTTCCGCTCGCGCAGTACGCGGATGCGCCGAAAGTAGTCCACCGTACCCGCTGCGTTGCGGGGGTCATTCGCGGTCGTGAGCCTGCGTGCCTCCTCTCCGGCACGAAGCGCGTCAAGAATCTGAGCGAGCTGGACGCCAAGTCTCTTCAGCTGCCTCTCACAGTTGTTCGGTTGCGGGATGGGCTGTGTCACGGGTACTCCTGCTGTGACTTGTAGATCCGCCCCCTCAATTGAGGAGGCGAAACTATAAGAGCAGTCGCTTCGATCCGCAGCAAGCCGCCACGCCGAACAGGTCACCACGCATCTTGACAGCCGGGCCGGAATCCCCTATCAAATATCGAACGTAGGTTCTAAGTCTAACCTACCGGCCCGGCGAAGCACCAGACTGAAGCAGTGATCAAGCAACTACGCCCGAGCTGCCAATATGGCGCACCGAACAGCGCGTACGGTACAGCAACGATTCCTGCCAGCCGTCCGCAGTCACGAGAGGCAGTACACGGGAAAGCTGGGACAAGTACGCACGCGGTCACTTCGCGGGCCTTGGCTGTGCACGGACGGTCACGGCCTCAGGGACGGCAGTTGTCGAGGAGGACCGGGAGGACCAGGACGCGGCCATCAGTGCAAGTCGAACCTCGGTTCGTCGGGCCATTGGCGGGCCATTAACCCCGGTGACCAGCGGTCTCACGGCAACTCGCGGACACCCCGCCCCGCAGGTCAGGACGCATAACGGCCCGGACGGTAGAGATTCCCAAGCTGACAGTGCGAGTTCGATTCCTGCCACCTTGATCGGGGGTGCCTTGCAGGACCTGTGACGGGAGCGGTTCCACGGGATGCCCGGCCCGTCGACCGGTCGGTACGGCAGGCTGGTGGAATGACAACGGACCGGGCAGCCCGGGCACCACGGCTGGCAGAGAGCACGCGCGTTGAGGCGTTTAGCGACGGAGTGTTCGCTATCGCTCTGACCTTGCTGGTGCTCGATCTGCGCAGCCCGGCCACCGGGCACGGCGGATTCGCCAGCGCACTGCTCAGGCAGTGGCCTTCCTATGTCGCCTACCTGGCGGCCTTTCTCAACATCTCGGCGATCTGGATAAATCACCATGAGCTGTTCACCCTGGTCCGGCGAGTAGATGCACGCCTGATCTGCGCGAACCTGCTACTGCTGCTCGTCGCATCACTGTTCCCGTGGCCAGCTGCCGTTATCTCCGCGGCCGTGCGGGACGGCAACCATGCCGATCAGATCGCTGCCACAGTGCTGTACGCCACCGTCGGATTCCTGGTACCCCTCGCCTGGATCGTCCTGTACCGGTACCTGTCCCGCTCTCCGCACCTTCTTGCCGACCCCGCAGCGACCGGCTACGCGCGGCAGGGAATCCGGCGATCTCTGCTCAGCGTCATCGCCTACCCAGCAGCAGCAGCCATAGCATTCGTCGCGCCACTTGCGGCCCTGGCCGCATTCGCTGCCCTGCCGTTGTTCTTCATCATGACCGTGGTCCGCCCATTCCGCGGCGATTACCGTCCCGCCCAGACCAGCTGACGGCCCAATCTGCCAAGCACCCGGTAAGCCCGCAGCCACCGAGTCTGCTCACGGCGATCGTTCAGGGCGATGTCGACCAGGCCGCCAGAGATTGCCAGTAGCCCGCCATTGAGAGTGATGAGATCAGCAGTCAAGACTCTCAGTATCTAGAGCCAAGGATGGAAAGCCGCCGCTTGGGATATGTGGGACGATGCCAGGTTCGTCGCATCCGAGCCACATTGTCACAGCAGGTCAAGATGATCATGCTCCGTCGAGACGTGATGGTCTGTAAAACCGCCGGTTCTGGCCCGTTCCACGTGCGGGCGGCCGACGGTCACGGGTGAACCGACAGGCCGGGGTGCGCGTGTTTTCACCCGTGGAAGCGCAGAAAGTGGCAGGTCGAGAACCGGTTCTGCAAACCGAATTGTAAACCGGACGCGGCGGGACAGGCTGAGACGGGAGAGATGCAGAAGGCCGGGGACGACGTCACGCCGCAGGCAACGCGGTGACCAGAGACTGCCCGAGACAGCGGAGACGCATGTCGTATGGCTCATAAGCCAGCGACCGCTGGCTGACGACCGCAGTCCTGTCGTCCGCGCGCGGACGGCGGCACGCCAGGTCTCATCGAGGCATCGCGCCGCGGAAAGCAAAGCTGGCACTGATGTTGCCGGTGGTAGCGACGGTCGACGGCTTGGCCGTGGAACGAGTCGTGGAACGGAACGTAGTGAAATTCCGGTGCAATCAGCGCTATGGGTGCCATCCGGCGAGCTGTCTGTGCAGGTCATGCCGTCGGTGCAGGAGAGCGGGCCTCTCGTAATGCGCCGCTGGCGGGTTTTCGACTGGCGGTTGCGCCTCGTTCCGGCCACGTATCGGCGTGCCGTGGGATCGTCAGCCGTCGCTGGGTTATGAGCCATACGACGCACGTCTCTGCCGTCTCGGGCGGTCTCTGGATGCCACGTTGACCTCGATAGACTTAGGCGTGAGGCCATCTCGGGTCCTGCACGTCCTCCATGTCTCAGGCTGTCCCGCTGCGTCCGGTTTACAAATCCGTTTACAAACGGAGTCCATGGACCTGTGCGTATGCAGACCTCCAGCGCTACCCGATGATCAGCCTGGTGCGCTGTGAGGCAGACTTCCCAATGGTTTTCAAGAGCGTCCGTGGGTCACGCTCCGTCACCGCTGCTACCTGCCTCGTCGGCACTCGGGAATGGGTCGCCAAGCAAGATCATCCCGCGACTAGGCAGCGGCGGCTGGTCGACCGCGTCGGTCATGACGCTATTCCCTTCGGGTTTCGCTGGCCCGCGCCTGCTCGGAGGTGACTTCGTCCGCAGCGGCGCCTAGACGCTGGCCAGGAACCACCGGCCCGGGGCTGCTCAGGCGCTGAGCCGGGATGCCGCCCTCCAGCGGGTGCGTGGAGTCGGTGTCCGGCGGAGCCTGGCTGCCCCACTGCGGGTGGCTGTTGGCGTAATTCACCATGACCAGCATGAAGGCCAGTGCGACGACCGGGACGATGATGATGGGGATGAGGTCGGCTGTGGTTCCTGACATATCGGCGCCCCCTTTCGAGACGGCGGTTTCAGTCTCGTCTGGCACCGGGCAGATCGCGCCAGTGAAGACTCTGGTCTTATACCCGTAGAAATACCGCGGAACGCCCGCCCAGCGACCCTGGCGCCGCGGCCGGGCACCTGGACCATGGCGGTGCCGCCCGCCCGCATCGGGGCGTCATGAAACTGGCCCCGCGACCCTTGCTGACCGGAAGATCGGTTTGCGCAGGGGGTCAGCCTGCCTGTTCGCAGGTGAGGCGGCGCATCAGGCTGTCCGCGAGTGACCGTAAGTTCCCGCCATTGACCGGTCGACCGGGGTACACAGCAGGCACGTCGTCGATATGCCGAGGAAGAGCTGCACGCAGCTACCGGCTGGATGTCATGAACCGCTTTGATCTGGGGGGCATACCTGGTGGCGAATGGCCCGGCGTACGCCGCGCGGGCCTTCGGAGGCGGAGCGCGGGCGCTGACGCCGGGCCAGCGGGCGCCGAGACGCGACGCCGCCTTGATAGAGAAGTACTTAATGACTATTCGGCAATGACTGGGTTAAAGGGGTGATCATGTTCGGTAGACGTCGCGTCGGTAGGTTACGTCGACCACAGTCACCACACGGGCCTTGTCGTCAATGCGGCAGATCACCCGGTAGGTGCCGCGTCGGGCGCTGAACCTGTCGTCCATGGGCGGCAGCAGCCTTTGCCGATCCGGTAAGGATCGGCCAGCAGGGGGCCAGTGATGAACGGCCACTGTTTTAAACTGCGGTGCACCAATCCGTTTACAACTACAAGAAAGAGGCCGGTTCTCTGTTCGAGAACCGGCCTCTGGCCTTGGTAGCGGGGGCGGGATTTGAACCCGCGACCTCTGGGTTATGAGCCATACGACGTCCGTCTCTGCCGTCTCGGGTCGTCTCTCCCGGGCGTGGTGACCTCGGCGGACAGGACAGATTCCGTCTCGCTCCGTCGGCTCCGTCCCCCCCGTCTCGTGCTGTCTCGCAGCGTCCGGTTTACAAATCGGTTTACAGAACAGGCGATTGATCTGCGGTTCCCACGCTTCTCCGACATCCTTGCGGATGCCGCCCTAGGGCAGTGGCTGCCACGTTCAGGCTCGCGGAGCGAACGCGCGACTTATCCGGCCTCGATACGATGGGAAGCTGAGGTGCCCCCTGTCACATCTAGACGGACAGCGAGCCGCAAGTGATTCGGCTGTAGGCCAGGCCCGGCCTACAAGGAGCGCTGGCAACCGAAGCCGGAAGCAGCGCCGTAAAATGACCCGCTGCCGGTCGGGGAATGGCCAGGATGGTTCCTACACTCTGCAGCTATTGGCGGGGACGGCATGGGCGAACCGCTTGATCTCCAAGGCATTGGGTTACTAACTTTGAGCAAGGTTGTAGTCGTACTATCATCTAAGCAGTTGGCGTTACAACTCGCTAAGTTCTGCCGGAAGAGCGCCTCGTCAGAGCTGTCTTGGAGGGGAGGGCCGGATGTCCGAAAGGGATGCCCCGCTGGCACTTGGTCTGGGGTTGTCGGATGCTATCGGATTGTTGCGCGACGAACTGCTTAAGGCCCGCGCAAGCGGTGCAATGTCGGATATCCAGTTGCCAGTTGAGTCGATGACAGTGGAGCTGAGTGTCACGGCCACGAGATCGGCCGATGGTAAGGCAGCATTCACAGTGCCGGTTGTGGGCTTGCAGGTGGGCGGTGGCGGGAACCGGGAAAGAGGGTCGGAGCAAAAGGTGACAGTGGTGTTTGGGGGACCGGTGGACCGTGATGGGCGCGCGGTGAAGGTTGCCTCACCCTCTGATGTGGTACCGGGATAACCGTTGCCACCGGTGCCGCTTGCTGCGCGGGTAGTAGAAGTTATCGCCGATCAGGGCGAGGACTATACCCCCCGGTACAAGTGCGGGTCCGGCTGTCTTGTTGCAGGTCGGACGGTTCTGACTGCCGCTCACGTGATAGACGGCGCAGTCAGGGTTCTTGTGCGCGGTCCCGACAAGTTGGCCCGTCGGGCCCTGCTAGATCCAGAATTTGCCGGCGAAGCGGACGGACCCGGTCCGGACCTAGCGCTCATCGAGATCATCGACCACACGGTCGATATGCCCGTGATGGGCCTCGCAGCTGTGGATCGGGACAGTCCAGCGGGTGAGCCGGTAGAGCGGTGTCATGTGATCGGCTATCCGGCATTCATGGAGCGGATCACCTCCGATGGCGCCCGGTTCCGAGAGACAGCCGATGCGTTCGGTTATGTGCCGGTATTGTCAGGATTGGCCGGGGGATTGCTGTCGGTGCATGTAAGCAGTTCGCCACGGCCGTTGCCGGATAACCAGGTGGCGCTGGGTAATTCGGAATGGTCGGGGATGTCGGGCAGCCCAGTGGTAGCCGATGGGTATCTGCTGGGAGTGATCACTGAGCATGCGCCACGCGAGGGACGGTCGGCGCTTACGGCGACGCCATTGACGGCGCTGGAGGCCAATTCGGCGCATCCGGGCTGGGGTCCCGGTGTCAACAATCCTGACGAGTGGTGGGCTCGGCTCGGGACTTCCAGCATGAGCGCTCTTAAACGGCTACCGACTCGGCGGGAGCAGGCCGAACCGGCATACTGGGCGACGGTACGAGAAATTCGCCAGCGCGCCGGGTTGCTAATTGGCCGGGGTGAGGAACTGGCGGAGGCTGCCTCATTTGCCGAAGGCAGCGACGGTTACAGGTGGCTAGTCGGGGGGGCATGGGCGGGCAAGACGTCACTGCTGGCCGAAGCAGTGGCGACACTGCAGGGGCACGTCGACGTTATCTCTTACTTCCTTTCCCGTCGGGAGGCTGACGCCGATAGTGCCCGGTTTCTGGTCGCGGTGATCCCCCAGTTGGTATATCTGCTGGAGGAAGAACCCGTGGCCGCCGATATACATGAGTTCCGGGCACTCTGGCGGCGAGCCGCCGACCAAGCCAAGAGAAAAAGTCGTCATCTGTTGCTGGTCGTAGACGGCCTAGATGAGGATCTCCGCCCGCCGGGGCTACCCAGCGTCGCAGCGTTGCTACCTGTGAGCATGGGGAGCCATGCTCACGTACTGGTAAGCAGCCGTCCCCATCCCAAGCTTCCTCACGACATTCCAGCCGGTCATCCGCTTGAGTATGCCGAGCCGGTGCCTGTAAAGCCGTTTCAGGCCGCAAAAACGCTGGCGGCCCTGGCGCGACAGGAGATCGACGACTTGCTCCACCGCGACGACGACGGGCTTGCAGCAGATGTGCTGGGGCTGCTTTCTGCAGCTGCCGGACCACTGGAAGTGGGGGACCTGGCGGCCCTGGCGGTCGCCACACCGCATTCTGCTGCCATGACACGACGAATCCGCAGCCTGCTCAACACTTCGGCAGGTCGAAGCCTGCAGATTAGTACCTTGCCCGGCAGTCATGAGCGATACCAGTTCGCTCATGAGACTTTGCTGGCGCATGCGCAGAGTCACGATGACCTGAATCACCCGGACTTCCTCGATCGTATCCACCAATGGGCCGAGGAGTGGCGGGTGGCCGGGCTGGCCCATCCGCACCGTCCATACAGACGGCACACCCCAGTATCTCCTGGACTCCTATCCCTCTGGCCTTGCCTATGACCCGGAGCGCCTAGCTCGGCTCGTCAGTGACTGCGGCTGGGTCGAGGCAGCAATCGTCTCTGTAGGTGTAGACTATGTACTGGCTGATTTGCGCCGGGCTGCCGCCGCGAGACAGACAAGCAAAGGCATTGCCGCAATGCTCGCGGTCGTTATTGGCCAAGCACACAATCTTCGGCCTCCAAATCCCGTGGACCAGCCAGGCTACGTCCTGCGGCAGCTATGCATTCAAGCAGCAGAGATTGGTGATGACGGCCTCGTCGACGATCTCCGCCACCGTTTGCGGTCGCGCCCCGGGCCTCGTCTAATGCCACTATGGACAACGCGCCGGAGCAGTACGGGCCTATCCGCCGAGCTTGGCCGCCACGATGGCGAGGTATGGGCGGTCAAAGTGCTGCGCGACGGCCGGGTGGCCTCCGGTGCGGAGGATGGGCGGGTCTTGGTATGGGACCCGAACGTCCCTGGTGCTGCGCCGGTAGAGCTGGGCTTTCACGCCGACACCGTGTGGGCACTAGCGGAGCTGGCTGACGGGCGGGTGCTCTCTGGGGGGAGCGATGGACAAATATTGGTATGGAACCCGGCAGTTCCTGGTAGCGATCCGGTCGAACTCGGCTCCCATCCAAATATTAGAGCAATCGCAGTACTGCCTGATGGCCGTCTAGTGACCAGTGGAGTCGATAGGCGTGTGCTCATATGGGACCCGTCAGCTCCCGGCGCAGCCCCGGTAAAACTAGGCCGCCATCGCGACCAGGTCCATTCAATGGCGGCGTTGACCAACGGTCTGGTGGTGACCGGCGGGCTTGATAAGCAGGTGCTGATGTGGGATCCATCTGCTCCGGGAACCTCAGTAAGACTGGGGCGCCACCAGGCTAAGGTGAGCGCTGCAGCGGCGCTGGCCGACGGGCGGGTGGTCACTGTGGGATACGACGGGTGGGTGCTGGTGTGGGACCCGTTTTTTTCGGATACCGCCCCGATCAAACTGGGCTTCTACGACGCGGATTTGTGGAGTGTGGCAGAGCTTCCTGGTGGACGAGTGGTCGTCGGCGGGGACGAGCATATCCTGATATGGGATCTGACCGCTCCCAATGCCCCCCCGGTCAATCTCGGCCGCCAAGAGAGCGTAGTCGCGGCGTTGGCAGTGCTCCAAGACGGGCGGGTGGTTACAGGTGACAAACGTCGCGTGTTGATGTGGAACCCGGCTGCGTCCGGTATGACCCACGCTGAACCGGACCTCTCTGAGGACGGCGTATCTGCTGCGGCCGCGTTCAGAGACGGACGAGTGATCACCGGTGGTGACGAGAACCACCGAGTGTTCGTATGGGATCAAGCTGTCGCAGTGGAACTAGGTGGCCATGAGGATATTGTTTGGGGGGCGGTAGAACTGACTGACGGCCGAGCGGTCACTGTGGGACGCGACGGGCGGGTGCTGCTATATAACGTAAACACGCCTGAGGCCGCCCAGGTAGAACTAGGCCGATACGAGAGCCATTTGCTGGCAGTAGCAGAGCTGCCTGACGGCCGGATAGTCACTGGTGGCGACGCTTCCAGGCTACTGATCTGGGACCCAAACGCTCCTGGCGCCGTCCCGGTAGAACTCGGGCATCATACAAGCCAAGTGTGGGCGATAGCAGTCCTGGCTGACGGTCGGGTAGTTACTGGTGGGGATGATGCACGGGTTTTGATTTGGGACCCGCAGGCTCCTGGTACCGCCCCGGTCGAACTAGGCCGCCACTCGGGGGGAACGATACATGCAGTGGCAAAGCTGGCCGACGGGCGTGTGGTGACTGCGAGTTCCGACAACCAGGTCCTAGTGTGGGATCCGAGCGCTCCTGGTGATGCCCTGGCAGAGTTGAAAGGCCATGAGAGCGACGACGGCTGGCCACCGGTAGTGGCGGAGCTGACCGAAGGCCGGGTAGTCACTAGAGGAGATAGCGAACACATCCTCATATGGGACTTGACCCAAATCGACGCCAGTGTCATTCGGCTGAACTGCCCAGTTCGTGACCTGGCCACGAATACGTACAGTCGAAATGGAGCATACATAGTAATCGTCCACTACGCCGGGACGTTTTCACTATGGACCTTCACTGATTGATATACAAACGAGCTAATTTATCTTCAGCCGAGCTATTGCAAACAATACAATTTCGTTTAGCAGTGGGTGCGACGTAGGGCAGGGTGAGCCCGGCGGTGACGGCGTCCTGGTTGCGGCGGATGCCGGTGGCGGAGGAGCTTGATGGGCGGGCTGCTGGCGCGTTCGGCCTGACGGCTCCCTTCTGGGTAGCAGCTGTCGCCGTCGCTGTCGTCGCGATGCTGGCCTGGCGTCTGTTTACCCCCGGCCGCCTCACCACTGAAGCCGAGTCGAGCGTGAACCGCGTGGCAAGCGGCTCGCCCGGCTTGCATCAAAGCGAGAAGCCTAAATCCCGGTAACGGCCGGGGAGTCGGGCCGCGTGCCAGCGTCGCGGCGCGCATCGACCTGGCGTCTGGTCGTTGCGTTAGAGACCAGCTTGGCGGCGGTCGGCGCGCACCCGTTTGGTGTGTGGCGAGCTGGCAGTGCTGATACGGCGGAGTATCACGGCTGGGGCACGGCGCGCGCCGCGCGGGCCGCCAAGGCAGAGCGGCGGCGCTGGCGCCGTGCCCGCGGCGCCGCTTCGCGGCGCCGCTCTTGAGTACGCCCGGCATGGGCGATCGCTTGGGGGTGAAAGTCCCCTGGAGGAAGAGGTGATGCTAACTCCGAGCCGGAGGCAACTGCGTCGTCGTGAGGCGGGGTGGGAAGGAAGCCCGAGGCGAAACCCTGCACCGAGGAACACGAACCGCGTATAAGGCGGGGCGATCTGGGTGAGCCTGCTCAAGAAGGTAAAGCCCGTCATCACCGACAGGGTCGCCACGTAAACGCGGCGGGCGTAGGGGGAAAGTGGTCGTTCTTATCCGGGGAGGTCTGCCTGGGTGCCGGTTGTGCTGTGGTGTCGCCGCGCCGGCGGTTCCGGCTGTGAGGCGGGAGCTGACCAGGCAGAAGTCAGCAGAGGTCGTAGTACCGGCCGGGATCAGGTAAGGGGCCGGGAAGGGCCGAACGTCAGGTGAGACGGAGGAATCGGTGTTGCTCGTGCCGGTCGCAGTAATCGCAGCCATCCCGCGGACGCGGGCCAGCTGCCGGGAGGAGACGGTGAGTTCCGTTGAGCACCGCAGCTGAGCGTAGCGGCCGGACGGCGCGCCCTGAGGAGGCTGTCATCCCCGGCCTGGAGGTTTCCCTGTGGGAGCGGATGCTCTCGCCGGAGAATCTGGGCCGGGCGTTGAGGCGTGTCAGGGCCAACGGCGGCGCGCCTGGTGTGGACGGCATGACCACGGAAGAGCTTGTCCCGTGGCTGCGGGAGCACTGGGCGTCCGTCCGGCAGGCTCTGGACGCGGGCACGTACCGGCCGTCGCCGGTCCGCCGGGTGGTGATCCCCAAGCCCGGGGGCGGCGAGCGGTTGCTGGGGGTGCCTACCTGCCTGGACCGGCTGATCCAGCAGGCTATCGCGCAGCTGCTCACGCCCATTTTCGACCCGCAGTTCTCCGGGTCCTCGTTCGGGTTCCGTCCCGGCCGGTCCGCCCACCAGGCGGTCAAGGTGGCCAGGCGGTGCATCCAGGACGGCCTGGAGTGGGTCGCAGACATCGACTTGGACCGGTTTTTCGACCGGGTTCAGTTCGATGTGCTGATGGCGCGGGTGGCGCGCAAGGTGGACGACCGCAAGGTCCTGCGGCTGATCCGGAGGTATCTGGAGGCCGGGGTGATGGTCGACGGGATCAGGCAGGCGACGACGGAGGGAACCCCGCAGGGTTCGCCGCTGTCACCGATCTTGTCGAACATCATGCTGGATGATCTGGACCGGGAGCTGTGGGAGCGCGGTCACAGGTTCGTCCGTTACGCCGATGACCTGCGGGTCTTCGTGCGGAGCGAACGGGCCGCCAGCAGGGTGTTCGAGAGCGTCTGCGGCGTGATCGAACGGCGGCTGAAGCTGAAGGTGAACCGGGAGAAGTCCTCGATCCGGCACGCCGCGCAGGCGACGCTGCTGGGATTCGGGTTCTTCTTCGACGGCCCGCAGGTCGGGATCCGGATCGCCCCCAAGGCGATCCAGCAGCTGAAAGACCAGCTGCGGATGCTGACCCGGCGGCGCTGGCGCGTGTCGATGGAATACCGCATCGGCAGGCTCAACCGGCTCATCACCGGCTGGGTGACCTACTTCCGGCTCGCCCAGCGCGTCAGCGTGCTCGGCAAGCTGGACGGATGGCTGCGCCGCCGCCTGCGGCAGATCCGCTGGAAGGAATGGAAGACCACCGCCGCCAAGCGGCACAACCTGCGAATACGCGGCATCTCCGAAAGCGAGGCCCGCAAATGGGCCGGTGTCAGCAGGAGATACTGGCGGGTTGCAGGCTCCCAGATCCTCCAGGTATCCCTGCCCAACTCCTACTGGAACCACCTTGGCCTGAAGACCCTGAGCCAGACCTGGCAGCGTCTCAACCCAGCGGCCTGACGAACCGCCGGATGCGGACCCGCATGTCCGGTGGTGTGAGAGGGGGCGGGGCGACCCCGCCCCCTACTCGATTTAAATAAACGGCTCGATTCGGCAGCGCAACGACCTGATCGACTGTCCTGTCGACCATGGCAAATCGCGGCGCCGTTGCGGCGGCTTCTGCCCACTACGCTCGGTTACGACCATGGACTCTTGCCCGCCGTGCGCGTGGAACGGTTCGTGGGACGACGCGCAGAATATCCCAGCGCAGCTGGTGCAATCAGTGCGATTGCCTGTGTCATCGGTGCAGCTAGCGCGTGCGCAGCCTGCGAGCACACTTCTTGTAAACGGCAGGTCAGCGGTTCGAATCCGCTCACCGGCTCCCAGTTCACAGGGGTATGTTGGCTTCATCCGTTCCCGGCTCGTGGACCGGTTCGTGGACCGAATGTCGCTGATCCGGCCTGTAGATCCGCGATATCGACCTGGACCGGGGCCTCGTGCACGTCGCCTTCAACTACGTCGTCCGCGGCGGACAGCGCGTCCGCAAGGACACCAAGACGCACCAGGATCGCTGGCTAGCCATCGACCCGGACACCTGCGCCCTGATCGCGGGCTACCTGGACGAGGTCCGGGCCGAGCTGGCCGCCGTGGCCGTCGAGCTGCGCGATGACGCCTACCTGTTCTCCAACGACCCGGCCCACTCCCGGCCGTGGAACCCTGACTGGGCCACGCACGAGGTCGCCGAGGCCGCCGACGCGGCCGGGGTCAAGCTCGACATCAAGGGCGGACGGCACTACACCGCCAGCCAGCTCCTGGCCGGCGGCTTCGACCTGCGCAACACCGCCGCGCGCCTCGGCCACAGCGGCGGCGGCGCCACCACCCTGCGGCACTACGCCGACCCAGTCCCCGAGGTCGACCGGCGCGCGGCCGCATACCTCGCGAAACTGACCGCCGGATCCGCAGCCCGGAGCAGCGGGTGACCTTTGCTGAATCTCCTATGCGCCTCTCTGATCATCAGATCCGTAGATCGATCCAGCATGTCCAGCCAGTACTCCTTATCCAGAATCCCAGGTCAGAGCCCGCCGGACGTCCGACATCGACGTCCGAGTCCGGTGCCGTCCCATCAGCCCGTGAGACAGTTTTGAGAGGTCGCCCGGTCCCTCGCGACCTACGTGTCTCGTGCGTGGCCCGGCCCGCCTCCGGCGATCCACACTGAGATATGCGCGGGCTCGACGGCACTATTCACCACCGCTACCAGGTCGGCGCGCACCGCATCCAGGTCGACAGCGTCCCGGAGTCGGGCCGCGAACGCGGCCACTGTCTGGTCTGCGTCGTAGCGGACCCGGTTGAACCGCCGGTCTACCACGTGCTGCACCCGCCGCCGCAGCGGGTTGAACAGCGCCGCCGCGGCGAGCGTGGCTGCGGCGACGGCCACCGGGGTGCGGAGCCCGAACGCCTGCGTGGCCAGCAGGACCAGCCCCGTGTACACCCCGACCAGCAGCCCGGTCACGATGGCGTAGGCCAGGGTGCGGCTGATGATCCGGTCGATGTCATACAGCCTGTACTTCAAGATCGCGATGCCCACCGCGACGGGGATCAGCGTGAAGGCGATCTCGAAGGCAGCCAGCGGGTCATTGCCGCCGAACTGGCTAGCGGCCAGGACGATCACCGCCCCGACGGCCGAGGCGTACATGAACCACTTCAGCTGGAGCCGTTGTTCGGAGCCCGATCGCCGGAAACGGACGATCATGGCGGCCGCGCCGGCCAAGAACACCAGCGTCCAGACCACCTCCGCCAGGTTGTAGGCCGTCCCGAGCGGTGCGACGATCATCACCGGATCCCGCAGCCTGGGGAAGTTCGAGGAGAAGTTGACGTCGGACAGGGCCGGGCACACCATCAGGGCAAGCCAGTCGATGATCACCACCCACACCACTGACCGCCACCGCGGCGAGGGAAGCCGGCCGTCCGGGAACAGGAGCAGAGGCAGAACCAACAATGGCGCCGTTACCCACAAGACCACTGTGAAGACCCAGGCCACCCAGGCCGCGCCGGGTAGCTCGGCGGCCGACACCCGTTCCGCATAGGCACGGGTCACCAGTACGACAGCGGCCCCCACCCCCGTACCCAGGAGCAACCATCCGAGGTTATTGCCGGTCCGCGCGGCGACTAGCGCGCCGACCACGGCGAACGCGATCGCGACCGGTATAAAGGCGAATACCACGTTCCAGGTCTCGCCGCCGGTGAACCCGATCACCAGGCTCAAGGCCAGCAGCACGATTGTGAGGCCGAGCAACGTCCCAGCCAGCCAGCGGGCACGCCCCGGCGATGCCCGGGCCGTCCCGAGCCGTCGGTCCAGCAGCTGCTGCGGCATGACCTTCTCCCGGTCCCGCGCGTCATGTCCACGCGCAAGGCGAGCCTACGAAGCCAGCGCTACGGGATCGTTACGGCCAGCATGCGGGCGACCTCCGGATGATCAGCGGGGCGTCGCCCGGTGATACGCGCACTGCCGACGGGCAGCCCGCCCGGCCTAACGGGATCGCCGGTTTCCCGGTGACTCTTGACGCCTCTGCCTAATGGAAGGATCGTCGTAGACGCAAGCTCGCGCAACTCGCGGATGCTGGAGGCAATCATGGCGCTAGTCTTCATCGCGATCGACCCGGCGGGTCGCAGGCGCGGGCCCTGATCGCGTCCTCGATTGACACTCTGGGTTAGTTGCCTCGCAAGTTCTCGCAAGTCCACCTGCAGCTGGAGGTCCGAACGCCGGCAGGCCGTCCGGGATGGTCATGACGGTAACTCCCCGACGTCGCGGCTGCTATTTGATGCCGTCGAGGAAAGCCAGGACGCGCTGGGTGAGCCGCGTTGCCGCTGTTTCGTCATATGAGGGCAGGCTGCTGTCGGCGAAGAGGTGCCGGTTGCCGGGGTAGAGGAACAGTTCGGCGTCCGGCGCTGCGGCCTGGACGAGGGCGCGGGCCGCGTCGATATCCCCTTCACCGGCAAAGAACTCGTCTTCTTCCATGCCGTGCACCTGCACCGGGACGCCCGCGGGCCATGCGCCGCCGAACTCTGAGATCGGCACGCAGGCTTCAATCAGCAGGGCGCCGGTGGTGCCGGGACGGGTCTGCGCCAGCATCTGCGCGGGCAGCACGCCGAGGGAGAACCCGGCGTAGACCAGCCCCGCGGGCAGCTCGGCGGCCGCAGCCTGACCGCGCCCGATGACAGTGCCGAACCCGATCTTGGCGGCGTATTCCGCGCCTTCTTGCAGACTGGCAAAGACCTGCCCGTCGAACAGGTCAGGGGTGTGGGCCGTGTGGCCAGCGGCCCGGAGCTGGTCCGCGAAGCGGGTGATGCCGTCGGTGAGCCCTTGCGCGTGGTGGAACAGCAGTACGTCAGCCATGTCATTCCGTTCACGTTGGCGAGGCCGGATGATCCCGGCGGGACTAACTCTCACATGAATTCCCGACATCTTCTGGCGTCAATTAACGCGATCATAGAAATATGCGCGCGTCCCGAATGATGAGCCTGCTGCTGCACCTGCAAGCTCGCGGCCAGGCCAGCGGCAAGGACCTAGCCCAGTTGCTGGAAGTCAGCGAGCGGACCGTGCAACGGGACGTCGAGGCACTGGTGGCGGCGGGCATCCCGGTTCGCTCGGCCCGGGGTCCGGCAGGCGGCTACCGTCTCGACGGCGGGTACCGCACCCGGCTGACCGGTGTCGGCCTGGACGAAGCCGGAGCGCTGGCGTTCCTCGGCATGGCCGGGCCAGCCGAACAGCTCGGACTCGGTGAGCTGCTGGAAGGTGCGCGCATCAAAGTCTGGGCCAGCCTCACCGGCCAGGCCCGGGACCGCGCCCGTCACGTTTCCGAGCGGTTCCACCTCGACCCCACCCGCTGGTACGGCACACCCGAACCGGTGCCCTGCTTGCCGGAGCTCGCCACAGCATTGTGGCTTAACCGCCGTGCCCGCATCGAGTACGTCCGCAACGGCATCGCCGCCACCCGGGACATAAGCCCGCTGGGCCTGGTCCTGGCCTCCGGACAGTGGTACCTCGTGGCCCACCGCGACCAGCAGCGGCGTACCTACCGGGTCTCCCGCGTCCGCTCCGTCGAGCTGCTCGACGAGCCCGCCATCCGGCCAGCCGACTTCGACCTCGCCCAGTCCTGGGCCCAAGCCCGCACCGATCTGGAGCATGAAAGCACCGCGGTCGAAGTCACCGTCCGGGTCCAGCCTGCCGGGCTGTCCCGGCTGCGGCGGCTCGTCCCTGTTCACGGGCAAGATCGTGTCCCCCTGATCTGCACCGAGCAGATCGACATCACTGTGCCATTCGAAAGCGAGAACTGGGCCTGCGCCGCCCTGCTCAGCCTTGGCCAAGACGTTGAGGTTCTCGGCCCTGCCACCATGCGCAAGCGAGTCGCCGACCAAACCCGTGGCGCCGCCGCCCGCTACACCTGACTGCCAGCACGACGACCTACCGGCGGAACGCGGCTCGGGTTGCGGCTGCGGTGGACCTGAAGTACTCGGCTGGTTTGATGAAGCCCCACTCGTTGAATGCCGAGCCGTTGGTAAGGGCGCGTCGGTAGCCGTAACAGGCGAGGTAGAGCGTCCGGATGTACATGACCGCCTCGAGCCGGCCGAGTTCGTCGTCGGTCGGCTCGACGTGCCGGCGGTAAGCGTTGACGGCACCGTCGATCCGCTCCTGGTCCGGCCGGCGTGGGTTCCACGAACCCGTCCCCCAGATCAGGTAGGCGAAGTCGGCGAGACGCGGTCCGCGCCCGGACGCCTTCCAGTTGATCGCAACCGGCCCTTGTTCGCTCAGGACGGCGTGATCGGGGGCGTGCAGGAGGTTTCCGTGGAGCAAGCCCTCCGGAAGGCCGTGACCGTCGTCGGCCGAGCGCACCTTGTCGCGCAGTCGCTCGAATCGCTCGCGCTCGGCGGCCGCGACCTTCGTGTCGACGGCGTCGAGAAACGACAGGGCCGCCAGCAGGTCCTGACGCGGCGTGCCCTCGCGGCTCGGGTCCTCACCACTGGCTCCGCCCGGGCGGCCGGCGGAATTGTCGTACGGCAGCGCGTGCAGCCGTCCGAGCAGGTCACCCATCATGGCGAACTTCGCGGCGCTGTCGGGGAGGGGGGAGCCTGCCACGAACTGCGTCACGAGGACCGCGCTGCCATCGAAGTCAGATACCGCATCGCCGGCCGCTAGGCGCTCCGCGGGGTAGTCCTGCCGCTCCAGGAATCGCAGGATCGCGGCGTCGCCCTCAACACCGGCGCGCGGCCGGGCCGGGGGAAACGCGCGGGCGACCCACGGGCCGCCGTCATTGCGGTCGATGCGGAACACGTAGGTCTTGTGCGCGCTGAGCTTCGTCGCCGCGACCGCGTCGATGCCGTAGCGATCCCGGAGATGAGCGAGTAGCCGCTCAGGAACTGGCTCGTGGTGCATTCGCGCACCGAGACCCTCAAGATCGGGCAGCGCTGCGGTGTAGCGCTGCCCCGTCTCCTCGGCGTGGCGCCGGACAACCTTCTTGAAGCTAGCGTCCTTCGTCATCGAAAAGCATCCCCTTGACACCCTCGTCCCCCAGCGACGCGGTGCAGGAAGATGGCCTGTGACATCGATGACCGAGAGGGCGAATCCCCTTCGCTAATGGAACCCCGGCTGGGGCGGATGTTCCACAGCTCGGCGACCGGCCGCCGCCGTGAATAACTCTTCCTGAGGCGCTCGGTCCTCGTCAAGCGCTCCACCCACGAGATGACCCTGCGGAAGCGCCAGGCAGTGAGGCGCAGACAACCAGGCGCGCCGCAGCTCACCGCACCTATGCGCCTTGCGCCCTGGACTCGCACCCGGCGCCGGGTATGGGCGAATTGTTCTTCTGGGCGCCGCTCCAGCTGTGCTGCCGGTTGAGGGCCGCTGGCATCAGCCGGGGCCTGCGTCCGGGGCGGCAGGCAGTGCGGGGGTGACGTCGGTGTGGCCGAAGTCGTTCCCTTTGAACAACAGTGCTTCCCCGGCCGCCTTGGCCAGGGCATAGGCGAAGCAGTCCCCGAAGTTCAGGCCGGCCTTGTGGCCGCTGCCCTTGCCGAAATCGCGGTATGCATCGCGCGCGATGCGGGCTTGTTCGCGAGTCACTGGCTCGACGTGCAACTCCGCAGTTTGCACGAGTTCGTCAAAGCGGCGGCTGGCGACCGGGTCCCGGCTGGCGTCGATGACGACCGCGGTCTCCAGCCAGTTCGCAGCAGAGATACGCCTGTCCCGTGCGCTCTCGATGGCATGGGCCATTTCGCTGGCGTCCGGTTCGGTGCGCAAGATCGCGATGAGGGCGGACGTGTCGATGATCACGCGGGCAGCCCGTCCTGGTCGTAGAGCAGGTCACCGTGATCGGCGCTGCGGAACGGCTCGCGGAGCCTGGGCGCGGTATCCGCGCCGATAGCCAGAAGCCGGTCCGCGAGGCCGGCCTCGTGCAGGTGCCGGACCCTATCCAGGCGCTCGCGGACAGCGATAGTCACCGCCGTCGTCTGTGTCTCGCCGGTCAGTGCGGCGAGTTCCTGGACCAGCTGGTGTGTCTCGGAGTTCTTGATGTTAAGGCTCATGTTCCGCCTTTCTACCCCAATCTTGCTACCAGGGTACCTTTTCCCGGCCGCAGGGTGCCAGCCGGTCGGCCGGAGGATTAAGTGGGGTTGGCGGCGGCGCCAGCCGGAGGGCTACTCGCCGACTGCGCCGTCGATTCCCTCACGCAGCAGGTCGGCGTGACCAAGATGACGGGCATACTCCTTGATCAGGTATAGGCAGAACCAGCGCAGTGTGTGCGACTTCGTCGTGCCGAACGTGTCGCCGAGCTGGTAGGCGGTCATGACCTCACGGGTACGAGCGCAGTGCTCGCGGAATGTCTCCAGGTCGGCCGCGGCCTCAGCCGCGGTCGCCCCCTCGAAGTCACCGTCCTCGTTCTCGTCGGTGCAGTACAAGAAGCCGATGCTCCAGTCAGCCAGTCGGTGCCCGTAGACCCGTTCCATCTCGGTCATGTGCCGCACCAGGCCGAGCAGCGATATCCTCGACGGCTCGCACGAGCGCATAACGAGCTGCTCGCCGGAAAGGCCGTCGCACTTGGCCAGCAGGGTCGCCTGGTAGTACTCCAGCCAGCCATCCAGCAGCCCTCGCTCGTCACTGAGCCCGTCCGGCATGGCCCGCTCGGTCATCCTGACCTCCTGATCGCCCTCACAATGAAGGGCTGTTCATGGTGGCGGCTTGGTCACGGAGGGCTGCGAGAAGGCGGTCCGCTGCTTGGTGCCGCCAGCGGCGCCGAGGACGGTAGACGCCGACGTAGCGGATGGGCTGCGAGGTGATGGCCAGGTCACGGACTCGCGGGTTGTCGGGCAGGCCGAGCCGCGGGACCAGGGCGATGCCGACCCCTGCGCTGACCAGGGCGCTCATGAAGCGGTAGTCGCTGGAGCGGCAGGCGATGCGGGGCCGGAAGCCGCCGGTAGCGGCGAGAGTGTCCAGGACGGCGCCGGTGTCGCCCCACCCTTGGATCCAGCGGTCTCCTGCGAGTTCGGCCGGCCCGGCTGCGGGCCGGCTGGCCAGCGGATGGCTTGCGGGCACGAGCAGCCGGATGTCGTCGTCGACCAGCGGGATATACCCGCCAGGACCGGCGGTCGCGGGCCAGTGGCCCGGCGGCTGGCGGGTGTGGAAATGGTAGACGAGCGCCAGGTCGGCGCCGCCGCTACGCAGGGCGGCGAGGGCGTCGTCGGGTTCCGCTTCGATGACGGTGATGTCGATGGTGTTATCCGCGGCGGGGGTCAGCTCGGTCAGGGCGGGGGCGAGCAAGGATTCCCCGGCGCTGGTGAAGGTGGCCACGGTCAGGGTCTGCGGGCCGTTGGCCTGCAGATCGCGCAGTTGCCGCGCCGCGGCCTGCAATTCGCCGTGTACCGCGTCGGCGGCGGCGATGAGGAGCCGTCCGGCGTCGGTGAGGACCACGCCGCGGGTGCTGCGCTCGACCAGCGCGACGCCTGCCCCGCGCTCCAGCGCGGCGATCTGCTGGGAGACCGCGGAAGGAGTGCGGCGCAGCTCAGCTGCGGCTCCGGCGAAGCTGCCCGCACGGGCAACTTCCCGCAGCACCAGCAGCCGCTGCACATCTATCAACAGTTTTCCTTATGTCGCCATGCTGATTATGCCACTTCTGCTTAGCACTTATGAGCATGCACGCTGGCGTGCATGGGACTTTGGAACACTCACGCCGAGCGCACCGGGGTAGCGCTCGCGGGCGGCGCGGTGCTGCTGGTGGGAGGGTCAGTGGCCGCTTCCGGCCTGCTGGCCGGCTACCCGGTGCTTGGCGGACAAGCGATCCGGTACGCGGCAGCGGGACTCCTGCTCACCGGATGGGCCCGGCTGCGGCGCCAGCAGCTGCCCCGCCCGGCCGGTAGCGAATGGTGCTGGCTGGCCATGCTGGCCGCGGTCGGCCTGGCCGGGTGCAGCGTGCTCCTGATCATGGCCACCAGGGCCGCCAGCCCCGCCGGGGTTGGCGTCGTCATCGGTGCGGCCCCGCTGATCATTACCATCGCCGGCCCGGCGGCTGCGGGCCGCCGGCCGCCTGGCCGGGTCCTCGCCGCCTCGGGCGTCGTCACTGCCGGGGCCGTCATCTCCCAGCTAGCAAGCACGACGGGCTGGAGCCTGCCGGGGTTGCTGCTGTCGGCCGGGGCACTTGCCGGGGTGGCCGGTACGTCACTACTGGCCACGCCGCTGCTGCCCAGGCTCGGCGCGCTGGCGGTCACGATTTACGCGTGCGGGCTGGCCGCCGCCCAACTGCTCGCCGCGGCGGTGCTGGTCCGCCTGGCCGGCGGCCCGGCGGTGCTGCGTCCGCTCACCGGGACCGAACTGGCCGCCCTGCTGTACCTGGCGGTGGCGGTCACCGCGGTCGTGTTCATCGCCTGGTTCTCCGCGGTGGAACGCCTGGGCGCGGAACGGACCGGGCTGTTCAACGGCCTGATCCCCGTTGCGTCCCTGAGCGCCGTCGCGGCGATCGGTACCGGCACCGTCACCCTCATGCAGCTTCCAGGCGCGCTCAGCGTGCTCGCCGGGGTAACCCTCGGCCTCACCCGTCGCGCCGGGCCAGGACAGCTCCGGCAGGGTGCCGCAGCGGCCGGACGAGGGGGAGAAGCCCTGGCCCGGCATTGTCACGAATGCTGCATACCGGCCGGAACCGGCCGCTACATTGTCAGGCGTACCAGCCCGGCCGGAGCCGCGTACGCCCTCATGATCACGGGCCGGGCGAATCGACGTCACCGGGGGCAACGTGACGGATCGCTGCCAGGCCGGCCCGGCGATCAGCTGTCTTCACCGGAACTGGAGTTCGGCCGCCGCTGGCGCCCGATGATCAACCGGGTCGGCGGCGACGGCGGCCAGGCCCGCGCGGCCAAGAGCCTGAACTGGACCACGTCCACGGTCTCCCGCGACTATAAGGGTGACACCCTGCCCACCGACGAACGCCTGCTCCAGTTGTGTCACGCCCTCCAGTTGCCCGACCGGGAAACTCTCGACCTGGCCGCTCTTCTCCGCCGCGCACGCGCGGGCCGCCGGGACCGTCTGCGCGCCTCCCGCGCCGAGTCCACCGCTCCTGTTTCCCCGTCCGGGCCAGCCTCTGTCCCGCCGCACAGCCCGGGCGGTCAGCACGCGGCCGTTCGGCCGCCCTGGTTCCGCGGCCGCCGCCTCGCCGCCGTGCTGTCTGTGGCGGCGCTATCCGCAGCTGTCGTGGCCGTCCTCGTCTTCGTCATTCCCGGCTCCGGCGCGCCGCCCAAGCCCCCCACGCAGGCCAGGCCCCCGTCCGGTGCACCGCCCGTCGCCAAGGGCACCTTCCCCGGACTGGCCCTGGAGTCCGTACAGATCCCGGTGCGTTCGCTGAGCCCGGCCCTGGCCGCCCAGTTCCGCAAGAGCCGGACCCTGCACGCCTTGACGGTCACTGGTTTCGAGTTCCGCAACCGCGGGGCCGCCGGGCTGTGCCTGACCGCGGTGAACACCGGGGCCACGGCCGGGCAGAACCGCAACCCGGTCCTGGTCGATACCTGCGCCCGTGCGCCGAACCAGATCTGGATCCCGCTGCAGTGGGAGGTCGACGGCTTCCGATTCACCCACTTGGTCAATGACCAGTACCAGTCGATGTGCCTGAACGCGGACAACCGCGGCGGCAGCATGCGCGTCGGCCGCATCGTCCAGTTGTGGGACTGCTATCCGGCTGGCAACGAGATCTGGGACTTCGGCGACTGGCACACGGCGGTCAGCGCGGGCGGCCGGTCCTACCCGCTGTTTGCCACGTCCGGCCGCCTGTGCCTGGACGCGGACAAGTACGACCTGCGCGACGGCACGCCAGTCCGGGTCTGGACCCAGTACGCGGCGGCCAACCAGTTCTGGTCCTGAGTCCCGTCGCGTCCCGCTCAGTCCCGTCGGCATCCCACCTGAGCTCACGTACGCCCAGTTCAGCCCGCTGGGACTTGATGGGATCGCAGATCCTGTCGTGGTTGCCCGGAC
>CAWGJL010000008.1:0-108907 GCA_963822765.1 uncultured Actinomycetes bacterium | reverse complement strand
GAACTCGTTGCCCTTGGCCGCCACGAAGTAGCGGTGCACCGGGTACGACACGTCGATGCCCAGCCCGCCGTGCACGTGGACCGCGGTGTGCGCCACCCGGTGCCCCGCGTCCGCCGCCCAGAACTTCGCCGTCGCCACGGCCACATCAAGCTCAGGCCCGGCCGAACCAGAAGCGAGCAGCCACGCGGCCTGCCACATGGTCAGCCGCACCGCCTCCACGTCGACGGCCGCGTCGGCCAGCCGCTGCGCCACCGCCTGGAACGCGCCGATCGGCCGCCCGAACTGCACCCGGGTCCGCGCGTGCTCCGCGGTCAGCTCCAGCGCCCGCTCGAGCACCCCCACCTGCATCGCGCACAACCCCACCGTCGCCCGCCCCGCCAGCCACCCGGCCACGTCCGAGCCCGCCCCCAGCACCTGGTCATCCCCGAGAGCGACCGCGTCCAGCACCAACCGACCCGCCGGAGCAAAAGACGTCAGAGCCTGCGCCTCCACCGTCACCCCCGCATCTGACGGCGACACCAGGAACACCAGCACCCCCTCCGCCGACGCGCACGGCACCAGGAACACATCCGCCCGCGGCGCATGCGGGACCGCCGTCTTCACCCCGGACAGCACCCACGAACCATCCGGCGACCGCACCGCGCGCAGACAGACGGACGACACGGATCGTCCCCGTCCTCCTCGGCCAGCGCCGCGGTCAGCACCACCGACCCCCGCCCGGCCGGCCGCGCCCACCGCGAGCGCTGCAAATCCGTCCCGAAGCACGCCACCGCCCCCGCCCCGGCCACCACCGAGGCCAGATACGGCACGTCCGACACCGAACGCCCGACCTCCACCAGCACCGAGCACTGCTCCAGCAACCCCAGCCCCGCCCCGTCCAGCGAAGCGGGCAGCCCCGCCGCCAGCACCCCCGCCGCCGCCAGGTCACCCCACGGCGCCGCCCGCTCGGCCAGGATCTTCCGCGCCAGCCCGCCCAGCTCGGCCTGCTCCTCGCTCAGCGTGAAATCCACAACACCCTCCGGTAAGCGCCGGGAGAGCGGCAGCCCCAGCGCCGCCGCCGCGATGATGTCCCGCTGCACCTCGTTCGTCCCGCCGCCGAAGGTCAGGATCAGCGCCGCCCGGTGCGCCCGCTCGATCCGCCCGGCCAGCACCTCCCCGGCCGACCCCGAGCGGACCACAGCAGAGGCCCCGAGCACCTCCATCAGCAGCCGGTACGCCTCCACCGCGAACTCGGTCCCGAACACCTTCGTCATCGACGCATCGGCCGGCCCCACCGCGCCCCCCGCCGCGACGCGCCAGTTGAGCAGCTTGAGGAATTCCGCCTTGGCGTGCACCCGGGCCAGGTTGAGCCGCACCCACTCCGCGTCGATGACCCGCTCCCCGGACGGCAGCACGGTAGCGGAAGCCCAGTCCCGCACCTCGGCCAGCGCCGTGAGCACCGGCGCCGCCGAGGTCAGCGCCACCCGCTCGTGGTTGAGCTGGTTGGTGATCAGCGGCCAGCCCTGATTCTCCGCACCCACCAGCGCCGAGGACGGCACCCGCACAGAGGAGTAGTACGTGGCCGACGTCGTCACCCCCGCGACCGTCGGCACCGGCGTCCAGGAGAACCCTGGTGCGTCGGTCGGCACGATGATGATCGACAGCCCCCGGTGCCGCTCCGCCGCCGGATCGGTGCGGCAGGCCAGCCACACGTAGTCGGCGTGCTGGATCAAGCTGGTCCACATCTTCTGCCCGTCGATCACGTACTCGTCCCCGTCGCGCACCGCCGTGGTCCGCAGCGAGGCCAGGTCGGTGCCCGCCTCCGGCTCGGAGTACCCGATCGAGAAGTCCGATCTCGCCCGCCGCGATCCGCGGCAGGAAGAACGCCTTCTGCGCGGCAGACCCGAACCGCATGATCGTCGGCCCCACCGTGTTGATGGTCAGGAACGGCACCGGCACCCGCGCCGCCGCCGCCTCGTCGGTGAAGATGAGCTGGTCGAGCATGGTCCCGCCGCGCCCGCCGAACTCCTCCGGCCAGCTCAGCGCCAGCCACCCGTCGCGCCCGAGCTGCCGGACCACCGCCCGGTACGCCTCGCCGTCCCCGTAGTCCCCGTCCCCCCCGCCCAAAGCCGAACGCACCGCGGGCGTCATCAGCTCCCCGAAGTACCCGCGCAGCTCCCGCCGCAGCCGTTCCTGCTCCGGGGTGTAGGCGATCCGCATCACGAACCCCTAAAATAGAACGTGTTCTAGCAGCGTATCAGGGACAGGCGCCGTGCTTCTCAAGCCCACAGGGCCCGAGGCCTTCATTATCGACGCCGTGCGCACTCCGGTCACCCGCCGCGGCGGCGGCCTGGCCGGCGCGCACCCGGCCGACCTCGGCGCGCACGTCATCAAGGAACTGCTGGCCCGCGCCCGCACCGACCCCGGCGCCGTGGACGACGTCATATTCGGCTGCGTGGACACGGTCGGTCCCCAGGCCGGCGACATCGCCCGGACCGCGTGGCTGGCCGCGGGCCTGCCCGAGGCGGTGCCCGGCGTCACCGTCGACCGCCAGTGCGGCTCCTCCCAGCAGGCGGTGCACTTCGCCGCCCAGGCCGTGCTCAGCGGCACCGCGGACCTGGTCGTGGCGGGCGGCGTGCAGAACATGAGCCAGGTCCCGATCGGCGCCGCGATGACCGCAGACCCGTTCCAAGGCTCCCGCGGCTGGCGGGAACGGTACGGCACCGAGGAGATCTCCCAGTTCCGCGCCGCGGACCTGATCGCCGGCAAGTGGGGGATCGGCCGCCCCGAGATGGAGGCCTACGCCCTGGCCAGCCACGAGCGAGCCCTGCGCGCGATCGACCACGGCGCGTTCGGCGAAGAAATCGTGCCCTACGGCGGGATCAGCCTCGACGAAGGCCCCCGCCGCGACACCACCCTGGCCACGATGGCCGCGCTCCAGCCCTTGCGCGCGGGCGGCCGGATCACCGCCGCGCTGTCCAGCCAGATCGCCGACGGCGCCGCCGCGCTGCTCATCGCGTCCAGCCGCGCCGTCCGCGAGCACGGCCTGCGCCCCCGGGCCCGGATCGCCCACCTGTCCGCCCGCGGCGACGACCCGGTCCTGATGCTCACCGCGCCCATCCCGGCCACCGCGTACGCCCTGCACCGGGCCGGGATGTCCCTGGCCGAGATCGACCTGATCGAGATCAACGAGGCGTTCGCGCCGGTGGTCCTGGCCTGGCAGCGCGAGACCGGCGCCGACCTGGCCCAGGTCAACGTGTGCGGCGGCGCGATCGCCCTGGGCCACCCCCTCGGCGCCACCGGCGCCCGCCTGCTCACCACCCTGGTGCACGCCCTGCACCGCACCGGCGGCCGCTACGGCCTGGTCACCATGTGCGAAGGCGGCGGCCAGGCCAACGTCACGATCATCGAGCGGCTGTGAACTCAAATTTTTATGCCGAACGGAACGTGGCTATCCGCGCCACCCCCGCCTCAGCGTCCCGCACGATTGCTGCGATCAGTTCCGCGCACGACGGCAGGTCCTCGATCAGCCCGGCCACCTGCCCGGCCGGCATCAACCCCAGGTCCGTCCGCCCCTCCACCATCGCCGCCCGCAACAGCACCGGCGTATGCCGCCATCAGACCCCCGCCGCCCGTCCCGCCGCATCGCCCGCACCCCCGCCGCCCGCGTACCCGCCGCATCCGCCCGCCGCCCACCCCCGTCTCCAGATGAGACGGTCGACCATTCTCGTCCGTAGTACACGATGCGGGACTCCGTCGACCTGGGCGGTGACCACGGTGCCGCCCAGGCCGGCCGCCAGATAGAGGTGCTTGACCGCATCGGGCACCGGGCTGTCGCTGGTCAGCAGGAACCGGGTGCCCATCGCGATCCCGGCCGCGCCCCAGGCCAGCGCCGCGACCAGGCCCCGGCCGTCGCAGAACCCCCCGGCCGCGATCACCGGCACGTCCACCGCCGCCGTGACCTGGGGGATCAGCAGGCTGGTCGGTACCGCGCCGACGTGCCCGCCGCCCTCGCTGCCGGTCGCGATCACCGCGTCGATGCCCCAGGCCACCGCCTTCTCCGCGTGCCGCCGCGCGCCCGCCGAGGCGATCGTGACCACCCCGGCCTCCTTGAGCGCCGCGATCAGCTCCGGCCTCGGCGCCTGGGCGAACGAGGCGACCGGCACCCGCCCGGCGATGATCAGCTTGACCCGCTCGGCGGCGTCCGGCGCGTCCGCGCGCAGGTTCACCCCGAACGGCGCGCTGGTCCGCCCGGCCGTCTCGGCGATGGCCGCCGCCAGCTCGGCCAGGCTCATGGTGGCCGACGCGATCTGCCCCAGGCCCCCGGCGTTCGACGTCGCCGCGGCCAGCCGGGGCCCGGACACGTACCCCATCGCCGCCTGCACGACGGGGTGCCGGATCCCCAGCAGCTCGGTCAGCCGGGTCCGGATCATGGCAGCTCGCGGTCCCGCGCGCCGGCCGGATCGAGCCGGGTGCGGATCAGGTGCAGCTCGTCGTCTGTCGGCCACCGGGTCACCGGCACCTGGTCCGGGATCGTGAGCGGGAAGCCGGTGGCCGCCACCACGTCGGCCGCCGTGACCCCCGGATGCACCGAACGCAGCCGCATGGTCCGCTCCGGCGTGCCGAAATCCAGCACGGCCAGGTTGGTCACCACCACCCGCAGCTCGTGCGCCCCCCGGTCGTAACCGACCCCGCACACCATGTCCACCCGGTCGACGAACACCCGTGGCGAGTGCCGCGGGACCCAGTAACTGACCGGGTGGTTGACCGTATTGCCCGGCGCGCCGCGCACCCCGAGCAGCTGCGCCTTGGGCCGCTTCCAGTCCCCGATGACCGAGATGTTCTGGTTCCCGGACCGGTCGAGCTGGGCCGCGCCCATCATCACGTGCCGCCGGCCCGCGGCCAGCATGGTGAACACCCTCGCGTACGGCAGCCAGCCCTCGATCCCGCCCTCCGGCGTCGACCAGGTACGCCTCCCCGTCGGTCAGCAGCAGGCCGGGCGCGAACGTGAGCCGGGCCAGCCGCGCGCCCAGCGACGGGATGAGCCCCATCGGGCTGGCCAGGATCGCGCCGTCGCCGCGCCACGCCTCGGCGCACGCCACCACGCACACCTCGGCCCGGGTCGCGGTGCTTGCCCGGGGGGACCCTCTGCCCCCTGGGGACACCCCAGGCCCCGGTGGCCCCAGACCCCCCCGCGGGCGGCTCACCGCACGGCCCTCTGGTAGGCGGCCTCGTCACCGTCCAGGTATTCAGCCCGGAACTTCTCCCAGGCCCCGGGGTCGCCGGCGGCCGCCGCGTAGCGAGCCTGGAACGCCTCGTCGCGGCCGTAGTCCGGGGCGCAGCTGGTGAAGTGCGCGCCGTTCGGGGTTTCCGCGACGCCGTGCACCATGGCCCGGTTGAGCAGCAGGGTCTGCGGCGGCCCGTCGAGCGAGGCCACGATCCGCTCGCACGACACGTAGGCGCGCTCGGCGGCCAGGCAGAACAGGTCGTCGAAGTACGGGTCGGGCCCCAGGTACTGGCCGTTGCCCGCGGCGTCGGCCCGGTTCATGTGCACCAGCGCGGCGTCCAGCCGCAGCGCGGGCATGGCCACCAGCTCCTCCCCGAGGCCGAACGGGTCGGCGTACGGCGAGCGGACCGTGCGCAGCTCCGGGTTGACCTCGAGCACGTCCGAGCCGAGCCCGGCCCGGATGGGCAGGAACGGCAGCCGGTGCGCCGCGGCCAGCAGGCCCCAGTGCAGCATGCCCTCGTCCAGCTCGGTCAGCTCGACCGTCCCGGCCTGCCGGGCCCGCCGGAAGTGCGGCTCGAGCGCGATCGAGTCCAGCGACGCGAACCCGGTCACCACCCGGGTGGCCTGGCCCGAGGAGACCAGCAGCCCGACGTCGGGCCCCGCGTAGGAGACCACGGTCAGGTCCCGCAGCGGCGCGCGCAGAATGGCCCGGACCAGCGCCATCGGCTTGCGCCGCGAGCCCCACCCGCCGATCCCGACCGTCATCCCGTCCCGCAGCTCGGCCACGACCTCATCCGGCGTCAGTACTAGCCCGGGGGGGCGACCCCCCGGAACCCCCCGCCGCCGGGGCGCTTCTAGGCCCCGTCTTCCCTCGTCGCTCGTTCCTCGCTCCTCAGTCCAGGCGGGGCCGCGCCCCGGCGTCACGGGCACTGCCCGTCGACGAACGCCTGGCGCGCCGCGTCCCCGGAACCGGCCAGGTTCAGCTCGAAGGTGAATCCCTGCTCGTACCGGTAGGAGCGCTTGACGTCTACCGGATCGATGCCGTTCAGCGACTGCTTGGCCAGCCGGATCACCGCCGGGTCCTTGGCCGCGATCTCCTCGGCGAGCTCGCGCGCGGTCGTCCGCAGCGCCGCCGCGGGCACCACGTCGAGCACGGTGCCGAAGGCCAGCAGCTCGCGCGCGGTGACGGTCCGGCACGTGTAGACCATGGCCCGCATGAGCGGCTGCGGCACCAGCCGGGCCAGGTGGGTGGCCGCGCCCAGCGCGCCGCGGTCCACCTCCGGCAGCCCGAACGTCGCGTCCTGCGCCGCGATCACGATGTCCGCGTTGCCCGCCAGCCCGACCCCGCCGCCCAGGCAGAAGCCGTGCACCGCGGCGATCACCGGCACCGGGCAGTCGTACACCGCGGCGAACGCCGCGAAGCACCCCCGGTTGGCCCCGAGCAGCGCCGCGTGCCCCTCGGTACGCTGCATCTCCTTGATGTCCACCCCGGCGCAGAACCCGCGGCCCGCCGCGGCCAGGATCACCGCCCGCGTCCCCGGGTCGGCGCCCGCCGCGGTCACCGCGGCCGCCAGGTCCTGCCAGCCCGCCGCCGGCAGCGCGTTCACCGGCGGAAAGTCGAGCACCACCTCGGCGATGCCGTCCGCGCTGTGCACCTGCACGCTCATCGCTAGCCTGCCCGAGCTTGACCTAGCGTTTGCTTGGGCGCGAGCCTAACATGGCGCCATGCAGCCCGTCGACCAACCGTTTCCCGGCCTGGAGGGCTGCCGGGTGATCGTCACCGGCGGGACCAAGGGCATCGGCGCGGGCCTCGCGCGCGAGTTCCTGCGCTCCGGCGCGCGGGTCCTGGTCTGCGCCAGGAACGAGCCCGCCGCCTGCCCGCCTGCCTGCCGCGGGCGGCCGGACCGCGCAGTTCACCCGCGCGGACGTCCGGGACCCGGAGCAGGCCCGGCACCTGGTGACGACCGCCGTGGACCTGTTCGGCGGGGTGGACGTGGTGATCAGCAACGCCGGCGGGTCCCCGCCCGCGCCTGCCGCCACCGCCTCCCCGCGCTTCCACACCAGGATCATCGAACTGAACCTGATCGCGCCGCTGCACGTCGCGCAGGCCGCCAACCAGGTCATGCAGGCCCAGCCCCACGGCGGGTCGATCATCATGATCGGCAGCGTGAGCGGCACCCGGCCGTCCCCGGGCACCGCCGCCTACGGCGCGGCCAAGGCCGGCCTGCACCACCTGGTGACCAGCCTGGCCATCGAGTGGGCGCCCCAGGTCCGGCTGAACACCGTCGTCCCCGGCTTCGTGGCCACCGAATCCGCCGAGGCGCACTACGGCGACGCCGGCGCAGTGGCAGCGATCGCCGCCGCTGTGCCCCTGCGCCGGATGGCCACCCCCGGTGACGTGGCCGGCGCGTGCCTGTTCCTGGCCTCCTCCCGCGCCGCCTACATCAGCGGCGCGTCCCTGACCCTGCATGGCGGGGGTGAACCACCCGCGTTCCTATCTGTATAATGCTAATGTGCATAGCACTAAGCGTACTGTGGAGATCGATCACTCCAGCCCGGTTCCGCTGCACGAGCAGGTCGCTGCGGCCGTCCGCCGGGCGATCGCCGAGGGCGAGGCGCGCTCGGGGGAGCGGCTCCCGCCGGCCAGGGACCTGGCCGCCGTGCTGGGCGTCAACGCCAACACCGTGTTCCGGGCGTTGCGGACGTTGCGGGAGGAGGGGCTGGTGGAGTTCCGCCGTGGCCGCGGGGTGTCGGTGACCGGGATCGCCCCCGAGCGCAGCCCGGTGGTGGCCAAGGCGCGTGAGCTGGTTGAGGTGGCGCGGCGGTACGGGTACCGGCCAGAAGAGCTGGCCGCGATCATCGAGCAGGTGTCCTAGCGAGGAGCTGTCATGAAGACCGCGCCCGCCCTCGGGCTTCCCGGTACCAGGACCCACCCGGAGGCCCTGATCAAGGAGGCGCGCAGGCGTCAGCGCCGCCGCCGGCTGGCGATCGGGTAGCCGTGGTCGCGGTGCTCGGCAGCACCGTGGGCGTGGCGGCGGCCCTGCACGAGCCGGGCAGCAGCAGTCACCGCCCCGGCGCGGGGTCACCAGCGCGGGCCGCCGCGCGTGCCAGCACCGATTCCGCGCAGCCTCGGCACCACGGTGCTGATGTGGCCAGCCGGCCTTCGGATCGTGCTGCGGGCCGGTAGCGGTCGACAACCTGAGCACCGGCCGGCTGGCGCAGGGCCAGGAGCCGGCCATCTCGGCCGGTGATTATCAGCCGCTGCTGACGCAGGTGGGCCGCTGGCTGGTCTACGTGGGCCACGGGACCACCGCGATCCGGGACGACCTGCGCGGGAACCCGCGCGTGCTCGGGCCCACACCGTTCTTCGCCCCGTCCGCGGTCCCGGGTCGGGTCTGGCTCTTCCGGCCCGGCAACGGCAGCCCGATCCAGGCCTGGCAGGTGCCGGTCGCCGGGGGAGCGCCCAGCCCGACGGTCACCTTGCCCGCCGGGACCGACCTGCCGGTCATCAGGGGCACCGATGCCGGGCTGCTGCTGCAGGTCCCGCAGGGTCTGGCCCTGTGGCAGCCCGGCGGCCAGCCCAGGCCCCTGCCGTACTCGTCCCCCGGCGGTAGCTCAGACGGCTTCGACGCCACCGCGCGCCTGGTGGCCTACGGGACGGGCTGCACCTCGCAGGCCACGTCGGCGCGGCCGATGAACCCGGCGCGGGCTACGACACGTGCACGATGCTGCGGATCCTCGACGTCGTGACCGGACGCCTGGTCTCGTTCGCCGCGCCGCCGGGTACCGGGGGATGGGTCCCCGACGGCTTCAACCTGGCCAGCGCCATCTCGCCCGCGGGCCAGCTGATCGCCGCTTACGCGGCGGTACGCCCGCCGGGGCTGGGCCGGGTCCGCCTGTACGTGATGCCGGTCACCGGCCCTTCCGCGCCGCCCGCGGCCGTCCCGTCATCGGCCGCATTCCTGTTCGCCAGGACCGCATGGTCGGCGAGGGGCTCATGGCTGCTCTACCAGGGACCCGGCGGTCACCTGTGGGCCTACCAGGTGACCAGCGGCGCGATACGTGCCTCCAGCACGGCATGCTGCAGGTACACGGTCATGGTCGCAGCGCCCAGTGCTGGTAGCTGACCAGCGTCACAGATAGGTGGCAGGCACGGAGCCGATGACGGCCAGGGACTCCACGAAGAAGTAGATCTCAGCTTGCGCCAGAGCTGCCGGAAGAACAGCGCCCGCACCTCGTCGTCGGTCAACGGCCCCCAGCGGCTCGTCGTAGATTCCGCCTGCTGACCACGCCGGACACCGACAGGATCGTCCGCAGCGTGTTGTGGATCTCGTTGGCCCTCGTCGCCCGGTGTACGCTCCGGAAGAAGAACTAGAACGTGTTCTACTCGCGGGCGTGGCAAAGGAGCCGGGCATGGTCGCATCCATCACGCCGCATCGCGACGAGCTCGGTCTCGCGGGCGGCCGCATGCTCATCGACGGCCGCTGGGTCGCGGCCGCCAGCGGAGCCACCTGGACTCACCTGCATCCCGCCACCGGCGAGGAGGTCGCCGCGTTCCCGGTGGCCGGCCCGGCCGACGTGGACCTGGCCGTGCGGGCGGCGCGCCGGGCCTTCGACCAGGGCCCGTGGCCGCGGGCCCGGGCCGGCCAGCGGCTCCTGGTGCTGCGCACGATCGCCGAGCTGGTCCGGGCGCACGGCGATGAGCTGCTCGGACTGCAGGCGCTCGACAACAGCGTGCCGCTGAGCTTCGGCGATATCTACGCCATGTCCTCGAACTTCGTGGCCGACGTGTTCGACCACCACGCCGGCTGGGCCGACAAGCTGGCGGGCGAGACGCTGCCGCCCTTCCAGGGCGGCGACCACCTGGTCATGACGCTGCGCGAGCCGGTCGGCGTGGTGGGCGCGGTGATCCCGTGGAACGCCCCGCTGGCGCTGTTCGCCCAGAAGGTGGCGCCCGCGCTCGCGGCGGGCTGCACGATCGTGCTCAAGCCGTCGGAGTACGCCACGTTCGCCGTGCTGCGGCTGGCCCGGCTGATCGCCGAGGAGTCCGGCCTGCCCGAGGGCGTGCTCAACGTGCTCACCGGGCCCGGCGAGCCGACCGGGCAGGCGCTGATCAGCCACCCGATGCTCGACAAGCTGTCCTTCACCGGCAGCCGGGCGGTGGGCCGGAAGGTCATGGAGGCCGCGGCGGCCGGGTGCAAGCGGGTCAGCCTGGAACTGGGCGGCAAGAGCCCGTCGGTGGTGTTCGCCGACGCGGACGTGAGCAGCGCCGCCGCGGTGACCATGGGCACGGTGACCCTGGGCCTGTCCGGGCAGGTGTGCGCGGCCCAGACCCGGGCCCTGGTCCAGCGGGACGCGATGGAGGAGTTCCTGGGCGCCGCCGAGATGATCGGCACCATGGTCAGCTACGGGAACCCGTTCGACCCGGAGGTCACGTCCGCGCCGCTGATCAACACCCGCCAGCTGGACCGGGTCCTCGGCCTGATCGCCCGCGGGCGGGCCGACGGCGCCCGCCTGGTCTGCGGCGGCACCCGCGCCGACGGTGACCTGGCGGCGGGCAACTTCGTCGTGCCGACGCTGTTCGCCGACGTGTCCAACGACATGAGCATCGCCCGGGAGGAGATCTTCGGGCCGGTGCTGTCGGTCATCGGTTTCGGCGACGAGGACGAGGCGGTCCGGCTGGCCAACGACACCGAATACGGCCTGGCCGCCACGGTGTGGACCGCGGACGTGAGCCGGGCCCTGCGGGTGACCAGGGCGCTGCGGGCCGGCACGGTCGGCGTGAACGGGTTCCAGCTCGAGCCGAACTGGCCGTTCGGCGGCTACCGGCAGTCCGGCCTGGGGCGTGAGGGCGGCCGGGCCGCCATCGAGTCTTATACCGAACTCAAGACTGTCCTGCTGCCCTTCACCGGGGAGATGATGTAAGCCCGAAGGAGGGCTCATGTCGCACCAGGTGGTCATCATCGGCGCCGGCTTCGGCGGGATCGGCATGGCGATCGCGCTCAAGCGGGCGGGCCTGGAGGACTTCGTGATCCTGGACCGCGCCGACGACCTGGGCGGTACCTGGCGCGACAACAGCTATCCCGGCCTGACCTGCGACGTACCGTCGCAGCTCTACTCGTTCTCGTTCCGGCCCTGGCCCTGGACCCGGCGTTTCCCGGCGCGCGAGGAGATCCTGGCCTACCTGCACGCGCTGGTCGCCGAGCACGGCCTGCGCCCGCACCTGCGCCTCGGCGCCGGGGTCGCCGACGCCGAGTTCGACGAGGACCAGGCGCGGTGGACGCTCACCCTCGGTGACGGCGAAACCCTGCAGGCGACCGCGGTGGTTTGCGCCGTCGGCCAGCTCGGCACGCCGGTCCTGCCCGATATCGGAGGCCGGGACGACTTCGCCGGCCCCTCGTGGCACTCGGCCCGCTGGAACCACGAGGTCGACCTGGCCGGCCGGCGGGTGGCCGTGGTCGGCACCGGGGCCAGCGCCATCCAGTTCGTGCCCGAGATCGCCAAGGCGGCCGCCCACGTCGACGTCTACCAGCGCAGCGCCCCGTACGTGCTGCCCAAGGCCGACCGGCCCTACCGGGACGCGCGAGCTGGCCCTGTTCGACCGCGTACCGGCCGTGCGCAAGGCCGAACGGCTGCGCATCTTCCTCTACGGCGAGCTGCTCACCAGCGGCTTCGTCCTGTCGCCCAAGCTGCTGGCCGCGCCGATGGCCATGTGGCGGCGCCAGCTGCGCACCGCGATCACCGACCCCGAGCTGCGCGCCCGGTGCGTCCCTGACTACGTGATGGGCTGCAAGCGGGTGGTGTTCTCCAACGACTGGTACCCGGCCCTGGCCCGCCCGGACGTGGAGCTGGTCACCGAACCGATCGAGCGGATCGTGCCGGACGGCGTGGTCACCGCGGACGGCGCGGTCCGCCCCGCCGACGTGATCATCTACGGCACCGGGTTCGGCGCCACGCAGTTCCTCACCCCGATGCAGGTGTCCGGCCGCGGCGGCCGGTCGCTGCAGCAGGCCTGGCGGGACGGAGCCCAGGCCTACCTCGGCATCACCGTGGCCGGGTTCCCGAACTTCTTCATGCTCTACGGGCCGAACACCAACCTCGGCGGCAACTCGATCATCTACATGCTCGAAGGCCAGATCGGCTACGTCCTCGGCGCGCTGCAGGCGCTCAGCGCCCACCACCTGGCCTGGCTCGACGTGCGCCCGGACGTCCAGGACTCGTTCAACGACTGGGTCCAGTCGGCCAGCCGCTCCTCGGTGTGGGAGAGCGGCTGCCACAGCTGGTACACCGTCGTCCGGCCGCAACACCAACAACTGGCCCGACCACACGTTCCTGTACCGCCGCCGGGTCCGCCGCTTCGACCTGGCCGCCTACCGCGTCATGCCCAGCCGCCCGCCCGGCCGTCCCCGGTGCCGCGCCGGCCAGTCCCGGTGCCGCATGACCGCCCGCCACGCCCGCCGCACCCGGCGGGTGCCGCACGTGCCGCCCGCCGTCCTGCGCCTCGGCGCGCGGCAGCTCGGCCGGCACTGCCTGAACCCGGCCCTGCCCTGGCCGGTGCAGCGCACCCGCCTCGACCAGCTCACCCGCAACTCGCTGCTCCCGCGCGGCACCACGATCACCGAGCAGACCATCGCCGGGCTGCGCGCCGAGGTGATCGCGGCGCCGGCCGCGGGCGGCCAGCCCACCGTGCTCCACTTCCACGGCGGCGGCTACTGCGTCGGGTCGCCGTTCATGTCCCGCTCGTGGGCGGCGCACCTGAGCGCCCAGGCCGGCTACCGGGTCGTGGTCCCCGAGTACCGCCTGGCCCCCGAGCACCCCCACCCGGCCGCCCTCGACGACGCCCGCGCCATCTGGGCCGAGCTGTCCGCCGACGCCGGCCCGGGCTCGGTCGTGCGTGTCCGGCGACTCGGCGGGCGGCGGCCTGGCCCTGGCCCTGCTGCTGGACCTGCGCGACCAGGGCCAGGACCTCCCGGCCGGCGCCATCCTGCTCTCGCCCTGGCTCGACCTCGGCCGCGACCGCCGCGCCGACCCGGACCTGGTGCGCCGCGACGTGCTGCTCACCCCGGACTGGCTGGAGGCCTGTGCCCGCGCTTACGCCGCGCCCGGCCGCCTGGCCCGACCCGTCCGTCTCGCCGCTGCACGCCGCGCACGCCGGCCTGCCGCCGCTGCTGATCCAGGCCGGCACCCGACGAGTTGCTGGCCCCCGACGCCGCCCTGCTCGCCGCCCGCGCCCGCGCCGCCGGGGTGGACGTGACCTATACCAGCTGGCCTCGCCTGTGGCACGACTTCGTCCTGCAGCCCGGCCTGCTCGCCGCCGCCGACAGCGCCGTGGCCCAGGCCGCCTGGTTCCTCACCCAGGTGCGACCTGCGGCGTAGCCGGTACGCCGCAGGTCGCTCAGACCGCCGCGGAACAGGGACCTTCCGGCCGACGCGCGGGACCCGGCTCGCTTCCTAGCGTGGACTCATGAGCGCAACCTCCCAGGAGCAGTCATGATCCAGGCTTACGAACTGACCAAGCAATACGGTCGCAAGACCGCCGTCAACCAGCTCAGCTTCACCGTCCGGCCCGGCACGGTGACCGGCTTCCTCGGTCCCAACGGGGCGGGCAAGTCCACCACCATGCGGATGATCCTCGGCCTGGACCAGCCGACCGCGGGTCACGCCACCGTCAACGGCCGCGCCTACGCCGATCACCAGGCGCCGCTCACCGAGGTGGGCGCGCTGCTCGGCGCCCGGGCCGTCCACCCCGGCCGTACCGCCCGCAACCACCTGCTCGCGCTGGCCCACCACCGGCATCTCGCGGCGCCGGGTGTCGGAGCTGTCGACCCGCACCGCCTCCCTGGAGGAGGCCTTCATGGAACTGACCCACGATGACGTCGAGTACCGGGCCACCGTGATGGCCGGCACGGAAGGGAATGCACGAGGTCGAACTGGAGGTCACCGACGACGGCGGCCCGGCCCCTAGCGAGCCAGGGCCTGGTCCCCGCTGGCCGCGCCGCCGGTTTGCCCGCGCGGGAGCGGCCACGGGCTGCCCGGCATGCGGGAGCGCGCCGCCGTCTTCGGCGGCCAGGTGTCCGCGGGGCCGCGCCCCGGCGGCGGCTGGCAGGTCCGCACGGTCCTGCCGTTCACGGAGGACGCAATGAGCATCTCGATCCTGCTCGCCGACGACCAGCCCATGCTGCGGCTGGGTTTCCGCCTGGTGCTGGACGCCCAGCAGGACATGCAGGTGATCGGCGAGGCCGGCGACGGCGCCGCCGCGCTGCGCCTGGTCCAGGCCAAGCACCCGGATGTGGTCCTGATGGACGTGCGGATGCCCGGGATGGACGGCATCGAGGCCACCCGGCACATCGTCGCCCGCGCGGGCACGCACCCGGGTGCTCATCCTCACCACCTTCGACCTCGACGAGTACGCCTACGCCGGCGCTGCGGGCCGGCGCCAGCGGCTTCCTGCTCAAGGACGTCCCGCCGAACGACCTGCTGTCCGCGCATCCGCGCCGTGGCCAGCGGCGACGCCGTCGTCGCGCCCGCCGTCACCCGCCGCCTGCTGGACGCCTTCCTGCCTCACCTGCCCGACCCGGGCACCACCGAGGCCCCCTTGCCGCCCGAGGTGAACGACCTGACCGCGCGCGAACGCGAGATCCTCATCGAGTCGCCGCGGGCCTGTCCAACGCCGAGATCGCCGAGCGCCTCTTCCTGGCCGAAGCCACCGTCAAGACCCACGTCGGCCGGATGCTCGGCAAGCTCGGCCTGCGCGACCGGGTCCAGGCCGTCGTCTACGCCTACGAGCACGGCCTGGTCCGCCCCCAGTCCCGCCCCTGACCTCCGCGCCCCCGCCCCGCCCGACACGGTCAGCGTCGTTGCGGCAACGACGCGCACCTGAGGGCGCGTCTTGCCATAACAAGCTGGTCCGGGGAACGGCCCCTGTCGCTTGCGGTACGCATCCGGCTGCCGCTGCCAGCGGCAGCAATACGCATACCAGTACGTAACTTCATGATCGCGAAGGATTCTACTACTCCATAGAGTAAATCCTTCATGATCATGGAAAACACCCAGATTCCTGGGCACCGGACCTGGCCGGCGATGCCTGCAGCTCCCAGCCAGCCGCACATCACCACGGGGGAACACCCATCACCGCGTGTTAGTTCCCGGCGCCCTCCCCCCTCCGTGACCTCTTAACCGCTTTGACCGGTCTCTCCGTGACTGGTAAAATGAGTTTTACTGGTCACGAAGAGCGAAGAGCGAAGATCGGAGGTGCGAGTCATGGTGGTTCTCCTCGGGCTCGCTGCCGCCGTGCTCTACGGCGGTGGCGACTTCCTCGGCGGCATGGCGACCCGCCGGGCGCACGTGCTGACCGTGCTCACGCTGGTCGAAACCGCCGCGGTGATCCTCTCGGTCGCCGTCGCGTGGCTGACCGGCGGCCCGGCCACCCTGCCCGGGCTGACCTGGGGCTTCAGCGCCGGCGCGATCGGCGGGCTGGGCCTGATCATCTTCTACGTGGGCCTGGCCGCCGGGCCGATGAGCGTCGTCGCGCCGGTAGCCGGCCTGGTATCCACCGTCCTGCCGGTCGCGGTAGCGCTGGCCGAGGGCGAGCGCCCCGGCCCCGCCGTCTACGCGGGCGCCCTGCTGTGCCTGGTCGCCATCGTCCTGGCCAGCTCGGCGAGCGAAACCAGCGAAACCGGCGCACACCAGCCAAACCGGCCACACCAGCCAAACCGGCCAAACCGGCCACGCCGGCCACGCCGGCCGCGTGCGCTCGCGCCGCCACCTGGCCCGGGCCCTGGCCTACGGTACCGCCTCGGGCGTCGCGTTCGGCCTGTTCTTCCTGCTCATCCGCAATGCCGGGCAATCCGGTGAGGTGTGGCCGGTGGCGGCCGGGCGCGTCGGCGAACTGGCCATCGTCCTGGCCGCCGCGGCCGTGCTGCGCCCGGGCCTGCGCGCCGCCGGCCGCATCTCGCTGGCCGCGGTCAGCGCGGGCGTGATCGACGTGGTCGCGAACCTCTGCTACGTGGCCGCCACCCGGACCGGCGCCTTCGGCCTGGCCGTCGTCCTGTCCTCGCTCTACCCGGGCGTCACCGTATTGCTGGCCCGCGTCGTGCTCGGCGAGCGCCTGCGCGCCGTCCAGCGCCTCGGCCTCGCCCTGGCCGCGGTCGGCATCCTGCTCGTCACGATCTGAACGGGATAGCCTGGCCCAGTGAGGCAAGCGGAGTGAAGGCAGGCGGAGCCCTGGTCCAGTCGGCGGACCCCCGCGAAGCAGCGGCCCACGCCGTCGAACAGGCCACCCGGGCGCTGGGGGACACACCCCCGGCGCTGGCCGTGCTGTTCGCCTCCGCCCACTTCCTTACCGTGGCCGAGGATCTGGCCGCCGCGATAAACAACGCCCTGGGCCCGGTGCCCCTCATCGGCTGCGTCGGCCAGGCGGTGGCCGGCGGAGCCCGCGAGATCGAGTCCGGGCCTGCGGTCTCCCTGTGGCTCGGCGCCGGCCTCGGCCCGGTCGAGACCTTCGCCATGGAGTACATCCGGACGCCCAGCGGCGGCGCCTACGGCGGCTACCTCTTCCCCAGCGACCCCAGCCGACCCAGCGGACCCCAGCGGACCCAGCGGACCCAGCGGACCCAGCGGGCCGCAAGGCGCGCACCTGCTCATAGCAGACCCGTACACGTTCCCGGTCGACGCCCTGCTCACGCACCTGAACGACAAGTCACCAGGCGCGATGGTCATGGGCGGGATGGCCAGCGCCGCGTCCGCACCCCGGCAGAGCCGGCTGTTCCTCGACCACCGGGTGCTGTCCGCCGGCGCCGTCGGCGTCCACCTGCCGAACGCCGAGGTCCACCCGCTGGTCGCCCAGGGCTGCCGCCCGATCGGGGACGCGTACATCATCACCCGCGCCGAGGGCAGCCTCATCCACGAGCTCGGCGGGCGCCCGCCGCTGACCCGGCTGCGCGAGATGGCCGCCGCGCTGCCCACCCGGGATCAGGAACTGCTGGCCCAGGGCTTGCAACTGGGCGTGGTCATCGACGAGTACCAGGCCGAGCCGGGTCAGGGTGACTTCCTGATCCGCGGCGTGGTCGGTGCCGATCCCGACTCCGGCGCCATCGCGGTGGGCGACCAGATCCAGGTCGGCCAGACCGTCCAGTTCCACGTCCGGGACGCGCAGTCGGCCGACGAGGACCTGCGCCGGGCCCTGGACCGCGAGTCCGAAGCCCTCGGCGGCCGCCGTCCCGCCGGGGCGCTGCTGTTCACCTGCAACGGCCGCGGCTCGCGGCTGTTCGACGAGCCCGACCACGACGCGGGTCTCATCGCGGCTACCCTGGGCGACATCCCGCTGGCCGGGTTCTTCTGCGCCGGCGAACTCGGCCCGGTCGGCGGGCAGAACTTCCTGCACACCTTCACCGCCTCGATCGCCCTGTTCCCCGGCCCCGCCCAAGAAGCCAGTCAAGAACCCGCCCATGAAGCCGGCTAAGAACCCGATCGTCTCGCTGGCCAGCCCCAGCGTGTCCTCGCACATGAACCCCGCCCCGGACGACAGCCCGGCCAGCGCCCGCTCCACCGACTCCAGCGTCCACATCCCGTCGGGAGCATCGGACCGGAACACGGCCCGCATCCGCGGCGGCTCCATCACCGCCGCCACCCCGCCGTGCACGACGAACACCTCGCCGTTAATAGCCTCCCCGGCCGGGCTGGCCAGGTACACCACCAGCGGCGCCACGTGCTCCGGCGCCAGCGGGTCCACGGCACCAGGAGGCGGCGGCCCCATCAGCCCGGCCGTCATCGCGGTCCGGGCCCGCGGGCAGATCGCGTTGGCCCGCACCCCGTACCGCGCGCAGCTGCGTGCCGTGGTCACGGTGAGCGCCGCGATCCCCGCCTTGGCCGCCGCGTAGTTGGGCTGCCCGGCCGAGCCGAGCAGGAACGCCTCGGACGAGGTGTTCACGATCCGCCCGTACACCGGCCCGCCGGCCTGCTTACTAAGATCCCGCCAGTACGCGGTCACCAACCGCGTCGTCACGAAGTGCCCGCGCAGGTGCACCCGCAGCACCGTGTCCCACTCGGCAGCGGACATCGAGAAGATCATCCGGTCCCGCAGCACCCCGGCGTTGTTGACCAGGATGTCCAGCCGCCCGTACGCCTCGAGCGCCGCCGCGACCAGCCGCTCGCCCGTCGACCACTCTCCGATATCCCCCGGGACCACCACCGCCCCGGAAACCACAGGCGAAAAACCCGGCAGGTCGTTCAGCACCAGCGACGCCCCCGCCGCGGCCAGCGCCCGCGCCTCGGCCCGCCCCAGCCCGTTGGCCGCCCCGGTCACAATAGCCACCCGGCCAGAAAGCACGCCGGAAACAGCGCCGGCCACCGCTCAGTACCCCGGCCCGGACAGCAGCCCGCCGTCCGCCACGAACTCGCTGCCCGTCGAGTAGGACGACTCGTCGCTGGCCAGGTACGCCACCAGCCGGGAGATCTCGACCGGCTCCGCGAACCGCGCCAGCGGCATGGCCCGCAGGAACGCCTCACCCTGCTCCGCAGAACGCAAACCAGCTGAGTCGATGATCATCCGCGTCACCACGCCCCCCGGATGCACCGAGTTGACCCGGATCCCGAACCTGGCCAGTTCCCGCGCCGCGACCTTGGTCATGCCGCGGATGGCGAACTTGCTCGCGCTGTACGCCGAAAGCCCCTCCGCCCCGGTGAACCCCTCGATCGAGGAGATGTTGACGATCGAGCCGCCGCCCGCCTTGGTCATCGGGTCGATCACCGCCTTCATGCCCAGCCAGCAGCCCACCGCGTTCACCTCGAGCACCCGCCGGAAGTCGGCCAGCGCCATGTCCGCGATCGGCGCGAACTGCAGGATCCCGGCGTTGTTCACCAGCACGTCCAGCTGACCGAACGCCGACACCGCCAGCTCGGCCGCCCCCGCCCAGTCCTCCTCGCTGGTCACGTCGTGGTGCAGGTACCGGCACACCTCCGGGCCCAGCCCGGCCGCCACCGCAAGACCCCGGTCGTCCAGCACGTCGCCGAACACCACTCGCGCCCCCTCGGCCACGAAGTGCCGCACGTGGGATTTGCCCATGCCCCGGGCCCCCCCGGTGATCAGCGCGACCTTCCCGTCCAGCCGTCCCATGGCCCGAGCCTACCGCCGCCTCCCCCGCAAAACTAGAACGTGTTACTGTTTTGCGGCAGGCGGCGCGGGACGGGACGAAACGCATGGAACGCAGCGCGGATTACATCGTGGCCGGAGCCGGCAGCGCCGGCTGCATCCTGGCCCGGCGGCTGGCCGACACCGGCGCCAGCGTCATCCTGGTCGAGGCGGGCGGCCCGGACCGCACCCGGCTGATCCGCCAGCCCGGCATGATCGCCATCTTCCACAACGTCCCCGCGCTCAAGCAACGCCTGGACTGGGGGTACTACACGGCCCCGCAAGCAAACGCGCGAAACCGCAGGATCCCGCAGCCTCGCGGCCGGGTGCTGGGCGGCTCCGGCTCGATCAACGGCATGGTGTTCGTCCGCGGGAACCGGCAGAACTACGACGACTGGTCCTGCCCCGGCTGGACCTACGAAGACGTCCTGCCCAGCTTCAAGCGCTTCGAGGACTGGGAGGACGGCGCCACCGCCATCCGCGGCGCGGGCGGCCCGGTGAAGGTGACCAGGCAGAAGGACCTGACCCCCGCCTCCCAGGCGTTCATCGAGGCCCTGGCCGCGACCGCGGGCGTCAAGCAGATCGACGACTACAACGGCGAGGCCCAGGAGGGCGTGGCCCTCTGCCAGCAGAACGCCGCCGGCGGCCTGCGCTACAGCTCCTCGATCGGCTACCTGGACCACCACGACCGGCCCAACCTCACCGTCCTCACCGGTACCCGCATCACCAGGATCCTCATCGACAAGGCCCGCGCCACCGGCGTCGAGGTCGTCACCAAGGCAGCCAAAGCAGCCAAAGCAGCGGCCACGACCACGATCCGCGCCAGCCGCGAGGTCATCCTGGCCGCGGGCGTCTACGGCTCCCCGCAGCTCCTCATGCTCTCCGGCATCGGCCCCGCCGCGCACCTGCAAGAGCACGGCATCACCGTGCAAGCCGACCTGCCGGTCGGCGACAACCTGCACGACCACCTGTTCCTGCCCATGACCTACTGCATGCGCACAGCCCGCAACCGCGGCACCACCCCGTACTTCGTGGGCGGCATCGTCAAGGAGGCCGTCAAGCACGACAGCTGGATGGGCCGCACCGTGTTCGAGGTCCTCGGCTTTGTCCGCAGCCCGCACGCGACCAGCGTCCCCGACCTGCAGATCCACGTGCTCCCGTGGTCCTACCCGTTCCCCAACCAGGACTCGCCGCAGCGGCACAAGGTCGACAAACGCAGCGCGCTGACCATCATGCCCACCCTCATCTACCCCAAGAGCCGCGGCACCCTGCGCCTCGCCGACGCCGACCCGCGCACGCCGCCCGTCATCGACCCCGGCTACCTGACCGAACCCGACGACACCCGCCTCCTGCTCGACGGCATGGACCTCGTCCGCGCCACCATGGCCAGCCCGCTCATCGCCGGCCAGGTCAGCCTCGAACTGAGCCCCGGCGCCGCGTACCCGGACCGGGAAACCCTGGCCCAGGAACTCCCCAACCGCGCCACGTCCGTCTACCACGCGGTCGGCACCTGCCGGATGGGCACGGACGACCGAGCCGTCGTGACCCCCGATCTCCGGGTCCGCGGCATCGACGGCCTCCGGGTCGCCGACGCGTCGATCATGCCCGCCATCCCCGGCGGCAACACGAACGCCCCGGCCATGATGATCGGCGAGCATGCCGCTCAGCTCATGGCCGCGGGATCGTAAGCTGAACGGGTCAACCCCCGCGTTACCGAGGGCGTCTAACGGTGCGAGGAAGGGGACCGAGATGGAGCCAGCGCAGCTAATCGGGGTGCTCATCGGCTGGGCGCTGATCGTCACCGCCGGCTACCACGTGGGCAAGTACAAGGGCCGCGAGGCCGCGGGCCTGACCCTGACCATCCTCCTCGGCCTGATCGGCCTGCTCATCCTGGCCTGCCTGCCCAAGACCCAGGCCGTCAAGGCCGCCGAGGCCCAGCAGCAGCTCCCGTACCCCTACCCCCCGCAGTACCCCTACCCCCCGCAGTACCCCTACCCGCCCCCGCAAGCCCAGTACCCCCAGCAAGCCCCGTACCCGCCGCAAGCCCAGTACCCCCAGCAAGCCCCGTACCCGCCCATGCCTCCGCCCGCGACCCCATGGGACCCGCCTCCCTCATAACCCCTGGTTGACGATCCCGTTGAACAGCAGCCGCAGCAGCCCCTCGGCCACCTGGCCGGTGCTGTAGCCCCCCGCCAGCCGCCACTGCGACGGGATCCACAGCACGTCGCGCAGCAGCCGGTAGGTGAGCTTGGGGTCCAGGTCGGCCCGGAAGATCCCCGCCTCCTGGCCGCGTTCGAGCTGCGTGACCCAGGTCCGCTCGATCTCGCTCACCGCCTTGCGGAGGTAGCTGAACCGCGGCTGCGCGGCGAAGTAGCTCCAGTCGTTCTGCAGCATGGCCAGCGCCGGCCGGTGCCGGGCCAGCGTCCGGCTGGTCGACCGCACGATCTGCTCCAGCACCTCCCGCGCCGAACCCCCGGACGCCACCGCGCCCCGGTAGTCGGCCAGCACGTCGTCGATGAAGCTGGACAAGATCTCGTCCCCGATCGACTCCTTGGAGTCGAAGTGGTGGTACAAACTGCCGGACAGGATCCCCGCCGCGTCCGCGATCTCACGCACGGTAGTCGCCCGGAACCCTTTCTGCGCGAACAACTCACCTGCCAGGCGCACCACGTCGGCCCGGCGGCCACCCTCTCCCGCCGCCCCGGCTCGGGTCTTTTTTATTGACGCCGAACGGACCGTCCTCCCGCTACCCTGACCAGTGCTGCTCACCTGCGCATTATCGCAGCCCCGGCGCCGATTGACCTAGCGCTTGCTCGGTTCCTGCCCCGGGATGGCCGCGAACCGCTCGTCCACTTCCGCCCCGGTCAGCCCGAAGTCGGCCAGCGCGTACTTGTGTCCCGTCCCCCGCGCCGCCGCTCTGCTGGCCTGTGCGGCTGCCGCCGCTCTGCTGGCCTGTGCGGCTGCCGCCGCTCTGCTGGCCTGTGCGGCTGCCGCCGCGGGCAGCGAGCGCATCGCGTCCGCCGCCGCCCCGGACAGCGGCAGCCCGAAGTACCCGTACACCGCCTCCGCGGTGCCGAACGGGTCCGCCACGAAGTCCTCGTACCGCACGTCACAGAACCGGGCCGCGTGCTGCCTGGCCCGTTCGGCCAGAAATCTTTCCAGTCCCGACGCCCACAGTTCCAGCTGGTCGCGGCCGATCACCGGACCCCGGAAGGTCTGCGACCAGCCGTCGCTGGCCTGCGCGGCCAGGCTGCACACCGACGCGATCGCGGCCCGCGGGTCCCGGTGGGTCTGGATGACCAGCGCGTCCGGGTACACCGCCAGCAGCGCGTCGAGCGCGAACAGGTGGCTGGGGTTCTTCAGCACCCAGCGCCGCCCGGGGTCGTTCAGCCCGATCAGCTGCAGGTTGCGCCGGTGCCGCCGGTAGGCGGCCGTCCAGTCCGCGGTGCGCAGCCAGGCCGAATATCCCGGCAGGTGGGCCAGGCACTCGAACGAGACCGAACGCATCGACTGCCGCAGCAGCTGCCAGCACTCCTCGACCTGGTTGGCGGCGACGTAGTGCACCCCCATGAACTCCGGATGCGCCACGTGGTGCCGGGCGCAGGCGGCCGCGATGTGCTGGAACACCGGGTCGCCGGCCCAGTCGCCGCGCGGCGGCCGGGGCCGCGGCGCCTCCGTGAGCCACAGCTCCAGGCCCTGGTGCGCCGGGTCGGCGACCAGCAGCCGGTGCAGCGCGGTGGTCCCGGTCCGCGGCAGCCCGGTGACGAACACCGGCCTCCGCACCGCCACCGAACGCCACTCCGGATGCGCCCGCCAGCCGGCCTCACTGAGCAGCCGGGCCACCAGCGCCCCGCGCAGCATCGACCGCGCCGCCTTGCCCCCGGCCGGGGTCAGCCCGGCGTCCCGCTCGTAGGACTCGAGCAGCACGCCGAGCCCGTCGGCGTAGTCGTCCGGCCCGAAGTCATCCAGCCCGGTGAGCTTGCTCGCCGACGCCTGCAGGCCGGCGACGGTCCCGAGCTCGCTCAATGGTGGTACTCGCCGCAGTTGACGTCCAGGCACTGCCCGGTGATCGCCCGGGCCAGCGGCGAGGCCAGGAACACCACCGCGTCGGCCACCTCGTCGGGCTCGGGCAGCCGGCCCAGGTCGGTGACGGCCGCCGTCTCGTCGTAGATCGCCTGGATGTCCACCCCGCGCTTGTGGGCCAGGTACCCGAAGTACCACTTCAGCGAGCCGCCCCAGATGTGCCCGGGCGCCACCGAGTTGACCCGGATGCCGCGCGGCCCGAGCTCGGTGGCCAGGCTCTGCGCCATGGCCAGCAGCGCCGCCTTGGCCAGCTTGTACGGTCCCATCCGGCGCTGGGAGTACCGCACCACCATCGAGTTGACCATCACTACCGAACCCCCGCTGGCCGCCAGCGCCTCGGTGAACAGCCGGGTCAGTCGCAGCGCGGCCACCACGTTCGCGTCAAAGCTCTGCTGAATGGCGGCCAGGTCCACCGCGGTCAGGTCCTTGATCGGCGGCATGGCCAGCGCGTTGTAGACCAGCGCGTCGACCCGCCCGAACTCCGCCCGGGCCACCTCCGCCAGCCGTTCCGCCGCCCCCGCATCGGCCAGGTCGGCGGGCACCGCCAGCCCCCGCCGTCCCAGGCCCGCCACCTCCTTGGCCACCTCGTCCAGCCGGGACGCGGTCCGCGCGGCCAGCACCACGTCCGCCCCCTCCCGCGCGCTGGCCAGCGCGATGGCCCGCCCGAGCCCGGGCCCGACGCCGGCCACCACGACCACCTTGTCCGCCAGCATCATCAGCCCAGCATCCTTTCCGCGACCGCCGCCTGACGCGCCGCGATCCGCGCCCGCCAGTCCGCCGGCGACACCTGCTCGTAGTACGGCAGCGCGCCGGGCAGGTCGGCGACCGGAACCACCGTCACCTGCGGCCCGTCCTCGGGCGTCAGGTCGCGGGTCAGCCGCTGCCAGCGGATCTGCACGTAGCCACGCCCGTGCCCGGTGCGCTCCAGCCAGTTGGCCAGCCCCGGGTCCCGCTCGCTGATCACGAACCGCATCCGCCCGTCCGGGTCGATGCGGGCCTGGTCCGCGGTCAGGCTGGTCTGGTGGTTGATGTAGTCCAGCGACACGTACCACCGGCTGCCGAGCTGGATGCCCTGGTAAGGGGCCACGTCCCGGCCCGCGGCGGGCACGGTCACGATCATCGCCTGGTCCTCGGCCAGGTCGTAGTGCCCGGCCGAGGAGAACTGCGTGGCCAGCCCGCCCGGCGTCGGCCGGGGCACCGTCATCGTGTTGACCGGCTCGTTGAGGTAGAACCACTCGGGGAAGGCCAGGAACGTCCGCAGCCGGCTCAGCAAGATCTTGCCCGCCACCGTGTACCGCCTGGCCAGCGCGTCCGGGTCGGCGGTGGCGGGCGGCGCGCAGCCCGCCCGGTCGGCCCGGCGGATGGTGATCGTGCCCCGGCGTTCGGCCGTCCAGTCGCTGTACACCTCGCGGACCAGCAGCATCGACGAGCCGGGCCCGAGCCGGAAGTAGTCGGGCCGGCCATCGGCCGCGGCGGGCCCGAAGCGCAGCTCGAACGTGCCGTCGGCGGCGATGTCGATGGCCCGGTCGTCGAACGCGCTCAGGCTGTCCGGCACCTCGACCGGGGAGTAGTCGCCCTTGAGCACCTGGAAGCTCAGGTCCGCGGTCGTCCCGCGGCGGCCGGTGACCACGTACTCGGCGTCGTCGCGCAGGTAGGCGTGGAAGTACAAGGTGTCCGGGTTGTCCAGGCCCATCTTGGCGTACGGCCCGGTCGAGGCCACGAAGTACGGGAAGTCCCGCTGGTAGGCCCAGGCCAGCCGGAGCGAGGCCTGGATGCTGCCCGCCAGGTAGTCGTACCCCTCGGCCAGGTCCTGCGCCGAGCCGACGTGCGGGGCCCCGGCGATGATCTCCTCGGCCTCGGCCAGCGCCTCAGCGAACGCCCGCGTCCGCACCCTGTGCTCCCAGCCTGGCCGTGAACCGGAAGCTCGGCAGGTCATCCAGGGACAGCATGGCCTCGTAGGTGCGCACGTACCCGGTGTGCGCGATCCGCCAGCGGCCGTCCTCGCCGCGCCGGTAGCGGTCCTGGTAGAACGCCGCGCCCTTGATCACCACCCGGTGCGCGGTGGCGTACACGGTGTCCTCGAACGCCCAGGTCCCGAAGGCCTCGTCGCCGTCGACGGTGATCTCCGGCTGCCCCGCGGAGTGCACGGTGATCATGTCCGGCCCCAGCTTGTCCCGCAGGAACGCCACGATCTCGTCCCGGCCGGCCAGCGTGAGCGGCTGCCCGTACACCATCGTGCCGTAGTCCACCGTGGCGTCCGGCGTGAACACCTCGGCCAGGTCGTCCCACAGCTTCAGGTCCACGCAGCGCAGGTACCGGTACTTCACCTGGCGGATCTCTTCGAGCGCGACAAGGTCCATGGCCACCAGCTTGGTCCATCCGATTGACCGAAACAAGAACCTGTTCTAGTTTTCGCACAACACCCCACCGCCCACGACGCGCTTCGCTCCGAGGATGGTGCCATGCGGTTCTGCTACGCCGAGTCGATGACCGACCCGTCCTTCTACGCCCCGCTGGCCCGGGCCGCCGAGGAGGCCGGGTTCGCGTCGATGATGATCCCGGACAGCATCTGCTACCCCCGTCGCGCCGATAGCCGGTACCCGTTCAACCCCGACGGCAGCCGCGACTTCCTCGAGGACAAGCCGTTCCTCGAGCCGTTCTCGCTCATCCCGGCGCTGGGCGCGGTCACCCGCCAGCTCAGGTTCATCACCTTCGTGCTCAAGCTCCCCGTCCGCCACCCGGTGCTGGCCGCCAAGCAGGCCACCTCGACCGCCGTGCTCACCGGCGACCGGCTCGTCCTGGGCGTCGGGACCAGCCCGTGGCGCGAGGACTACGACGTGCTCGGGGTCGACTGGGCCACCCGCGGCCAGCGCCTGGACGAGGAGATCGCCATCCTGCGCGGCCTCGCGGCCGGCGGCTACTTCGAGTACCACGGGAAGATCTTCGACCTGCCCCCGGTCAAGATCTCCCCGGTCCCCGCCAAGCCGATCCCCGTCCTCATCGGCGGTCACTCCGACGCCGCCCTGCGCCGCGCCGCGAGGCTCGGCGACGGCTGGCTGCACGGCGGGGGAGACCTGGCCGAACTCCCCGCCCTCCTAGCCCGCCTGGCCGGGCACCGCCGCACCGCCGGTACCGCGGACCGCCCGTTCGAGATCCACGTGATCTCCGCCGACGCCTACACCGTGGACGGCGTCGCCCGCCTGACCGACCAGGGCGTCACCGACGTGATCACCGGCTTCCGCTGGCCCTACCACACGGGCCCCGACCCCGAACCCCTGCCCGCCAAGCTCGCCAAGCTCCGCCACTTCGCCGACACCATAATCGCCCGCGTCCCCAGCTGAGACCTCGCCCGCCTTCCCCTGGAGACCTCACCCGCCTCCCCCGGGGACCTCACCCCCCACCTCCCTCCGGGACTAGGCTGGGCGCTCTGCGTACCTGCCGCACCGGCCTCGCACCCGGCCTCACCAGCGCCGCCGTCGGCCTCGCCCTGGGACTGCTCGCCCTCGGCCCCGGCCTGCGGCGCGGTTTCCTGCTCAGCTACGACATGCTGTTCGTCCCCCGCGAGCCGTTCCCCGCCGCCGTCCCCGGTCTGGCCCCGCCCCGCGCCGTCCCCAGCGACCTGGTCGTGGCCGCCGCGTCCCGGATCCTGCCCGCCGACATCCTGCAAAAGCTCATCCTGCTGGCCATCTTCGTCCTGGCCTGCGCCGGCGCCGCCGCCCTGCTCGACCGCGAGCCCCTCCTGGCCCGCCTCGCGGCCGGCGTCTTCTACGCCTGGAACCCCTACGTCGCGGAACGCCTCATCATCGGCCACTGGGCCCTGCTCCTCGGCTACGCCGCACTGCCCTGGACCCTCCGGGCCATCCTCGCCCCCGACCTGCTCTCCCGCCGCGGCGCCGCTCGCCTGTCCCTGGCCCTCATCCCCGCCGTAATCGGCGGCTTCGCTGCCCTGACCATCACCGCCCTGCTAGCGATCCCCGCCGCCATCCTCACCGGAAACCCCCGCCGCGCCGCCCGCGCCGGAGACCCCCGCCGGCCCGTTCTCGTCCTGGCCGCGCTGACCGTCGGCAGCCTCCCCTGGCTCATCCCGTCCCTCCTGCACGCCGTGTATGTCGACCCGGCCAGCGTCGCCGCCTTCGCCGCCCGCGCCGACACCCCCTTCGGCAGCCTCGGCAGCCTCCTCATGCTCGGCGGCGCCTGGAACGCCCAGACCGTCCCCCAGGCCTACGGCGGCCCCTGGTCCGCCCTCTGGCTAGCCACCGTCACCGTCGCCCTGGCCGCCTACCTCTTGCTCACCCGAACCCACCCCCGCTGGCCCGGCCTGGGCACGGCCGCCACCGCCGGCCTCCTGATCGCCGCCGCAGGCATCACCACCCCCGGCCGCGACCTGCTCCGCTCCCTGATCGCCGTGTCCCCAGGCTTCGCCATCCTCCGCGACGCCCAGCAGTTCGTCGCCCCCCTAGCCCTCCTCGAATCCCTCGGCCTAGGCCTCGCCGTGACCGCCGCGCTCAACCCCCGTCCCTTCAGAAGAAAAGCCCTGACCGCCGAACACCCCGCCCTCGCTCACCAGTCCGCAACCCCATCCGTCCGCCCCTTGGGCGCCGACCCGCCCGGGACCGCATTCGAGCGCCCGGCCCGTGCGGACCGCGCCGGAACCTTGCTCGGCGCCCTCGCCCTCCTGGCCCCGGTCCTGCTGCTGCCCGGCTTGGCCTGGGGCGCCGCCGGGCGGCTCCATCCGGCCTGGTACCCGGCCACCTGGCTGTCCGCCGCCCAGACCCTCGACGCCAGCCCGGCGCCCGGCAGCGTCCTGCTCTTGCCCTGGGCCACCTACCGAACCCCGGCCTGGAACCACGGCGAGGTAGTTATCGACCCTTGGACTCACCTCCTGTCCCGTCCGCTGATCTGGAACGACGGTACCCAGGTCGGCTCCGTGGCGCTCCTCCCTGACGACCCCCGCGCCCGCTCCCTGGACGCCGCCATCGACGGCACCGGCCAGCTGACGGCAACATTGCGCGCGGCCGGCGTCCGGTTCGTCCTGGACGACGCGGACGGCCCCGGATCTCAGGTCGCCGCCCGCCTCCCCGGATCGGTCATGATCGTCAACCTGCCCGGCCTCACGGTGTACCAATTGCCCGGCTAGCTGTGCCGGGCCCGAAAATGTCAGACCCCCTCGATAAACTGGACTTCGAACACGTGATCGATCGACCTCGAGGAGGTGAGTCAGGACATGTGCGTCACGGCGGACCCGGCCACCAGCGCGGAGGCGTGGCGCATGCTGGAGTCCTCGATGCGGTTCCTGGCCGCCGAGGACGTCTCCGACCTGCCTGCTGAAGCGGCCGCTGAGCGGCTGCACGCGCTGGAACGTCACGACGCCGCCGAGGCCGCGGTCCGCGGCCGCCTCCTGGTGGTGTTCGGTGCCCAGGACGGCCCGGTCGCCGACGGGCAGCGGAGCGTCCGGCCCTGGCTGATTCACACCATGCGGGTCACCCGCGGGCAGGCCGGTGAGTACCTGGCCCTGCAGGCGCTGGCCCGCGACCACCCGATCCTGCTCGCCGCCCTGGCTGAGGGTGCGGCCTTCCCCACCAAATCGGTCGCCTTGCAGCTGGCCAAGTGGACAAAAGCCATCCCCGGGGAGTGCCGGGACGAGGCCGAGGAGCTTCTGGTCGCCGCGGCGCGGGCCGGGGTGGGCCTGCGCGGCCTGGCCGCGATGTGCGCGGAGATCCGCGCCCGCACCGCCGGACCCGACCCCGACGGTAACGATCCGGGCCTGGACCGTGGCCTGTCCCTGGCCACCACGTTCGAGGGTGCCGGAGTCATCCACGGCGACCTGACCCCCGAATGCGCCGCCATGGTCCAGTCGGTCCTGGACGCCCTCGCGGCACCCCAGGGCGGCGGGGACGAGCGGACCCGGCCGCAGCGCTACCATGATGCGCTCCAGGAGGCGATGAAACGCCTCCTGGCCTCAGACCTGCTGCCCAAGCGCGCTGGGCAGCCGGTCAAGGCTCTGGTTCACGTCTGTTTCGCTGACCTGCTCGAGATGGACGGCGACGGGATCTTGCAGGACAAGTGGATCGCCGAGTACCGGGCCCGGTGGGCCGCCCACCGCGCCGCCAGTGCGGTCAGCCCCGGCGATGGCGGTGCCTGGCTGGAAGGCGACGCGGCCCGTGAGATCGTGGTCGACGCCATGATCATCCCCGTGGTCACCGCCGACCTCGACCCCGGCGCGGTCGACGAGCTCATCGCTTTGTGCGTCTCCTACCACCAGCTCCGCACCCAGCCCGCGCCGGACAGCGCTGAGCCCGCCCCGGACCGCCCTGAGCCCGCCCCGGCCGGGCTTACCACCGCTGCCGCTCGTCAAGCCGAGATAACCGCGACCGTCACCGACGCGCTGGCCGACCTGGAGCACCAGATCGTGGCCAAGATCCTCCAGGTCGTCTCCGGCCCCGGTGGGGTGGCCTCATTCCTGCGCCGCCATCTGCTCGGCAAACCCCTCGCCGGTCCGTCCCTCCCCTTGGATGTCGGACGGACCGACGACATCCCGGTCCACCTGCGCCGCCTGGTCGCCCTCCGGGACCAGACATGCCAGTACCCCGGCGGCTGTGACCAGCCCGCGAGCGGCTGCGAGCCCCACCATGTCACCCACCGCAAAGACGGCGGTCACACCAGCCTTACCAACCTCAAGGACTACTGCTGGTGGCATCACCACGTCGTGCTGCACGAACTCGGCTGGACCCTGACCGTCCACCCTGACGGCACCAGCCAGGTCCAAAGCCCCGACGGCAAGATCATCCACAGCCACAGCCCCCCACCCCGCCCCGGGTGAACCACCCGTCCCGGAGTGAGCCACCCTGCCCGGAACCACCGGGCTGACCTATTCACCGGCCAGGATGTCGGTCTGGCCCGCCGTGATCGCGGTCACCTCGCCGCGTCGCGCGCTCCTCATCAGCCGCTCGTGCTCGTGCTCAGGCACCGCAACGGCCTGGTTGGCCAGCATCAGCGGGATACCGTCCTCGATCCGGTACAGCCAGCGCAGCCGCGGGTTGTACAGCACCGCTTCGTCGGCGAAGTAGAGCAGGCCGCGCTTGTCGATGGGGCACACCAAGATGTCCAGCAGCGCGTCCTCCAGGGTCATCATCGCCTCCCCGGATCGGCCACGAAGCCGGGTACCGCGGCCGGGCCGGGATCGGGCTCCTCGACGGCCTGCCGGGACAAGGTGACGAGCACGAACCCGGCCACCAGGATCGCGGCCAGGCGCAGGCCGAGCTTGGCCGGGCTGGCCGGCAGGTGCTCGTGGAACAGCCAGGTCCCAGCGATCATGAAGTACACGCTGCCCGTGACGTTGGACACCGGGACCACGATGGAGGCCCGGCAAGACTGCAGCGCGACCTGGAACAGCAGCATGGCCGCCGCCGAACAGCCCCCCAGCACGTACAGGTAGGGCGACGAGAGGATGCCGGTCACCAGGCGAACGTCGCCGTGGTGGCCGACCAGGATGCCCGACAGCCCCTTGATGGCCAGAGCCGCGACGCCGTAGAGCAGCCCGGTACCGATGCCGAAACAGACCCCCGCCGAAAGCGTGCGGGTACGGCGGCGCAGCGGGCTCGCCCCGACCAGCAAACCGATGATGACCGAAGGGATCGCGACCGCGGCCATCCAGCCCGGGTTGACGTGGTGCCCGGCCCCGCCTCCGGCCCGGCCGGCCGACGCGGCCAGCAAGATCACCGCCACGGCCATCGCGGCCACGCACCAGAACTCCACGGCGCCCAGGCGCTCCCGCAGGACCAGCCGGGACAGCACCAGCACCAGCGCGACTCCGGAGGCGAGCACCGGCTGCACCACGCTGACCGGCTCGAACGTCAGCACCACGATCTGGCAGGCCAGCCCGAGGAGCATGAGCGCGAACCCGGCCAGCCAGGCCGGATCGGCCAGCAGGCTGGCGATCACGTGCAGCACCCGGCGAAGGTCGAGGGCAGGCATCCGCCCCAGGGCACGCTTTTCCTGGATCAGCCCGACGTTGTAGGACGTCGCGGCCAGCAACGCCAGCGCGATCCCGGCATAGGACGACGCGGTCATCTGTCCTCCTCAGAGAGCCCAGAGGGCCCAGATGCTCCAGAGGCTCCAGGGGCCTCACCGGTCCCGCGGGCCTCGGCGTACCCCCGGCCCCCGGCGCTCCCGGCGCTCCCGGCGATCAGCGCGGCGGCCAGCGCGACGAGCGCGCACGCCTGCGCCGGCCCGCCGAACGGACCGAACAACCCCGTGCCGAACGGCCGTACCGCGGCCAGCACCCCCGACAAACCCATGGCCCCGAAGGCGAGCACCGGCAGCCGCACCCGCCCCGCCAGCCAGGCCAGCACCGGAACGACGATCGCCACCACCCCGCCCGCGACGAAGATAAGCGCCGTGACGCCCACCACCCCCAGCCACCCGCGGCCCCTGCCGCGGCACTCCCTCCCGCTACCCATCACCGTCGCGCCCCCAGCGAGGAAGGACCACGCCGTGAGGGCGAGCAAGACGAAAGCAGCGAGCAGGGACGCGACCAGAACAACGTGGTAGGTGCCGGCCGGCCGGAAGGTAAGCGTGATCGCGCCGCCCGCTCCGGCCGGGACCACGAAGCCCTGCTGCCACCCGTCGAGACGCACCGGCGTGAGCGCCTGCCCGTTCAGCGCCGCGGCCCAGCCCGGATTGAAGTTCTCGTGGACCTCCAGGTAGGAAGCCGCCCCCCCGGCGATGCTGAGCCGGCCCTGGTCCGGCTGCCAGCTGCGGATGGTCAGCGTGCGGGACGCACCGGACGACGAAGGCGCACCGCTGGCCAGGCTCAGGTCGGTGACCGCGAACGTGCCGGGTGTCGCCGCGGTTAGCGTGTGCCGCCCCGCGCCGAGGGTCAGCGCACCGCCCGGAGCGCACAGCCGGACCGGCAGCGGAAGATACTGGCTCAGCTCGCCGAGCGTCCCGCTGACCGACGTCTGGTACACCCGCCCGTCGACGGTCAGGGCCGGCCCCTGGCCGCACGCCAAGCTAACGGATCCGGCTGGCGTGACCGGGCGCAGGTCCGCCAGGGCCGGCACCGAGAGCTGCGACAGCCGGACCTGGAGCGTCTCGAGCTGGCCGGTGGAGGTGACGACGGTGGCCCGGCGCACGCGCGGGAAGGACACGTCGATCCGGTCGGTGGTCAGCGGCGTCGCGAACCGCACCAGGCCGCCGGCGCCGATGCTCGCCTCCCGGGTGCCGTCCGGGCTGGTGATCTTCACCGCCAGCGGCGTGGACGGCAGGCCGGCGGCCGGGCGCACGATCAGCGACCCGATGCTGCGCTTACCCTGCCAGCGCAGGTGGATGACCGGGCTGGTGGTGTCGGCGGTCCACGGCGTGCGGGACGATCCGCTGATCAGGCTGGCCGGGAATCCCGGCGGCTCCGCGCCCGGAGTCGAGGCCACCGCAACCTCAAGCACGCCCGGGCCGGGAGCATCAAACCGACCCAGCAACGCGTCCAGCCCGGGACCGGGCAGGGCCAGCGCCGCGGCTCGCACGCGCAAGACCGCCGGACGGGCCACGGTGAACGTGCGGGCCATCGGCGCGGTGGCCGCCGGGTCCGCGTTCGCGAACGGCGACGGTACCTGCTGGTGGAACGAGAACGCGACGGACGGCGCAGCAACCCCGGCCGGATCCGACGCCGGCTGGAGCAGCCGGGTCACCGTGACCCCCGGGATCAGCACGTCCGAGATTCCCGCTCCCGGGTAGGCCACTTTGACCCATGCGGCGCGGGCGATCGTGATCCGCAGCCAGCTGGTACGCCCGGGGACCACGTGCAGCGGCTGGACCGCGCCGGTCGCGGCGACGTCGGTGGTCGCGGTGCCGGCCGCCGTGGACACCCGGAGCACGCTGGCGATCTCCCGGTCGGTGCTGTCGTCAAGCAGGCGGATCCCCACGCTGGCCGGCAGGTCCAGCGCCCGGGAGAAGCTGATCTGGATCCACTGCCCGACCGGCGTCCGCTCGTTGCCTTCCGCCCAGGCCGTCGCCGGGTTGCCGTCGAACGCGTTCACCGGGTCGTCCTGCTGGGTGTCGGCGATCCAGGAGCCGTAGGACGACGCGGTCACCCCGGCCGCGCCGGACAGGACGCCCACGGTCAGGTGCCCGGCGGCCGGCACCGGCAGCAGTTGCCGCGGCGGCCCGCCCGCCCGGCCGAGCTGCCCGGCCCCGGCCGGGTTGGTCTCGGTCGCGGTGTAGGTGTACGAGACGTTGGCATTGACCAGGCCGAACAGCGTGTCTTCCCGCCGCTGCCCGTCTGTCACCGCCCACACCGCGGGCCGCGAGACGGGCAGGGAGTCTCCGGCGATGACGGCCGGCTGCCCGGCGCCGAGCAGCCCCTGCCCAACCAGCTGGAGCAGCGAGTCCGGCCCTCCATTCACCAGCACCGTCTGCGAGACCGGCAGCGCGGTCACGGGAGCCAAAGGCGAGGACCCCGGAACGGCGTAGATCTCGGCCGCCGGATAGCTGGGCAGGGCCGCCTGCTGGGCCCGGGTGGCCCGCGGTTCGAGGTGCGCGCCGCCGACCGGCGGCCCGAACGAGGCCACCCGGATAAACCCGGACAGCGCCAGGGTCTGGTGTACCAGCGCCGCGGCGGTGTAGCCGACCTGCTGCGGATCCAGGTCGTTGCGCACCACGACGTAGCGGACGCCGGCCCGCTGCAGGTAGCCGGCTAGCCCGCTGACCTGCTCGCCCGATTCGATCGCGGTTTCCGCGGTATCCAGCAGGATCTGTGATCCCGCCCCGCCGTAGGGCACCAGGCCGGCCTGCGCCCACGGTGAGGAGGCCACCGTGACCAGCGGGTCGTCGATCGGATCGCCCCACAGGTAGTCGCCGTGCGCGTCCGCGGGCACCACCAGCGCCGTGTTCAGCGGCGACCGGGCGGAAAGGAACGCTGCGACCTGGTACCAGTAGCGCGGCACCGCGGAGAACGAGCCGGGGTTCAGCACCTGGCCGGACAGGTACGGCAACGTGAGCCCGACCAGCACCAGGCCCACCCCGGCCCAGGCCTCCATGGCAAAGACCCGCCGCCAACGGCCAGCCGGCGACCCGGCGGCCGGCGCCCGGCGGGCGGCGACCCGGCGGCAGGCGACCCGGCGGCCGGCGACCCGGCGGCGCGCGCCCGGGCCAGCCAGCCCGCGACGGCGTGCGCCAGCCCCAGCGCCAGCGCCGCCGCGATGACCGGTTCCAGCTTGTACACGTTGCGGAACGGGGCCAGCGCGCCGTTCAGCAGATGATCGACCGGCCTGTGAAGCGGCCCGCCCAGCGCCCCGCCGTACCCGGCCAGCGCACCCGCGGCCGCGACACCCAGACACAGCCGGAGCCACGCCCCGTACGGCAGATCGCGCTGCGCCAGCCCGTACAGGCCGCTCGCGGCCGCGATGGCGCCGGCGATGATCGCCATCGGAGTGCTGACCAGGGCCCAGCCCGCGGGCAGCCACGGCGTGCCGAGGTTGAGATAGGCGGTCCAGTTGCCCGCGCCGCGCAGCGTAGCGGCGGCCGACATGGTGCCCGTGGTGGTGGCCGACTGCTCGATGTAGGGCAGGAAGTTGAACGCGTACCGGCCCTGCAGCAGCAGCGGCAGCGCCCACCAGGCGGTGGCCATCGCCACCGCGCCCGCCCAGCACACAGCCAGCAGAATCAGCCGCCGCCCGCGCTCGTAGACCACGATGAACAGGCCCGGCAGCAGCAGCGCGTCGATTGTCACGGTGGCGTTGATCCCGGACATGCACAACACCACGGCCCCGGACCGGACCGCAGACCAGACCACCGAACGCCCGGAAACCAGCGGCAGCACCGCCCACGGCGCCAGCATGCCCGGCAGCACCGCCGAGGAGGTCGACCCGATCACGATCGTGAACGTGGGCCACAGCGCGAACACCAGCCCGGCCAGGAAACGCGAGGCCGGCGACCCGATGCCCAGCGCCTCGGCCAGCTTGACCAGCCCGCCGAACCCGACCGCGATGATCAGCGCCAGCCAGAGCCGCTCGGTGAGCCAGACCGGCACGTGCGCGAGGTGCCCGGCCAGGTAGAACGGCGCCATCGGCACCGCGTACCCGACGGCCTGGTTGTTCAGCGCGCCGAACGTGTTCAGCGGGTTCATCAGGTGCCACAGGCTCGCGTAGTAGGCCCACGGGTTCAGGTCCACGCTGAGCTTGGTGTCGAAGAACATCCGCCCCGGGTCGTTGGCCAGCAGCACCACGAAGGCACCCAGAAAGACCAGCGCGGACCAGCGCAGCACCGGCCCGCGCCCCGGCGAAGAACCCGGCACGAACACCACCGGGTCCGCGACGCGCTCCCGGGCCGTCATCCGGTGCGCCTCATGATCAGCATGAGGTTCCAGCTGGCGACCTCGCGCAGGCCGGGCAGCCGGACCAGCGGGCCGCACCAGCGCGGGTAGTACCGCGGCCGGGCCTCGATGATCGAGATGTCCGGCCGGGCCCGCAGCGCCCGCAGCACCGGCCCGATGTGCACCGGGAACAGGTTGACCCCGCACTCGTGCTTGGGCAGCCGCCCCCGACGCCGGGTGTACCGGCGCCGCGCGTACCCCGCGCCCAGGTAGTGCCAGGGCGACATCTCATGCCCGCCCCACGGGGAGTACCAGTTGCAGTAGGACAGGTAGATCAGCCCGCCGGGCCGGGTCGCCCGGATCATCTCCTCGATCAGCCCCATCGGGTCCGGGACGTGCTCGAGCACGTTGGAGGAGAACACCACGTCCGCGCCGCCGTCCCGCACCGGCAGCCAGTAACCGTCCGCGAGCACCGCGCCAGCCGGCAAACCGGCCGCCGAACCAGCCGGCAAACCGGCCGCCGGGCCAGCCGGCAAACCGGCCGCCGGGCCAGCCGCCGAGCCAGCCGGCGGCCCTAGCCCGGCCCGCAGCCCAAGCTCAGCCCGGTCGGGTTCGAACAGGTAGCAGTGCGCGCCGCGAGCCCGGAACCCCGCGGTGAACCAGCCGCCCCCGCCGCCGACGTCCACCACCGTCCGCCCGGCCAGGTCAATATGCGGGGTCAGCTGATCCACCGCGTCCGACGCCAGGCTCGCGTAGAACGCCTCCGGGTCGCTCTGCTCGGCCAGGAACAGGCGGAACAGCCGTACCGACCGGCGCACGCCGGAGGCCGCCGCCCGGCGGCGGCGGAACGGTGCCAGCAAGCTCATGCAGGTCCTCTATAGTCGCCGCCAGGCCGGTGCGGAGCACGAGCAGGTCAGTGCCGAGCCCGAGCCGGGCGGGCCGTACCGGCACGATTATCTTGACTACCAGTCAGTAACCACAAAATAATGCTGCAATCTTCACACCGGAGATGACGACCTGGCTACCGGAACGCCGATCCTCAGCGTCAGCCAGCGACCTGGAGCCGCGACGTGAACGACGACCTGGAGGCGTGGGCCGGCCCGCGCCGGAACATCTTGTTCATCGCGTGGCGGGACCTGGCCAGCCGGCTGGCCGGGGGATCGGAGGTGCTGGTCGACCAGCTGGCCACCGGCCTGCTGGCCCGCGGCCACCGCGTGACGCTGCTCGCAGGCGGCACAATCGCCGAACGCCCCTACCCCGTGCACCGCAACGGCGGCACCTACTCCCAGTTCCTCCGCGCGCCCCTGGCCTGCCTGCGGAACTTCCGGGACGTCGACCTGATCGTCGAGGTGTGCAACGGGATGCCCTTCCTGGTGCCGCTGTGGTCCAGAAAGCCCGCGATCTGCCTGGTTAACCACGTGCACACCGAGCTGTGGCCGATCCGGTTCCGGCCGCCGGTCTCCACCGTGGGCCGGCGCATCGAGAACACGGTCATGCCCTGGGTGCACCGCCAGAACCTGTTCCTTACCGTCTCGCCCTCCACCGCGGAAGCTCTCAACCACATGGGCGTCGGACCCGACCGCATCCGGCAGATCTGCAACGGCGTCGTCCGCCCCGACCCGCCGACGCCGCGCTCGAAAGACCCGCTGTTCCTGGCCCTCGGCCGGCTCAGCGACTACAAGCGCCTGGACCTGCTGCTCCGGCTGTGGGAACGGGTCCGCCCGGTGACCGGCGGGCAGCTGGTGATCGCCGGCGACGGGCCGGAACGCGCGCGCCTGCAAGCCCTGGCCGGACCCGGCGTGACGTTCACCGGCCGCGTCTCCGAGCAAGACAAGCACCGGCTGCTGTGCGAGGCGTGGCTGCTGATGCACCCGGCGCTGATCGAGGGCTGGGGCATCGTGGTCTCCGAGGCGGCGATCCGCGGCACCCCGGCGGTAGCATTCGACGTGCCGGGGCTGCGCGACTCGGTGGTGCACGGCGAGACCGGGATCCTCGCGCAGAAGGAGGGCCAGTTCGCCTCGGCCTGGGCCTCGCTGGCCATCGACGGGCGGCGGCGCGAGGCGCTCGGCCGGGCGGCCCGGACCCGGGCCCTGCAGCTGCACTGGTCGGCCGCGGTCGAAGGTTTCGAAGACGTCGCCGAGGAAGCGATCAAGCGAGCCGGGAGGGAGCCATCGTGGCGCTGACCGCCCAGGCCCCGGACAGCAAACCGGACAGCAAACCGCGCAGCAAACCGGGCAGCAAACCGGACAGCAAACCGGGCAGCAAGCTGCAAGCTTTTTACGACACGCCCGGCGTCCCGCTCAGCTCGGGCCCGGACCGCGCCCGCCGCCAGGCCCGGATGCTGTCCGGAATCCTGAACGACGTCAAAACCCCCGCGGTGGTCCTGGACCTGGGCTGCGGCGACGGTTCCGCGCTGGCCACCGCGGCCCGGCTCAACCCGGGACACCACGTGGCCGGGATCGACTGGTCCGCCGACGCCCTGCACCAGGCGCAGAGCAAAGGCCTCGCCACGGTCCGCGGCACCCTGGAAACGCGCCTGCCGATCGCGGACGGCAAAGCCGACGTGGTGATCATGAGCGAGCTGATCGAGCACCTGGTCGACCCCGACGGGGCGCTAGAAGAAGTCCGGCGGGTCCTGCGGCCCGGCGGCTCCCTGCTCCTGTCCACGCCGAACCTCGCCGCCTGGTACAACCGCGGCCTGCTCGCCGCGGGCATCCAGCCGGTCTTCTCCGAGGTGAGCCTGCACGGCGTGTACGGCCGGCCGGGGAGCGTGGTGGCCGGTCACCTGCGCCTGTTCACCCGGCGGGCGCTGACCGAGTTCCTGACCGCCAGCGGCTTCCGCTGCGTAACAGTCGCCGGGGCGCGCTACCACGACGTGCCGCGGCCACTGGGACCGCTCGACCGGGCCTTCTGCCGGTGGCCGTCGGCCGCGTCCATCCTCCTGGTCCACGCCCGGAAGCAGTAGCAGACGACCATGGCCCAGGCGTCCAAGACCGGAACCGAGGCGGACCAGGCCCCGCAGCGCCGCAGGCGCGGACGCGAGCTGGCCGGCCTGGCCATCGGGATCCTCGCCGGGGTCGGCATCACGCTGGCCTGGCTGATCCCGGCGCGGCACCACCCGGCCGCCCCGGTCGCGCCGAGCACCCACGCGCCCGTCCTGGTCCCCGTTGCCGCGGGGCAACCGGACCCGGCCGCGCTGGACGCGGAGTGGATCGCCTACTCCGATCAGTCCACCTGCGCCGACTGGGCCGGCGGCGACGGGGTCTCGGCGATCCGCCTCAACGACACCCAGCTCGCCTGGTTCTTCTCCGATACGTTCATCGGCCCGGCCGGGCCGGCCACCGGTTTCTCGAACCTGTCCGGGTTCGTGCACAACGCGGTGGTCGTCCAGACCACGACCCGAGCGGGCAGCGGCAGCACGTTCGTCACCATGACCGGCGGCGGAGCCTGCACCGGCCCCGGCCGCCCGGGCAACGCGGCCCCGGTGGTGGGGGCACCCCCGGCCGTCCCCGGCGGCACGTCCGACCGGTACTGGGACGAGGACGGCCTCGAGACCGGCGGGACGGTGGTCAAGTTCTACACCCACTACCTGGCCCGCAGCTTCCCGTTCGTCCCGGTCGGCACGGCGATCGCCACCCTGCAGGCCGGCCAGCTCAGCCAGGCCGGCCACGGACCCCAGTACGGCGCGGTCGCCCGGCCGCGCCTGATCAACCTGCCGTCGTACACCCCGCCGTCCGGCGGCACCCCGATCCTGTGGGGTGCCGCGCTGCTGCAGGCCGGGAACACGGTGTACATCTACGGCACCCAGAGCCCGGACGTCCGGGTCCCCGGCTACCGCCTCTACCTGGCCCGCGTCCCGGTGTCCCAGCTGACCTCCTTCGCCGCCTGGCAGTTCTACACCGGCCCGGGCACCAGCCCGGGCGCGGGCGCCTACGCGGGCACGGACGCAGGCGCCTGGGCGCCCGGCCAGCGCAACGCCCAGCCGGTCCAGCCCCCGGGCAGCACCCTGGCCGTGTCGTCCGGGTTCAGCGTGATCCAGGCCGGCGGCCGCTACTGGCTCATCCAGGCCAGCCCGCTGACCGGCGACCCCGGCATCACCGCCTACCCGGCCAGCACCCCGTCCGGCCCGTTCGACCCCGCCCAGGGGCGGCTGCTGTACCGGGACCCGACCATCGGGCTGCACGCCGCGGATGACTACCGGATCATGTACGAGGCCCGGGCCGAACCCGCGCTTTCCACCCAAAACACGCTGGTGATCAGCTACAACGTCAACTCCGAGGCGGTCACCGCGGGCTGCCTGCCGATGTCGGACTTCACCAATACGGTGACCCTGCCCCGGTTCATCACCGTTCCGCTCGCGGCCTTCGGCGCTAAACCGCCCGGCAACCAACCCGGGACGAGCAGCGGACCGCAGGACGATCCGCGGATCGTGCCGCAGAACCCCTCGCAATGGTTCGACGCCTGGGACTATCCGGGCACCGGCTGTCCTCCGGTGCCCGCCCTGACCTCAGTCCAAGCCACGCCAAGCACCGGTAAGGTCACGCTGAGCTGGCCCGATGCCGGCCTCGGCCTCCGCTACCGCGTCTACCTGCAAGGCCCGGGCAAGTCAGGCGCTACCCCGGTGGTCACCGCGAACGCCGGCAGCGCCACCATCACCGGGCTGCAGAAAGGCCGCTACCTGGCCAAGGTGGTGCCGGTCAACTTCAAGAAGCGCCCCGGCCCCGCCGCCAGGGTAACGTTCACCATCCCGTAAAAACCCCGAAGGGAGGCACCGCCGTGCTCCGGTTGATCATCGCCGTCGCCGTGGGCCTGGCCATCGCCATCGGCGGCACCGTCCTGGTGGTGAACGTCGTGACCAGCCACGGCAACGGCACGCCCGGCAACTCCTCGACCTACAACTACGGCTCCCGCTAAAAAGTAGAACCTGTTACAGTTCTACCCGGGAGGCGCCATGCGTCGGGTCACCGGTCTGATCCTGGCCGTGCTCGGGATCATCCTCATCGCGGCGGCGGTGCTCCTGCCCACCTACGTCAGCGCGCAGATCGTCAAGTTCCCGCTGAACGAGACCACCACCGCGACCCTGGCCGGCGCCGGGGTGTCGTACTTCAGCCAGACCAAGCTGGTCCCCGAGACCGGCGCCACCGTCCACGCCACCTACACGATCAAGGGCGACGCCGCGGCCGGGCTCCTCCTCGACCGCGGTGTGGGACCAGACCGCCAGCGTGCAGGACGTCACCCGCAACCTGCCGGTCAGCACCCAGACCCGCCGCTTCGCGTTCGACCGCCGCACCGCCGTGCTGGTCAACTGCTGCGGCTCGGCCGTCAACGGCAACCACGCCGTCCACCAGACCGGGATCGTCGGGTACGTGTTCCCGATCGGCACCCAGAAACACACCTACCAGGTCTTCGACACCACGCTCAACCGGGCGGTCCCCTTCACCTACGAAGGGACCGCGCAGACCGGCGGCATCCCGACCTACATATTCGAAGAGAACGTCCGCCCCACCCAGGTCACCAGCGTCACCGTGCCCGGGGCGTTCTTCCACCTCCAGGCCAAGACCGTGACCCTGCCCGAGATCTACCAGATCCGCCTGACCTACTGGGTCGACCCGCAGACCGGCGCGCTGCTCAACGTCAACGAGGACGAGCAGGTCACCCTGCGGAACCCGGCCACCGGCGGCACGGTCGCGGTGCTGTTCGACGGCGACCTGGTGGCCACGCCGGCCACCGTGACCGAGGTGGTCGGCCTGGACTCCAGCGGCCGCACCGAGCTCGCCTGGCTCGACACGTTCGGCCCGCTGACCGCCGGGATCGCCGGCGCCCTGGCCCTGATCGCCGGGATCGTCCTGCTCGTCCGCAAGCCCCGGCACAACGAGGACGCTCAGCGCAGCAGCAGCCGCGCCGCCAGCTCCAGGTGATTGCTCACGTCGTCGGCCGAAGCCCGGCGGGTCACCCACCCGACCAGGTTCGATAGCCACACGTCGCCGATCACCCGGGCGATCGCCGCGTCGTCGGCCGACGGCTCGCCCTCGTGCATGGCCCGGGTGAACATCCGCTCCATCAGCTTGGCCACGGTGTTGACCTCGTTGGCCGCGCTGGGGTCGGCGAACATGAACGCCCGGGTCATGGCCTCGGTCAGCATCGGCTCGCGCTGCATGGTCCGGGTCGCCCGGCCGAGCACGTACAGCACCCGCGCATGCGGCGTCTCGCCCGGGACCGGCCGGCGCTCCAGCCGCTCCAGGTACCGCTCAAGCTCGCGGGCCAGCGCGGAGACCAGCAGGTGGATCTTGGACGGGAAGTACCGGTACAGCGTGCCGAGCGCCACGTCGGCCCGCTCGGCCACGGTGCGCATCTGCACCGCCTCGTAGCCGCCCTTGGAGGCCAGCGCCAGCGTGGCGTCGAGAATCCGCCGGTGCCGGTCGCGCTGCGCCGCCGAACCGAACTCACTATCCGCCGCCGCGTTCGCCGGCCCGCTGGCCCGCGTTCTCGTGTTCGCCATGGAGCCCCTCCCAGCCCCAGTTTACAGTGCAACGTGTTCTAATTATTTTGTGCCAACGCTGCGGCCCGCGGGCGGTGCTCTCAATTCTCTTTTTACCGAACGGTCCGTGGTTCACGCCCCCGCCCACCTCGGCCCGTCCCGGTGATGGACTTCACCCCCGCCGAAAGCCAGCAGGCCGTCGCCGCCCTGGCCGCCGAGGTCCTGGCCGCGCCCGACCCGTGGCAGGAACTGGCCCGGGCCGGCCTCCTCGACATGTCCTCGCTCGGCGTGCTCGACCTGGCCATGCTGCTCACCGAGACCGGCAGGCGCGTCCCCTCCATGCAGGCCCTTGCGACCCTGATGACCGGCGCGCTTCCCCTGGCCCGCTGGGGCCACCCCGGCCTGCTCCCGGCCGTGGCGTCCGGCGAGCTGATCCTGACCGCCGCCCTCCGTGAGCTCTCCGCCACAGCGGTAACCGGCGGGAGGATCACCGGCACCAGGATCGGCGTCCCCTACGCCGGGCAGGCCCGGCTCATCCTGGTGCCGGCCGCATCCGGCGTCGCCCTGGTTGACCCGCGGCACGCCACGCTGATCCGGACCCCGAGTTCGACCGGCGAGCCCGAGTACACCGTGCGCATGGACCAGGCGCCGGTCGAGGAGCTGCTCGCCGGCCCGATCGCGTCCTGGACCTGGATCAGCTGGCCGTGGCCGGGGCGTGCGCGATGGCCGACGGGGCGGTGGCCGGGGCGCTGGCCCTGACCCGGGACCACGTCGCGACCCGGCAGCAGTTCGGCCGGCCGCTGGCCGCGTTCCAGGCCGTCTCCCAGCAGATCGCCGAGGTCTACATCGCCTCCCGCACGATCCACCTGGCCACCCTGGCCGCGTGCTGGCGGCTGGACGCCGGACTTGACGCGGGGGCTGACCTCGGGGTGGCGGCGTACTGGTGCGCGGAGCAGGCGCCACGGGCCGTTCGGACATGTCATCACCTGCACGGCGGGCTGGGGATGGACGTCACCTACCCCTTGCACCGGTTTTCCTCCCTGGTCGCCGACCTGGTCCGGTACCTGGGCGGCGCGGAGTACCGGCTGACATGTATATCGACCTGACCGCCGGGCAGCGCGCGCTGCGGGCCGAGCTGCGCGCCTACTTCGCCGCGCTGCTGACGCCCGCCGAGCGCGCCGCGCTGCTCACCGAACGGCACGGGGCGGTGTACCGGGACGTGGTCCGCCGGATGGGCCGGGACGGGTGGCTCGGGGTGGGCTGGCCGGCGCGCTACGGTGGCCGGGGGTTCGGGCCGGTGGAGCAGCACATCTTCGCGGACGAGGCGGCCCGCGCGGACGTGCCGCTGCCCGCGGTCACCCTGCAGACCGTGGGGCCCACCCTGCAGGAGTTCGGCACGCCGTGGCAGCAGGGCTTCTTCCTGCCGCGCATCCTGGCCGGGCAGGTGCACTTCGCGATCGGCTACACCGAGCCCGAGGCGGGCACCGACCTCGCCGCGCTGCGCACCCGGGCCGTCCTAGTGAAGGGGGGAGGGGAGGTGGGTGGGGAGTACGTGGTCGACGGGCAGAAGATCTTCACCACCGGCGCGCACGCCGCCGACTACATCTGGCTGGCCTGCCGCACGGCCCCGTCCCGGCACAAGGGCATCACCATCCTCATCGTCGACACCAGCGACCCCGGCTTCTCCTGGACCCCGATCATCACCCACGACGGCGCCCACCACGTCAACGCGACCTACTACGCCGGCGTGCGCGTCCCGGCCCGGATGCGGGTCGGCGCGGAGAACGAGGGCTGGCGGCTGATCACCGCCCAGCTCAACCACGAGCGGGTCATGCTCGGCCCGGCCGGCCGGATCGCCGTCCTGCACGACCGGGTCCGCGCCTGGGCCGCCGAACACGCCCTCCTCGCCCACCCCGACGTCCGCCGCGCGCTAGCCCGGGCAAGCGCCGTCATCCGCGTCAACGAACTCCTCAACTGGCAGGTCGCGTCGGCTCCGGCGCTCGACGTGGCCGACGCGTCCGCCACCAAGGTGTTCTCCTCCGAGCAGCTCCAGGTCCTCGGCCCGTCCCTGGCCGAGGTCGTCGGCCGGCACGGCGACCCCGCCGACCCGGACACCGCCGAGCTGATGACCTGGCTGGACGTCCAGCTCAAGCGCAACACCGTGCTGACCTTCGGCGGCGGCGTCAACGAGATCCAGCGCGAGCTGATCGCCACCGCCGGCCTCCACCTGCCCCGGGCCCCCCGATGACCCCCGCCGATGCCATCCGGGAGGCGGCCGCCCGCCTCGCCGCGGCCGGCGACAGCCGCCCCCGCGCCGCCCGCGACCCGGTGAACCTGCCCATGATCCGCAACTGGCTCGAGGCCCTCGGCGGCGGCGGTGACCCGGACCCCGATCACGCGCCGCCCGCCATGATCCAGGTCTGGACCATGCCCGGCCTGCACGGCGTCCGCGGCGACGACGACCCGCTGGGCCAGATGTCGCGGGTCCTGGACCAGGCCGGCTACACCTCGGTGGTCGCCACCAACTGCGACCAGGCCTACCACCGCTACCTCAAGCCCGGCGAGCAGCTCTCGGTCCGGGCCCGCCTCCTGGACGTCACCGGCCCCAAGCGCACCGCCCTGGGCGAAGGCTGGTTCGTCACCACCCGCAGCACCTGGTTCTCGGCCGGCGAGCCGGTAGCCACCATGGACTTCCGCATCCTCAAGTTCCGCCCGCCAGCCGCCGCCCGCGCCGCCACCTCGCCATCTACCATCAATCCCACTAGCCCCACCAGACCCTCGGACCACACACAGCCGCCCGATCCAACGACATGGTTGTCACAATCACGTCGTCAGGACGACATGGTTGCCGCAATGACGTCGTTGCGTCCGCAGGTCACTCCCGACAATTCCTTCTTCTGGGCGGGCGCCGCGCTCGGCGAGTTGCGCATCCAGCGCTGCGCGAGCTGTGGCGCGCTGCGCCACCCGCCCGGCCCCATGTGCCCGGCCTGCGGTACCCCTAACGACGGTGGGTACGTCGTCGCGGCCGGGACCGGCGAGGTGTTCAGCTACGTGGTGCACCACCATCCGCCGGTGCCGGGCAAGCGCCTGCCGATGGTCGTCGCGCTGGTCCAGCTGCCCGAGGGCGTCCGGATGGTGGGCGAGATGCCCGGCGTCCGCCCGGACCTGGTCCGCATCGGCCTGCCGGTCCGGGCCAGCGTTCGTCCAGGTCGATGAGGACCTGACCCTGCCCGCCTGGCGGCCGGCCGAGGGCGTGCTCCCGGACCGGGTCATCGACGTGACGCCCACTTTCGTGATCTCCTCGGCGCTGGCCACCCGCGACTTCCAGGACGTGCACCACGACCGGGACCGCGCCGTGGCCCGCGGCGCCCGGGACATCTTCCTCAACATCTTGACCACCGCCGGCCTGGTCCAGCGCTACGTCTGCGACTGGGCCGGGCCGGATGCGGTGCTCCGGGGCATCTCCATCCGCCTCGGCGTGCCCTGCCACGCCGGCGACACGCTCACCCTGACCGGCCAGGTCACGCAGGACGACGCCGCCGGACAGGTGGTCGCCGTCACCGGCCGGTGCCGCCTCGGCGACCACGTCACCGGCACCGTGCGGATCACCCGATGCTGAACACGGCCATCGTCGGGATCGGCGCGACCGAGTTCTCCAAGGACTCCGGGCGCAGCGAGCTGCGCCTGGCCGCCGAGGCGGTCCGGGCCGCCCTGGACGACGCCGCGCTCCGCCCGGCCGACGTGGACGGCCTGGTCACCTTCACCATGGACACCAACGCCGAGATCGCCGTCGCGCGCGAGCTCGGGATACCGGAGCTGCGCTTCTTCGGCACCATCGGCTACGGCGGCGGCGCGGCCTGCGCCACCGTGGCGCACGCCGCGATGGCCGTCGCGACCGGAGCCGCCGACGTGGTGGTGTGCTACCGGGCGCTCAACGAGCGTTCCGGCCGCCGCTTCGGCCGGGTCGTGGCCGGCGCGGTGACCACGCCCACCACCTCCGGCGTCGACAACGGCTGGCATTACCCGATGGGGATCGCCACCCCGGCCGCGACCGTGGCCATGGCCGCCCGGCGCTACATGCACGCCTACGGCGCGACCAGCGAGGACTTCGGCCGGGTCACGGTCGCGGACCGCCGGCACGCCGCGACCAACCCGCACGCCTGGTTCTACCAGCGCCCGGTCACCCTGGCCGAGCACCAGGCCTCCCGCTGGATCGTCGAGCCGCTGCGGCTGCTTGACTGCTGCCAGGAGAGCGACGGCGCCGTCGCCGTCGTGGTCACCAGCGCGGAGCGGGCCCGCGACCTGCCGCACCGGCCCGCGGTGATCCGCGCCGCCGCGCAGGGCGCAGGCCCGGACCAGTTCACCATGACCAGCTACTACCGCGACGACCTGACCGGCCTGCCCGAGCTCGGCGTGGCCGCCCGCCAGCTGTGGCGCCAGGCCGGCCTCGGCCCGGCCGAGATCCGGACCGCCGTGCTGTACGACCACTTCACCCCGTACGTGCTCATGCAGCTTGAGGAGCTCGGCTTCTGCGCCCCGGGGCAGGCCCGGGACTTCATCGCCGACGGCGCCATCGAAATGGGCGGCCGGCTGCCGCTCAACCCGCACGGCGGCCAGCTCGGCGAGGCCTACATCCACGGCATGAACGGCATCGCCGAGGCGGTCCGCCAGGTCCGCGGCACCGCGGTCAACCAGGTCCCCGGCGACGGCCCGGTCCTGGTCACCGCCGGCACCGGCGTCCCCACCAGCGGCCTCATCCTGTCCTGAACCGGTCCTCAGTCCTCGGCCATGGCGTGCGCGGCGATGTAGCCGAACGTCATGGCCGGCCCGATCGTGGCGCCCGCGCCCGCGTAGCTGTGGCCCATCACCGACGCGCTCGCGTTGCCCGCCGCGTACAGCCCCGGGATCGGGGTGCCGTCCTCGCGCAGCACCCGGGCGCGGGAGTCGGTGCGCAGCCCGCCCTTGGTGCCCAGGTCGCCGGGCACGATCCTGGCCGCGTAGAACGGCGGCCGGGTCAGCGGGGCCAGGTTCGGGTTGGGCCGGACGCGCGGGTCGCCGTAGTACCGGTCGTACGCCGACTCGCCCCGGCCGAACTCCTCGTCCCGCCCCGCCGCGGCGAACTCGTTGAACCTGGTCACGGTCTTGGCCAGGCCGTCCGCGGCGACGCCCGCGGCCTGGGCCACCCCGGCCAGGTCACCGGCGTTGACCACCGACCCGGCCGCGTACCAGCGGCGGGGCAGCGCCCGGCCTGGCGGCAGGCCCGCGAACACGTACCGGTCGCGGTACCGCTGGTCGAAGACCAGCCAGGCCGGGATGTGCGGGTTCTCCGGGGTGTTCTGGTCGTACATGGCGTGCACCGCGTCGACGTACGGCGCCGACTCGTTGACGAACCGCTGGCCCGCCCCGTTGACCAGGACGCAGCCCGGCAGGCTGCGTTCGGCCAGGCAGAAGTACGGGCCGCCGGGCAGCGCGATCGACGGCCCCCACCAGGCGTCGTCCATCAGCGCGCTCGCCGCGCCCAGGGCCAGGCCGGCCAGGATCCCGTCGCCGGTGTTCCCCGGCGCCCCGGTGGTCCACTGCGCGCCGGCCGGCTCGCGCTGGTACCGGCGGCGCATCTCCTCGTTCCGCTCGAACCCCCCGGTCGCGATCAGCACCCCGCGCCGGGCCCGGACCGTCACCGGCTCGCCGTCCCGCGTGGCGCGGATCCCGGTCACCCGCCCGTCCTGGACCTCCAGCCCGGTCAGCGGGGTGTCCAGCCAGACCGGCACCCCGCCGCGCAGCAGCCCGGCCCGCAGTCCCGCGGCCAGCGCCTGCCCCAGGCTGAGCATCCGGTGCCCGGTCAGCCGGCCGCGCGCGGCCCGTCCCGCCACCCGCGCCCCGGCCAGGATCGCACGCGGATGCCGCGGCCCGAGGCTCAGCCACCGGTAGTCGGCCTGGGTGATGGCCACCCCGTCCGGGGCCGGCAGGTAGGGCCGGGCCAGCTGGGCCAGCTCGGCGCCCAGCCGCCGGCTGTCCAGCGGCACCGGCTCCACGCTGCGCCCGCGGGCCAGCCCGCCGGGCGCCTCGGGGTAGTAGTCGGCGTAGCCCGGCACCCACGCCAGCCGCAGCGGGGTCCGGGCCAGCACCAGGTCCAGCATGGCCGCGCCGTGCTCGAGGAACGCCTCCCGCAACCCGGCAGGCACGTCCGCCCCGGCCACGTGGCCCAGGTAGGCGCGGGCCTGCTCCGGCGTGTCGGTGACCCCGGCCGCCCGCAGCACCGCGTTGCCCGGGGCCCAGATCCCGCCCCCCGACCGCGCCGTCGACCCGCCGAACGACCCGGCCTTCTCGACCACCACCACGCTCAGCCCGAGGTCCGCCGCGGTGAGCGCGGCCGTCATCCCCGCCGCTCCGCTGCCCGCCACCACGACGTCGAACTCGGCGGGCCCTGTCTCGGCGGGCCCTGTCTCAGCGGGCCCTGTCGTCATGCCGCCTCCCGGCCCATACTAGAACACGTTACAGTTTTGCGCCGATCCGCGGGAGGCCCCGTGCCGCCGGACTGGGACGTCGAGGCCGACGTGGTGGTGGTCGGCTTCGGCGCCGCGGGCGCCTGCGCCGCCCTGGAGGCGGCCGCGGCCGGGCTGCTCGGTGCTGATCCTGGACCGGTTCGGCGGCGGCGGGGCCACCGCGCTGTCCGGCGGCGTGATCTACGCCGGCGGCGGCACCCCGCAGCAGCGCGCGGCGGGCGTCACCGACACCCCCGAGGCGATGCTCGGCTACCTGCGCACCGAGGTCGGCGACGCGGTACCGGAAGCGACGCTCCGGGAGTTCTGCGATGGCAGCGTGGCCATGCTGGCCTGGCTCGAGGGTCACGGCGTGCCGTTCGAGGGGAGCCTGTGCCCGGACAAGACCTCCTACCCGACCAACCGCCACTACCTCTACTACTCCGGCAGCGAACTGTCCGCCGCCGCGGATCCCGCCGCGGATCCCGCCGCCACCCCTCCCGCCGCTGCCCCTCCGGCCGCCACTCCCGAGGACGGCACCGGCCCGCCGCCCGCGCCGCGCGGCCACCGGACCCGGGGCCGCGGCACCTCCGGCGGCCTGCTGTACGCCCGCGCTGGCCGCCGCCGTCCGCGGCGCCGGGGTCCGCGTGCTCACCCAGACCGCCGCCCGCCACCTGGTCACCGACCCCGGCGGCCGCGTCACCGGCGTGGAGTGCCGGTCCCTGCGCGCCGCGCCCGCCTGGGCCCGGCTGGCCCACCGCATCCTGCACCGCTGGTCGGTCAGGCCGTACCTGTACGTGCCGAAGCTCGGCCGGGTCCTGCACCGGCCGGTCGCATGGCTGGAGCGGCGCTACGCGCGGCCGCTGCGGATCGGGGCCGCGCGCGGCGTGGTCCTGGCCGCCGGCGGGTTCGCCGCCAACCGGGCGATGATGCGCGCGCACGCGCCGAACGCCCGTGGCGGCCTGCCCCTGGCCACCCCCGGCGACGACGGCAGCGGCATCGGCCTCGGCACCGAGATCGGCGGCGCGACCGCGTTCCTGGACCGGGTGTCCGTCTGGCGGTTCCTCAGCCCGCCGCCCGCCCTGCTGGCCGGCGTCCTGGTCGACCGCGCGGGCCAGCGGGTCGTGCGACGAGTCCCGCTACGGCGCCGCCCTCGGCGCCGCGATCCTGCGGCACGGCGGCCGGGCCTGGCTGCTCGTCGACCACGCCACCCTGGCCGCAGGCCCGCCGCCAGATCCGCGGGTCGACCCTGTGGTTCCAGCGCCTGCAGGCCTGGTACCTGCTGAGCCTGGGCGCGGTCCGCGCCCCCACCGTAGCCGCGGTCGCGGCCCGGGCCGGCGTCGACCCGGACGGCCTGGCCGCCACCCTTGCCACCTACAACGCCGCCAGCCGCGACCCGGCAGCACCCGACCGGGCAAGTCCTGATCCGGCCAGGTAAGCCCGCCGACGTCCGCCGCCCGCAGGACCAGCCGCCTACTCCCTGATCGACGTCTCGGTGCGCCCCCGGCTGTTCTACCCCGCCCCGGTCCTCACCCTCGGCGGCCTCGTCGTGGCGCCCGAGCTCCGGCCAGGTCCTGCGCCCCGACGGCCGCCCGGTGGACGGCCTGTACGCCGCGGGCCGCACCGCGGCCGGCCTGTGCTCCCGCTCCTACGTCAGCGGCCTGTCCCTGGCCGACTGCGTCTTCTCCGGCCGCCGCGCCGGCCACCACGCCGCCACAGAAACCATTACGCTACGCAGGACGTGATGGGAGGCGCAGCGATGGAGCCATTCGACCCGACCAAGCCGAACATCGCCCGCGTCTGGGACTACTGGCTCGGCGGCAAGGACAACATTAGTCAAGTGGTCCCGGCGACTCCCGCACAGCGACCGTACTGCGATCATACAGGCACGTTGTGCTGGTTTTTCGAAAACTGCATCTCGCGCTGTACGCTGCTCTGTTTGGTCCATATATGGGGTTTATGTCCGATTTTGTCGGGCGGGGTTTCCTGACTCTGGCCTGACTCCGCTGGCTGGTTTCCGCGTCCCTGGCCTGGGGTTTCGCCGGGTCGGTCCTGGCTTTCTGGGGCGGACTGGCCCTTCCCGGTCCGGTGCCGGGGGTGCGGGCGGCTGGGGGCAGGTCCCAGACGGTGAGCTGGGCGGGGCGTCGCCGGGCAGGGCCTCGGCGCAGCGGGTGACCACGCCGCGTGCGGCGGGGGCGGTCAGGTAGATGCACGCGGGTGTACCCGGCCGGGGCGGTCATGCCGGTCATGATCTGGGCGGTGCGGTCGGCGTGCTTGGCGGTCAGCTCGATCTCGATGGCCCAGATCTGCCCGGCGTACGGGCTGGCCGCGATGGACGGCCACCAGATCTCCGCGTCGGGCCGGTGGGTGCCGGCGGCCGGGCCTTTGCGGCGGATGCGGCGTTCGGACTGCCACCACGCCTCGTGCTGGTCCCATGCCGGGCTGGCCTGGAACCACAGCCGGGCGGCGAGCACCGCGCGCAGGTGCGTCCAGGCGGGCCAGCGGGGGCCGGGCGGCGGGGTAGGGCAGCCCGCCCGCGGTCATCCCGGCCGGGGTGAGCCAGCACCAGGCCGGGCCGGGGCCGAGCCGGCCGGTTTCGGCGTACCCGGCGCGCCGCCACCGGGCCACGATCGCGCGCAGCCGGGCCGGCTCGACGGCCAGCGCGGCGGCCAGCAGGTCATAGGGCGCGCCGGCGTGCTCGGCGCACAAGATCAGCCCGTCTATGTCGCGCTGGCTGAGCCGGACCGTGCCGGCGTCGGCGCGGCGGCGCGGCCTGCCGGTGTCGCGGTTGTCCTGTCATGGTGCATCGTCCCCTTCCGCTGCCGGGTGCCCCGGCGTGCACGTGTTCGCACCGCTTCGTGACCGATTCTGCCTCGGCCGGGCACGGCCCGCGCGCCGGCCGTAAGCGAACCGTCATCACGCGAACACGTTTCTCCCCTTCCCCCCGCGTCCCCCTGTCCCCTCCTGTTCACCGTCTCCCGGACCGGCCGGCTGCCCGCGTGCCGGTCCGGACTCCCGCCCCGGCCGGGTCCCGCGGACAGGCGCGTCCGCCGCTGGTCACGGCCCGGCCGGGCGGCCCGGCGCGCACGGTGCCCGGACGCGGCGGCGCGTCCGGCGTGCGGGCGCGTGCGCCGGCGTGCGGGGCCGGGTGCGGCCGGCTGTGCCCTGGTGTGCGCCGGGATTGCGGCCGCTAGTGTGTCGGCTCGTGCACTTCGGGTTGGCTCACGTGGTCACCGACGCTGATCAGCGCCGTGGTGGTGCTGGCCTGCGTTCGGCGCGCTGTTCCGCTGGCTGGCCGGCCGGGCGCTCGGCCGCGTCCCGGCGTGCCCCGGCTCCGCGTCCCCGGCCGGCGCGGCGACGCCTGGCCGCTGGTCCGCGCTCCGCGTCCGTGGCGGCTGACCCGGCTGGCCGGCCGGTTCGCGGCCGGCGCGCCGCTGGGCCAGCGCCGCACCGACGCCACGTTCCTCACGCGCCGGCACCAGGGTCATCGGCGGGGTGCCCGGCTGGCTCACCACCGGGCAGCCGTCCCGGTGGGCGTTCTGGCCGGGCTGGAAACGCGCCGCCGTCCGCTGGTTCGCCGTCGCGGCCGCGGCCGGGCTGGCCGCCCGTCCCGCTGGCCACCTCGGTCGTGCTCGGCTTCGCTGGCCGTCGCCGGCGGGTGCGCGGGCTGGCCCCGGTTCCAGCGGTGGCGGTACGAACGCCGCGTCATCCGGCCGGTCTACCTCCAGCTCTGCCAGCTACCTCGGCACCGACCCCGGCGACCGGCCCGGCCGGTGGCTGGACATCCCGGCCGGGTTCGCCGCCGACCCCGGACGCGCGGGTCACGCTGGCCTACCCGGCCGCGTGGAACCCCGACGCCGCCCAGCAGAAGCACATCGACGAGGTCATCCGCCGGCACCTGGGCGGCGACCTGGCCTGCTCGTTCGGCCCGTACCAGGCGACCTGGACCCATCCGCCCGCGCCCGCCGGACTGGCCCGGTTCGACGGGTACGACCTGCCCGCCCACAAGATCCACCTGGCCACCCTGGCCGGCGGGCGGAAGTGGGTCGCGGACCTGCAAGACGAGGAACCGCACCTGTTCATCGCGGCCGGCACCGGCGGCGGCAAGACCGCCACCGCGTCGATCCCGGCCGCGCACGTCCGCGCCAACGGCTGGCTGGTGGACATCATCGACCCCAAGCGCCGGTCCTACATCAGCCGCAAAACCGGCCACGACGTGCTGATCAACGTGCCCGGCATCCGCGTGCACACCGACATCGAGTCGATGATGTGGGCGCTGGAAGAGTTCTTCCTGTCCATGCTCGGGGTCAACATCGCCGTGGGCGCGCAGCACCGCGCTGGCCCGGCGCGTTCCCGCAACGGCTGCTGGTCATCGATGAGTTCGGCACGTTCGCGTCGATGGCCGAGCGGATGCACCAGCCGCGGCCACGGCCACGGGCCAGCCGCCGGCGCTGGATCAGCGGCGGCAGATCGAATGGCAGGGCCGCCAGGCCGGGCACCGGCTGGTCGTGGCCGTCCACCAGCCCAACCTGCGGCTGGTTCGGGGACACCGACAGCCGGGGCCAGTACGGCTACCGGCTGATCACCGGGGCCTACACCGTCCTCGCTGTGGCGGATGACGTTCGGGTACACCGCCGCCGATCCAGTGGGATACCCGGATCAAGGGCCGGGGCGTGGTCGGCATCGGGGAAGCCGAGGAACTGATCCACCACGCCCAGATCGCCTGGATGCCCGCCGAGGAACGCCGCCGCTACGCCCTGACCGGACCCGCCGCCCCCGCACTGGTTCACCGGCATGCAGCCCGCCCCGTGGATCACCGCCGCACGTGCATCAGCGAGGGCCGCAAGCTCGCCGGCGCCTCCCTGGTCCGCCTCGCCGACGACCCGGACGATGTCCCGGCCGATGTCCCGCCCGCGACACACACCCCTGGTACCAGCGCAAAGACGCCCCGATGTCCCGGCCGATGTCCCGCCCCCGGACACCCCGCGCCCGGCCTGGCCGGCCCCGCGGCCGCGCACCGCGCCCCGGCCCGGCGACGGGCAGCCCGTCACCAGCACCGGGGCCGCGGCGGCACCGCGCCGCCGCCCCGGCCGGTCACCCCGGCCCCGGCGACGAGCTGATCATCGGCCTTGCCGATGCCGCGTCCTACCTCGGCTACGACAAGCCCGAGAGCTTCCGCCGTGCCCGCACCCGTAACCCCGATCCCCGGCGAGGGCAAGATGCCACGATGGGCGGCCCTGCTGGACCCCCGCCGCGCTGCGTAGCTGGCAATCCAAACGCAAGATCGCCGGCAACCGCACGTCGGCCGGGGAACCCGACTAGACCCGGAATCAGCCGCTTAACCAAAATCCGTAGCACACCTCAACTGCCGGGATGCCAGCCCGATGACGTCAACGAGAGCAAAAGCTCTGTTCCTAGAGTGACCCTCCGTTTACCCGTCGAGTTCCCAGAGACGCTATCTCCTGTTATCCGGGTGTCGGGCATGACGACGCCCCGGCGCGCGCCTAGCCAAGCACGCACCTAGGCGTCTTTCTCAAACCCGCCGCGCTGAACCCTCGCCAAGGACTCAGAGACGAACGGGGAAGCATCACCGGTCCCGGCCTCGCTAGGCAAGAGCTGTCCCGCACCTGCGCCGCTGGTGATGGCCAGGTGCTCGTCCAGGTAGGACCGTCAAACCAGTCCGTGGTCGTCTGGTAGCGAACCCGCACGAACACAGGTAAACGATCATCTGCCGTGCCCCCAGCGCAAAGCTAACCCTACCCCGAACAGCAGCCCGACCACGTCTCTTCGGCTGCCCAGCGCTCAACCGCGTCCATCAGCTTGCACAAGCTCATCGCGCGGAACTGTTCATCACAGCCGGGCACGCGAGCGGTGAACATGTACGGCTTCAGGTCAAACTCCACAGCCAGGACACCGCTGCTTGAACTGGAACATCCGCTCCACGCAGTCAACAACTCTGGTCATGGACATGTCCTCTGTGTTTTTCGAGCCTGATCATCAGCTCTCCGTGCCAGCTGTGCGCCGCTGGTTCAGCTCCGCGTTGATCGCACTCAGGTGCGCCTCGATCGGCGCGCGGATGAGCGAGTCAGGTCTAGCAAAGCGGAGGCTTACCTCTATCTCTCGCCTCGCTCGCTCAAGCTCGCCGGCCGTAAGGCTTACTGACATCGTGGTCACGCATTGGCCGCCCTCGCACGCTCGTCTTGCTCAGCTATCACAGCGTCTAGTCTGGCTTGCAGCCAGTCACGAGCGAGCGGTACGAGTCCTGAGCGTCGAAGAACGCGATAGCGCGTTCAAGCTCTCGTCGGTGGTCGCGCAGTTCATAGGTGGTCAACTGAGTTAGCCGGTACTTGAGCTGATCTACAGCTACAAGCTCTGTCTGCATCAGCGGCACTATCCTTCTAAGCATCTAGCTACGTGGTCTCGCTACCAAAGTTGCCAAGCCAGTACTAGCCTTGACTACGTGACGAAGATTCACGTCACAATCCGTCTCGCCACCTCGTAGCGGCGTCACTACAGTGTAGTCATAGCGAATGAGCGTGACCCCCGGAGCGACCTAAGCGCGTAGCTGAGTGAGGAACTCCGTAACGCGCGCACCGAGGCTAGCTTTTCGAGCCAGGATGCCTAGCACGGGAACTCGGATTCGACCGGACCACGATCAACAAAGCTGAGACAGGTTTTCGTATCTCAGAGGATGTAGCCTCCAAGATCGCTGAGAGGTTCCCCTGTCTGGCTAACGGTCTCTATGTCACGCTCGCCGGTATCGCCCAGAAGTCCAACGGCAAGTTCGCGCCGTGGTTCGAGAAAGAGTGGCTGCCAGTCGAACGAGAAGCTACGTCCCTGAAGTCGTTTGAGCCGATCATCGTCCCTGTCCTGCTACAGACGGCCTACTACGCCCGAGTCGCTCTTCTCAAGCGTGCGAGCCTGCTAGTTCCGAGGATGACATAGAACCAGCTTGTGAGTGGCAAGCTTGAGCGTCAAGACATCCTGTACAATAGTAGTCTCCTCCCGATCTGCGAGTGGTGCTAGTCTGAGTCCGTTTTGCATAACCTGGTCTGATCGCCCAAGATCATGCACTAACAGCTAGTACATCTAGCCGATATGAGCTGTCCGCCAGCGTTACAGTTCAAGTCATCCCTGCCGAGATCGGCGCGCACCGCGCGATGCTAGGTGCGTTCATCTTCGCTGCTCCCTCTCGTACTTTGTACCTCTAAACGGCCGTAGAAGCGCAGATCACTGGGGATGACACGTTTCTGGAGCGAGCAGCGCTAATATTCTACCGTCTGACAGCGCACGCGCTGTCACGCACTCAGTCTCTGTACCTGATTCTTAAGGTGTCGAACGAACAATGGAACACATAGACGATATCCGCTGGCGCAAGCACGCAAGAGCGGCGGTAATAGCGTAACTGTGTCGAGGTAGCCGACCACGATAGCCGCGTGCTGGTGCGGTACACCCAGTACCGTACCAGCCCTATGCTGCGTTCAGTCCTGCCGCATAGCGTCCGCTCTTTGTAGCAGTGAAGCGCTCGTTAGCTGTCCCTGAGCCAAGCGTCTAGGTACCCTCTCGTCTTGAGGTGCCCTTCGGCGTGTCCAGGTAGTTTTCTCGTGGCAGGCGCGGCGCGGTATGCGCGTTGTGCCGCGCGCAGGCGCGGCTTCCCTTTGCGCCTTTCACGGTCATTCTTGCGGCCTACCTTCCATTCCTCGCTGCTGCCTGGTTATCGTCGTGGTCGTCGCTGGTGCTGGTTAGGCTTCGTTGCTGCCGGGGCGGGCTTGGCGGTCCACCGGGCGTTCATCATCGCGCCGATCCGCTGTTCGGCGTTGGCGCTGGCGTGGATGTAGAACCGTAGCGTGGTCTCGATGCTGTCGTGCCCTAGACCTGGGAGATGTTCGCTAGCTCGCGGGGGCTGGCGTCCAGGGCCTCGCTGGCGAACTGGTGGCGCAGGCTGTGCGTGTGCACTCCGCTGATCCCCAGGTAGTCCAGCATGCGGCCGAACCGGTTTCCTGCCGTGCTGTAGGGCATGTAGGGGGTGCCGTTCGGGCCGGGGCACAGCGGGCCGTCCGCCAGCTCCTGGACCATGTCCCAGATCATGTCGGGCACGGGAACGTCCCGGAAGTCGCCGGCCTTGCGGTGCTTCAAGTGGTTCCAGCTCCCGGCCGTTCTCGCTGGCCTGCCAGCACAGGTGCAGGTAGCGGGTACCGTCCGCGCGCTGCCTGAAATCGGACTTGCGCACGCCCAGGGCCTCCCTGATCCGCAGTCCCATCGTCCGCTGGAGCCAGGGCGCGATGCCCAGGCCGGGCATGACGCGCGTGCGCGGTGCGGCCGTTCCTGTCCGTGCCGGCGACCGTGATCCCCTCGGCGAGCATCCGCACCGTGTCATCGGACACGCTCACCATGCCCTTGTTCTGCTGCTCGTACTGCTCGGCCGTCACGATCCGGGGGGCTAGCTCGATCCCGGTCAGCGTGTGCCGGGGGATGATGCCCCGTCGCACGCACTCATCCAGGGTGCCGGTGATGATGCGGCGGACGTTGCCCCGGTAGTCGTCGCTGTAGCTGCCCAGGGTCCTGTTCAGCAGCGTCTTGACCTCGGCGTCCATCCGCGCGACGTCCAGCACGCTGCGTCCCTCCAGCAGCGTGCGGACGGCCGGGTTGGCGAAGTTGCTGCGGTAGGTGGCCTTGCTCTTGGCGTTGGCCCTGGCCATCCCCTCGACGTAGGCGTCGCACAGCGGCAGGAACGCCACGATGCCGGCGCGGGGGTCGGTGAACATCGCGCCTTGGGTCTGCTTGCCGGTCGACAGGGTGAGCTGGAATGTCTGGGCCTCGGTCAGCGTGGCGAAGGACTGCTCGCGCTGCCGGGAGTTCACCGAGTAGCGGACGGTCCACTTGTGCGCGCATCGCTGACCTGGCGGGCCTCGCACGTGTGCTGGCATGTCCCGCTGGCGCATCCCTTGTTGCTGCCGGGCTTGTGGTAGGTTCGGTCGCACTTCTTGAAGATCGTGGCCTGGACGAGCGTATTCTGCACTGTGCTGGTCTCTGTGCGGCATCTCCGCGTTCCTGACTTTTGCCTGACTCTAGACTACCTGTGCTGGTCTGTGACCTGCACTGATATCTATTATTCCGGCAAAGACAACTTCGCCGCCGACCGCGAACTCGGCCGAGAAGATGCTGCGCCGTCACGCCGCCCACCGCGCAGATGGCCCGGGAGAACCGGCGGTTCCTGGGGCGGGCCGTCAGCTACGTGGCCGGCAGCGCGGGATCCGGCAGTTCCTCGACGTCGGCGCCGGGCCTGCCCACCGCGGTGAACACCCACGACATCGCCCAGGCGCGTCGACCCGGACGTCCGGGTCGTCTACGTGGACAACGACCCGATCGTCATCTCGCACGCCCGCAGCCTGCTGGCCAAGAGCCCCGCCGTGATCGCCGTGCCCGGCGACATGCGCGACCCGGCCCGCATCCTGGCCGATCCCGGTCTGACGGACCTGATTGACCTGGCCGACCCCGTCTGCGTCATCCTCTCTGGCGTCCTGCACTTCGCGCAGGCCGCCGCCGCCCGCGACGTGGCCGCCGCCTTCGCCCGCGCCGTCGTCCCCGGCAGCTACCTGATCATCTCCGTCGGCTCCGGCAATCCCTCCGAGGGCGCGAACTTCACCTCGGAATACACCGCCGCCCGGGTCTACATCCACTCTCTGGAAGAGATCCAGAGCTTCTTCGAGGGCCTGGACCTCGTCCCCTCCCGGCGTCGGACCGGTCCGCCTCTGGACCGGCGACACTCCCGCCCCCGACCAGAAGGCCGCCACCGCCACGTTCCTGGCCGGCGTCGCCCGCAAGCCCTGACACCGCACCCATGGTTGCTGCAACCTAACGGATCTATCCGTTAGGTTGCCACTTTCATAGGTCGAACAGGCTCCCGACGCTGTAACGGGATGACTCTAACGGGGCTCGTGTGCACAATGTTCCGTGCTGCCTTGCATCCGGGACCCCGGTGCAGCACCCACGCCCGCCCGGCATCCGCTGGCCGGTGGTCCCGAACCAGGGTTGAAACCAGGGGCCACCCCGGGCCTCACGGGCCACCCGAAGCGCGACCATAGAACCAGGACCGCCGTGAACCAGGAGCAACGAGCAACGCCGCAGAGGAAGGCCTCGCCATGAAACCACACTGGCCCGTACCCGCCGGGCTGCACACCGCCTCGCGGCTGCCCGTCGAGGGTGAGCTGCCCTCGTTCGACGGAGCGACCGGATGGCTCAACTCGCCGCCGCTGACCCCGGCCGGCCTGCGCGGGAAGGTCGTGCTGGTCGACTTCTGGACCTACACCTGCATCAACTGGCTCCGCCAGCTGCCCTACGTCCGCGCCTGGGCGCAGAAGTACGCCGCCCGGGCCTGGTCGTGATCGGCGTGCACACCCCCGAGTTCGGCTTCGAGCACGACGAGCCGAACGTCCGCCGCGCCATCGACGCCATGAACATCACCTACCCGGTCGCGATCGACAGCGACTACGAGGTATGGCGCGCGTTCGACAACTACTACTGGCCCGCGCTGTACTTCGCCGACGCGCAGGGGCAGATCCGGCATCACCACTTACGGCGAAGGCGAATACCAGCAGTCCGAGATGGTCATCCAGCAGCTCCTGGCCGAGGCCGGGACCGAAGACGCCGGCCCGGACCTGGTCACGCCGCAGGCCCCCGGTCTCGAGGCGCCCGCCGACTGGACCGACCTGAGGTCACCGGAGAACTACACCGGCTACGAGCGCACCGAGAACTTCGCCTCTCCGGGCGGCCTCATGCCGGACCGCCCGCAGGTCTACGACGCTCCGGCGCAGCTGCGCCTCAACCACTGGGCCCTGTCCGGGAACTGGACGGCGGGGGCGCAGGCCACCACGCTGAACGAGGCCGGCGGCCGGATCACCTACCGCTTCCAGGCCCGCGACCTCCACCTGGTCACCGGACCGCAGCCCGGACCGCAGCCCGGACCGCAGGCCGGACGCAGCCGACACCGCCGTGCGCTTCCAGATAACCCTCGACGGCCAGCCGCCCGGCGACGATCACGGCGGCGACGTGGACGCCGAAGGCCGCGGCACCATCACCGAGCAACGTCTCCACCAGCTCATCCGCCAGCACGGCCGCGTCACCGAGCGCACCCTCGAGATGACCTTCCTCGACCCCGGCGTCCAGACCTTCTCCTTCACCTTCGGCTAGTCCGCCAAGACCGGCCCGGCGTCGCGGGTCGACAGCCCCGACGCCGGCCCGGTCAGGCCCAGAGAATTTACTTGGGCTGCGGCACGATCCGGATGTAGGGCTTGGGCTCTCGCCACTCCCCGAAGAGCTCCTTGGCCTGCTCGTTGGAGACCGAGCCGGCGATGACGACGTCCTCGCCCTGCTTCCAGTTGACCGGCGTGGCCACCTTGTGCCTGGCGGTCAGCTGCAGCGAGTCGATGACCCGCAGCACCTCGTCGAAGTTGCGCCCGGTCGTCATCGGGTAGACCAGGACCAGCTTGATCTTCTTGTCCGGGCCGATCACGAACACGTTCCGCACGGTCTGGTTATCCGCCGGGGTGCGCGACTTGGCGTCGCCCGAGACGTCGGCCGGCAGCATCCCGTACAGCTTGGCCACGTTGAAGTCGTTGTCGGCGATGATCGGGTAGTTGGGCGCGGTGCCCTGGGTCTCGGCGATGTCGGCGGCCCACCGCTCGTGATCCCCGGTGGAGTCGACCGACAGGCCGATGATCTTCACGTTGCGCAGGTCGAACTCCGGCTTGATCTTGGCCATGTAGCCCAGCTCGGTGGTGCATATCGGGGTGAAGTCCTTGGGGTGCGAGAACAGGACCCCCCAGGAGTCCCCGAGCCAGTCGTAGAAATGGATCGGCCCTTCGCTCGTCTCCGCCTCGAAGTCCGGAGCGGTATCGCCGATGGTCAGCGGCATAGTCGTCCTCCCTTGGTTACCGAAGCACGGGTTTCCCCCACCGGTAATTTACGACATGTTCAGTAGGTAATGCAGACCACAGGGGTCAGCGAGACCGCCTGGCAGGCCAGGATGTAGCCGTCGGCCAGGTCGGCGGCCTCGAGCACCTCATTATGAGCCATCTCCACCGAGCCGCCGGTGAGCTGGCAGGCGCAGGCGCCGCAGATGCCCTGCCGGCAGGAAAACGGCGCGTCCAGCCCGGCCTCGATGAGCACGTCGAGCATCCGGGTCCCGGCCGGCCAGGGCAGCGAGGTGAGCACGCCGTCCAGCGTGACCGACAGCGTGGCCGCCATCCCGCCAGCAATGGCGACGTCCTCGAACGGGTTCTCGGCCAGCGACACGAACCGCTCCGCGTGCACCCGCGATCCCGGTACCCCGAGCCGCCCGAGCGCCTCCCGCACCACGGCCAGGTACGGGTCCGGCCCGCAGACGAACGCCTCGAACGACCCATACGGCCGGGCCAAAGCGACAAGGCCCGCCGCCGACGGCACCCCGAGCAGCGAATCCAGCCAGTGCACCACCACCAGCCGGCCACCCGAATCAGACGCAAGCCGGCGCAGCAACGAGCCGAAGATCACCGAACCCTCGTCCCGGTTCGCGTACACCAGCACCACCCGGCCGCCGCCCCCGAAAGCCAGCGCCGACTTCAGGATCGACATGACCGGGGTGATCCCGCTGCCCGCCGCGAACAGCAGAAAGTCGCCGTGCAAAGACGAAGGGCAGAACGTCCCGGCCGGCGGCAGCACGTCCAGCACGGTCCCAGCCGCCACATGATCAAAGATCCAGTTCGACCCGTACCCGCCGTCCGTCCGCTTGACCGTGATCGCCGGCCGCTCCCCGGTCAGCGGCGAACTGCACAGCGAGTAGCAACGCGCCACCGACCCGCACCGCTCCGACGGGATCCGCACCGTGACGAACTGCCCCGGCCGGTAGTCAAAGCGCGCGTCCAGCACCAGCGAGCACGCGTCGCCGGTCTCCTGGACCACCTCCGCCACCCGGACCTGAACGTACTCACGCGCGGCCATCAGGGCGGCGACACCTCCAGCCGCCCGTCCAGAACGGCAGCAGCGATGCTGGATCGCAGGCTGCCGCACCCCTCGACCAGCGCGCTCGGCCGACGTGCCATAGAGAACTCGAAGCACAAATCAACAGCCCCCGCCGTCCACTGCACTGAGGTGTGCTGCGCGCTGAACTTAACCGCCCGCACCGCCGCTCCGCAGCGGTCGCACGACACCGAGGCCACCGCCCCCCGCCGCTCGTCCTCAGCCAGCATCGGCCTGGGTAGAAAGATTGGCCGCGACCTCCGCCTCCCACCCGGCCACCGCCCGGGTGGTGTCGATCTCGAACTCGTACCGCGCCACCATGTCCGGCGCGATGTCGGCCACGTCGCAGTAGAACTGCTCGTACCAGCGGCGCACCTGGTAGACCGGGCCGTCCTCGGCGCACAGCAGCGGATTGTCGATCCGCGTCTTATTCAGCCAGATCGCCACGTCCTGCTGGAAGCCCAGCCCCACGAAGTCCGCGAACTTGGCCGCGACCGCGGCGGCGTGCGCGTCGGACAGGCCGGCCGGGCGCTTGACGATCGCCCCCCACTGCAGCAGGAACGAGTCCGGCGTGACCGGGTAGTGGCAGTTGATCAGCACGCTCTCCAGGGTCATGCCGTGGTAGTCGTGCCACAGGTAGTCGATCATGTAGGCCGGGCCGTAGTACGACGCCTCCGACCGCAGCGTGCTCGCAGCAAAACCGGCAGCAGAGCCGGGCCCGTAGTTCGACGCCCCGTTCACATCAGGCCGCGACCGGGTGCGCAGGTACTGCGAGGCGATGTGCCCCTCGAACACGTTGCGGAAATACACAGGGAACGCGAAGTGGATGTAGAAGAAGTGCGCCATGTCCACCACGTTGTCGATCACCTCGCGGCAGTTCGCCCCCTCGACCAGGATCGAATCCCAGGTCCAGGCGGTCCACTCATCAGCGCCGGCGCCCGCAATAAAAGGAATGGTCACGTCGTCCGCAGGCGGGTCACCCGAGGGATCGTGCCACACGAACAACTGCCCGTTGCGCTCCAGCACCCGCCAGGACCGGGTCCGCGCCGCCACCGGCACCCGCCGCGCGTACGGAATCGAGGCGCACCGGCCGTCGCCGCCCCAGCGCCAGTCGTGGAACGGGCAGGCGATGGCGTCGCCCTTGACCGTGCCCTGGGTCAGGTCGCCGCCCATGTGCCGGCAGTACCCGTCCAGCACGTGCAGCTCGCCGTCCGAGGAAGCGAACACCACCAGCTTGGTCCCGAACGCCCGTACCGCGTGCGGCCCGCCCTCCCGGAACCGCGCCGCCAGGCCCAGGCAGTGCCAGCCCCGCGCGTACCTGGCCGGCGGCGCGCCCGCGACGATGGTCCGTACCTGATCCATACCCTAAGACTAGAACATGTTCTAGTCTTGGGCATATGGCTACCTCGCAACAGCAGGTCCAGGCGGTCCTCGCCGGGGTCACCGACCTGCTCCCGGTCTTCGCGCAACGGGCCCAGGAGGCCGAGGACCGCCGGGCGCTGCCCGCCGAGTCGGTCAAGGCGCTGGCGGAAACCGGCTTCTTCCGCCTGCTCCAGCCCCAGAGCGCAGGCGGCCTGGAAGCCGACCCCCTCGCGTTCTACACCGCGGTCCGCGCCATCGCCAGCGCCTGCGGGTCGACCGGGTGGGTGGCCTCGGTGGTCGGCGTCCACCCCTGGCAGCTGGCCCTGTTCCCGCCCCAGGCCCAGGAAGACGTCTGGGGCAAAGACCCGGCCACCCGGATGTCCTCGTCCTACGCCCCGACCGGCCGCGCGAAGCAAATCGACAAAGGCCACCAGCTAAAAGGCCGCTGGAGCTTCTCCTCCGGCTGCGACCACGCCACCTGGGTCCTGCTCGGCGGCATCGTCACCAACGACGAAGGCCAGCCGGTCGACTTCCGCACGTTCCTGCTGCCCGCCAGCGACTACACGATCGACGACGTGTGGGACACGGTCGGGCTGCGCGGCACGGGCAGCAACGACATCGTGGTCGGCGGCGCCTTCGTCCCCGAGCACCGCTCGCTGAGCTTCACCGACGTGACCCGGCTGGTCTGCCCCGGCCAGCAGGTCAATGCCGGGCCGTTGTACCGCGTTCCGTTCGGCTCGATATTTTCTTACGCCATCACCACGCCGGTCATCGGCATGGCGACCGGTGCCTACGCGGCCCATGTCGAGTACCAGCGCGGCCGGGTCCGGGCCTCCTACGTCGGGCAGAAGGCGGCCGAGGACCCGTTCGGGCAGGTCCGCATCGCCGAGGCGGCCGCCCTGCTGGACGCCGCGTGGGCGGCGCTGGAGCGGAACATGGCCGAGCTGATGACGCGCGCCCGGGCGGGGGAGAAGCCGCCGCTGCCGCTGCGGCTGCGGGTCCGCCGCGACCAGGTGACCGGCACCGGCCAGGCCATCCGCGCGGTGGACCTGCTGTTCGAGAACTCCGGCGGCCGGGCGCTGCGCACGGGCACGCCGATCCAGCGGTTCTGGCGCGACGCGCACGCGGGCCGGGTGCACGCGATCAACGACCCGGAGCGCGCGCTGTCCATGTTCGGCCGCGGCGAGTTCGGCCACGACATCCCGCCGGACGCGATGGTATGACGAGGGGGCGCACATGCACCTGCACTACGAGGAGGCGGGCAGCGGAAAGGGCACGCCCGTCGTCATGCTGCACGGCGGCGGCCCGGGCGCGTCCGGGATGTCCAATTTCGGCCGCAACCTGCCCGCGTTCGCCGAGCGGTTCCGCACCCTGGTCGTCGACCAGCCCGGCTACGGCAAGTCCGACAAGCCGCCGGTGCAGGGCAGCTACTTCACCTTCGCGGCCCGCGCCCTGGCCGACCTGCTCGACGAACTCGGCATCGACCGGGTGCACCTGGTCGGCAACTCTCTCGGCGGCGGCACCGCGGTGCGGTTCGCCCTTAATTTTGCCGAACGGGCCGAACGCCTCGTGCTCATGGGCCCTGGCGGCCTGTCGCTCAACGTGCTTTCCGCCGACCCGACCGAAGGGGTCAAGCGGCTGGCCGAGTTCGGCGCGCCGCCCGGGCCGAGCCGGGAGAAGATGGCCGCGTTCCTGCGCACCCTGGTGTTCGACCAGCGCCTGATCACCGAAGATCTTATTTCCGAACGGTACGTGGTGGCCTGCGACCCGGATTCCCTGGCCGCCATGGCGTCGATGGGCGCCTCGTTCTTCGACCCCGCCTCGTATGAGGAGGGGCTGCTCTGGCGGGAGGCGCACCGGCTGCGTAACCCGGTGCTGCTGATCTGGGGCCGCGAGGACCGGGTCAACCCGGTCGACGGCGCGCTGGTGGCGATGAAGCTGATCCGCCGCGCCCAGCTGCACGTGTTCGGCGGCTGCGGGCACTGGGTCCAGCTGGAGAAGTCCGACGAGTTCAACCGCCTGGCCATCGGCTTCCTGGAGGGCACATGATCTCCTCGCTCGGCTACCTGCGGATCGAGTCGGCCGACGTCGCCGCCTGGCGGGAGTTCGGCACCAAGGTGCTCGGCATGACGCGAGGGGCGGGGCCCCGAGGACGGCGCCGTCTACCTGCGGATGGACGACTTCCCGGCCCGCCTGGTGATCGTGCCCGGACCGGCGGAACGGGTGCTCGCCTCCGGCTGGGAGGTCGCGGACGCCGCCGCGCTGGACGCGGTGGGCCGGGCCCTGGCCGATGCCGGCGTCGCGTACAAGGTCGGCACCGCCGACGAGTGCGCCACCCGCCGGGTCGGCTGGATGCTGCGCGCGGAAGACCCGGCCGGGCACTCCCTCGAGGTGTTCTGCGGCGCGGCGCTGGACTCCCGGCCGTCGGTCAGCCCGTACGGGAACCGCTTCGTCACCGGCGACCTGGGCCTGGGGCACGTGGTGCTGCCGGTCCCGCCCGGCTCCACGGCCGCGTTCGACTTCTACACCGAGGTGCTCGGGTTCCGGCTCCGCGACTCGATGCGGATGCCGGCCGAGTTCTTCGGCGGCGCGCCCGGGGACCCGCCGGTGTGGTTCCGGTTCCTGGGCTGCAACCCGCGGCATCACTCGCTGGCCCTGGTGCCGATGCCCGCCGGCGCCGGGCATCGTCCACCTGATGATCGAGGTCGCCGCGCTGGACGACGTGGGCGCGGCGCTGGACCGGTGCACCAGGCGCGGCGCGCAGGTGTCCGGGACGCTGGGGCGGCACGCCAACGACCACATGGTCTCGTTCTACGTGCGCACCCCGGGCGGGTTCGACATCGAGTACGGCACCGACGGCCGGCTGGTCGACGACGCGACCTGGATCAGCCGCGAGACCACCGCGGTCAGCCTGTGGGGCCACAGCTTTGCCGGCCCCGCCCACTAAACCCGGCGCCGCCCCGCCCGCCTCGCCCGACGCCGCCCCGCCCGACGCGGCCCGGTTCCGGCAGGTCCTCGGTCACTTCTGCACCGGCGTCACCGTCATCACCACCGTCCGGGACGGGCGCCCCGCCGGATTCGCGTGCCAGGCGTTCGCGGCGCTGTCCCTGGACCCGCCGCTGGTCCTGTTCTGCCCGGGCCGGTCCTCGGTGACCTGGCCGGTGATCGCGCGGGCCGGGCACTTCTGCGCCAACGTGCTGGCCGACGGGCAGCAGGACCTGGCCCGCAGGTTCGGCGCCAGCGGCGGCGACAAGTTCGCCGGGGTGCCCTGGTCTCCGGCGCCGTCCGGCGCACCGGTCCTGGACGGCGCGCTGACCTGGGTCCAGGGCGCGGTCCAGGCGGTGCACGAGGCCGGCGACCACTACCTGGTCACCGGGCGGGTCACGGCGCTCGGCCCGTGCCGCCCCGGCCGACCGCTGCTGTTCTACCGCGGCCGCTACGCGGCCACCGACCCCGGAAACGGGCCGGCCGAGGTCGTCGACACGCTGCTGGCCTGGCCGCGGCATGCCGACTGGATGTGAGCGTTATGCAGAACCGACTCGCGAGGGCTGGCCTTTTGGCCTGCGCGAGCGATCGGTGCAGGTGAGCGGTGAGTAACCACAGGGGGTTTCTGCATAACGCGAACTTTGAATAAGCAGAGTGATCCGGGGGGGAGAGGCGCGCCCGGACGTCAGTAGTCGGTGTCGATCGTGTTCAGCGCGCCCTGGACCTTCTCCAGCGGCCCGCGCAGCTGCATCATCTTCAGCATCTTGCCCGCGATCTTGACCTTGCCCTGCATGAACGCCTTCTGCCCGGCCAGCTCGCCCTTGTTGACCTGGACCGAGGTCTCGTACGACTGGCTGATCGTGACGTCGGCGCCGTCGATGTCGCCCAGGCCCGCCGACGCGCCGCCGTCGGCGATGCGCAGCCAGTACCGGACGTCGCCCTGCGGCGCGCCCGAGATCACCATCTGCAGGGCCGCGCTCTTACCCTTGAGCGCGGCGCGCACCGCGTCGTCCGCGGCCAGCGCGGCGTTGTACGCCTCGACCCACTCCTGGGACAGGTACCTGACGGGCATCGCGCTCATCTCCCTCATCCAGGCGGACCGATCCAGGCCGGCGCATCCAGGCCGAGCGCTATACCAAGCGCTTGCTTGGTCAGCCTAGCCCGCCCCCGCCGCGACCGTCAACGCCGCGCGGTGGAGCTTGACCTCGCTGCCCGGCGGGACGCGCAGCGGCGCGATGAGGTCGGTCATGAAGCGAAGGCGCTTGGCCATGAGTCACGGTAACAACACGCGTTCCGGTAAGCGCAGGCCCGGCCGGCAACCCGCGAAATATGCTGGGCGGCATGGAAGCATGGAACTCGTTCCGGACCGACGCCCGCACCGGCCTGACCGCCGAAGTGATCACCTACCCCGGCGGCAACGGGGATGAGATCCACGCCTGGTTCGCCCGGCCGGCCGGCGACGCGCCGGCCCCGGCGATCGTGGTCGCGCACCACCTGCCGGGCTGGGATGAGTTCTACCGGGAGTTCTGCGAGCGGCTGGCCCGCCACGGGTACAGCGTGCTCTGCCCCGACCTGTACTGCCGCTTCGGCCACGGCACCCCGGACGACGTGGCGGCCGCCGCCCGCGCCCAGGGCGGTGCCCATGACGACGTCGTGGTGGCCGACCTCGCCGCCGCGCTGAGCTGGCTCAAGGCCCTGCCCACCAGCAACGGCAAGGCCGGCATCATCGGCACCTGCTCGGGCGGCAGGCACGCGCTGCTGACCGCCTCGCAGACCCCGGGCTTCGACGCGGTCGCCGACCTGTGGGGCGGGGGAGTGGTGATGGCTCCCGAGGACCTGTCCCCGGCCCGCCCGGTCGCCCCGATCGACCTCACCGCCGGCCTGTCCGCGCCGCTGCTCGGCCTGTTCGGCAACGACGACTCCCACCCCTCGCCCGCCCAGGTCGACCAGCACGAGGCGGAACTCGCGCGGCACGGCAAGGACTTCGAGTTCTACCGGTACGACGGCGCCGGGCACGCCTTCTTCTACTACCACGCGCCGATCTACCGCCCCGAGCAGGCCATGGACGGCTGGGAGAAGGTCTTCGCCTTCTTCGCCCGCCACCTGGAAAGCTAGGGCCGGAAAGCTAAGGCCCGGGTCAGGCCGCGGCCGTCGCGGCGAGCTGCCGCTCCAGCGCCTTGGTCGCGCCGTTGCGCCAGCTGTCGGCCACGGTGGCGGACAGGGGATCGGGTGTCGGTGGGGCCGGTCAGCACCGCGTGCACCCGAACGCCCCGCCCGGCCAGCAGGGCCCGCAGCGACTGGGTCAGGGAGAACGCGGCCGCCTTGGAGACCGAGTACGCCGGGATGACCGGCATCGGGGCGAACGCGTTCAGCGACAGGTTGTTGACGATGGCGCCGCGCGCCGCGGTCAGCAGAGGCAGGAACGCCTGCGTCACCGTGTACGGGCCGAACAGGTTCACGGCCAGCTGCCGGTCCAGCGCGGTCCGGTCGCTGAGGTCGTCGTACAGCGCGATGCCCGCGATGTTCATGTCTGCTGCTCCGTTCGGCGTGATCCAGCGGGTTCACCGATATAGACCAGCCGCCCCGTCCAGAATCGCCGTGCCGGGCAGAACTTAGTGCCGCCCGGCCGGAGCCGCCACGTCGTCGTAGAAACGCACCGCGGCCAGCAACCCGTCCGGCCCGCGCTCGATGACGCCGATCCCGGCCTGGGGCGGCAGGTCGTGCCGCCCCCAGCGGACGAAGTTGTACTCCACCGCGCAGCGCACGCCGTCGTCGGTCACCACGCACTGCTGCATGCCCACCCCGCCCCCCGCGCTGAAGCACTCGGAGAAGTAGGCGTGCAGCTCCTGGGGGCCGCGGTGCGTGTACTGCGGGCCGATCGGCTCGCGGAAGTACCCGTCCGGCCCGAACGCCCGCACCACCGCGCCGGCGTCCCCGGCCTCGAGCGCGTCCTGGAACTGGCCGACGATGCCGCCGGGCGCCTTGCCCGCCCCGGCCGGCAGGATCGGCGGCCGGACCTCGTGCCGCCCGATCAGCGGCCACTGGCTGCAGTAGGTGCGGAACACCACCGACCGGTCGTCGTGGGACTCGGCCACCACCGCCAGCGGCCAGGACACGTCCCGCCCGTCCTGGGTCAGGTGCACGACCAGCTCGACCACGGCCTTCCCGCCGGCCATGGTCGAGGCCACCGTCTCGGCCCGCGGGTTCATCCCGGCCAGCCAGAGCTCGTTCTGCCGGACGAAGTGCCGTACCTGCCGGTGCCCGCGGACCTCGCCCGCCCGCGGATCGTAGATCACCACCTCGCCCGGCCAGGCCGTCTCCAGGTCGGTGGCGTCCTGCTTGTTCAGCGCGGCGACGTAATGCCCGACCGGATCGGCGTGACCCGCCTCGCGGGTCTGCAGCCGGACCAGTTCCACAGCGCTGGTGAACTCCGGAAACCACGGCATCTAGGCTCCTTTTCCCCCAGCAGCCTACTCACGCCCCGCGCGCCGGCCCAGCGCCGCTGACCATGACGCGGAAGGTGCCACGACGGCCCGTTCGGCCAGAAGATCTTGAATTTTCCGAACGGTCCGTGGTTCCAGCGCCGAGCCCGTGCGCATTGCCCCGCCGTCGAGGACGAGACTGGTGTCATGGCATATGACCGGCAATGGATTGTCGACCAGCTCCGGCGCCTCGGCTACCCCCAGGAGGCGGACGAGGCCGCGCGGACGCTGCCCGCTCAGGTTTCCGCGGAGGAGCTCACGGCGTGGGGCGACCGGCACGGCATCACCCGCGACGAGCTGATGAGCCGCATGGGCGGCAGCCCCTGAGGCGCAGCGTGCCGTAAGAGGTCACAGGTCGGCGCGGATGTGGCGCAGGGCGAGCTGCATGTCGGCCGCGGTGGCGAAGCGGTCGGCGCGGGCCGGGGCGCACGCCTTGACCAGGAACGCGGCCAGGCCGGGGTGCAGGTCACGGCGGATCGTGGCCGGGTCGATCACCGGCTCGCCGGCCATGGGCATGGCGTTGGGGTACGGGTGGTGGCCGTCGCACAGGAGCTGGTAGAGCAGCACCCCGACGGCGAACAGGTCGGTGGAGACGTCCCAGCGGTCCAGGCCGGCGTCGGGTGGCTGGTACGGGGGCGTGCCCGAGTGCGTGCGCACCGGGTCGCCGACCCGCGAGGCGATGTTGAAGTCGAGCAGCTTGGCTCCGGTGCGGGTCAAGATCACGTTGAGCGGCTTGATGTCGCGGTGGACCAGCCCCTTGTCCTGCAGTTCGGTCCATTCGCGCGACTCGGCTTCGGGCAGGTCCCCGAGGCGACGCTGGTCCTCCAGCTGCCGCAGCCGTGCCGCGTCGGGATGGAACGCGACCAGCGCGTCGAGCAGGTCGAGGGCGACGTCGGCCGCTTCCCGGTCGCGCAGGTGCCGGGTCCCGCTGGTGAACTCGCTCAGCTGCTCCCCGTCGATGAACTCGGCGACCAGGTACCAGTCCCCGGCCTTGGTCTTGCCGGCCCAGAAGACCTGCACCACGTGCGGGTGGTGGATCTTGCGCAGGGCGCCGATCTCGCGCCGCACCGCCTGGTACCCGGTGGCGCTGTCGAACAGCTTGAGCGCCCGCTCCTCGCCCTCGACGTCATCGCGCACCCGGTAGACCTTGGAGAAGCCGCCCTGCCCGACGAAGCCCAGGACCTCGAAGCGGTCCTCGATCACGTCGCCGACCGCGTAGTCCGCGGCCTTGCCGACGGGACGGGAGCGCATCTCGGCCGGATCGGGTTCGGGCAGCGCCCGGCTGCCGCTCGAGGACGGTGGCCCGGGCAGGTCGACGCGCTCGGCCGAGGTGAACGGCATGGTCCGGCGCGCAGCCCCGCCAGAAGAGACAGACGGCACGTGCCGGATCCCCCCGACCGTGTGCACCAGGCACGGGTGCAGCACGTACGTCGCCACCTCAGGCGGGAAGTGGAACTCCTCGACGTCGCCCATGGAGTAGAACCGGCGCCGCCCGGACTCGTCCACGTACCCGAGCAGGCCGTTCTGCCACAGCACCGAGGCCAGGTCGGTGGCCTTCTCGAAGTGCAGGTCCGCGACCTCCTGCAGCGCCTCCAGGTCCGCGCGGGAGAACCGGTCGACGCCGATCAGCCGGACGAAGGAGCGGACGTCCTCCTGCACCCCGCTGATGTAGGACTGGGTGCTGGTGAACAGCTCGGAGTAGTCGTGCAGGGCGGCGCCCTGGGGCATCAGGTCCGAGGAGATCTGGTTCGCGCACTGTGCGAGCTGCGAGTCGCCGAACCGCTTGGCGCACCGCTGCACCACCCGCTGCAGCGCGGCCGGCGGCAGGCCGTCCAGGCCCGCCTGCTTGGTCCGCAGCACCTCCTCGTTCAGGTCGTTGCCGAGCGAGATGATGTCGCGCGGGATCAGCCTGGTGTGGCTGAGCAGGTAGTCCTCGATCGGCCCCTCGCCGTCGGGCCCGGGCCAGTGCCCGTTGACCCCGAGCCAGTCGCCGATCGAGGGCGGCCCGGTGGCGGCGCGCCGCATCAGCAGGGACGGCGGCAGCCGGGCCAGCTTGCGCTGCAGCAGGTAGAGCAGCGAGCCCCGGTCCCAGGTCAGCACGCGGATGTGCGGCTCGTTGTAGTACCGCGGCGCGTGCTCGGACCGGTACACCGACGACATCACGATGTCGCGGATGCAGACCACGATGTGCAGCCGCCCGCCCAGCCTGGGGTCCCGGAGCAGCCGCATGACCTGGTAGAACAACCCCTCCTGGCACTTCAGCCAGTACATCGGCGCGTGGCTGAACTCCTCGTCCAGCGCGTCCAGGTAGAAGTAGACCGGCTTGCACCGGCCGATCACCTCGCCCAGCAGGTCCTCCAGGTCGTCCCACAGCGGGTCATCGAGGTAGGCCGACAGCTGGTGGGCGGTCTGCCGCTGGTTGATGATGTCGCGGACCTCGCTGTAGATCGTCCGGGGCCGGCGGAAGTCGTCGAGCAGCCGTCCGTACGACCCTTCGATCTCGGTGATCTGCTCGTCGCGGAGCTGCTGGCGCAGCTCCGGCCTGGTCAGCAGGTGCGAGGTCAGCGAGCGCATGATCGCCCGGTCCCAGATCTGCATCCACTTCTCGACCAGGACCTGGTCCGAGAACCACTGGCACGCCTTGACCACGACCTCGGTCTTCGGCAGGCCCTGCTGCGGCGCGTCGGCGTACACCGAGTCCTGCCGGGACTGGAAGTCCTGCAGCCGCCGCAGGTAGACCGTCTTGCCCGCGCCGAGCTTGCCCACGATGACCCGCACCATGGAGTCGTTGGCCCGGGTCGCGAGGTGCCCGAACGCCGGGTCGCCGCCGAAGTCGACGAACTCGCTGATCAGATCCTCGATGTCGGCCCGTGACCCGTCCGGGTTGCCAAACGGCCCCACCGGGTCGAGCCGTCGCCGCCTGCCGGCCATCTGCCCTCCCAACCCGGATCGTAGCCCCCGCCCGGAACAAGAGCCAGCAAACCCCCAGCAACCGGACAAAGGTCAGCGCGTGGTGTAGATGCCGGCCAGGTCGTCGTCGGCGTGCCCGCTGGCCGCGGCCCGCCGCCACCTCGGCAGCAGCGCGCTGGTCAGGGCGAGCTCGCCGGCCAGTTCCTGCGGACCACTGGCGAGGATGGTCAGCGAAGCGGCCGGCCACGGTCGCAGTTCCTCGGCGCGATCGACCAGGAACGGGTAGAGCAGGCCCTCCGGCGCGGCCAGGTCGAGGGCGTGCTCCAGGCCCGCCGGGCGCCGGCCGCGTCGCCGGCCGCGTCGCGGGCGATCGCGTCGAGCCAGAACGCGTGGACCACCCACAGGTGGGCGCTGGCCAGCGAGATGGTGCCGTCGACCACGGGGGCCAGCGCGGCCGTCGCTGCGTCCGGATCGCCCTGGGCGAGCCGCAGGCCCGCCACCACGATCCGCATCTCGCCGCTGTCGCGCTCCGCGCCGTCAGCTGGCCCGCCCCACGCCCTCTGGCCTGGCCGGCCAGGCCGCGTGGCCCCCGGCCCGCAGGGCCGGGCCGAGCTCTCGCCGGGAGCTGATGCCGAGCTTGGTGAAGACCTTGCGCAGATGCCACTCGACCGTGCGGGGGCTGAGGAACAACTCCGCGGCGATCTCCGGGTTCGTGCGCCGGTCAACGGCGTCCACCGGGAACAGCGTCCCGTCCCGCCGGACGAACCAGTCCTCTTCGTGGACCGTCTGCCCGGTCGTGCGCGGCAGCAACATGGGATATTCGTCAACCGGGAAGGCCGAACCATCAGGACGCTTGTAGTGGATCGTGGCGTGACTGGGCTTGCCCAGCAGGTCCGCGGCCCGATCCCAGCCGAGCGCCGCCACCGCCGAGGGGTTCGCGAAACCGATCAGCCCGCCCGGGTCGACCACCAGAACCGGCTGGACGACGCAGTCCAGGATCGAGGCCACGAACGCGTCGGTGCCCCGCTCCTTCTCTCGCTGGCACTGTCCGACGTGACTCCTCGCCCGGTGCGCCCGGCCGTGACCTCACTCCCGTCACGCAACCCGACTCTACGACGACCCCACCCCGCCCGCCCCGCCCCCGCCCGCCCCGCGCCCCGCCCGCCCCGCGCCCCGCCCGCCCCGTCACCCCGCCCCCCAGCCGTGGCGGTTCCGCGTCGACGGCCGGTCGCTGACCATCGGTCCTGACCCGGACCGCGCGCTGGCCGTCGCCGATCCGCGGCGGCGGGCCTGGCCATCAGCCTGGGCGCGGCCGCCGCCAGCGTCCTGGTCGCGGCGGCGGCCGCTGGCCTGGGCATGACGCTGCGGATCGCGCCGGACGGGACCGTCCGCCTCGGCCTGGCCGGCACCGCGGCCGATCCCGCGCTGGCGCGGCTGTTCTCGGCCCTGACCTCGCGGGTAACCGACAAGTGAAGCTACCCGCCCGAGCCGGTCGAGCCGCCGCACCTGGCCTGCCCGCCGGGTATCGCCGTCCGCTACGTCGCTGACCCGCGGGCCCGCGAGCACCTGGCCGGCCTGCACCGGCAGGCCGTCGCCGACCTGACCAGGACCGGTGCCTTCGCCCGGGAGCTGGCGGGCTGGCTCCGGGCCGACCCGGCCGATCCCCGCCGCGACGGCATGACCATGCCGCTGCCACCGGACGCCGCGGCGGCTGGGCCGCTCACCCGGCCCGCTTCCCCCCACCGCGCGGCGCGACCCCGCCTGGGCGTGACCCTCAGGGGGTCAGCCGGTACAAGCGCAGCGTCCCGGCCTGGACCGGGAGGATCTCGGTGTCGCGGAAGCCGGCCTGCGTGGCGTACCCGCGCAGTGTGGCGGGCCGCATTACCGCCCCGGTCGCGGCGGTATCCGGGTCGCCCATGGCGGCCGGCAGGCACGCGACCACGCTCCAGGCGTAGTGGTACTGTTCCTGCGCCGAAGCGGGCGCGGTGAACACGTCCTCGACCAGCTCATCGGCGACGATCACGCAGCCCGGCTCCCGGAGCAGCCCGCGCGCCACCCGCAGCGCGTCCACCGGGCGGGACATGTCGTGCAGTCCTTCCAGGATCGTCACCAGGTCGTACCGGCCGGATACGCCCAGACCGGATACGCCCAGACCGGATACGCCCGGACCGGACGCGTCGGCGACGGTGAACGTGACCCGGTCCGCCAGGCCCGCCTGATCGGCGTTGCGCCGGGCCGCCTGCACCGCGTCCGCGTCCAGGTCGAACCCGTCGACGCAGATCAGCGGGTAGTCCTGCGCCATGGCGATGCTGGACCAGCCCGTGCCGCAGGCCAGGTCCGCCACTCGTGCGGGCGGCTCGCCGCGCAGCCGCAGGTCCACGTCCGCGATGGCCGGCAGCCATTGTTTGGCGAGCAGGTTGAGGTACACCGCCCGGTTGAACTCCGGCCTGCCCTCCGGTGCCCACGGCTGCGGCGCCGGTGCCCCGCCGCCGCGCATGGCCTCGGCCACGGCCGGCATCCAGCGCGCGGCGCGGACGAGCTCGACCCCGCTGAACCCCTGGTAGCGGACGTCACCGGTGTCGGCGAGCACCGGCACGTGCCCCGCTGGCAGGCTGTACCGGCGAGCCAGCGGCCCGGCGGCCGCATCATCGACCTCCAGCGAGCCCGCTTCCTCAGCTCCCATGCCGCCCAAGCTACCGCCCTGGTTCCCGGCCGCCGGGACTGGCTCAGCCGGTGCCACCCGCGGCGGCCCGGGCCGGCCGCAGCACGGCTGAGCCCAGCCAGTGGCTGGTTCGCAGCGCGAGTTCCACGTCATGCTGGTTCTCGCCCACCGGCCGGCCGAGGCTCTCCTCGGCCCGGCGCAGCCGGTACTGGACCGTGTTCTTGTGCACCGTCAGCCGTTCGGCGGTCGCCTTGTAGCTGCCCCCCATCTGCAGGAAGACCAGCAAGGTGTCGCGCAGGCGAGCGTGGTGCTCGTCGTCGGTAGCCAGGCCGCCCAGCGTGCTGAGCACCCAGGCCCGCAGCAGGTCGGGGGAGCCGAGCATCATCGCCACCGGTGCCACCTCGCTGAACGCGACCGCCCGCGGCGGCGCGGACCCCGCGGCCAGCGCGACCGCCTGGGCGGCGATGGCCTGCTGGTGGGTGAGCCGGAATCCCGCCGCCCCGCGAGCCGGATCGCCGAACGCGAAATGGACGTCAGGGTCCGCCACGGCCGCACTGGCCGCCCCGGCGTCGAACGTGTCCTGGGTCCCCAGCGGCAGCCAGGCCCACGCGCTGGCTTCATCGCGCGGCAGGAAGAGCGGATCGCCGGGACAGGCCGCCTTCCCCGCCACGTTGCTGATCGCGTGCTCAAGCCGGGTGATGTCGTCCACGGCGGCCGTGGCGTTGCCCGTCCAGCACACCAGGCCCACGTGGTACTGGCGCAGCCGGTAGCCCAGGGCGGCCTCGGTCGCGCTCACGTTGACCCGCTGGCCCGACAGCAGGTCACGGATCCGGGCGGCCCGGGTCGCGCTGCGGTTGCGCAGCCAGTTCTCCCGTTCCTGGGTGTAGGCCGCGACGATCTCCTCGGAGGTCTGGTCGACGTACCCGGCCACGATCTTGGACATGCCCAGCGTGGCCGCGGTCAGCATCTGGGCGTCCGGCGCCTGCCGGGCCAGTTCCTTCAGCAGCCAGTCGGAGAAGCAGGTGTGCCCCAGCCGGTAGGCGCGCAGCAGCGCCGGCAGCGGGGTGCCGCGCTGGGCCCGCCGGCGCGCGTATTCCAGCGACGCGGGCGGGGCCTGCACCGCGCTCAGGTCGATCTGGTGCTGCATGATCTGCAGGCAGGTGCCGACGTTGCTGTGCACGCTCGAGGTGAGCAGGGCGAGCACCGCCTGGTCGTCGTGCAGCTCAGGGATCTCCCGCAGGATCACCTCGTAGACATCCTGCGATACCGCGCCGACCCGGCGGCTGACCGCCGCCGCGACGTCCGCCATCAGTTCGGCGACCGCGGGACCATCGATGTCCACCTGCGGATTCTTACACATTCCGGCGACCATACCGACCTGGGCGGCCCGCCCGATCCGGTATTAGATGGACTCATTCACCCGGAAGACACCGGAATCCAGTGGAGGACCCATGTCGGTCGCCGAATCGGCGCTGCCGGGCATCGAGGCCGGCCGGGTGGAACGCTGGCTGGCCGGCCACGTCGAGGGCCTGGCCGCCCCGGTGGAGTTCGGGCTCATCTCGGGCGGCCGCTCGAACCTTACCTACCGGCTCACCGACGCCGCGGGCTCCACCTACGCGCTGCGCCGCCCGCCCACCGGGGGAGTGCTGAGCACCGCGCACGACGTGAGCCGGGAATGGCGGTTCATCTCCGCGCTGGCCCCGACCGCGGTTCCCGTCGCGGCGCCGGTGGCCTACTGCGCCGATGCCGCGGTCACCGGCGCCGAGTTCTACGTGATGGAGTTCGTCGAGGGCCTCGTGCTCGCCGACCGCGAGGCCGGGCTGGCCCTGGCGCCGCAGGCCCGGGCCCGCGCGGCCGAGCACCTCATCGACGTGCTCGTCGCGCTGCACACGCTCGACCCCGTCGCGGCCGGCCTGGGCGACATGGTGCGCAAGACCGGGTACGTCGAGCGGCAGCTGCGCCGCTGGCACGCGCAGGTGCACGCGACGGGCGCACCGGAGCTCGCGCTGCTCGACGAGGTGCACGACCTGCTCGCACGCCGCATACCCGCCCAGTCCGCCGGCATCGTGCACGGCGATTACCGGGCCGGAAACCTGGCGTTCGGGCCGGACGGCGCGGTCCGGGCGGTCTTCGACTGGGAGCTAGCGACCACCGGCGACCCGCTGGCCGACCTCGGGTACCTGGCCTCGAGCTGGCCGGACCCGGGTGAGCAGCTGCCGCCGACCACGCCCGGGCCGAGCACCGTGGCCGGCTTCCCGGCCCGGGCGCGGCTCGTGCAGCGCTACGCCCGGCGGTCGGGCCGCGACGTGTCGGATCTGCCGTACTGGGTGGCGTTCTCGCGGTGGCGGTCGGCGTGCATCGGCGTCGGCGTGCGGGCCCGCTACCTGGCCGGGCACATGGCCGACGACGGCTTCGCCGCCACCCTCCTGGCCCCGGCCGAGCCCGGCACGGCCGGGGACCGCGTCATCCTGGCCGAGGCCGCCCGCGACGCCCTGCTGGCCGCGCAATGAAAAACCGCGCAATGAAACCGCGCAATGAAAAACAAGGAGTGAGCGCATGGCGTGGGATTTCTCTACCGACCCGCAGTTCCAGGAAAAGCTCGACTGGGTCGAGCGGTTCTGCCAGGAAAAGGTCGAGCCGCTCGATTACGTCTTCCCGCACGCGGTGCGGTGGCCGGACCCGGTGGTGAAGGCGTACGTCCGCGAGCTCCAGCAGGAGGTCAAGGACCAGGGCCTGTGGGCGATCTTCCTCGACCGGGAGCTGGGCGGGCCGGGCTTCGGGCAGCTGAGCCTGGCCCTGCTCAACGAGGTGATCGGCCGCTACGCCGGCGCGCCCTCGATGTTCGGCGCGTCGGCGCCCGACACCGGGAACATGGAGATGCTCGCGGCCTACGGCACCGAGGAACAGAAGAAGCGGTGGCTCGAGCCGCTGCTCAGCCAGGACATGTTCTCGGCGTTCTCGATGACCGAGCCGCAGGGCGGCAGCGATCCGAGCCTGTTCAAGACCCACGCCCTGCGCGACGGCGAGGAGTGGGTGATCAACGGCGAGAAGTGGTTCACCTCGGCCGGGCGCGTCGCCGACCTGCTGTTCGTGATGTGCACGAACGGCATGTTCGTGGTGCCCCGCGGCACCCCCGGCGTCCAGATCATGCCGGAGCCGAAGAACCACAATCACATCGTCTACTCCGACGTCCGGGTGCCCCTGGACCACCTGCTCGGCCCGGAAAACGGCGCCCGGGTGCTCGCCCAGCGCCGCCTCGGCGGGGGCCGCATCCACCACGCCATGCGCACCATCGCCCAGTGCCAGCTCGCCTTCGACATGATGTGCGAGCGGGCGCTCAGCCGCGAGTCGCACGGCAAGGTCATTGCCGAGCACCAGATGGTGCAGGAGAAGATCGCCGAGTCCTACGCCGCGATCAAGATGCTCCGGCTGTTCGTCCTGCAGACCGCCTGGAAGATTGACCAGACCTCGACGCTGGCGGCCCGCACCGACATCGCGGCGGTGAAGTTCACCATGGCCAAGGTGCTGCGCGAGGTGTCCTACAACGCGCTGCACATCCTGGGCTCGCTCGGCACCACCGATCTCACGCCGATCCAGGCCATGTACGCGTCGGCCCCCACGATGGGCATCGCCGACGGCGTCGACGAGGTGCACGTGGCCACCGTGGCCCGCCGGGTGCTCAAGGGGTACCGCCCGCACGAGGGGTACTGGCCCACCGAGTACTTCCCGGCCAAGCGGGAGGAGGCGTGGCGGCGGATGCGGCCCGTCCTCGACACCAGGCCCGGCCTGGCCCGCGCGGCCGCGGCTCGGCGCGTTTCCGCGGATACGCGCCGTGAATAATTTCACCAGCCACCTGCGGCTGGCCGCGACACCCGGCGCCGATATTGCGGTGCGGGACGCGCGCGGCGGCGGTAGTGTCCGCATCTGATGCTAGCCTCCGGTGTCCGTATCGCCCGTCCCATGCGCATGGCCGCGTGGCGTGCCCTGGCGGGCGCGGAGGTGATCGGCGAAGCGAACGCGATGCTCCGGCCGGACCGGCGCTGGTTCGTCTCGGTTGACACCTGGGTCCCCGACTCGTTCCTGCCCCTGATGTCGGCCGTGGCCGACGACCTGCGTCAGGACCTGTACACGACGGTCGATGAGGGTGACCAGGCGGAGCTGCGGAACTGGAGGGCCGCCGGGTTCACGGCCCTGCGCCGTGAGCATCACTACCTGATCCCGACCGCGCCGGACCGCACCCGGCTGCCCGGAGCCGTCCTGCCCGCCGGGATGTCCCTGGTCTCAGCGGACGCCGTGGACGAATACGGCCTCCGGCTGCTGGACGAGGCGTTGCGCCACGATGTGCCCGGCACGGACGGATGGATCAACGACCCGCAGGAGTTCCGCGAGCAGAACTTCGACGAACGGCGTTTCGACCCGGCCACGTACCTGGTCGCGGTCGATGACGCCAGCCAGGCCTTCGCGGGACTGGCCCGGGTCTGGAAGCACCCCCGCCAGCCGCGCCTGGGCCTGGTCGGCGTCACGCCCGGCTACCGCCGGCGGGGCCTGGCCAAGCTGCTGCTCGCCGCGGTGTTCGCCCCGCTCTGCGAGCGCGGCATCAGCGAGGTCGCCGCCGAGGCCGACGCGGCCGACCCCGCCGCGACCGCGCTGCTGGCCAGGATCGGCGCCCGCCGGGTAGGCGGCTCCATCGAGCTAGTCCGCCGCGCACCGCCCTAGCCGGCGCCAGCCAGGCACGCCGTCCACCTCGACCCCGCGCCCGGCGTTCCGGTAGTCCGCGCGCCGCTCGATCAAGGCGATCTCCGCCGGCTCCCGGGCGAACTGGAGCAGGCGGAGAGCGGTCGCGGTGCCGCCCAGCCCGGCCCCGGCGATGACGATCCTGCGCGAACGACCGAACTGGTCCGACACCTCACCACGTCCCTCATCCAGCGTGGTGGCGCCCGCTTGGCACCCGTCGCCCGCGATCCTACCGGGAATCCATAACAGGCGATATGCCTAAGCCGCCGGTGCCCCAAGATCAAGATCAAGATCAAAATCATTTCGCCGAACGACCCGTGGCCTTACCGGCCAGCGACCTCAACGCGGGCCATGGTCCCGGGTCCGGTTGCGCTTTCCGCGATCACCGGTGGCATTGTCACCGGGCCTGGGTTGGCTGGTCCTGCACGGGTCCCGGCGGCAGTGTGGTGAGGTGGGCGATGAACAGTGGTGGCACCCCGTTGCTGTCGGTTCGCGCGGAGGCCCGGCAGCTGGTCGCCCCCGACTATGCCGAGCTGGACGGGCAGCTCGAGCACACCGCGGGGTCCAAGGCGGAGGCGGTGCGGTCGGTCGCCGGCCGCCTGGATCAGCTGACCGCGGACCTGGCCGCTCTGGGCGCCGTGCCGTTCGAGGCGGGCGCGGACCGCCGCCCGCTGACCTGGTCGGCGTATTCCTGGGGCACCCATGAGGAGCTCTACCACGATACGGAAACCCGGCAGACGGAGCGGACCGGGCAGGTGACCGCCACCGTGGCGCTGCGGGTGACCGTCCGGGACCTGGGCCGGCTGGAGGATCTGGCCGGCCTGGCGGCGGCTCACCCGGCCCTGAACGTGCACCGCGTGAGCTGGGAGGTTGACTGGGACAACCCGGCCTGGCCGCAGGTCCGCGCCGCCGCGATCGGCGCCGCGATCGGCAAGGCCCGGGACTACGCCGCCGCGCTGGGGGCCACGGTGGCGCACGTCGAGCACATCGCCGACGCCGGCCTGCTCGGCGACACCGCGCCGTACCAGACGGTCCACAGCGCGGGGTACGCGAGGGCCGGCGGGAACCAGCCCGCGACCCCGGCGCTGACTCCCGTTCCGCAGGAGCTCACCGCGACCATCGAGGCCCGCTTCCGCACCACCGACGTGTCCCTGCCCGGCGCATAAAAGCCCTGCCGCCGATCAGCTTCAGCGGACGGTGGCCGCGCAGGCGGCGTGGCCATGCTTCTCCAGGTACCGCTGGTGGTACTCCTCGGCCCGGTAGAACGCGGACGCCGGGGTGATCTGAGTGACGATCTGCCGCTTGCGCGATTGCTGCTCGGCGCCGGCTGACGCGATCGCGGCTTCCATCTGGCCCGCGTCATGGTAGAAGATCGCCGAGCGGTACTGGCTGCCGACGTCGAACCCCTGGCGGTTACGGCTGGTCGGATTGTGGATCCGCCAGAACGTCTGGAGCAGCTCCGCGTAGCTGACCTGGGCCGGGTCGAACCACACCTCGACCGCCTCGGCGTGGCCGGTGCGGTGCCGGCAGACCTGTGCGTAGCTGGGGCCGGCGACGTGGCCGCCGGTGTAACCCACCGCGGTCTGCACCACCCCGTGGACCTGGCGGAAGGCCGCCTCCACACCCCAGAAGCATCCTGCGGCGAATGTGGCCCGCTCGGCTCCGTCCGGTCCGTGCCCCTCGAACGGCGGCGCAGGCGCCGGGCCGGCGTCGCGGTTCCTGAGCTTGATCACGTCATGACCCCCTCGAACTCCTGCGCCAACACGAAACCAGCACCAGGGATTCCTGGCCGGCCGCCCGAGGACCGGCGCTGGCCGGCCTCGCACTTTGGCACCTGGGCCGTTTGCGCCGAAGCGCCGGAACCATTCGAGGTGGTGGCATTCGACCGCTCCCGGGCGGTCACTGGCGCGTCTCCCGCACCCGTTCAGGCCAGCCCTTCATCCCGATTTCCGCGCTTCAGGAACCTGAAGTAGAACACCACGAATACCAGGACGATCGCGACGTTGACGATCAGCCGCGCCCAGAAATTGTGCCGCAAGAACAGGATGTCCGCGCCGACCACGACGGCTATCATCGCGAGCACGTAGAGCGCGATGCCTGTCTTCCCACTGCTTCGTTCTACTCTGCCCGCCGGAGCGGGGCAAGTCCGGCGACCGTCAGGCCCCTGTGCCGGCGCCACGATCATCGAGCTCGAGCTTGACCCGGGGGGCCGACCGTGTACCGGATGTGCGTTGTTCCGGGTGTCTCGACCACGCGGACCGGGGTGAGCTCGATGCCCTCGTGGGTGTCCAGCCCGAGGCTGGCGTCGAACAGCCGCATGCCGTCGCCGAGCAGCACCGGGGCGATCTCTCCTGATGGCTAGACGGTGCACTAAACGGGAATGATTATCATTTTCAAGTTGTTACCCAGAACATGAGCCGCGGCACACTTCACCCCGTGATCAAGCTCAGGTCAACCGCTGGGACTGGCTACACGTACGTGACCAGGAAGAGTCGCAAGAACGATCCCGACCGCCTCGTCATCCGTAAGTACGACCCGGTGGCTGGCCGCCACGTTGAGTTCCGAGAGGAGCGGTAATCATGAAGCAGGCAATCCACCCGGACTACCATCCGGTCGTCTTCCGCGACCGCGCGGCGAACTTCGCCTTCCTCACCAGGTCGACCGCAACCAGCGAGCGCACCATCACCTGGGAGGACGGCAGGACCTATCCCGTCGTCGACGTCGAGCTCTCATCGGCCAGCCACCCGTTCTACACCGGGCAGGCGCGTGTCCTCGACACCGCCGGGCGGGTGGAGCAGTTCCGCCGCCGGTATGGCCAGAACGCCAAGGGCGCCTGACGACCTCAGCTAGCTTGTGAGCCCCCGCGAAACGGGCCGTCCGACTATGAAATCGGGCGGCCCGTTCCCATGTCCGCACCACGGGCCCGGAACGCCTGTGCGGCAAGTTCGGCCAGGTGGTCCAGCGAGTTGGTGAGGTGCTCAGGGCCGAACGACGGAGTCCGGATGTACTGCGGCACCGCCGACCAGTCGTAGGTGAGCGTGACCTCGGTCTCGGACGGACCGAGCGGCGTCAGGTCGTAACGCCAGCTCCAGCCGCCGGACTCCAGGTTGCCGTCGCCCTTGGCGTCCGTCCCGGGCAGCCAGCCGATGGCGCGCGGCGGGTCGAGCACCTGGACCTTGTTGGCCACCTGGTAGTTACCGTCTGGGTGGCCGGGATGGTACATGCCCATCCGGAAGATCTGCCCCGCCTCGGTCAGTTGCGCCTGGTCGACCGGGTCCTGAACCCAGCCGGTGCCGTCGATAGAAGCATGGGCCGCCGGGTCCGCCAGCACCGCGAACACCGCGGCGGCGGGCACGGCGATCGTCACGGTGGCGCTCACGTTCTCCTGATCCATGGGGTTACACGCTCCTAAGCCAGCTTGTCTCGGGCCGCCGCGGACTCAATCATGCGGGGCGGGCCGGTAAATGAGTTCTTGGGTGTTGCCGTCGAGCGTCCGGCTCTCCATGAACTCGAGGTCGAAGTCGGCCACCATGCCGCGCCGTACGTCCACCGGCGCATCCCCAACGGTGCCGTCGAGCTCGTCTGCCGGGTCGGCTCGGCGCCGCGGGTGATCGGGCCGGATACTGCGCTTCCAGGGTTTCCTCGCGCTCGTCCAGCAGGCGATCGTCCAGGGCCGCGCGCCGTCGGACGACGGGCTTGCGCTGCTCGCCCTCCGCGTTGGTTACGCGGACCAGTCCCATCTCACGCGCGAGTGTGTGCGGCTCACCGGCGTCTCGCCGCGGGTGTTCCTCACCGAGACGCAGCAGGCCTGTGCGTGCGGGCACGATCACTCGGCGTCGGTCGCGCCCGTGCTGCGCGCCGAGACGCGGACCCGCCTCGCGCCCGAATAAGCCGGGCACGCCTTTCAACGTGTCCGGGCCGCGATCTGCCGGGCCAGCTTGACGGCCTGCTGCGGACTTCCCTCCCGGGGAAGACCGTGACCGGGCAGCACCCAGTGAGCCTTGACCGGCTCGATCTGGCTGCGCGATCCGGGTGATGGTCACTGAGGTCCCCTTACCTGTTGTGTCCGCACGGTCCGAGTCTGCGTCCGGCACCTGCTGGCGGGGTATCCGCAGGCTTACTGCACTTCCCCGCTGGGAATGCGGCCGGGTGGCGACATCAGGCACACCGGATCACCGAGGCAGGCCCAGGCGCTTCGGCCGCAGCCTCGCCCCGTCAGTGCTGAGCGGCCCAGGGACCCACACCCGAGATCCGGTCCACCTCGATGTGGGTGATGTACCCGGGCGGCGGGTTGTCCATGGGCGGGAAGCGGACCTCGGGGCCAAGATAGGTGCGGGCGAGCCGCTGGAGGAGTCCGGCGGCACCTCCCTCGGTGATCCGCGCGGTGCCGTAGATGACCAGGTATTCGTTCAGGCCCATGGCGTTGCGCGTGTCGGTTTCGATGGACAGCGCGACGCGGCTGTCGTTGCGGATATTGCGTACCTTGCGGTGCTCGGGGAGGTGCCCCGCGACGACCTCGTCCCCGTCCAGGCCGACCCATACGACGCTGACCTGGGGGCTGCCGTCCGGGTTCAAGGTCACCAGGTGAGCCAGGGCGGGGGACTCGAGCACGGCCCGGGCGCTATCGGGCAGCGATGTCATGCAGCGACGCTAGCAGCACGCACCGCCGGTCAGCTCGCCCGGCCGCTAGGTTGGGCTCGGGCGCACTGGCGGTCTCGCGTTTCGCGGTCAGGCGTTGCCCGGCATCTGTATGGCGCCGAACTGGCCACGAGCCCGGGCTAGAACCGCCACGGTCCGTTCGGGACAAAGGAACGAGGGAACCACAGCGGGACCGAGCCGGACACGCGGGCGGGCCGGGTCCCGGCGCGTGTGCGCCGTCCCGGCCCGGGGAACGGTCAGCGCATGACCGAACCTTCGCCTTACATCGACGCTGCCAACCTGCCGGCGCCCGCCGAGGGCATCGTCGTGACCATGTTCATCACCGTCTGCAGCGTGGCGCGGTCCCGGGACTTCTACACGCGCGTCCTGGGCGGCACCGTGGTCCTGGAGGAGAACCCGTGCATCGTCAAGCTGTCCAACTCGTGGATTCTGATGAATCCCGGCGGCCCGCCCACCCCCGACAAGCCAGGCATCTCGGTGGTCAACTACGAGCCAGGCGACACCACCTCGATCTTCCTGAACTTGCGGGTCGCTGACATCTGGGCCTGCTACGAGGAATGGAAGTCCAAGGGCGCGGAGTTCGTCACGCCGCCCATCGACCGCGAGGCGGAGATCCGCTGCTACATGCGAGACCCGGACGGCTACCTGATCGAAGTCGGCCAGGCGACGGGCGCGCTGCACGGCCATCTCGCCCAAAAGCGCCCGGCGGACCTCCCCGGCTGAGCTCCCGCCGCCCGGCCAGGCGCAGCAGGCCGGTCAGGCGGCCTGCCAGTCGCCTTCGGCGCGGAATTCGATGTTCAGTGCGCCCAGGTTCTGCCGCCCGAAATCGTCCAGCGGCGCGAGCTCATTCTGGCCGCTCGGATCGTACAGCCGCCCGATGGCCAGTTCGTGGCCCTTGCCGTCGACCAGCCTGAAGAACCGCCCGGCGGTCAGGGCCTCGGTGACGTCGCCGGCGACTGCCTCGCCTGGCCCGGACTTGCCGACTGCGGACGGCTCGGCCCCGTCATAGCCGGCGGCCGCATCTTCGGTGATGACCCAGCAGTACGGCGTCGTCAGTGAGGCGAACTCCGAGACCATCGACTCGGGAACCTCGTCAGTTTCCAGCTCGTCCTGCGGGGCCAGCCCGGCGACGACCGTTTCGGACTGCAGTTCCCGGAGATTCTCGCTGTGACCGTCCATACCGGGTCTCGTATCCACGACCAGCCGGATTATGCCTCCGGCTACGCGCGGAGGAAGGTCAGCACGGCGAGCACGCGACGGTGCTGGTCGGGTGATCCGGCCAGGCCGAGCTTGAGGAGGATCTGCGTAACGTGTGCCTCGACGGTGCGCTCGGTGACGAACAGCCGGGCTGCGATCGCGCGGTTCGAGAGGCCTTCGGCCACGAGCACCAGGACTTCCCGTTCCCGTTCGGTGAGCCCCGCTAGCGGATCGGTCCGGCGGCGTCGGCCCAGGAGGCGGGCAACGATCGTGGGGTCGATGACCGTTTCCCCGTCCACGATCCGCCGCAGGGCATCGACGACCGTGGCGATGTCGAACACCCGGTCCTTGAGCAGATACCCGACCCGTTCGGGATGATCCTCGATCAGCCGCAGGGCGTAGCTCGGTTCGACGTACTGAGACAGGACCAGGACACCGATCTCCGGATGGTCCGCCCGTATCGTCCGGGCCGCGATGAGGCCCTCGTCGGTGTGGGTCGGGGGCATCTTGATATCCACGACGGCCACGTCCGGCCGCGCCTTGCGGACCTCGCGCAGCAGGGCCTCGGCGTCTTCGGCCTGTGCAACGACGTCGACCCCAGCGTCCCGCAGCAGCCGGACGATCCCCTCCCGGGTGAGCATGACGTCGTCCGCGACAACTACCCGCACGGGATCTCCACCCCCAACCGTGTCGGCTCAACGGTCAGGATGCCACCGAGGGCCCCGACCCGGTCGGCGATCGCGGTCATTGACGAGGTACGGCTGCGTCCGTCGTCCTCGACCGTGACGGTCAGGTACCCATCGCGGTACGCGGCACTGACCGTCGCGTAGCCCGCGCCGCGCCCGGCAGCATCCTCGATCGCCTCGGCCACCATAAGATACGCGGCCGTCTCGGCTACCTCCGGGTGGCGATCCTGGACGGCGTCGTCGAGCTCGACCGGGATGGCCGCGCTGTCCGCGAGCGTCGCGAGCGCCGGACCCAGACCCGCCTCGGTCAAGATGGCCGGGTAGATGCCGTGGGCCAGCTCCCTGAGCTCACCGAGACCGGCCTGCACGCCGGCCAGCGCCTGCTCCAAGAGCAGCCGGGCCCGGTCGTCCGATTCGGCCTCGGCGCTCGCGTGCGCCAGCCGGATATCATAGGACAGGGCCAGGAGTCGCTGCTGCGCGCCATCGTGGAGATTCCGCTCGAGCCGGCGCCGTTCGGCGTCGCCGGTCTGGACTATCCGCGCCCGCGAGGCGCGGAGCTCGCCGAGCTGGAAGAGTATCTCCGCCTGGAGGCGCTCATTTTCCAGGCCGAGGCGGATCGCGGCGCCGAACTCCCGCTCGAGCTCGGGGAATGACGCTACGTGGCTGACCACCGCCACTCGCCTGTCCTGCTGCATGAGCACGGTAATCAGGCGCCCCGGTGCGGCGGCAGGCTCGTCGACCGGCCGGCCCTGCGCATCCACATAGCGCTGGACGTCAGGGAGCCAGTAGGCGACGCGCAACTCCGGATCACCAAGCGCCCGCGCGAGCGCCGATTCGACAGAACCCGGCGAGGGCGCCTCGCCGAGGCTCGCCACGATCCGGGCGACGCCGCGGCGATGGACCACCGTCATGACGGCATCGGTGGCCAGCCCGGCCGCGAGCAGGATCACCGCGGCGTTCTGCACGTCGAAGATCAGCTGGAAGGCCGGGTTACCCGGGTCCTCGAGCGGCGTCTGGGACAGCGCGATCGTGTGCGCGCCGACCGCGACGGCGAACACGATCGCGGGCAGGACAATAGGCGCGAGCACGACGCGGGCATGCCCTCTCCTGCCTAGCAGCCGCCAGGCGCATACTGCCAGCAGCGTCGTGGCTGCCACCGCGGTGAACCACCGATCCGTCGAGGTCACGGCTCGTGCCAGGGCCGGAAGCGACCGGACGAGAAACACGTTGTCTGTGCAGTTGGCCCAGCAGGCGGGATCGAGATAGGGGTCGCGGACGAGCGCCAGGCCGAGCGCGGCCACGGCGGCCTCCAGGTACACCGCCCAGGTCAGTACGCGGGTACCGGCGGACAGCGGCCAGCCGCCAGGGAACGCGAGGACCAGGCAGAAGACCAGGGGAAAGGCGAATCCCGCGGCGATCATCCCGAGGCTGCGCACGAGCGGCGGCCCGAGCTCCCAGCCGACCCAGACCGGCGCGAACCAGACGAGGCCGGCCAGCACGGCCAGGTCACCGGCCCGCCCCGTCCTCGAGGCTTGCGACGCAAGCAGGCCGGCCAGTACCAGGGCGAGCCCGGCGGCGACCATCAACCCGTCCGCGAGCCCGGATCGGCCCGCGTAGGTCGTGAACATTCCGGGTCCGGCCGCAACCAGAAGCGCGCCCACCGCGGCGGCAAGCCCGATCGGCGCGGCGGCCAGCCGCACCAGCTTGGCCCGCGAGGCAGATACACGCGGCACGCCGTGATTATGACACCCGCCCGGCCGGGTATCCACGGGTTGAGGCCGTATTGGTGCTGGCCACAGTGACGTTATGTGGCTCGCCGCGATGTAGCCAGGTGATCCGGGCTTCTAACGTTCTCCTCAGCTTCACATGCACATACGAGGAGAAGTGGGGTGGGAAGCATGCAGTGCAGGAAAAGCCGGGCCGCGATCGCGGCCATCGGGCTAATTCCAGCCACCGTAATTCTGGCCAGTGCCTGCTCGAATGGGGCTGGACCCGGCAATAAGGCGGGCCCGGCGGACCAGCCGGTGGTCCTGCGGATGGCTGATCTCAATGCGGGCACGGACCTTCGCGGCACGCCCGAAATTCAGTACTTCGTGCAGCGCGTAAGCGATCTGTCCCGCGGGAAGATGTCGGTCAAGGTCGCCTATTCGGTCGGCGGCCTGGCCGTGAACGCCGAGCAGGAGGTCGTCAAGGACGTCGCGGCCGGGAGCTTCGACCTCGGCTTCGCCGGGACCAGCGTCTTCGACACGCTCGGGGTCCCGAGTTTCCAGGCCCTCAGCGCACCGATGCTCATCGACAGTTACCCGCTGGAGAACGCGGTAATCCGCAGTTCCCTGCCGGCCAAGATGATGGCAGGCCTGGCCAAGCTCGACGTGACCGGGCTGGCGATCCTTGGTGACGAAATGCGCAGACCGGTAGGGGTGCGGCAGCCCATCCTGAGCCTGTCCGACTGGCGAGGCATCACGTTCGGGACCTACCAGTCGAAAACCGAGGAAGCCGCCGTCCGCGCTCTGGGGGCAAAGCCAGGCCCGGGATTCGCGACCGCCAGAGATCAGGCCCTCGCTAGCGGGGCACTCCAGGGCTTCGACCTGAACCTGGTGTACTACCACCAGCTGAATGAGGAACACGCTGCGCCTTACGTCACGGCCAACGTCAAGCTGTGGCCTAGGACAGTCGCCCTGTTCGCCAATCCAGGCCGGCTCGGCAAGCTCTCCGCTTCCCAGCGCCGGCTCCTAACTCAGGCGGCGGCCGACGCGGCGGTCCACTCGACCGGCCTATTCCAGGACGAAGACCCGGTCGCTCGTGAGATATGCCAGTCGGGCGGACGGTTCACTGACGCCTCAGCCGCCGACCTGCAAGCACTCCGGCAGCGATTCGCTCCCCTCTACGCGAATCTCGAGGCGGACCCGCAGACCAAGGCCATGATCGCGCAGATCACGGCCATGAAACGGTCCACCCCGGCCGGGCCGGACCTGACCATACCCGCGGGCTGCACCGGCCGCGCCCCCGGGCAGCAAGCCTCGGGATCCACCACGTCCGCCCAGCTGAACGGCACCTACCGGTGGACGATGACCGCCCACGACGGGACTACCACCACCCCGGACGTGAATAGCGAGATGAAGTACCCTTCGACCTTCACCGTAACCATGCAGGACGGGCAATGGTCGATGCACCACACCGGGGCCGAGGTCGAGACGGACAACCCCGGGGACACCTACTCCGTCCAGGGCGATCGCATCATGTTCCACTGGGCAACTGGCTTCCTGACGTTCACCTACTCGGTCGACGCCCAGGGCAACCTCCACCTGAAGGCCGTGCCGCCGGTGCCTCCGGACGACAATTTCGTCTTCACGACGCATCCCTGGACGAAGATCGGCTAGCCGATGCGGGTATCAGCGCTCTTGGCCGCCGAGCGGGATCTCGGCGGCCAAGACCGTGCCGCGGCCGGGCGCGCTATCCACGAGGAAGGTACCGCCCAGCGTCTCCACCCGGTCCGCAAGTCCCCTCAGCCCCGATCCCGTCGCCGGGTTCGCGCCACCGACGCCATCGTCTGAGATCATGACCGAGATCCGGCCGACGACGGAGGTCACGGAGATGACGGCCCGCGACGCGGCCGCGTACTTCACGACGTTCGCGAGCCCTTCAGAACAGACGAAGTAGGCGGCCGCCTCGACCTGCGGAGCCAGCGGGCCGGTGGCCACCGCGATCTCTACCGGGACGGGGGTCCGTTCGGCCAGCAAGGCCAGCGCCCCGGCCAGGCCATGCTCGGCCAGGACCCGGGGATGCAGACCCAGCGCCAGCTGCCGCAGCTCCTCCATCGCGCGCATGAGCTGATCCTCGCTGCGCGCGACCATATCTCCGGTCTGCTGGCCCGTCGCACCCAGCCGGCCCCGGCGCAGCGTCTCCTGCAATTCCGCGAGCCGGTGCTCGGCCCCGTCGTGCAGACGGCGCTCGAGCCGCTGGCGCGCCTGATCGCCCGCGTCGAGAAGCCGCCGGCGTGATGCCGCAAGCTCGGCGATCTGGGCCCGCACCTCGGCGTGGAGCCGCGCATTGGCGGTTTCAAGCTGAGCCGCGGCCGCGACCGCATCGAGCAGCACCTGATCGCTCAGCACGGCGGAGTCATGGATGAGAACCGCGGCCGGGCGGCCTTCCCGTTCGACCAGGGTCGCCGACCGATCGGACCCGGCACCGGGCAGCGACAGCGTGCCGCCATCAGCGTCCACGAACGTCCCGGCATCGCCCAGCCAGTAACCGACCTCCAGCGTCGGGTCGCCGATTGCCCTGGCCAGCTCCCCCCGGAGGGTCCGGGACCGGGCTTGGCCAAGCTGCAGCACCAGGTCGGCGACCGCTGTCCCCTCCCCAGGTCCGAGGAGGAGACCAGCCAGCAGCATGGCCGCGACGACGACCAAAGCAACCTCATACGCGAACAGCGATGTCAGGCTGGCCGCCTCGGCCGTCGCGACGAGGTCAACGACCGCGCTCGCGCCGAGCACGAAACTCAGGCCGGCCGCGGCCTGCAGCGCGATCAGGTGCATCCTGCGGGCCGGGCCCACCAGCCGCAGGTATTCGTAGCCGCACACCCCCAGCAGCAACGCGGCCAGGAGGATCGCGGCGGCTTCACTCTGCCAGACCGGCGTGATGACCGCAGCGGCGTAGAAGACGCCGATCGCCGCGCCCGCGGCCCGCGATGGCCGCCGTCCGCTCGGATACGTGAGCAGAAGCTGGAAAAGCGGCCCGCGGTGCAGGTAGAGAGCATGAGCGGCCACCCACGCCACGACGCTCACGCCGACTCCGGCGAAGTTCCCGAGGAACCAGGTGAAGCCGGTGGCCATCATCAGCACACCCGAGCGGCTCTCCGGGCGCCGGACCGACGCGACGAACCCGCAGCCGATCAGGCACCAGCCGACCGCCACGTCCGGGACCCAGTGCCCGGGGTCGCCCCAGCCGAATCCGGTCCACTCGGCGGCCAGGCCGAACGCGACGGCGGCCGGCAGGATCAGGAACCGGCGCTGCATCGCACGCATAAGCCGATCAGGGCGGCGAGCGCCTTCCCGGACAGCTCGCTTTTCGCGATGAACCCGCGCGCCGGCGTCTGCCCCAGAACGCGGTCCGTAGGTCGCTGCTTCCCGGCCGGAGACGAGCACCACTGCGGGTGGATCGGGTGCCTCGGCGAGCCTCTGGGCGACGGCCAGCCCATCCAGGTCGGGCAGCTGGATGTCGAGCACGACGATCTCGGGCCGCAACGTGCTGACCGCCTCGATAGCTTCGATTCCGCCCGCGGCCTCACCGATGACGTCGAAGCCGCCAGCCTGGAGCAGGGCCCTGGCCGAGGCCCGGAAGACCTCGTGGTCGTCGACGATCAGCACGGTGGGACGCACAACGCCCATCGTCCCACATGCTCGCGAAACACACCTTGTGGCCAGTACCAATGAAAGGACAGGCCATACGGGGCAGGAGCAGCCCGACAAAGCCGGGGCCCGGCGTCGATGGTCGGCCTGACGCGGAGAGCCGGGACTCGAACACGCCACCCGACCTGCAATTTCTCGGTGGAGCTGAGGGGATTTGAACCCCCTGACCTCCTCGATGCGACCAGAGCATACAGCAAGGCAAGGGCCTTGTTGGCTGGCGTTTCGGCCAGGTCACGCACCTAAGAACGGCTATGGCCACTGCAGCTCAGTGCACCTGCGCGCGGCCTGCCGCTCCATCTCGCTCCCAGAATCGGACATGAGGCGGCGGCGCGGCCAACGGGACCCGGGCCAGGGACGTAGCCGTCCGCTCACGGCTCCGGAGGCGGCAGATCACTGTCAACGGCAACCGAATCCTGACCCCCTGGCGGCATGCCGCGCCGGGGTCAGTATTCACCTTCCGTCGACAATCACATATTTCAAATTCATGCACTATAGCCTGGCCAGCAGGATTGTCAGGGTCGGGGTGTAGTCCGGGTTCCTTGGCGCCCTGTCTGCCCGAGGGGCCGCTGCAGCTTTCCATGATCAGAGCGAGATGACCGTTGTCGACCTCGATGAGGAATTCAGCATCCATGGCCATGGTCATCGACCAATCGCACGAGTCACAGGCTCCCACATATCGCTGGGCTATGAGTCGTACGACACCCTCGAATGACCTCCTGCTTAAAGATCGGTTTGTGCATCGGGTCAGCCTGCAAGTCCGCAGGTCACTCCATGTAACTAGCTGTCCGTGAGTGACCACGATTACCCGGCCGTTGATCGGCCAATCGGGCACGTAGTGGTCATGCTCACGACTTTGGAGGCGTCATGGCGCACATATGAGAAGTCACTGTTAGGCGCTGGCATGCTTATCCGGATTATCCATTTTGCCTGATCCGCCCGAGTTATGGCTAGATGTCACTATTGGTGCAATCGATATGATCTCCGTGCAGTCGAACCTCGATCGAACAGCCTCTAACCTGGGCGGGTGGGTAGTAGGGTGCTTACCGGACAGGAAGGTGATGATTGCATGAACGATGTACTGGCGTCAGAGGCCGAGAAAAGGGCTCAGCGAGCGCTTGACTTGTCAGCTTTGGGGGTCTGAATCTGGTACAAACTCGCCACGATGTCACCGAATTGTTGGCCTTAATTGGGAGAGACGGCATCTTCGAGGAATACACGAGGCAATGACATAACCCACGTCGACGCCATGCTTGACTTGCTAAGCCTCGATCCACCGCCGAAATTCTGATACCTGTCTTGCTGTTCCGGCCGGCCGATGAATGGTCTTGCTGGTTTTCCGGGCGTGGGTTTCCTGCCGCTGGCCTGTTCTGCGGCTTGTCCGGGGTATTCGGCTGAGGGACCGGGACTGGCGGCCTGGGCGGCGTGCGGGTGCGGTGACCGGGTTCTGGGCTGGTCAGGCCGCGGCGGGCAGGCCGCAGGCGGCCTGGAACAGGTTCATCCATGCGGTCTCGCGGTGCCAGCCTTCGGGCAGGTGCATGGTGATGTGGCCGCGGCCGTGGCGTGCGATGCGGGCGGCGACGGCGATCAGCTGGCTGCGGATGGTCGCGCCGCGGGCTTTGGCGAAGAAGGCGCCAGCCAGGCAGCCGGCGGCGCGGGTCAGGTTATGGCAGATGGCGGCCAGGGCCAGCCACGCGGCGTTCGCCGGGAAATGCCCCGATGGCAGGTGTGCCAGGGGGCCGCTGGTCAGGTCCGCGAACACCTGCTCGACGATGGCGTGGTCGCGGTGGTGTGCCTCGGCCTGGATCATCTCGAAGGGCGAGTCGGTGAACAGGGCGTGGTAACGCCAGCTCGCGAACAGCTCGTCCTGGCCCTGGCCGGCCTTGCGGTTAAGGTCGCGGACCCGGCGGACGATCAGCCGGGCGGTGATCGCCTTGCCTTTCCTGGCCGCGAACGCCGTGTAGGGCACCTCGGCGACCTCGGCGTCGGAGATCAGCCGCTGCTGGTCCTCATCCCAGACGGCCCGCGGGTAGGTGACGGGCGTCCAGGCGCCGCCGGGGACGGCGGCGATCGCGGCGCGGATCTTGGGGTCCATCCGCACGGTGGCCGAGAAGCAGGCCCCGGCGGCGCGGATCGTGCCGAAGCACCGCGGCGGAGTAGTACGCCGAGTCGACCCGGAACACGATCTGGCCGGTGCACCTGGCCTGGCGGGCCGCGCTGATCGCCTCGGCGGCCAGCGACGCGGCGCCGCGGGCGGAGTTCGCGGTGCCGCCGCGCAGCCGGGTGGCCGCGATCACCGGCGCGGCCAGCGGCGTGGAGAGGACCGCTGCCAGCGCGTTCAGGCCGCGGACCGTCAGGCTCTTGCCCCGGATCTTCGTGTGCCCGAACCCTGCGCCGTCCTTGGCGTGCCCGTATACCCGTTTCTGCATCGAGTCCATGTCCACGAACGCCAGCACATCAGCGCCGGGCAGCAGCGGAGCCCGGCTGGCAGCTCGCGTCAGCACCCGGCGGGCCACGGCGTCCAGCTGGCGCACGTTGCCCCAGGTGAACGACCGCAGGAACGACCCCAGTGTGGACGGCGCTCGGATCCCGCCGAACAACTCTGTCATGGCGCCGTGCCGCAGGACATCCATGTCATCGATGCTGTCCGCCCCGGCGGCCATGCCCGCGACCAGGCAGGGGATCTTCAGGGCCGGGTTCAGCCCGGCCGGGCTGGCGATCGTGATGTGCTCGCCGGCCAGGTCCGCCAGGCCGCACCGCTGTGCCAGGGCCACGACCGGGACCAGGCCGGCCCGCGACACGAGATTCGGGTCATCAAACGATGCGTGTGTCTTGGCCGGATCATGCGACAATCGCACTTGCGAGGTGTCCTCTCGATCGGGATCATGGCAGCTTCATTAACTCCCATTGTCCCAGCTCAGAGGGCACCTTTCGCGTCGGCGCGCCCAGCCGAATACCTATTTACGCGGTGGATCGAGGCTAAGGGTGCATGACACAGCCCTTTTTTGCGTTGCTCCAGAGCTTCTGGACCCTGAAGGTCATATGGTTCACCTTAAGCGTCCCATATTGGTCGTTGCACCTGTCGCCGATCTCATCGGCGGGGGAGCTTCCGTACCACCCGCCCCAGATCGCGGGATTGGTGATGCTCTCAGCAAGTTCATGGCCGGCGGTCGAAGCGATCCCTGGACAGGACTTGTCTGTGAAGTAGTTCAACCATGTGTATGGTAGGCCCCAGAAAGTATAACCTGGATAATCTGCGAAGTAGTCGTGCCAGCCACAGTAATTCCCGGCGTCAACAAAGGGGATGGAATAATTCGCACTGTGGTGCTGTGGGAGCGCTATCACGATCTGGGCATTGATATGTACCCCGCCGTCGGGAACGAGGCCGAAATGCCGAGCTGCACGAGCGGATTCGCTGACCATATCGGTAGATGTAGGATGCGATGGGATGGACGCATTGTCGGACCAGATACCCATGACTATTGGATGCACTTGCCCGACATACTGGTCAATAGTGGCCAGCCATGACGTCCGTCCCACTGATTTCAGGAAACCGATCAATTCAGGCTTTTCTGAGTGGGCATCAGACGTCCAGTGCCAAAAGACAAGGTAGATCTTCGGATTAGTCTGGTAGACTCTCCCGTGATCGGTCAACGGCGGTCTCGATGACGCGAGCTCTCTATTGTTGATGGTCGCGGTACGAGGCTGCTCTGCGGACGCAGCTGGCACTACCGATGAAGCAAGCGCGATTACCGCAGTCGCGATCAACGCTGCTGTTCCCCGTCGCCGAAATCGTCTATCGAATCGTTCAAGGATGGCCTTCGGCGTGTGTGCAGGCTTCATGTGCCCTCCAAGTTCTCATCTTAAGGCTCTTTGTAGCCTGAGGTCATCCTCTGATACGGGACCCCAACCGCAACTGCCGCAGAAAGGCACAGGTACGGGACTCCCGACGAGGAATTTGCTGTCCAGCGATACCAGAGCAATCCTGGGTCTCAATACGGGTGTAGCCTATCAAGTCACCCCTCGCCTATGTGAATTATCCCCGATCCCGGCGATTCGCCGCATACAGGGATGATCTGGACAGGACATCATGTTCGGTTGCGACAAACCTTAGTACCGCCGAGTCGGTCCCGGCGCAGAATGCGCATACAGGCTTTTTGCTGGCGTATCCTCCCTCCCTTCCTCCCTCCCTCCCTCCCTCCCTCCCTCCGGGCCGTTCTGCTGTAGCGACTTGTGCGACCGACTGGATGATGTGTCATCTGGCTTAGAACGATGCAAAAGGCCCTACGGCGATCACCGACAAGGCCGACAGCGTGTGAGTGAGTATTCCACTCCGTACACAGACATACACGCGGATAAAGTACTCATTTCGGCAAGGTCGGACGTCTTTGAGGACCTGGCGGTGATGGCCGCCTGCTCTGGTGCCGAGCGGCCACGAGCTCAGGCTTGGCGGCCGCCGGGTCGGGCACGACAAAGCCGTTATGTCGTGCCGCATGGGCGGGCATGATGACGGAGTGGCCGATGATGGCGGCGAGGACTGGGCTGGATACTACGCATGGTCAGTCGGCCGTGAGCCGCGGCCGCTGCTGCTGGCCGCGTACCAGGAGCTCGGCGCCGGCCGGGACCGCATGGCCATCGACCTGGGCTGTGGCGAGGGCACCGATGCGCTGGAGTTGCAGGCTCGCGGCTGGCTGGTCCTGGCGGTCGATGCTGAGCCAGCCGGGCTCGCGTTGCTCCGGGCACGCATCCCGCCCGCCGCTGCCGGACGGATCCGCGTTCTGCACGCGTCGTTCACCGAGGCGGACCTGCCGTGCGCGCACCTGATCCATGCCGGATTCAGCCTGCCGTTCTGTCCTCCGCGGGAGTTCCCGGCCCTGTGGGCGCAGGTCCGCCGGGCACTTGCCCCCGGCGGGATCTTCGCCGGCCAGCTGTTCGGTACCCGTGACACGTGGGCCGATGATCCGGACATGACCTTCCACGCCCGGCACCAGGCCGAGACGCTGCTCGACGGCTTGGACATCCTCCGTCTGGAGGAAACCGAACGAGACGGGCACGCCTTCAGCGGCCCGAAACACTGGCACACCTTCGACATCCTCGCCCGCAATCCAGTCAGCACGCACCTATCGGCACCGGCGTCCCGCTAGCTGGCACGCCTCTGCGGCGTGACGGACGCTCCGCGCACGCAGATACGGGCGCAGGGCCTTGGGCTATGGTGCCGCAATCGGCGGGCTGGCCCAGCGTATCTCGCCGTCACGGACATTGGCGGTGGGTGACAGCCCGGCGCTGCGGGCCACCCGCTGGGAGGCCAGGTGACCGGGATGGATATGAGCGACGACGGTCCATCCGGCCTCTCGCAGGAGGGCCACGAGGCTGCGCGCGGCTTCGGTTGCATAGCCGCGGCCCTGCGCGGGCCGGGCCATCACCCAGGCGACCTCGGCCGGGCCTGCGGCGGGACCGCCCGCGGGCAGCGTCGCCTGCACTGTCCCTGCCACTGTGCCGGTAGCGCGCACGCGCACCGCCCAGTTACCCCACATCTGGTCACCTCCGGGTGAGCGGCGGGTTGCCAGGCGCGCGTAGCGGGCAGCCAAGGCCGCCGCGGCCAACGGCACTCCGCCGGTGAACTCATGCAAGGAGGGATCACCAAGTAGCGGCGCGAGTTCGGCGGCGTGGGCCACGGCAAGTGGCTCAAGGTCAAGTCGCTCAGTAGACCAGCCCCGGTCAAGGTCGAACACCCGTCGACCATACCTGCCGATCAGCCACCCGCCTGAAGACCAGACTCGCGGCATGAGAGTGCGGCTGTTGTGCTTTTACAGGAACTGGGTGAGCGACAAGATATTGCCGTCAGGGTCGGCGAACCAGGCCACCTTGTCGCCGCCCGGAGCGGTCCAGACACCGTCGCCGTCCTGGTCCATCCCGTCATAGCGTAGGAAGGCCGCACCCCTGGCGGCCAAGCCCCGGACGGCGGCCGCGATATCGGTGACCCGCCACCCCAGGACGGTGTAGCCAACCCGGCACACTTCGGGGACCGCAGTGATGCGGAGCATGGTGCCGTTCGCGTCGAGCACGCACGCGAAGTCGTTATGCTCAGCGACGGGCAGGCCCAGTACCTGTTCATAGAACGCTCGCGCCCGGTGCAGGTCGGCCGCTGCGGCGAACGCGACGATATGGCTTGACTCCAGCATGGCAACCCCCGCCTTCCCGGCTCGCATCCCAGATCCTATAGGGGGTCCCACGCTTGCCGGACGCACTCCCGGCGGCATGAGCGAGTGTCGGCAAGTGCGGTCTGACCTCGCTGCCACCACCTCGGTTGGGCCGATTCGGCTCCCTCCGGATACGCAAAAGTGGATATATGAGCGTTATTCAAGTGTGCCACGAACGCAGAGGAGGGTCGATGTAGGAGATTTCTCTGATGCGGTGCTGTGCAGATGATGAAGGGGTAGTGGCCCTTCGGCGTCGCCCTGCGGGGGGAGATGTCAAATCACCTCAAGCTGCATTAGCTAGCGACTGTTGTGGTGAGCGTTGAGGAAAAGGCGCACATGATGAGGGTTATTCAGGCCGTCCGGTAGAAGTGCAGGCCGACGACCGCTGAGATAGTCATCTCAAATGTTTTAAGCGGACGCCGGTAGTCGGTGTGCATGATGGTCCAGTTTTTGAAGTGCGAGATCACTTGCTCAATCATCCAGCGTATCTTGTTAACCTCGGAGTTGTATCCCTTCTGCCAGTCGAGCAGCTCGCCGCCCGCGGGCTTCCTGAAGGGAGTGATCATGTTGTTCCCGATGTACCCTTTGTCGCCGATCCAGTTCTTCGGGTTCATCGTCAGCAGTAGACCGGATTCTTCCCGGCAGTAGTTATCGTGGCGGCTCCCGTTGACCGGGTCGGAAATCCAGGCAAGCTTTCCGTAAATGGTGCAGACGACCTGGACGTTCATCCCGGTGGTCTTGTGTTTTCCTGAGTACAGTTCGTTGTGCCCGTCCCATGACCAGCATGGGAGCAGTGTGCCGTCCAGGATGTACTGGGAACCCGGGTCAAGGTCGTCAGCGGCCGGCACAAATTCTCGCGTCGCTTCCGGAATGAGCGGCGTTATGACAGATATGGCGCGGCTGATAGTCGGCTGGGATACGCCGAGCGACTCACCGATTTCCGCCTGTGTGCGATTATGCCGCATGTAGGTCAGCGTGGCCATCACCGATTTGAAAAGACCGAGGCATGGCGGCCAATTCGGTGATTCTGCCACGGGGCTGCACGGAATTGATCCGGATGCAGAGATCGATGATTTCTTCGCGGTCGAACCCAGTGGTATGATGCACGTGATGGCCTGTTCTAGGATTAAGTGTGGGAACTCAATCCTTTCGCGAACGGGCCATCTTTTTATGGCACCACACCGCCGGACAGGATAACCTTCACATAACGTCCCTGCCTCCTGAATAACCCTCCTGGTCTCTGCTGTTCGGGGGCACCGGCCGCGACAGCCCGTGCATCAGGACGGTCAGTTCATGAGCGGCGTCGAACAGCACATCGAAGGCACCGTCAGAGAACTCCAGCAACTCGACAGGTGGATCAGCTTGATCCCGGTACAGTTCCGCGGCGACGTCGACAACGACGCGCCGCAGTGACTCCTGGGACGGCATGGCTTCGGACCATCCGCACTCAGCCAGACGGCGCAGGTAAGGTCCGGCGCCCGGCCTGACCTCCGGCAGGTCAGTGAAGGCCCGGTCGATGCGAGCGATGACGGATCTCGCAGCCCGGCCATGATCGTCCGGCCCGCCAGGTCGGCGCATATCGTTCAGATCCCTTACTGGAAACGCTGCTGAGCGAAGGATCCCACGCGGCGGCCCGCACTGACCCGCACAACACCCTGGTAGCCGCCCCCCGCCACAGATGGTGCATCTCGCACGCCCGCGACTCGCGGCAGAAGAGGACAGCACAGAGCACTGGTCCGTGCACGACTCGAGAAGATCGGCATCGCTTACGCAATAACGTGCGAAACAGTTCTCAACTGAAGGGCGCTATGCTGGCTCGGCGCCTACGGCACCTGCGCTCGTGATGTCTCGACCGCACGACGTCCGCCGACTATCCTCATGGTACCTGGTTCTAAGGAGGTGGCGATGTCCGAGCGGCAGCTTGCAAGCCAAATCCGCGATATGACGAAGACAGCAGTTGCTGACCAGCGAATTGATGATCAGGACCTCGTTCCGATCCTAGAGTTCATTGGTAGCGTCGTTCTTGTTGTCGAGCAAGCCTTCACGACGATTTATACACAACTCATTAAACTCTCGCATGCCCGCCCTGAAGATCTGCTTGAGCCGCGAAGAACTCAACTCCTAGAGTCCCTCAACTCGGTCCTCGAGCGGAGCCGGTACCGAGATGTAGAAGAAATTTGCAGCCGTCTTCATCATCTCTCAGATCATTATTCGGCGTTTATCCGTCCTAAACTAGGGAATTTGGGTACCGAGTCAGAATGGGCTCAAGTCTTCGCCCTATTGGACGAATACGAGGGTCACATCATGATGTTGGTGAGGTCTCGTGTTTGGGATATCAGCGAGTCGCTACGGACTGCGAAGACAAGTGATCTTGATGGCATCAGGACATCAGCAAAAAGCGCGCTTGGCGATTTCCGCAGCGCTCTTGCCGACCTTTGGCAGCTGCGAAATAAGATACTCGGCCTTTCCGGTGAGGTAGGCCTTCTGGAACTCCTGGAGACCGGACGGCGCCCGCAGGCAATCGCTGATAGCGAGTAACGGTTGGTTACACTAGCGGTTGCTTCCAGCAGTTCGACATCCCTGGCGCCGCCCATAATCGCGGCTGCGGCGGCGCTATTGGGAGTGGTCATCGGACAGTTTATAAGTATTCTTCAGCGACGTCATGACGAGCGGGAGCGTCGACTCCAAAGGGCAGCCATTGCTGTCGCTAAGATTCTCGCGTTGTCTATGGACGCTATCGAGCAGATCCAGCGATTTTCTGGGGCGGGATTGGGATGGTGGACGCAGCCAGAATGGCGGCGACTACACTCAGAGCAATGGCCTATTGTTCGCGATCTACTACTACAGCAGATCGCTTACGAACAGCCTGACACGAAGCCGTCCTTCTTGGCCCTCGCCATGAGGGTGCAGGATCTACTAATGGACGAGAACGCGGAGAAAGAGGCCGCGCTGAGATCATGGAATGCCCTTCAGGAAGATACAAGCGGACTACAACGCCGGTTTTCCTAATCCGGAGCAGTAACGTCAGTGGCGGAGCGGCCAGAGACGCCTCGTCGCGGGATAGCGACCCGAGAATTAATTCGCGGCCCGGGGCAGGCGCGTGGAGGATTATGCCAGCAGCGCAGCCTATATCGGATGGATTTAAAAGAGCTGGCGCTTCAATTTGGCCAACCGTACGACAGGGCCGCCCGGAATGACGCCCAGCTGTGCCTCACGACGCGCCCGCATATTGGGCATCGGCCGAAGCGCTCACTTGGCATGCCGGAGTGAACCAGTTGCAGTTGCCGAACATTTCCCCGTCCGCTCATCGGCATGAGTCGCGGATCAGTCTTTGACAAGCCTGTGAGCTTTCCCAGCCAGCGTAGGGCTGATCACCTTGCCGAAGTCTGTGCGTCATCCCGACGCTGGGTCAGCGGTGTCGTATTATCACGGTGCCGCTACGACGAGGATCTGCTCGGGGATGGTAGTCCGACGAGACTTCTGGTCTTGGATCTGCATGGATCCCACGGCGAACCGTTTCCGCCTGAAGAGTGTGCGTTGCAGGGTGGCGTGGTGGGGATTGGGCATGTGAGCGGGCAATCTCGTTGGCGCGCACTTGCAGGCGGTGTCGGCTTCGCCGCAGCGGGTGCCGCGTTCGCCTATGTCCTGGTCGGCGGCCCGTGGGCTGTCGTGGGTGCCGTGATCGGGGCCGCGACAGGCTCGTTCGCGCCGTCGGTCTACGACGCGATCCGCAGGCGCGATGCCGCGCGTGAGGGCTTGCGTGACACCTTCGAGAAATCCCCGCCGCTGAGCTGGGCGCGGCTGCTCGATCCCCGGCGTGAACTGGTCGGCTTTGTTGGCCGCGCTGACGAACTTGAAGCGCTGACAGCCTGGTGCGAGGGCGACGATACTGACCGGCTGCGGCTGGTGACTGGACCGGGGGGAGTCGGGAAGACCCGGCTGGCGGTGGAGCTTAGCGAGCGCATGAAGAAGCGGGGCTGGGCGTGCGAGCGGATCGCCGACGGGCAGGAGTCCGTGGCGATCGCCGCCTTGCGGGCGGTGACCCGGGCGCGGGCGTTGCTGGTCGTTGATTATGCCGAAACCCGCGTCGGGCTCAGGCAGATGCTGACCGCGCTGGCCGGCGATCAAGGTGCAGGAGTGCGGGTGCTGTTGCTGGCCCGCGCTGCCGGGGACTGGTGGGATCAGCTCGGCGCCGGAGAACCGGCGGCCTGGGATCTGGTCCAGGCCGCCAGCTCGGCGCATCTGTGGCTTTCGGCCGTCATTGCTGCCGATTTGTCAGATGCAGACGTGATTGCCCTTGCGGTCAGGTCGTTCGCCCAGGAGCTTGGCCTACCGGAAAGGACGGTGGAGATCTATGGCGACGTCGGTGTCGGCCAGCGGCGTGTGCTGGACCTGCACGCGGCTGCGCTAGTAGCCGTCCTGGCCGAGGCCCATGACGGAACTGTCCGGGTCGACATCCGCACAGTTCTCGCTGAGCTGCTCCGTCATGAGCAGCACTTCTGGTATGACAGCGCCCGGGCCTACGGGCTATCCGGTGGACGAGACGGGACAACCGCGCAGGCGCTGCGGCAGATTGTCGCCGCCGGGTGCCTGCTCGGTGCGGCCAGCCAGGAGGAGGCCCGTGTCCTGCCCGTCCGGGTACCGGGAATGTCAGTGTCGGCCACGATCGCGGAGTGGCTGCGGCTGCTCTACCCGCCTGATCCTGGCGGCGCTGACTGGATCGGGTCGATGCAGCCCGACCGGCTCGCTGAGCTGCACACCTTGCGAGAGCTAAGCGCCTCGCCCCAACTCGCCCAGGCGTGCCTGACTAATCTGGACGCCAGACAGGGAATCAGGGCGGTGGCCCTGCTGGCCCGTGCCTCGTCCGACTACCTCGAAGCTGAGAACCTGCTCGGCCACATCCTGCCCAACGTCGCCGGTTTCCTGGCCGACATGGAAGCCCCCGCGGAGATACTGACTGCCATCCTCAACGCGATTCCCTACCCGACCGTTGTCCTTGCTCCGGCGGCGGTCAGCCTCGGTCAGCGCATTACGAGCAACTTGCCCAGGGGCACAGACCCGGGCGTTCGGGCATATTGGCTCTCGAGTCTCGGAAACCGCCTCTCCGAACTTGGCCGTTACACCGAGGCGCTGCCGGTTATCGAGGAGGCCATCACAATTCGCCGGGAACTGGCCGCAGCCGACCCAGACCGGTACCGGGCCGATCTCACCAACACGCTGGTCAACCTGGGTGTGGCGCTCGCCGAGCTGGGCCGCCTCCGCGAGGCACTGGCCGCCGATGGCGAGGCAGTGGCGATCCGGCGCGAGCTGGCCGCAGACGACCCAGACCGCTACCGTCCCGACCTCGCCTTCGCGCTCGCGAACTTTGGCCAGCGGCTCTTCGCGATGGGCCGTTCCGCGCAGGCACTGCAGGCCACCGAGGAAGCTGCCGCCATCTACCGGGAGCTTGCCGCGGCCGACCCAGACCGCTACCGTGCCGACCTGGCCATCTCACTGGATGCGCTCGGCATCCGGTTCTCCGCGCTAGGGCGCTACGCTGAGGCGCTGCGAGTCACCGAACAAGCTGCCGCAATCCACCGAGGGCTGGCCGCAGCGGACCCAGACCGTTATCGGCCCTACCTTGCCCAGTCGCTGGGCAATCTCGGCGTCAGTCTCTCTGAGCTGGGCCGCTCCGCCGAGGCGCTGCCGTTTACCGAGGAAGCCCTCGTCATCCGGCGGGAACTAGCTGCCGCCAGCCCTGACCGCTGGCGGCCCGACCTCGCCACCACGCTGGACAATCTCAGTAGCCAGCTCTCCGAGATGGGCCGCTCCGCCGAGGCGCTGCCGTTTACCGAGGAAGCCCTCGTAATCCACCGGGAGCTGGCCGCCGCGGGCCCCGGCCGCTGGGGTCCTGACCTTGCCACCACGCTGGACACCGTCGGTACCATCCTGCTCGAACTCGACCGCCCCGCCGAGGCGCTCGTCGCCGGGCAAGAAGCTGTGACGGTCTACCGGGAGCTGGCCGCCGCTGAACCGGACCGCCACCAGCCCGGCCTGGCCAGGTCACTGGCTAACCTGGGCGCTGTCCTCTTCAAGCTGGACCGCCCGGCCGAGGCGCTGCAGGCAACCGAGGACGCCGCCGCCATCTGTCGCGAGCTCGCCGCCGCCAGCCCCGGCCGCTACCGGCCCGACCTCGCCTCCATGTTGTACAGCATCGCTGCCATACAGTCTGAACTGGACCATCCCTTCGTGGCGCTGCAGGCTATCGAGGAAGCGCTCGGAATCAGCCGGGAGCTAGCCGCCGCTGACCCCGACCGCTACCAGCCCGGCCTGGCCTCCGCACTGGTCAGGCTCGGTGTCGTTTTGTCCGAGCTGGATCGCCCAGGCGGCGCGCTCGCCGCCGAGCACGAAGCCGTCACGAGGTACCGGGAGCTGGCCGCCGCCAGCCCGGACCGTTACCGCTCTGACCTTGCCCGGTCACTGGATCAACTCGGCGTCACCCTCGTCGAGCTAGGCCGCCCCGCTGAGGCGCTGGCGGTGGGAGAGGAAGCAGTCACGATATATCGGGGGCTGGCCGCCGCTAGCCCGGATCGCTACCGCCCTGACCTTGCCCGGTCACTCGGAAACCTCGCGCAACCTATGAGACTGCTCGGCCAGGAGGAAAATGCTGCCGCTGCTGTCGACGAGAGCGCGAAGCTTCATGCGCAATCTTCCTGTTGACCGGATAATCGCTGCCAAGCCGCCCTCACCCCGCCACGACAGGCACCCACGAGATCCCGTGCCAGATCGCACGATGATTAGCGCCTCGCGGGGAGCGGGTGCGCCCGGACGACACGCGTCGGCAAAGGCTCAGTCCTGGAACCGCGGACAAACCCTGTCCGCGGCATGAGAGTGCGGGCCTGAACAGGGCCATATGAGCTATCTAACAGGCTCCTTGCGAGTGATTATGCAGTGTTTCTCCGTTAGAAGAGGGATGACCTCCGATCCTCTGCTGACGACATTTCCCGCAAGAGACTAGAGCAAGTTTCAAGGCCCGGTCTCCTCCGTGCTCCTCTGGGCTCTTCGCCTCAAGTCCCCATCTGTGGTAGCAGGCCTTAAACTTCTTCCCCGATCCGCACGGACACCGGTCATTTCTGGCTGGTTTTTCCATCTGACCGTAGTAACCGAGGTGCATGTGGAATGCAACCTCGCTCGTCATTCCGACATCATAGGTGAGCCAGCGAATCTGTGCTAGCGATCCAGCAGCACTTACCTGCAATAATTACTGCATCGACCACCGCAATGCCAGCGGCGGAATAATTACGAAACCTGATTCGGCAAGATAAGGAAGAGGGTTGTGGGCGATCTCTTGTACTATATGTGTACCCGAGCTATGCTTTTTCGAAGAGTTTACATAAGTGGCATTCGGCCCAAAATCAGCCTGGGTGGCATCGCGGAGCTGTTCATAGATACCTATAACATCGTGTTCGCGATCCACATTTGAAAGCTTCTCTATATACGCATTTATGTCACCGCTCGAAGGCTCAGGCGATTTATCCTTACTGTGGCTAGTGTGAGATGAGAACTGCAACCTAGCGAGCCGTTGACTGAACGCTAGAGAGAATTCCTCTACTGATTGCAGACTCCTTACCTGCGCGCGCTTGAATGCATCCCATTCAGCCATCATGTCTCGCGCTTCGTGATAGAAGCAGGAACCCATTGAGGAGATAGCGAGAACATCCTGCGGCAGACAGAAGGCTCCATCTATTAAGTGCTTCTTGCGCTCCAAAAGTCAGGTCGGCAGCCCGCCAGAGTTGCATGAGCCACCATCCACTCAACCGCACATGAAGGTCCGAGAACAAAAATTCTGTAAGCCATTCATCGGAACCTATGACGTATGGCGTGGAAATGAATTGACGTGCCTTTCCAATGCGGATCCCATCCTGTGGGCGCGGAATATCCGAATACCCAACGCAATTCCGGATCGTGCCGTTCCAGTCGGTCCGCCAACTCCTCGTTTGCTTGTTCATCTGTCTTCGCTCTGAGGGCTACTGGAATATGGGTGACAACTGGGCTGGTGAACGGCACTGAAGCACCAAATGCTGAAGACCCTCAACGACTTGGGTGATTTCCCTGACCCGCCGGGCACCGAGTGCTCGATCACGATTGGATCGAACTCCATCCTGACAGTATCCAGCAACATACAACCGCAAGTCACTTCACTTCAGCGGGTTAAGCATCCAACGGCCTTGCTTCGAGGTACAGCCCAACACGCGGGGCGACCGTGCCCTTAGGTCAGGACGCGAATGCCGGCGCTCGTTACTTCAAAGCCCTCGACCGAACATGTTGAGGATGGCCGCGAGAGCAAGGCCGAACGGCCGGTTACTGCCTGGCGACGCTGGAACCGCGCCTCCAGCGTAAGCGTAGACCAGCAACTAGACAACCAGAGTTCGTCGCTGTTGCTGGTACGGGCTTCTGCCGTATTGAAGGACCGTGAAGTTCAACCTCAGTCGCTGGGCGCGAGCAGGGACATGTACATCGATGTACGAACATCCTGCTTCTGATACGCGTTCGTTGGTATCCCGCTCGCAAGCTAGACTAGATGGGTACCTTCGGAAACTGGTGAGCGACGGCTTTAATGACACGAATTATCCTGGACACAAATCTCTGGTCTTCAATTGGAGACGAGATGGTGGCAAGACAATTTGATGCGCTAGTCAAGTCATATTCGCTCCAAGTGATCGTACCGCCAAGCACCCTCATCGAGGTCATCGCCTGCCAGTAATTGAGGCAAGGGACCGGTCATATAGGCACTTGGAACGGGACCGCGCATACGTCTTCCTACCGAGGCTATGTCTGAATCCAACGAGGTTGTGGCCGAATTCGTCGCAAGCGGCCTCACTGGATGCGTAATATGCCAGATACGACACGCGTATGGTCTCTTAATAACTTCTGGACCAAGAAAATCTTGGAGATCTGCACTGGAGAACTCGCAGCCGTACTATGAACACAGCAGGCGGCAGACGGCTGAGTCTGATGCGATTATTAGGAGTCAGCGCATTCAACGAGCCGAGAGCTAGGCTAATTCGAGCAGATTTTCAAGCGGGCCCCCTCACCGATATTTAAGCATCACTCAGCGCGGATCTTCCTGCACAGAATTACCTTCCGGGCTGGTCCGGGAACCTGTGGAGGCCGGAGGGTCGCGTGCGGCTACCTCTATTGGTATCAGCTAGTAGTGGTCGGTGGCCGAGCACTGTTCACGTAAAGAGGACCCTACCTTTGCGGACTGGATTGGTGCGTACGTCGACCCTTCGCGGTTGTGGTCTGTCATGTAGATTTTACTGAGTTTTGGATATACGATGTTACCGCGAGGCCGTTCCGAGAAACCGTTCCTGGGCCGTAAATTCGATCCAGATGGATTTCAAGATTACTTCCGGCATCCGCTGCGACAAATAGCTCCTACCTCCTGGACTGCGACCTTTTCTTGTCGGCAGATGCCCGATATATCTCAGTGCTAAGAGATCATTCGCGAGGATTCACCATTTAAAATTGCCGAGCCACGCCTTGTTAGCGGTGACCGTACCATTCCCGTGCTTGACCGTCTAAAGGCGGCATTGTAAGCTTCGATACGAAGGCGACATGTCAACCGGAACGAATATCAAACCACTCTCATCGGCAGATCCGGGCGTCAGCCGCCTACCTGCTTACGCTCCGCCATCGGGCCGCGCCTGCAATAGGTACACTGGGTTGCTTGGGTCGAAAGATCTGGTCCATGACCTCAGCACCTGTTGTGATCACAGGCCGCAGCTCCCTCCGGTAGATGACCTCGGTGGTCCGCGAGCTGGCATGCCCAGCCAGCCGGGCGATCTCCTCGACTGGCACACCCTGGTAACTCATCATGCTCACGAACGACGTCCGCAACTCCTTCGGCACCCACCTGGCACCCAGCCCGGCCGCCGCGGTCACCCGGCGGAAGTCTCGCCTCAAGTTATGCGACTCGTACGCCGTCCCCACCGACGTCGTGAGCACCAGTCCATGTTCCTGCCACAACTCCCCGGCCTCCGCCCGCTCGGTAGTCTGCCGCAGCCTCTGACCTCGCAGCGCCTCCACGGCGATCTCCGGCAGCTTCAGCGTCCGCCGCGACCGGTTCGTCTTGGTATCGCCGTGCGCCCGCACCGACCGCCACACCGAGATCGTCCCGGCCTCCAGGTCCACGTGCTCCCACGTCAGCGCTCGCGCCTCTTCCGACCGTACGCCAGTAAGCAAGCACAGCACGATGAATGCGTGCAGCCGCGACGATTCCGCCGCTTCCAGCAGCGCTCCAGCCTCCGCTAGCGTGAGCGACTGCGACCGACGCCCCTCAAGCCCGCGCGGACTGTCCACCAGAGCCGACACGTTCCGCCGAACGAGATCTTGCCCCTCAGCGTGTCTCAGCGCCCGCGTCAGGCAGTTGTGCGCCTTCTGCAGCGTCCGGGTCGCGTGCGTGCTCGCCATCTTCTTCAACGCCGTCCGTACGTCCTGGACGGTCAGGTCCTTCAGCGGGATCGTCCCGATGACCGCCATCAGTGGCCGCAGCGAGTCCCGGTTCGCGTCGACCGTCTTGGCTGTTCGCCCCGGCCGGCCTTCGTCAAGCCAGTCAGCCACGGCCTTCTCGACCGTGTAGCCCGCCGCGCTCCGCACGCCCGCATCCAGCTCGGAGTGCAGAGCCTTGAGCTTGTCCTTGACCTCGGTCCGGGTCTGGCCGCTCACCTTCCGGCGGATCCGCTTCCCACCCGCGTCAAATCCGAGTGAGACAACCCCACGCCAACGCCCGGTACAGGTCCGATGCTGGGCACGATCCCTGCAGTCGGACCGGTGCTCGAAGTAGATCCCGTCTTCGCGGTAGCCGCGACGCTTAGCTTCCGCCATACCCGGGATTTACAACCTGGCTCCCAGATTGGCTCCCCACGTCGAGCCGAAAAACTCAAACGGGAAGCCTGACCTGCAATTT
>CAWGJL010000007.1:0-597271 GCA_963822765.1 uncultured Actinomycetes bacterium | reverse complement strand
TGCTGCGCAAGCACGGCATCGAGGTGATCGAGGTGCCAGGCAGCGAACTCGGCCGCGGCGGTCCCCGCTGCATGACCTGCCCGATCCAGCGCGATCCGGCCTAGCAACGCGAGGAGCATCTGATGGACCTGTACGGGCGCAGCCTGCTGAAGGAAACCGACCTCAGCCAAGAAGAGTTCCTGTTCCTCGTCGGCCTGGCCAGGCAACTGCGGGCGGACAAGCGCCGGGGGGTGACCGGCCGACGGCTGGCCGGCCGTAACATCGCGCTGATCTTCGAGAAGACCTCCACCCGGACCCGGTCCGCGTTCGAGGTCGCCGCCCACGACGAGGGCGGGCACGTCACCTACCTCGGGCCGGGAGAATCCCAGCTGGGCCACAAGGAGTCGGTGAAGGACACCGCCCGCGTGCTGGGCCGGATGTTCGACGGCATCGAATACCGCGGGTTCACCCAGGAGTCCATGGACACCCTCGGCGAGTTCGCCGGGGTGCCGGTCTGGAACGGGCTCACCGACACCTGGCACCCGACCCAGATGCTGGCCGACATCTTGACCATGACCGACCACTGCGGCAAGCCGCTGGCCGAGGTGTCCTTCTGCTACCTGGGCGACGGGCGGAACAACACGGCGAACTCGCTGCTGGTGACCGGGGCCACGCTCGGCATGGACGCCCGTATCTGCGCCCCGGCGGCGCTGCAGCCCGCGGCGGAGATCCGCCGGATCGCCGCGGACCTGGCCGCCGGGTCAGGCGCCAGGCTCCTGGTAACCGAGGACGTCAACACCGGCGTGGCCGGGGCGGACTTCGTCTACACCGACGTATGGCTGTCCCTGGGCGAACCCGCGGATCAGTGGGATGCCCGGATCGACCAGCTTCTCCCGTACCAGGTGAACGCCGCGGTGCTGAAGGCCACCGGCAACCCGGCGGTCAAGTTCCTGCACTGCCTGCCCGCCCTGCACAACCGCGACACCGAGATCGGCCAGCAGATCTACGCCAAACGCGGACTGGACGCCCTCGAAGTCACCGGCGAGGTCTTCGAATCCCCCGCCTCCGTGGTATTCGACCAGGCCGAGAACCGGATGCACACGATCAAGGCCCTGATGATCGCCACGCTTGGCCCGCGGTCATGAGAGCCGGGGCTGAGCCATGCGCGTCGTAGTAGCCCTGGGCGGGAACGCCCTGCTCGAACGGGGCGAGCGGCCGGACGCTGTGATCCAGCGGCGGCACGTCCGGCAGGCCGCCGCGGCCCTGGCCCCGCTGGCCGCCGATCATCAGCTCGTGCTGTGCCACGGCAACGGGCCGCAGGTGGGGGTGCTGGCGCTGGAGAGCCAGGCGGATACCAGCCTCAGCAGGCCCTATCCGCTCGACGTGCTGGTGGCCCAGACCCAGGGCATGATCGGGTACTGGCTCGTCCAGGAGCTCGGTAACGCGGGCGTGGCCCAGCGGGCGGTATGCGTCATGAGCCAGACGGTCGTCGACCCCTCCGACCCCGCGTTCGGCCACCCGACCAAGTTCATCGGGGCCAGCTACGACCACGGCGAAGCCCAGGCGCTGGCCGCGCGGCTGGGGTGGACCATCGCGGCCGACGGGCCCGGCTGGCGGCGCGTGGTGGCCTCGCCCAGTCCCCAGGCGCTGGTCGAGATCCAGACCGTACGCTCCCTGGCGGACGCCGGCGTGCTCGTGATCTGCGGCGGAGGCGGCGGCGTGCCGGTGGTCCGGTCGGACGCCGGTGAGCTGACCGGCGTGGAGGCCGTGGTCGACAAGGACCTGACCGCGGCCGAGCTGGCGATCACGCTCAACGCCGACCGCCTGCTCGTGCTGACCGACGTGCCGGCCATCATCAGCGGTTACGGCACACCGGACGCGCGGCCGATCCAGGCCATCGATACCGTCGCGCTGTCCGCCATGACGTTCCCGGCCGGGTCGATGGGCCCCAAGGTGCAAGCGTGCATCCGCTTCGTCACGGCGTCCGGGCGGCCCGCCGCGATCGGCGCGCTGGCCGATGCCGCCGGCATCCTGGCCGGCCGGGCCGGCACCACCATCAGCGCCGCCCGGCCCGCCATGATGGAGCCGGCGGCCCGGAGCCCGGGAGGGTCACGACCATGAGCACCCATCAGCCAGGCCAGGACGTCTTCCGGCCGACTCTGCCCGAGGACATCGACTGGGAGCCGTTCCCGGCGTTCCCGCCGCCGGCCCGGCTGGCCGTCGTCGTCGGCCAGCCAGCGGAGCCCGCTCCGTACGTGGTCCGGGTCAAGCTGCCGGCCGGCGTCAAGCTGATGCCGCACCGGCACCACGAGGACCGGGTTTACACGGTCATGTCCGGCGTGTTCTACATCGGCTGGGCGAACAGTTCGACGCCGGGAAACTGCAGGCCTATCCGCCGGGTGCCGTCATCGTGCTGCCCGCCGGTACCCCGCATTTCCACTGGGCCAGATCCGGTGAGTACGTCACCCAGGTGACCGCGATCGGGCCGATCAGCCTCGAGTACCTCGACCCGCAAGACGACCCGCGGAACAAGTAATGAGCCGGAAGGTGAACCAGACAATGGACCGTGACGCCGAGACCCGGGCCCGGATAGAGCAGCACTGGACGGCCTCCGACAGCGGAGACGCCGACACTGAGCACGCGATCTACGCCGCGGACGCGATCCTGGACTACCCGCAGTCCGGAGAGCGCTTCCGGGGCCGGTCGACGATCCAGGCGCAACGCGGCGGGAACCCGGCCGAGCGCCGCTTCACCATCGTCCGGATCCGCGGCGGCGGCGACCTGTGGGTGAGCGAGTGCGTGATCACCTATGACGGCGCGCCCACCTGCTCGGTGAGCATCATGGAGTTCGCCGGCGATCTGGTCGCGCACGAAACCCAGTACTTCGCCGACCCCTTCCCGGCACCCGCCTCACGGGCGGCGCTCGCCGAGCCGGTCCCGGACCGCGACCAATGAACCATGGAGGACACGATGCCTGACGGGTACCTGATCGAGGTGGGCCAGACCACCCTGCCGGGCGGCTGGCGCCAGTTCCTGACCTCGTGACGCGTTAGCGGACCCGGGTCCGCAGGAACGTGCCGATCTGCTCGGTGGCCTGGGCTGCCTCGGGGGTGCCGAGCAGGAGCTGGTAGACGGGGGGCAGGCCCTGGCCGACCTGCAGGGTGACGTCGACCCCGGCCTGGGTGGCCGCGGTGGCCAGGCGTTCGGCGTCACTGAGCAGCAGGTCGGCCGTGCCGACCTGGATGAGCAGCGGCGGGAGCCCGGCCAGCGGGGCGAACAGCGGCGAGGCCAGGGGGGTCTTAGGGTCGGCGCCGGCCAGGTAGTCCGCGGCGAACTGGGCGAGCATGGCGGGGGTGGAGACCGGGTCCTGGCTGGCTCGCTCGGTCATCGAGGCTCCCGAGCTGATCAGGTCCACCGTCGGGGACATCAGGACGGCGGCCGCGGGGAGGGCCTGCCCGGCCTCACGGGTGGCCACGAGCAGGGCGACGGCGAGCCCGCCGCCGGCCGAGTCGCCGGCCACCGCGAGTGATGCCGGGTTCAGCCCCTGGCCGGTGCGCAGCCAGCGCCACGCGGCCAGCACGTCGTCGATGGCGGCGGGGAAGGGATGCTCGGGGGCCAGCCGGTATTCCGGGAACAGCGCCGAGGGCGAGCACGGCCGCGACTCCGCGAGCGTCACCGATCCCGCCCGCCGCGATCACCGGCACCGGCGCCACCGCGTCCACCACGGCGGGCACCAGCGGCAGCGTGGCTATGGTGCCCCACACGTGCCCGCCGGCCTCCCAGCCCTGCGCGACGATCACGTCCGCGCCGGACGCAACCGACCGCCGGGCCTCCTCGGCAGTGCCGACCGTGTGCAGCACGAGTCCGCCGGCGTCGTGCACCGCCTTGATGTAGCCGCTGGGATCCCCCCACATGAACGAGACGATCCGCAAGCCGGCCTCCAGGGCCGCGTCCAGGCGACGGTGCTGATCCTCGGCGAGCACGAGGTTGCCGCCGAACGGCCGCGCGGTCAGCGCCGCCGTCTCACGGACGACGGCTCCGGCGTCATCGGACCAGGTCAGCGTGACCATGCCGAGCGCGCCGGCATTCGAGACCGCCGCGGCCAGCCCCGGAATCGCGGCCATCGGCGCCTGCACGATCGGTTGGTCAATCCCGAGCAGTCGCATACCGGCGTGGTCACCGCCTTCGCCTCCTCAGGTGTACGAGGTCGGCGTCGACTGCGGGGCCCGCCGGTCCCAGCCGTGGAACTTGGAGTAGTCGCCCGCGTCCCAGGCCGCGTGAAGTCCCGGGGTGCCCAGGTCCCAGTCCGGGCGGATCTCGGCGGTGGCGGCGCGCAGGTCATGCCACAGGTCGTAGAACGACGGGCGCCCCCAGAACCAGTAGCCGTTGTAGACGCTGTGGATGACCAGCCCCGGCTTGAGCACCAGCGTGTGCGGGATCATCGGGTTGTGCTCGGGGTCGGTGTACTCGGCGATGTCGAGGTCCTGCTGGACGGTCCGCCCCGGGTCGGACAGGAAGGTCCACTGGGCGCCCACCGACGCGCGGAACTCCTGCAGGGTGTGATGATCGTCGGTGGTGATGGTGGCGATCTGGGTGTAGGCCACCGCGACCTTCGGGTAGTTGGCCGCCAGCTCGAGGTGCTGCTGGTGCTCCTTAGGGCAGTAGTTCCCCCGGGCCAGGGTCAGGATCAGCGGATCGCGGCCCTGAAGCTCGCTGAGCTTACGCACCGTGCTGGTGTGGTCCGGGAGAGCGTAATCAGGGAAGATACCGCCGGGTCTGATGTCAGGTCGCATAGGACTCATGGTCGCACCCGGGGTCGTCCGTCGCGCCCGTGAACCCCACTGGCCTGAGCCCTGGCCGGACGCGGAACGCTTAGCCGATGTGGTGGCGCTGGGCGTAGGCGATCGCGGCGACCCGGTCCCGTGAGCTGGTCTTGGCGAAGATGCGGTTGATGTGGGTCTTGATCGTGTGGTTGCTGAGGAACAGGCGCGCGGCGATCTCGCCGTTGGTCAGGCCCTGAGCGATCAGGCTGAGGATCTCGGCCTCCCGCTGGGTCAGGCCGTCCGGCGGGTCGGCCGGCCGCCCGCCCGGCGCCGGCCCGGGAACGGCTGAGGTGTCGCCGGGCGGAGCCGCGGCCCGCGAGGTGGCGGCGAGCAGCGTGGCGTGCACGCGCGGGTCGAACACGGTAGGCCCGCCGTTGCAGGCCGAACATCGTGCGTACCGCGAGCACCAGCGGATCCCCGGCCAGCGTGCCGAAATTGCTGCCCCGGCTGCCGGGCCCGCCCGCGCGGCGCGGCGACCTGGTGCGATTCTCAACTTGAGTCATTCAATCTCTTGTAGCGCTCGTGTTTAGACCGGTAGGTTGGCGCCGTGACCCCGTCTACCGCCGAGGTGCTGCGCGGTGCGGGCCTGCGAGTGACGGCGGCCCGCGTGGCGCTGCTCGAGACCGTCCGGGAAGGTGACCACCTCGGCGTCGAGGCGGTCACCGCCGGGGTGCGTGACCGCGTGGGACACGTCTCGCTCCAGGCCGTGTACGAGGCCCTGCACGCGCTCACCGCGGCGGGACTGGTCCGCCGCATCGAGCCGGCCGGCAGCCCGGCCCTGTTCGAGCGGCGTGTCGGGGACAACCACCATCACCTGGTGTGCCGCTCGTGCGGCGCCGTCGCCGACGTCGACTGCGCGGTGGGCGAGGCGCCCTGCCTTACTGCTTCCGACGACCACGGGTTCTCGGTCGACGAGGCCGAGGTCGTCTACTGGGGCCTGTGCCCCCGTTGTTCCGTCTCCGACAGTTCCTGAGCACCGTGATCCGCCGAGCCCGGAAGGATTTCCATGTCCGAGAACCATGATCCAGTAGTCGCTGAAGGCCCGACCCCGGAGAACGGGGAATGCCCGGTCCTGCCCGGCCGCGTGCACCCCACCGCGGGTGACGCCAACAGTGAGTGGTGGCCGCGCCGGCTCAACCTGAAGATCCTGGCCAAGAACCCCGCCGTCTCGAACCCCATGGGCGAGGACTTCGACTACGCCGAGGCGTTCAGTTCCCTGGACCTCGCGGCGGTGAAGCGCGACATCGCCGAGGTGCTGACCGACTCCAAGGACTGGTGGCCGGCCGACTTCGGCCACTACGGCCCGCTGATGATCCGGATGGCGTGGCACAGCGCCGGCACCTACCGGATCAGCGACGGCCGCGGCGGCGCCGGGGCGGGGCAGCAGCGCTTCGCGCCGCTCAACAGCTGGCCGGACAACGTCAGCCTGGACAAGGCCCGCCGCCTGCTGTGGCCGGTCAAGAAGAAGTACGGCCGGAACCTCTCGTGGGCCGACCTCATCGTCCTGACCGGCAACGTCGCCCTGGAGTCGATGGGCTTCAAGACGTTCGGCTTCGGCGGCGGCCGCGTGGACACCTGGGAGTCCGAGGAGGACGTCTACTGGGGTCCGGAGACCACCTGGCTCGGCGACGAGCGCTACAGCGGCGACCGCGAGCTCGCGGAGCCGTTCGGCGCGGTCCAGATGGGCCTTATCTACGTCAACCCGCAGGGCCCCAACGGCAACCCGGACCCGCTCGCCGCGGCCCGTGACATCCGCGAGACGTTCCGCCGGATGGCGATGAACGACGAGGAGACGGTCGCCCTGATCGCGGGCGGTCACACCTTCGGCAAGACGCACGGCGCGGGCCCGGAGGACAATGTCGGCCCCGATCCCGAGGGGGCCCCGCTCGAGCAGCAGGGCCTGGGCTGGAAGAGCACGTACGGCACCGGCAAGGGCGCCGACGCGATCACCAGCGGCCTCGAGGTGACGTGGACGGACACGCCGGTCACGTGGGACAACAGCTTCTTCCGGATCCTGTTCGGTCACGAGTGGGAACTGACCAGGAGCCCGGCCGGCGCGCACCAGTGGCAGCCGAAGGGCGGCGCCGGGGCGGGGACCGTTCCCGACGCCCACGACCCGTCGAAGCGAATCGGCCCGACGATGCTGACGACCGACCTGTCGCTCCGGTTCGACCCGATCTACGAGCCGATCTCGCGGCGTTTCATGGAGGACCAGGACGCGTTCGCGGACGCCTTCGCCCGCGCGTGGTTCAAGCTGACCCACCGGGACATGGGCCCGGTCGTGCGCTACCTCGGCCCGGAGGTCCCGTCCGAGACGCTGATCTGGCAGGATCCGGTGCCGGCGGTCACCCACGAGCTCATCGATGCCGGGGACATCGCCGCCCTCAAGGCCCAGGTCCTCGCGAGCGGCGTGCCGGTCTCCCACCTGGTGTCCGCCGCGTGGGCGGCGGCCTCGTCCTTCCGCGGCAGCGACAAGCGCGGCGGCGCCAACGGCGCGCGCATCCGCCTGGAGCCGCAGAGCGGGTGGGAGGTCAACAACCCCGACCAGCTGGCCACCGTGCTGCGCACCCTGGAGGGAATCCAGCAGTCCTTCAACGCGGCGAACACGAGCAAGCAGGTCTCGCTGGCCGACCTGATCGTGCTGGCCGGCGCGGCGGCCGTCGAGCAGGCGGCCAGGAACGCCGGCGTCGAGGTCCAGGTTCCGGTCACGCCGGGCCGCACCGACGCGTCGCAGGAGCAGACCGACGTGGAGTCGTTCGTCAATCTGGAGCCGAAGGCGGACGGGTTCCGCAACTACCTCGGCAAGGGTGCCCGGCTGCCGGCCGAGTACCTGCTGCTCGACCGGGCGAACCTGCTCACCCTGAGCGCTCCGGAGATGACTGTCCTGGTCGGCGGCCTGCGCGTGCTGGGCGCGAACTTCGACGGATCGCGGCTCGGCGTGCTTACCGCCACCCCGGGGTCGCTGACCAACGACTTCTTCGTCAACCTGCTCGACATGGGCACGACGTGGGAGCCGACCTCGCAGGACGCGACCACGTTCGAGGGGCGCGACGCCGCCACCGGCGAGGTCAAGTGGGCCGGCAGCCGGGCCGACCTCGTGTTCGGGTCGAACTCCGAGCTGCGCGCGCTCGCGGAGGTCTACGCCAGCGACGACGCGAAGGACAAGTTCGTGACCGACTTCGTGGCGGCGTGGCACAAGGTGATGAACCTGGACCGGTTCGACCTGGCCTGACGAGCACTGACGAGCACGAACGTCCAGGCCGGCCCGGGCGGGCCTGGACGTTCTCATTCCGGCCCTGGCGGTTCAGCAGGTACTCATAGCGGACACAGATGACGAACTAGGGCAATAGGCAGAAATAGCCAGATGTAACTGTATGCGTACAGTCACATCTGGCTATTTTAGTGACTAATGCGGCTCCGCTCTGTTGCGCTCAGCGACCAGCGGACGGTGAATGGTGCGTAGCAAGCGGCTCGCGCAGGCTGGGGCGGCCCCCTCCACCTCACAGGGCGGACTCCCGCCGGGAGAGGGGAGGCCGGCGTCGTGATTGCTGCTCCGGCACCGCGTGCCACGTTCCGCGACGTCTTCGCGGTACGTGAGTTCCGGGCCGTGTGGACGTCGGTGATCCTGTCCGCGGCGGGCGACCGCCTGGCCCTGGTCGCGATCGCGGTGCTGGTCTACGACCGCACCAGGTCGCCGCTGCTGGCGGCCGTGGCGTACGCGGCCGGGTACCTGCCGTGGGTGATCGGCGGGCTGTTCCTCGCCGACCTGGCGGACCGCCGTCCGCGCCGCACGGTGATGGTGACCTGCGACGCGGTCCGCGCCGTCCTGGTCGCGGCCATGGCCGTGCCGGGCGTGCCGGTGGCGGCCCTGGTCCTGCTGCTGTTCGCCGCGACCATGTTCGCCTCGCCGTTCGAGGCGGCCCGCGCGTCGATCACCCCCGGCATCCTGCCCGGCGAGCACTACGCCCTGGGCACCGCGGTGATCCAGACCACCTACCTGACCGCCGAGGTGACCGGCGCGGCGGCCGGGGGAGCCGCCGTCACCTGCTTCGGCGTGCGGCCCTCGCTGCTCATCGACGCGGTCACGTTCGTGGCCTCCGGGCTGCTCATCGGGCTGGGCACCCGGGCCAGGCCTGCCGCGGCGGCGGGGCCCGGCGGCCGGCCAGGGCTCGCCGCTGGCCAGAGCGGCCGCCGGGCTCCGGCTGGTGTTCGGCGACCGGGCGCTGCGGACCCTGGTGCTGCTCGGCTGGCTGATCGTCTTCTACACGATCCCGCAGGGCATCGCCGCCCCGTACGCGGCCCGCCTCGGAGGCGGCCCGGTCGCTACCGGGCTGGTCCTGGCGTCCACGGCCGCCGCCACCGCGATCGCCACCCCGCTGTTCAGCCGGTTCGTCAGCCCCCGGCGGCGGCTCACGCTGATGGGACCGCTGGCCGCGGCCACCGGCGGCACCCTGGCTTTCATCGGGCTGCGCCCGGGCCTGGCCGTCTCGCTGGTGATCTTCTCAGCCGCGTCCGCGTCCGGCGCCTATCAGCTCGCGGTCAACACCGCCTTCGTGGTCAGGGTGCCGGACGAGCGGCGGGCTCAGGCCTTCGGCATCGCGAGCATGGGCGTGGTGGTGGCCCAGGGGGCCGCGTTCGTGGCGGCCGGCGCCGCCGCGGAGGTGGTCACCCCGGCCTCGGTCATCGCCGCGGGCGGCGGGATCGGCGCGGTGGTGGCCATCGCCCTGACGTTCAGCTGGCGCCGCGTGACGTCGGCGCCACGGCGGCCCGCCGGCGGTCCGGCACCCCGGGAACCGGGCGGCCCGGCGCCAGCCGAGGTCATGGTGGGGGGCGGCGCCCGCGAATACCTGCGGGAATTCACCACCGAAGAGCGGTACCCCAGGACGAGCACCGGGCTGCTGACCAGGCCCGGCCGACCTCGGGCCCCGGGTCATCATGTCCTGCGCGCGGGTTCCAGCAGCACCTTGACCGCGCCGGTACGCCGCGAGTCCTTCAGCGCCAGCACCGCCTCGTCCCAGCGGTCCAGCGGGAAGCGGTGGGTGATGACCGGGGTCAGGTCCAGGCCGCCGGCCACGAAATCGAAGTAGTGCTCCATGGAGTGCTTGGCCACCCCGCCGACCTCCTCGATGCCGAACCCGTTCGACCCGATGACGTGCAGTTCCTTGAAGTAAAGCGGGGTCCACTCGAAGCGCTTGGGCGGCTCGACGCCGGAGATGACGAGCGTGCCGCCGGTGCTCAGCAGCCGGAGCGAGGTCTGCACCGTCTCGGTCGAGCCGATGGTGTCGTAGACGACGGCCGGGCCGTCCTGCAGCCAGTCGTGCCTGCTCCACGGGTGCAGCGGCGTGGTGCCGACCCGCCGGGCGACCTGCGCGACGAGCTCGTCGGGCGCGGACGACAGCACGGCGTGCGCGCCGAGGCGCACCGCCAGAGAAGCCCGCGCTCCGGGCCGCGTCGCCGCCCACACCTCGGCGCCGGGATACAGGTGCCGGAGCAGCGCGATCACCGCGAACGCCAGGGTGCCCGAGCCGTAGACCAGGACGGGCTGGCCGCCGGGCGGGGGCGCGAGCAGGATCGAGCGCAGCGAGACGCTGACCGGGTCGGCGAGCACCGCCGCCTCGTCCGAAACGCCGTCGGGAATGGCGAACAGCTGGGCGGGGTGGGCGGCGAAGCGCTCCGCGTGCGCGCCGAAGGCCGCGGCGCAGTTCCCGAGGTGAATGGAGACGGGCAGGTCCCCGGAGCGGAAGTTGCGGCACCAGGGGTAGCGGCCGGCCTGGCAGGCCTGGCACGGCGGGTCGATGCCGCGCGGCCCGCAGGACAGCCACGGGTTGAGCACCACCCGCTGGCCGGTGTCGGCGCGGCGTCCCACCACCTCGTGCCCGAGCACGTGCGGGAAGGAGACCAGCGCGGTGAGCGGGTTGTCCCGCGAGCCGTTCAGCAGGATCTGCTTCACGTCGGAGCCGCACAGGCCGGAGAACGTCGTCTCGACGCGGACCCAGTCCGGCGCCGGCAGCGGCAGCTCGTCGACGTCCTCGATGCGGACCGGCGCGAGCCGGGACACGAACGCGTGCCGGTCGACCCGGCCGCCGATGGTCGCGGCCGCCTCACGGGCCAGGTTGTGCCTGAACACCAGCGCCTTCACGTCGACTCTCCTTCGGGGTCGACGGCGATCTTATTCGTCGATCCCCAGCAGCGAGAAGATCGGGCTGGTCAAGATGTCCGCCGGTTCCAGGCGCATGAGGTCGTCCCGGGTGCGGTCCACGTGCGCCTCGCTGGCCAGCCGGTGCGCGTGCCGGAGCCGGGCGCGTTCAAGCTCGTTGCGGACGCTGCGGGCGTTGGCGAAGCGCGGCTGGTCCATCCGGATGGTCAGGTAGTCGCGGAAGGCCGCCTCGGCTCGTTAACCAGCACCTTCGTGCCGGTCAAGCGAGCCTGGACCCGGGCCGGCCGGCGGTCCGTAACCGAAGACCGGCGCGCCGGTTACCGTGCGCCTTGTTGTCCGGCCCCGGAGATGCTGCTACTTTTGGCTCTCCCGCAAAGACCCATACGGAGGTACACGGTATACATGCTGCGCCGACTCTCTGTCATCGCCGCGTCGGCGGCGATGCTCGCTGCCAGCGCACTGCCGGCTTTCGCGACCACGCACACGAGCACGCACAAGCTCGCCTTCCCCGGGCACAGCGGAATCTCCGCCTGGGGGAACTACAAGAAGACCAATAAGGGCATCTACGTCAACGTCTGCGCCAAGGACACCAAGAGCCAGTTCGCGGTGGGGGCGGTCGTCGTGGCGACGAACTCGAGCGGCAGCCGGTCGAGCAACCTCGGGGCGGTGGCCATGGGCCACAACAACACCCAGTGCCGGTTCGGGACGATCCCTTACTCCTCGCACCTGAAGACGTACGTCATCGGCTACACCAGCCACGGGACCATCGCGTTCAAGACCAGTCTCAAGAAGATCTTCTAACGCTCTGCTGAGTCACTCGGGGGATCTTCGGGGATCTTCGCGGGAAACGCCCGGTGCCGCGCCTAGCGCGGTGCCGGGCCGTTCCGGCGCGGGCTAGTGCGGCCTGGATCGGTGCGGTCCGCGTTAGCGGGGAATGCCGGAGATCAGGTCGCCCGCCCGGGCCAGCAGCGACGTGCGCGGCGAGCGATCCGCCGATTCCAGGCGATCGGCCGCGCGGTACAGGGCGTACAGGCCGTGCACCCCGGCCCAGCGGGCGGGTTCCGGTTCCCAGCGCGGGGACCGGTGACCCACCCAGGGCAGCGTGGTGAGCGGGCTGGGCACGCCGCGTACCAGGTCGGCCAGGGTCCGGCCGGCCAGGTTGGCCGCCGCCACCCCGTGGCCGGTGTAGCCGCCGGCCCAGCCCAGGCCGGTCCGCGGATCCATCGTGACCGTCGCGCACCAGTCGCGGGGCACGCCGAGGACCCCGCACCACGCGTGGTCCAGGCCCGCTTCGGCCGTCGCCGGGAACATCCGGCGCAGGATCCGGCCCAGCTGGGCCACGGTCGCGGTCGCCACCGCCCCGTCGTGGTCGATCCCGGAGCCGAACCGGTACGGGATGCCGCGTCCGCCGAGCGCGATCCGGCCGTCGGCGGTGCGCTGCGCGTAAATGTACGCGTGCGCCTCGTCGCCGAGCGTCTCGCAGCCGTCCCAGCCGATGGTCTTCCAGGCCGCGTCGCTGAGCGGGCCGGTGACGATCATCGCGCTGTTCATCGGGAGCAGCGTCCGGTGCTGGCCAGGCAGGGCCGCGGTGAACCCCTCGGTGCAGCGCAGCACGTACCGGGCCCGCACGTCGCCCGCCGCGGTGCGCGCGCGGCCGGCCGAGATCGCCGTGACCGCGGTCCCCTCGTACAGCAGGACGCCGGACCGGGTCACCGCCTCGGCCAGCCCGGCGACCAGGCTGGCGGGCTGGACCCGGGCGCAGTCCGGGTAAAACAGGGCCCCGGCGGCCCCGGTCACCTGCACCCGCTCGGCCAGTTCATTTTTACCGAGATACCGAACGATCCCTGGTCCGTCGCCCCAGGCCCGTTCGTGCTCCAGGTGCTGGCGCAGCCGGGCGTCCTGCGCCGCGGAGGTGGCGACGGACAGCGTGCCGCCCTTGACCAGGCCCGGCGTCGATGTCTTCGGCCGCGCAGACCCGGGCCACCTCGTCGACCGTCTCCCGCAGGTGCCGCTCGAGCTCGCGGACGCCGTCCCGGCCGCGCGGGTGCCCGGAAACGGACTGGGCGTACCGGGACCGCGAGCCGGGCAGGGCCGCGGTGACCCAGCCGCCGTTCCGGCCCGAGGCGCCGAACCCGGCGAACGTCTCCTCCAGCACGATGATCCGCAGCCCGGGGTCGGCCCGCTTGAGGTAGTAGGCCGTCCACAGGCCGGTGAACCCGGCCCCGACGATGCACACGTCGGCCTCGGCCGCCCCGGGCAGCGACGGGCGCCGGGGCGGCACCCCGCGGGCCTGCCACCAGTACGACACCTCGCCGTTCCGCATGGCGGCCTCCGTCCCGTAAAGCTCTCCCCGGCACACGCACCACGGGCCGTTCGGAATAAATTATCTGAAACGCCGACAAAATTCGCGCCTCGGCCGGGGATGAATCGCCATCAGGTGCGACACTGCCGGCGCAGCCAGGCTTTCCGTTCCACCTGGCAGGGTAGCGTCAAGGTATGCGACTTGGGGTACTCGACGTGGGGTCGAATACCGTGCACTTGCTGGTGGTCGACGCCTATCCGGGCGCCCGCCCGCTGCCCGCCTTCTCGCACAAGGCCGAGCTCAAGCTGGCCGATCACCTGGACAACGGGAGCTCGCTGTCCCGGCCGGGTGAGCGCAGCCTGCGCGACGTGGTGGTCGAGGCGCTGGGCATCGCGGAGGACAAGGGGGTGGAGGACCTCATCGCGTTCGCGACCTCGGCGGTCCGGGAGGCCAAGAACGGCGAGGAGGTCCTGGCCAGGATCCGCGACCAGACCGGCGCGCAGATCAACGTGATGACCGGGCACGAGGAGGCGCGGCTCACCTTCCTGGCCGCCCGCCGGTGGTTCGGCTGGTCCTCGGGGCGGCTGCTCGTCATCGACATCGGCGGCGGGTCGCTCGAGGTGGCCTCGGGCCCGGACGAGGAGCCGGACGCGGTGGCCTCGATCCCGCTCGGCGCGGGCCGCCTGACCAGGGACTGGCTCCCCGCCGACCCGCCGTCCGCGCAGGACGTGCGCCGCCTGCGCAAGCACGTGCGAGCGCAGATCGGCCGGGAATCCGGCAGCCTGCTGCGGCACGGGCCGCCCGATCACGTGGTGGGGACGTCCAAGACCTTCCGCCAGCTGGCCCGGATCGCGGGCGCGGCGCCGTCCGGCGAAGGCCCCTACATCAAGCGCATCCTGCGGCACGCCGACGTCGCCGCCCTGGCCGAGCGCCTGCCCAGGATGTCTGCGGCCGAGCGGGCCAAGCTGCCCGGCGTTTCGGCCAGCCGGGTGGCCCAGCTTCCGGCGGGCGCCATCGTGGCCGATGCCGCCCTGGACCTGCTGGGCGCCGACCAGCTCGAGCTGTGCCCCTGGGCGCTACGCGAAGGCGTCATCCTCCGGCGCCTGGACATGCTCGCCCAGGGCCTGGAGGATGACGCCTTATTACTGATTACTGCGTTAGCGGTTTAGTTGTCGCTGCCGGGCACCAGGCGGATGCCGTCGCCGTGATCCTCGGAGTCGAGCACCCCGGTCCGGGCCGACGGGCGCTTGTCCGGCGCCGACGGCGCCGGACCCTGGGTGCCCTGGCCCGGCGCGGGTGACGCTGCCGGGGACGGGGACGGGGACGGGGCGGCGGTCGCGGCGGCCGGGCGGGACGGCGCCGTACCACCCGCGGACTGCGCGGCCGGGCGCGGGGCGGCTGGGCCGCCGGGCCCGTTCGGCGGGGTGGGCGCGTTGGCGGCGGCCGGCCCGCTGGTGCCCGCCGGGCGCGCCGCGCCGGCCTGCTCGCCAGCCTGGGCGGCCGCGATCGTCTTCGCGGTGACCTGGTCCACCTCGTCCTCGAGCGACATGCGGGCGGTCTCCGCGGCGACCAGCGAGGAGACCCCGTCCAGGATGTCGGACAGGCGCTTGATCGTTTCTGAGTGCCTGGTGGACAGCAGGTTCAGGCGGCGCTCGGCGCCGTCGTGAATAGCGGTCGCCCGCGCCGTGGCCTCGTCCAGCGCCTTCTTGGCCTGCGCCTTCGCGCCGGCCAGCACCGCTTCGGACTTCTTCCTGGCGTCGGTCGTGGTGTTCTCGGCTTCGGTCCGGGCGGCGGTCAGCGTCTTGTCGGCCTCGGCCCGCGCCGACGTGATCGCCCGCTCGGCCTGCTCCTGGGCCGCGGTCAGCATCCGCTCGGCCTGCTCGCGGGCCTCGGCGCGAGCCTTGTCCGCGTCGGCCTGGGCGTCGTTGCGCTGCCGGGCGATGTCTTCGTGGGCCTTGGACTTCTGGGACCGGGCCTCGTCGTCGGCCAGCTTGAGGATCTGGGAGATCCGCTCGCTGACCTCCTCGTGCGCGGGCTTGGCGCCGAGCGCCTGCTGGCGCGCGGTGGCCAGGTCACGCTTGAGTTCCTCTCCGTCGTCAAGAGCACGGGCGAGTCGCTGCTCTAGATCCCGGATCTGACTGCGGCAGCGGGCGATGAACTCGTCCACCTGGCGGCGGCTGTACCCGCGCATCTGCATTTCGAACGCATCTTCGTGAACGAGGTTCGGCAGGAGATCACTAGTGTCATTCATGGCTTTCCGAGATCAGGTAGTCCGAAATGGCGGGAAAACGATGTCCCGAGGCTAGCGGTGCTAGTGGGGCGCAGAACCGCCTTAGGAGACTAGCGGGACCGCTCCTTCTGTAGTATGCGTGCTCAGGACGGGGGCGGGCGGGGGAATACGAGCATGACTCTCGTCGGTCATCCATGCCCTGCGCAACCGAAACGAACTAGTGTCCCGATTTATCCCCATCTGTCGTCTTTGGGACGAGACGGGCGCTGTTACGTTACGTGAGCATTTTGGGTAGAGATGCCGTTGTGGCTTCTGTTATATGCATTACCGGATTGACGGCAACTGCGCGGGGGTATGGCGGAATCGTTACCGCCTGGCTGGGTAAAACCGCACGTGAAGGTGGTCAGTGAATGGCCCTGATGGGTCATGCGGAGGAACGGTGTCGGCACGTAACCTGGGGCGCAAGCGAGCGGAGCCGCGATCGGCGCCGGAGGTGAGCACGATTCCCAGGCAGTTGGACCTTCGTGTTCATGACCTCGTCGCCCTGGACGAGATCGAGCTCTACGCCGAGGTGCTGAGCGCGGTGGCAGCCGCCGACCGGCCGCTGACCGCCGCCGAACTCGACCGGGCGCTAGGCATCCACGACAGCTGAGGTGCGCTGCTGGTACATCGCGTCGGTGCTCCACCGGGTGAAACCCAGGCCCTCGTACATCTTGATGGCCGGCACGTTGTCCTCGTCCACGTAGAGCATGGCCTCGGCCAGGCCCCGGTCGCGCAGGTATCCCAGCCCGGCCAGGGTCAGCGCCCGGCCCAGCCCGGTGCCCCGCTCGCCGGGGTCCACCCCCACCACGTAGACCTCGCCGGTGCACGTGTCCGGCTCGGCCGGCACGGGGATCTTGGTCCAGTGAAAGCCGGTCATGACGCCGTCCCGCTCGGCGAGGAAGAAGCCCGCCGGGTCGAACCACGGCTCCTGCTCGCGCAGCTCGAGGTCGTGCCGGGTCCAGCCGCCCTGCTCGGGGTGCTTGGCGAACGCGCGGGCGTTCAGGCTCAGCCATTCCGCCTCGTCGCGGCCGGGACGGAACGTGCGCAGCGTCGTGCCGGCCGGCAGCCGGGGCTGGTCCAGCGGGTCGCGCAGCGGCCGGCGCATCTGCCACAGGGCCCGGAAGCGGTCGAAGCCGGCCGCCCGGGCCAGCCGGCCCGCCGCGGGCAGGTCCCCGTGGGCCCAGAGCCGGACCCGGTGCCCGCCGGCCTGGGCGATCAGCTCGCGCACCAGGGCCAGGCCGAGCCCGTGGCCCCGGTGCCGCGGGGCGATGACCAGCTCGCCGCTGACGTCCACCCCGGGATGCCCGGGTGAGTCGAGGTACGCGTAACCGGCGATCTCCCCGTCCATCGGTCAGGACCATGTCCTTACGGCCGGGGGCCGGGTCGGCGCCGGGGCTGGCCGCGTCGTAGCGCAGGTGCAGCAGCGCGTGTTCCGACAGCGGCGCCACCGAGTCGGCGGCGGCCGCGGCCGCGGCCAGGTCCAGGACGCCGGCCACCTGGGCCGGGGTGAGCTCGCCGGCGGTGATCGACCAGCCTGTCATGGCCCGCAGGTTACCGGGCCCGCGCCGCGGTGCGGACGCCGGTGCCACGGACGGTCACGGAGTCCCGGACGGTCACGGAGTCCCGGACGGTCCCGGGTCCCGCCGCGGCGGCCCGGGTCCGCTCCTCGCGGGCCAGCTCGGCGCGTTCGGCCTTGACCGGCACGAACCGGTAGCCGACGTTGCGCACCGTGCCGATCAGGGCCTCGTGCTCGGAGCCGAGCTTGGCGCGCAGCCGCCGGACGTGCACGTCCACCGTGCGGGTGCCGCCGAAGTAGTCGTAGCCCCAGACCTCCTGCAGGAGCTGGGCCCGGGTGAAGACCCGCCCGGGGTGCTGGGCCAGGAACTTGAGCAGCTCGAATTCCTTGAACGTCAGGTCCAGGACCCGGCCGCGCAGCCGCGCCGCGTAGGTCGCCTCGTCGATGGCGAGCTCGCCCGACCGGATCTCGTCCGGGGCCTCCGCCGCCGCGACCACGGCCCGGCGGCCGATGGCGAGCCGGACCCTGGCCTCCACCTCGGCGGGACCCGCTGTGTGCAAGATCACGTCATCCGCGCCCCACTCCGCGCTGACCGCGGCCAGGCCGCCCTCGGTCACGATCGCGAACAGCGGGCAGTCCAGGCCGGTGGTCTGCAGCAGCCGGCAGATGCTCTTGGCGTGGGCCAGGTCGCGCCGCGCGTCGACCAGCACCGCGTCGGCGGGCGGCGCCTCAACCAGAGCCGACGCGTCGGCGGGCAGCACCCGGACGGAGTGCAGCAAGAGCCCCAGAGCGGGCAGCACCTCGGCGGACGGCTCGAGCGCGCCGGTGATCAGCAGCAGGTCGCTCACTCGATGGCACCTCCACACCTTGTATAAACAGTAAAGGACCCGGGGGCAACGACGCCCGGGTCCCGCTGATAGAAGGATATCCCAAATGGCCAAAGTGACAATCCAGTACTGGGCCGCGGCCAAGGAAGCGGCCGGGGTGGCCGCCGAGTCGGTGGAGGCGGACACGCTGGCCGAGGCGCTGGACATGATCCTGGCCCGGCGCGCCGGCGACGCCGGCAGCGAGCGGCTGCGCTCGGTCCTGGCGGCGTCGTCGTTCCTGGTCGACGGCGCGCCCGCGGGCCGCCGCGGGCCCGCGGAACTGGTCCTTCCTGAAGCGGCCCGGATCGAGGTCCTGCCGCCGTTCGCAGGTGGTTAGCTTCCCGCAAGATTTCGAGGGTGGGCATCCGCGCGGTTGTACGGCAGACTGAGTGGATAACGCCCTACAGTGGTCAAACCAGTACGTTCCGAAGTCAAACCCCCCGCGGGGTGAGCATGAGCCAGCACTTTCCACCCAGCCGTCCGAGCCCCGGGGACAGGGATTTTCCCGGCGAGCTGAACCACCCGGCCGCGCCGCACGTTCTCAGTAGTGTGCCAAACGCGGGAACCGCGCCCCGCTCAGGGCGGGTGGCTGACGAAGCCTTTGTCCGGGCACTGTATGCCGAACACGGCGGCGCCCTGCTTCGCTACGCCCTCCACCTGACGGGCGGAGACAGGCAGCGTGCGGAGGATCTTGTGCAGGAAACGATAGTGCGGGCGTGGCGCCATCCCGAGGCGCTCACCGACCGGCCGGCCAGGCCCTGGCTGTTCGCCGTCGCGCGCAACCTCGCGGTCGATTCCTACCGCGCGCGGCAAGCTCGTCCGCCCGAGACCGGTCAGGCGGCCCTGGAACTGCTTCCGGCTGACGACGACGCCGACCGGACGCTCGAATCGTGGGCCGTGGCGGACGCCCTGGCGTCGCTGCGCCCGGACCACCGGCGCGTGATCGTGGAGACCTACTACCGGGGCTGCTCGGTGGCGGAAGCGGCGGCCACGCTGGGCATACCGGCAGGTACCGTGAAGTCCAGGACGTTTTACGCGCTGAAAGCACTCAAGCTGGCGCTGCAGGAACGAGGGCTGGCGCCATGACACAGACCTGGGATTGCGCGGAGGCCAGGCCGTCGCTCGGCGTCTACGTGCTGGGCGCCATCGACCCCGCCGAGCGCGGGCTGGTCGATGCCCACCTGACCACCTGCCGCGGACTGCCGCGACGAACTGGCTGGCCTGGCCGGGCTGCCCGCGCTCCTGGCCCGGGTCAACCCGGACGAGATCAGCCGCATCCGCGCGGACGACACGGTCCGCCCGGCGGCCGGCGACGATCCCCCGGAGGAACTGCTCGGCACCGTGCTCGGCCTGGCCGAGGCCCGGCGCCGCCGGAACCGGTGGCGCTACCTGTCTGCTGCCGCCGCGGTGGCGGCGATCGCCGGCGGCCTGTTCGCCGGGCTGAGCTCGGCCACCTCGACCACCAACACCGTGGCCGTCGGGTTCGCGAACGGGACCGCCCCCTGGGAAACCGCGGACGCGACCGACGCGGCCACCGGGGTGACCGGCACCGTCGCCTACGCGCAGCAGCTGTGGGGCGACTCGTTCCAGGTCCTGGTGGCCAACATCCCGGCCGGCACCACTTGCGAGATGTGGGTGGTCCATCCCGACGGCAGCCGGACCGAGGTCGCGGCCTGGACGACCGCCAGCGACGAGGGCAGGGTCTGGTACGGCGGCTCGATGGCGAGCAGCGCGGGGGCGATCAGCACGTTCCAGATCACCAAGGGGAACCAGGTCCTGCTCACGGTCCGGCCGACCTGATCCCGCCGGCCCCGCGCCCGCCCGGCTCGCCAGGGCGGGAATGTATCGCCTCGCGTCCGTGCTATCTATCGGCGTGACTGGCGGGCTGATCGCGCTGGCCGCGGCTCTGTTCGTGGCGACGCTCCTGGGGGTGGCGATGCGCCGCCGGGCCGGGCAGTTCCGCCCGGCGTCGCCCGGAACGCCCGCGAAGACGGCCGGTGCCCTCACCGAGGCCGACCTCGGCGCCGGCCTGGGCCGGCGGGCCACCCTGGTTCAGTTCTCGACCGCCATGTGCGCCCCGTGCCGTCCCACCCGGGAGATCCTGGCCCAGGTCGCGGACACGGCGGACGGCGTGAGCCACGTCGAGATCGACGCCGCGGCGCGGCTCGACCTGGTCCAGCGGCTGCGGATCAACAGCACCCCCACGATCCTGGTCCTGGACCGGGACGGGGCCATCGTCAAGCGCGCGACCGGCCTGCCGCGCAAGGCCGACGTGATCGCCGCGCTGGGTACGGCGGTCCGGGCCGAGGACGGGTCACGGAAGTGACAGCCGGACTTAGCCCGAATAGCATCGGGTTCGTGATGCCCCGGGCCGCGCTGACGCTGACCAAGCGGCGCGCGGTCGACTTCTGCCACGTCGCTACCGCCATCTGTCCGCGTCCGGCCGCCCTGATCCCCGGACGCCACGGCACTGATCTTCTCATTTCTTCTTAGGCGCCCGTCGCAGCAGGCGGGGCGGCGGCCGACGACACGTAGCCGGCTCATGGCGAGGAGCAAGACCATGGACATCGACCCGCGCGGCCCCAGATTCGGCGCGGTGATCACCACCGTCGTGCTGGCCGTGGTGCTGATCACCGGGAGCGCCTGGCTGCTCGGCGCGCAGTTGCTCGTGTTCGCCATCGGCGCCCTGGCGGGCCTGCGGTACGCGCCGTACGGCGTCGTGTACCGGCGCCTGATCCGGCCGCGGATCGGGCCGCCCGCGCGGACCGAGGCCGAAGCCCCGCCGCGCTTCTCCCAGGGCGTGGGTATGGTCTTCGCCGCCGGCGGCGTCGCGGGCTACGCCCTCGGTGTCCCCGTGGCGGGGATCGTCTTCACCGCGTTCGCGCTGTTCGCGGCGTTCCTCAACGCGGCGTTCGATTTCTGCCTGGGCTGCCAGGTGTACCTGTTCATCCAGCGGAACCTAAGGGTCCGGCCGTCGGCTTAGTGACGGGCCGGAGAAGGAGGAAATTCCACATGAGTCGTCCCGACGTCCTGGTGGACGCCGACTGGGCGGAGGCCCATATCGGTGATCCGCACGTCGTCATCGTGGAGGTAGACGAAGACACCAGCGCCTACGACAAGGGTCACATCCCGGGCGCGGTCAAGATCGACTGGAAGAAGGACCTGCAGGACCCGGTCCGCCGGGACTTCGTGGACAAGACCGGCTTCGAGGCGCTGCTGTCCGAGCGCGGCATCTCCAACGACGACACGGTGCTGCTGTACGGCGGCAACAACAACTGGTTCGCGGCCTACGCCTACTGGTACTTCAGGCTGTACGGCCACGATAAGGTCCTGCTGCTCGACGGCGGGCGCAAGAAGTGGGAGCTGGACTCCCGCGAGCTGAGCACCGACGTGCCCCAGCGCCCGCGGGCCAGCTATCAGGCCACCGAGCAGGACGCCTCGCTGCGCGCGCTGCGCGACGAGGTGCTCGCCGCGATCGGCAAGCGCAACCTGGTCGACGTCCGGTCCCCGGACGAGTTCACCGGCCTGCTGCTCGCCCCGGCGCACCTGCCGCAGGAGCAGGCCCAGCGGGCCGGGCACATCCCCACGGCGCGCAACGTGCCGTGGTCCAAGGCGGCCAACGAGGACGGCACGTTCCGTTCCGACGACGAGCTCCGCCAGCTCTACCAGGGCGACGCGGGCCTGGACTTCGGCAAGGACACCATCGCCTACTGCCGGATCGGGGAGCGCTCGGCGCACACCTGGTTCGTCCTGCACGAGCTGCTCGGCCTGCCCAACGTCAAGAACTACGACGGCTCGTGGACCGAGTACGGGTCGCTGGTCGGCGTGCCGATCGAGCTGGGTGAGGCCCGATGACCCCCGCCGCCGCAGGCGGCCAGGCCAGCAGTGACGGCTGCGGCGCGCCCGCCGGCGGGGTCAGCGCGCCCGCCACGGCCGCGGGCAGCCAGGCGGTGGTGGAAGGCAAGGTCGTCCACCAGGGCGCCGCGGTCTCCACCGGGTACGCGCGGCTGCTCGGCACCGGCGACGAGTTCGTGGCCGAGGTCCCGCTGGGAGCCGACGGCGGCTTCCGGTTCTTCGCCGCGCCCGGTTCGTGGACGCTGCGCGTCCTGGCTCCCGGCGGCCTGCGCGCCGAGCGTCCGGTCCAGGCCGACTACGGCCAGGTCACGACCGTCGACGTCACGATCTGAGTTCAGTCAGTCCGAAAGGGCGTGGCCGCCACGTCAACGGCGCCGCGCCCTTTCGGCCGCCTACCGCCTCAGCGACATCCCTGGATCCTTCACTGGTCTGTGGGACGTCCGTGCAGAAGCGACCTCCGCCCCGGATACCGTGGTGGTCGCCGCTGACCGGCCGACGCCGGTAAAAGATGAATTGGCCGAACGGTCCGTGGTGTGACGGTCCGGGTTGGTCCGTGTCGTAGCCGGTTTGTGCGCGGTGAGCCGTCTCTCGACGTGCACTACAGCTATGCCGCGGCGGTGTGCAGGGCAGCCAGCTTGAGGAACGCAGCAGGCCTGGCCGAACGTCTGCCCGCCGGTGTGACCGGCCAGCTGGACCTGGTATGCCCGGTACCGTGTCATCTACCCACATCTGCCCGCGCGGCGGCAGCGATCCGAGGTCCGGCTCGGGCACCGGTCGCCACCTCCAAGCCATGACACCGCCGTGATCAGCGCCGGGATGGCTTTCCTCCGGCTGGATGAAATCGGCGGGGTCGAGGTGATATCCCATCTGGTTGCGCACAAACCGCAACCCCGCGAACGTTCCCTCGATCGCCCGCCGCCGGGCGGCGGCCTGGGATTTCATAGCGCTTTTGTAGGGATGGCGGTGATATCGCATCAGGGCGGACCACTCCAGCGCACTCGCCTCGGCCTGCGGATCTCCGGTGTGCTCGCAGTTCCATGCGACCCGGCAGCGGGGACGGCAGAGACCAGCGCGCTAGCCGGGCGCAGATCCGGCGAGATCGATCACCCGTCGCGCGAGGTTGACGGCGTGGTCACCAAGACGCTCGTAGAAGCGCGCCACCAGCGTCATCTCCATCGCCACCGGCAGTGTCATGCGTCCTGAGGCGAGCTCCGCGATCAAGCTGGCGTGCAGTTCGTTCATCTTGTCGTGACGCTCGCTCAGCGCCAGCGCGACAGTACGGTCGCGGTGACGCCAGGAATCCCCGACCTGGCGCCACATGCCCCAGGCCAGATCCCCCAGCCGCTCGACAAGCCGTCGGCTGCCCGGCGAAAGGTCCTCACTGAGACCGTGACCAGCCCGCGAGGCAATCTGTATGACGAGGTCGTGGGAACGCTCGAGCTCGGGCACCACACGCAGCACCGACAGCAAGAAACGCAAGTCTGAAGCCACAGGCGCTTGCAGCAGGATCTCGCGGCTGGCCAGTTCGTCGATCTCCCGGTACAGGGCGTCGATGACCTCCTCACGTTCGGCCAGCACCGCGAGCCCCTCGCTGTCGCCGCTCAGCAGCGCATAGGTTGCCCCGGGCAGGTCCTCAGCGACCATGGCGAACAGGCCGGTGACCTTGGCTTCGATGGCATCCAGCTCACGCTGGAATTCCTGCCGGTGCTCAACCACGGCCAGAGCCTACCCCGGCCCGCACCAGCTTCCACTTCCTTTGCGCACTCATCTCAATAACCACCGCACCTATCTCCACACGCGCACCGGAGCAAACACCAACCTGTTGGCCAGAACGCATGCTGACAGCCCTGGGTTAAATCAACCGCATCAGTCCCAGAGCTGCCATGACCACTCCTGTTTGCGTCACCAACACAATTTTAACACCTTTTCGCGATAAGACAGACTGTTACAGCTGCGTACAACTACCGGGCACGCGGCCAGAAAATACGTAAACCTCCGGGTACATAGAGCCACTTGGCCTATACACATATGCCTCAGTACGATTTCCCTTCGCTACCGCCACGCAGCTGGCTACATGAGTCAACCCAAAACAAATCTCTCGGCTACCGTGGCAACACATCACATGTCCGTCGGCCTCTACTCCACCCGGCGTCTACACAGCACTTACCGTGTCTCTAAGACTCTTCTTACGGCGCAGAGACTACTCGCCTGCCTCGCGTGGCGCGTCGCGGCACTCTGGCCTGGTACGGCGGCCCGCGCCGTGGTGAACTGTTCACTTCCTGGACACGAAGGCGGCGCTGGCGCCCACTAGGCTTGGCCTATGGCTGAGCACCGGCAGGAATTCGAGCATGAGCTTGAGGCCATCGAGGCCAGGATCATCGAGCTGTTCGCCATCGTCGCCGAAGACCTGCCCGAGGCGACCAACGCCCTGCTGACCGGCAACAACGACATCCTGCAGCGGCTGACCGAGCGCGACAAGACCATCAGCGCGCTGTACCCCGAGACCGAGCAGCTGGCCAACCGGGCCATCCTGCTGCAGGCGCCGGTCGCCGACGACCTGCGCTTCCTGCTGTCGGTGCTGCGCGTCCTGACCGAGTTCGAGCTCTCCCACGACCTGGTGATCCAGATCGCCTCCCGGGCCAACCACTTCCTCGGCGAGGACCTCTCGCCGCGCACCCGGGGGATCATCGAGCGGATGGGCAGCGTCGCGTCCGACATGTGGCGCGAGGCCGCCGACTGCTGGTACCAGCGGGACCGGAAAGCGGCGCTGGCGCTGGCCGAACGCGATGACGAGATGGATCAGCTCTACTCCAGCCTGATCGCCGAGCTGGCCTCGGGACAGATGGCGCTGCCGGTGACGATGGAGATGACGCTGGTGGCGCGCTTCTACGAGCGCCTGGGCGACCACGCGGTGACCATCGCCCGCCGGGTGGTCTACCTGGCCGGGTCCGCGCCTGACGCCTCCCCGTCAGCGGAGTAGCGAACCGGGCCCGGGCCCGCGGGCTCAGCCCATCCGGCCGGTGACGTAGGCCTTGGTGCGGTCGTCCTGCGGGTCGCCGAACAGGCGCTCGGTCGGCTCGTACTCGACGAGCGTGCCGGTCCGGATGTCGTTCTTGGAGTCGACCAGGACCGAGAAGAACGCGGTCCGGTCACTGACCCGGGTGGCCTGCTGCATGTTGTGGGTCACGATGACGATCGTGTACTTGTCCTTGATCTCCTTCATCAGGTCCTCGATGGCGCCGGTGGCGATCGGGTCCAGCGCCGAGGCCGGCTCGTCCATGAGCACCACGTCCGGCTCCACGGCCAGCGTCCGGGCGATGCACAGCCGCTGGGCCTGCCCGCCGGACAGGCTCAGGCCCGAGTTGCCCAGGCGGTTCTTGACCTCGTCCCACAGCGCGGCCTGGCGCAGCGAGCGCTCCACGATCTCGTTCAGCTCGGCTTTGCCGCGGATGCCGTTGATGCGCGGCCCGTAGGCCACGTTGTCGTAGATCGACTTGGGGAACGGGTTGGGCTTCTGGAAGACCATGCCGATGCGCCGGCGCACCGCGATCGGGGAGACGTCCTTGGCGTACAGGTTCTCGCTCCGGTAGGACACATCGCCTTCCACCCGGGCGCCGGGGATGAGGTCGTTCATCCGGTTCAGCGTGCGCAGCACGGTCGTCTTGCCGCACCCGGACGGGCCGATGAACGCGGTGATCTGGTGCTCGTAGATGGTCAGCGAGACGTTCGTCACCGCGCGGAACGAGCCGTAGTAGATCGAGACGTCCTTGACGTCGAAGATCGGCACGCCCGTTCCGGCCGCGACGGCTGAGCCGTTCTCCCGGCTTCGGCGATCGCCGCGGGCTCGGGCAGCGCGACGTTCTGCCGGGTCGCCGACTCCGGTACCGACTGGAAGTCGGCGACGGTGTTCTGCTCAGAGGATTCCATGACCTTCCCTAGCGAGAGTACCGGGCGAACCGGGCGGTGACCAGGCGGGCCGCGATCATCAGGATGAAGCAGATGGCGATCAAGGTGAGCGCTGCGCCCCAGCCGCGCTGCGCCGCGCCGGTGTACGGCTGGCTTGCGTTTGAGAAGATCTGCAAAGGCAGCGCCGTATTGGCGCCGCTGAACACGTTCGAATTCGTCGATTCCGCCGCGCCGATGCAGAAGAGCAGCGGCGCCGTCTCGCCCGCGGCCCGGGCCACGGCGAGCAGGACGCCGCTGACGATCCCGCCGATCGCCGCGGGCAGCACCACGGTCATCGTCACGCGGGCCTTGGTGGCGCCGAGGGCATAGCTGCCTTCGCGCAGCGCGTTCGGCACCAGCCGCAGCATCTCGTAGCTGGAGCGGATCACGATCGGCAGCATCAGGCAGCCCAGGGCGAACGCGCCGGCCAGGCCGGACAAGCCGAAGTGCAGCACCCAGATGGTGAAGATGAACAGGCCCATGATGATCGAGGGCACGCCCGTCATCACGTCGCTCATGAACCCGATGAGCGCCGCGAGCCAGTTCCTGCCGCCGTACTCGTTGAGGTAGATCGCGCCCAGGATGCCGAGCGGCACGGCTATGACCGTGGCCAGCGCGGTGATCTCGATCGTGCCGAGGACCGCGGGCCCCAGCCCGCCCACGCCCGCGGGCGCGACGGTGGGCGGGACCGGCCCGCCGGTCAGGAAGGACCAGCTGATGCTCGACGCGCCCTTGGCGATCACGGTGACCAGGACGAATCCCAGCGGGATGATCACCAGCACGAACGAGAGAACCATCAGCCAGGTCGCGATGCGGTTCTTGGTGCGCCGCCAGCCGCAGGCTCCCGCAGGTCGACCTTCCCCGGTTCAGCGGTGACAGCAGTCATCAGGCACCACGCTTCCGCCGGGCATTGCGTTCCACAATTCCCCGGGCTAGCACGTTGATGATGATCGTGAGGACGAACAGGAGCACGCCCATGCCCATCAGTGCGGCGCGGAATTCGCCGGTGGCCTCGCCGAACAGGTTCGCGATGCCCGCGGGCAGGTTATAGCCCGTGGCGAACAGGTGCGAGGTGATCTCGGGCGACGAGCCGATGACCAGCGCGACCGCGATCGTCTCGCCCATGGCCCGGCCCAGCCCGAGCAGCACCGCGCCGACGATGCCGCCCTGGCTGTGCGGCCAGACCGCGCCGCGGATCATCTCCCACCGGGTGGCGCCCAGCGCGTACGCGCCCTCCTTGTCGATGGCCGGCACGGTCGCGATGACCTCGCGCGACAGCGAGGTCACGATCGGCGTGATCATGAAGGCCAGGATGATGCCGGCGGTGAAGAACGAGGCCCCGCTCACCGGCTGCCCGAACAGCGGGCCGAGCACCGGCACGCCGTTCACGCCCCCCGCGATGTCGGTGTAGATCTTCTGCAGCCAGGGCGCGAAGACCAGGATCCCCCACAGGCCCCAGACCACCGACGGGACCACGGCCAGCAGGTCGACCACGTACACGATCGGCCGCGCCCAGCGGTGCGGCACGACCTCGGTCAGCAGCAGGGCGATGCCCACGCTGACCGGGACGGCCATGATCAGCGCGATCACCGCCGTGATCGCCGTGCCGTAGATGAAGGCCAGCGCGCCGAACTGGTTGGCGCCGGGGTTCCAGTTGTTGGTGAAGATCTTGAAGCCCTCGCGCGGAGAACCAGGACGAGGCCTGCTGGCTGGTCGTGACCGCGATCAGGACCAGGATCACCAGCACCAGCAGGCCGCACGCGAGGGCCAGGATCTGGAAGCTGCGGTCGCCGAGCGGGCGCCGCTGGGACAGGGAGCGGGTGGATCCGGCCGGGACGGCCGGATCCACCCTGGTAACAGTGCTCACGACGGCGAGTCCATCCGATATGCCTGCGCCACGTCAACCCTTGACTAGCCGGTGATCTGACTCAGTTGCTGCACGGCCATCTGGTCCAGGCTGCTCGGCAGCGGCGCGTAGCCGAGGTTGCCCAGCAGTTGCTGGCCGGCCCCGAGCAGGTAGCCGAGGTAGGCCTTGAGCAGCGCCGCGTCGCTCGCGCTCGGCTGCTGCGCGTACACCAGGTCCCACGACTGGTAGGTGATCGGGTAGGCGGACGCGCCCGAAGCCCAGGCCGCGGCGAACGTGAGGTTCGACGCGACGGTGACCCCGGACACGGCGGCGGACGCGGACGTGGGCGACGGCGCGACGAAGGCGCCGGACTTGTTCTGGACCGACGCGAAGCTCAGCGAGGAGGCCTTGGCGGTGGCGTAGTCCACGTAGCCGATGGCGCCGGAGGTGGACTTGACGATCTGCGCGACCCCGGCGTTGCCGCTGCCGGCCCGGGCGGTGGACGGCCACTTGATGGTCGAGCTGCTGCCGAGCGTCCACGCGCTAGGCGCCGCGTCCTTGAGGAACAGGGTGAAGTTCTGCGTGGTGCCCGAGGAGTCCGAGCGGACCGCGACCGTGATCGGCGTGCTGGGCAGGCTGACCCCCGAGTTGAGCGCCGCGATGGCCGGGTCGTTCCACTTGGTGATCTTGCCCTGGAAGATGTTCGCGATGACCGTCGGGGACAGCTTCAGGTTGCTGACGCCGGACAGGTTGTACGCCATCGTGATCGGGCCGATGATGACGGGGAAGTACAGCACCGTCTTGCCCTTGAAGAGCGGCACATCGGCGGCCGGGATCGGCGAGTCCGAGCCCGCGTAGTTGACCACGCCCGAGGCCAGGTCGGTGCGGCCCTTGCCCGAGCCGCCGCTGCCGTAGTTGACCGTGATGCCGGAGTCGACCGACCTGAAGGCCGCGATGGCCGACTGCTGGAAGACGGTCTGGAACGTCGATCCGCTCCCGTTGAGCGTGCCGCTGAGGCTGGCGCTGCTGCTGGCCGCCGCGGGCGTGCTGCTGGTGCCGGCCGACGCGCTGCTGCTGCTCGACGACGAACTCGATGAGGAGCATGCGGCGAGGGCTACCGCACAGACAGCAAGCCCCGCCGTCGTCACCTGCCGTCTACGTCGAAGGTGCATATCGGGTACTCCTTACAGGGTTTATCGGGGTTGGGCCGCCACGAGCAGCCCGGTCATCCTGCAAACCGTGGTGTGCGAGTACAGTCTGGCGGCGGCGGTTGTACTGGCGGGTAAATGTGAGATGGACAAAATGAGGCTAGAAAGTTAAGTTCTGGTGTCTTAGGCGGCCCGCGATTCACCGCGGACTGGGCCAAAGGACCCTGGGACGAGCGTCCGCAGAGCCTGGCGCGGGGGCGCTCGGCCGCCGTGACCACGGCCTGCGCCCGGCGCCGCCGGCCTGCGGCCGCTCGGCCGCGACGCGCCTCGTTCACCTATATGACATGAACTGGCCGTCTGCTCGTTCCTTTATTATTTCATTCCATTAATTCAGGGTGCGTATCAATGGGCGAGGGCAGGCGCAGTCTTGCTTCCCCGCTTCGGTTTCGGAACGAGTGAGGGCACGTTGTCATTGGCTGCGGAACAGGCGCAACCTCCGCCGGATCGCCGTCCGGGCCGGAGCCCGCTCGCCGTGACCGCGCTCGCCCTGGCCGCCGCGGCGGGCCTGGCCGCCTGCACCGGCGGCGGGGCCGCGAGCACCCCGGCCGCGCCGGCGCCGGCGCTGCCGACGACGCCCGCGTCCGCGGCCCAGCGCCTGTCGGAAACGGGCAGCTCGCTTATGGCTCCGCTGTTCAGCCTGTGGGGTCCCGCCTACCATGCCCAGTTCTCGCAGGTGAGCACCGGTACCGCCACGTCCTCTTCGGGGGAGGGCATCACGTCGGCCGCGGCGGGCAGTACCGACATCGGCACGTCCGACGCCTACCTGTCGCCGGCCGACGTGACCAAGTACACCAACCTGGTCAACATCCCGCTGGCCGTCGCCGCGCTGATGGTGATCTGCCACGTGCCCGGGGTCGGCCCGGCGGTGCACCTCAAGCTGAACGGCACGGTGCTGGCGAAGATCTTCGCCGGCCAGGTCACCACCTGGAACGATCCGGCGATCAAGAACCTGAACCCGGGCGTCACGCTGCCGGGCACCGCGATCGTGCTCGTCCACCGGGCCGACACCTCGGGCAGCACGTTCCTGTTCACCTCGTACCTGAACGCGCAGGACCCCGCCGACTGGAGCTCGTCGCTGATCGGCACCACGGTGGCCTGGCCCCGGCAGCCGGGCGAGCTGGCCGTGACGGGCAGCAGCGGGATCATCGGCGCCGTCCGCGACACGCCCGGCGCGATCGGCTACGCCGGCGTGAGCTACCTGTCCACGGTGACCAAGGACGGCGAGGTCGAGGTCGCGCTCGGCAACTCCGCGGGCAACTACGTGCTGCCGACGGCGAGCGCGATTCAGGCGGGCCTGGCCAGCTTCACCAACACCCCGGCCAACGAGACCATCTCGCTGGTCAACGGCTCGGGCGCCGGGGTCTACCCGATCATCAACTACGAGTACGCCATCGTGAGCATCGCGCAGGCCAGCGCCACCCGGGCGCAGGACCTGCGGGCCTTCCTCAACTGGGCGATCAGCACCGGAACCGCGCAGCTGGCGCAGGTGAACTTCCGGCCCTTGCCGCCGTCCGTGGTCATGCTGTCCCAGGCCCAGATCGCCAGGATCAAGGGCTGATCGTGTCGCGGCTCGCGCTTATGCCCGCGGCGATCGCCCGGCCGATCCTGGCCCGGTCACGGCGGTATGCCAAATGACCGCTGGCACCGCGGGACGTGATCACCCGATCCCCGTACCACCGCAGCCGGCGCCCGCCCGGGTCGAGGCGAGCCCGGCGCCCCGGACGGGCCCGGCCGGGGCGGCCGGAGTGCTGGCCGACCGGATGGCGGCGGCGCTTGTCCACCGGGAGCCGGGCTGGCGGCTGCCCCGGCGCAGCGCGCTGGCCAGGCGGTATAACGTCAGCCTGACCGAGCTCGACATCGCGATCACCGACCTGGCCCGCCGCTCCCTGGTGCGGCGGCTGCCCGACGGGCAGCTGTACCGGGCCAGCCCGGCCGACTACTGGATCCCGGTCGAGGGCGCAGGCGGGCTCGGTACCCGGCTCGACCCGATGGGCATCCCGATCACCTGCCAGACCCGGCACGTATCGCGCCGGGAGGCGCCGCAGGATGTGGCCTGGGCCCTCGGCCTGGCCGCGGGCGCGCCGATCCGCGTGGTGCGTTGCGTATGGTCCGCGGCGGGCGAGCCGGCCGCGGTGTCCACGGCGTACCTGCACGAGACGGCGGACGACGACCATGACGCGGCCTCGCCGCAGGACGACCCCGAGCCCTCGTCGTTCGACGAGGTCTTCAGCAGCAGCGTGCTGCCCGCCGCCGCGGTGAGCGTCGAGCTGAGCCCGCCGCAGCCCGCGGTCGCGCGGAGCCTGCGGCTGTCACCCGGGCAGCCGGTGATCACGGTGACGGTCAGGTTCGACGACCCGGCTGCCGGCAGCCCGGCGGGGCTGACCGTGGTCATGCTCAAACCAGAGTTGTTCAGAGTTGCGATTGATACAACTGAGGTTCGGGTCAGCGCGCCGTCGTAATTCGTAAGCGTGTCGAAAGGCTCAGCTGCCTGGACACGCGTCCGCGCACCTGCAACCCTGGATCGAGATGTCGGCCAGGGTCGCGACGCAAGCGGAACAGATGCCACGGCGTGCTCGGTATCTCGTCCCCAAGGGGCTTCCCCGCCGTGGCGAGTTCCTGGCTGCCTGCGTGGTGCTCGTGGTGCTGGCCCACGTGCTGTTCGCGCAGCTGACCATCGTCGTGGCCGTGGTCTTCGCGCTGATCACCCGGGCGACCAGATGGCGGCTGTCGTGGCTGCTGGTCCCGGTCATCACCGGAGTGGCCTGGATCGCTGGCGGCGGGCCCGCGCGCCGCGGCCGCCGGGTTCGCGGCCGGCCCGGCCCAGGTGGCCGCCTACCTCGGCAGCGGCGGGCATCAGCTCCAGCACATATTGCATTTCACCGGCGCGTTCACCGGGATCGGGAGCTGGCTGCCGCGCCAGCTCCCGCTGGCCATCGTGACCGGGGCCGCGGAAGCGGCCATCATCGGCTGGCTGAGCTGGCTGCACACCGATGAGATCAGCATCCGCCCGGCCCGTCCCGGTCTGCTGGTCGCCGTCCGGCGGGCCGCGATCCGGCGGGCCATCCGGGCCGGCGGCGTCGTGACCAGGGACGGGAGCTGCCTCGGGGTGGCGGCCGGGTCCGGCTCCCGGATCACGCTGTCCTGGCCGGAGGCAGCCGGCGGGGTGTCTGTCTGCGGCTCGGCCGAACAAGACGTGCTGAGCACCAGCTTCCAGCTGGTCCACGCCGCGGTGCGGCGGCGCAAGCCGGTGGTCGCGGTGGACCTCACCGGCGACCAGGCCCTGCCCGGGCGGCTGGCCGCGGTCTGCGCCGCGGCGGGCGCGCCGCTGCGGGTGTTCGGCGAGGGCGCCTGCTACGAGCCGTTCCGGCACGGCGATCCCGGCCAGCGCACCGCGCTCGTCGCCGCCATGGTCAGCTGGGACGGCCCGGGCAGCCAGTACCGGCGGAGCTGCCTGGCCTACCTGCAGGACGTCTTCGAGCTGATCGACGCCGCGCCCGGCGATCCCCGGGTACCGGTGCTGGACGAGGTCATCCACCTGCTGAACCCGACCGCCATGCGGGCCCGGATGGAGCACGTCCCGGCCAGCTATCCGCGCCGCGACGTGCTGGCCGAACGGACGCGGGTATCGGTGAGCCTGCTGCACGCCGAGCCGGCCACGACGGCCGCGCTGGCCCGGCAGCTGCGCGAGCTCAAGGCCTCGGAGTCCGGCCGGTGGCTGCGCCCGTCCGGCCCGGCGCCGGCGGCCGGCATCGACCTCGGCCAGACCGTCACCGACCGGGGTGTGGTCCTGTTCCGGCTGGGCGGTTCGCCGTCGCCGGCCATCTCGGCCATGCTCACCCGGCTGGTCTGCCAGGACCTGCTCACCGCGGGCGCGGCGCTGCGCGGGATCGGCGTCGGCGGCGACGGGATGGTGTGGCTGGCCGAGTGCGGCTCGATGCCGCGCAGTTCGGTCACCGAGCTCATCGCGCGCGGCCCCGCGGCCGGCCTGCCGGTGCTCGCCGCGACCACCTCCGCGCCGGCCGCGGCCGAACTCGCGGAGCTCACCAACGTGGTGGTGGCCCACCGGATGGAGGACCAGGCCACGCCGCGCAGCCTCGACGGCCTTTCCGCGCTGCGGGCGGGCGAGTTCCTGCTCATGGTCAAGAACCCGCGGCGGCTGGTGCCGCGCGCGGCCTTCGTCCGGGCCCGGATCCCGGCGCCCGGCCCAGACGCGGAGCCCGGATGACCCCCGGCCGGGCCGACCGGCTGTACCTGGGCTGGCAGTACGCGACGCCCAATCCCGATCCGGGACCGGCGCCGCGCCGGCCCACCCCGCCGGAGCACGAACGGCTCAACCCCGACTGGGCCACGGCCCAGCGCCGCGAGGAGAACCTGCTCAACCGGCCGCTCAAGGCCGCCGTCGGCCTGGCCGTGGTGGCCGGCGTGGCGGCCGTGATCCTCGGGACGGCCGGCTGGCTGCCCATCCTGGTGGCCGGGCTGGGCGTGATCATCTGCCTGCTGATCGCGGGCCTGTGCGGCTACGCCGTCTGGCAGGGGGAGCGGGCGCTGCGGGCGCGGATGGCCGATGAGCGGAGCCGGGTGGGCAAGCTGCGCGCGGCCCAGGAGAGCCAGCTGTTCGCCTGGCAGGCCGAGCACGCCAGCCGGGTCCGGGACTGGCAGGCCCTGCGCATCGCCTATGAGCACCAGAAACGCTGGTACGGGGTGGCCCTGCCCGGCGGTATCCACCGGGTCGACGTGGCCGGCGGCACGCTGTCGGGCTGGTCCGCCGTGCTTACCACCGCCGCCGCGCCGCGCCTGGCGGCGGGCGCCGAGGTTACGGTGCTCGACCTGACCGAGGGCGCGGTGGCCGCGGACCTGATCGCCTTCGCCCGCACGTCGGGCGTGCAGCCGCTGGTCTGGGTGCTGCCCGGGGACCTGCCCCGGCTCGGCCTGGGCACCGGCCTGGACGCCGGGGGGCTGGCCGACGTGCTGTCCACGGTGGCCAGCGCGACCGAGGAACAAGGCTCCACGCGCGACCTCTCGTTCGACAACGCCATCCTCGAGCGGGTCATCGACGCGCTGGGCGGCACCGCGACGGTGGCCGGGGTGACCGCCGCGTTGCGGATCCTGGCCCAGGTCGGCGACCCCCGCCAGGACGTGGCCGCGGGGCTGATCAGCGCGGCGCAGGTGGACCGGCTGACCACGGTGTTCGGCCGCGGCGCGACCGACCGCGTGGTCGTCGAGCGGGCCTGGGTCCTGGAGTCCCAGCTGCGCAAGCTGGCCGCGGTGGGCACCGCGCCCGTCCCGCTGCCGTCCAGCGCCCTCCGGGTGATCGCGGTGGGCCAGCACGCGGGCGCGGCCGAGGGCAAGATCCTCGCGACCTACCTGGCCGTCGCGCTGACCCACACCCTGCGCGGGACACGGCCGGGACGGCCGTGGCAGCACACGGTCTTCGTGCTGGGCGCGGACCGGCTGCGGGCCGACACGCTGGACCGGCTGACCGACGCGTGCGAGAGCACCGGGACCGGGCTCGTCCTCGGCTACCGATCGGTCCCGCCGCACGTCAAGCAGCGGCTCGGCCGCGGTAACGCCGCGGTGGCGTTCATGCGGCTGGGCAACGCCGAGGACGCCAAGGCGGCCAGCGAGCAGCTCGGCACCGAGCACCGCTTCGTCCTGTCCCAGCTCACCGAGACGGTCGGGCTCTCGGTCACCGACACCACGACCAGCAGCTACACCAGCACCGCGGGCACGACGGACTCGCTGGCGGAGTCCTGGTCCGCCACCGAGGGCACCACCCGCGGCACCGGCCGGAGCCAGACCGGCCAGGGCGTGCTGCCGCTGCCCGCTGGGCGTCTCGCGCAACAGCCAGGCCAGCGATTCGCGCAGCACCGGGACCAGCGAGACGGTCAGCGCCGGGATCAGCACCAGCACGGCCTGGGGCGTGACCACCGCCCAGGCCGCCGGCGACAGCGAGTCACTGGCCCGAGCGCTGCAGCGGTCCCGGGAGTTCCTCATCGAGCAGCACGAACTCCAGCAGCTGCCGGCCAGCGCGATGATCGTCACTTACGCCGCCCCCGGCGGGCGGCAGGTGGTCCTGACCGACGCCAACCCCGGGATCAGCGGCCTCGCCGCCGCCACCCCGCTGACCCTGGAGGAGTTCCGGCACCTGCCCGCCGCGGTGATCCCGCAATCCCGGCCCGCCCCGGGATCCGGGTCCGTCCCGGGATCCGGGCCCGCCCCGGGACCCGTCTCCGGCTCAGGCTCCGGACCCGGCGGCCGCCGCGCGGCCAGCGGCGCCCCGGCCGGCTGGCGCTCGGGGGACGACCGCCCGCCGCCCAACCTCGGCCCGCCGCCGGCCCGCCTGGACTGGCGCCGCCGCCGCCGCTCCTGATCGATGCGCTTCCCGATACCGGTGGCGTGCTCGACAGTGAGCTGGTATTCACACAGGGTGACTAACTCCGCGGCCGGACGACCGGAGTTCGGCGCGGTCCTGGCCGAGCTCAGCTCGGCGCGGGTGCCGTGGCTGGCCCTGGCCCGCGACCTGAGGCCCCGGAGCGACGCCACGGTTGCCGACGCGCCGACGCGCTTGCCGACGCCACGGTCATCGACCCCGCGGACCCGCACGTGCCGCCGGTCACGGTGAACCCGCTCGAACCCGAGCCGGGATACCCGGTCCAGGCCCACGCCGACCGCCTGGCCGGACTGCTGGCCGCCGCGTTCGGTCCGCCCGGCCTGGTCGCCGTGGCGGTCCGGGCCGGGCTGCAGCGCGCCTACGCCGACTGCGGCTGGGACGCGCTGACCGGCGGAGCGCCGCCCGGCGCCCGCACCGCGCCCGCCGTCCCGGCCTTCGGCCAGCTGGCCCGGGCCGCCCTGGCCGCCGCCGAGGACCTCGGCTACGACCGCCGGATGCGGGCCGCGGTCTCCGGCTTCGTCCGCGCCCGGCTGGAGCCGCTGTGGGCCGGCCCGGCCGGGCGCTTCCTGGAAGGCGGGCACCCGGTCGACGTCGGGGCCCTGGTCCGGGGCAACGTGCTGCTGCTCCTGGACGGCGTAGCGGACGACGACAGCGCCTCGTTCCTGGCCGGCGCGCTGCTGGCCCGGATCGCGGAACGGCTGCGGGTCGATGACCGGCCGGGTCCTGCGCTGGCGGTCGTGCTGGCCGCCGGCCTGGTGCCGGAAGCCGCGGCCAGGCCCCGGGCGGCCGGCTGGTTCGGCCGGCTGCTCGGGGACCTTCGCTCGGCGGGTGCGCAGGTCATCACCGCGCCTCCCGGCGTCGGCGACCAGCCGAGGCCGTCCGCCGAGCCGGGCCGGACCGGCCGGGCCGGGCCAGGCCGCCGCCTGCGCGCCGGTGCTGCGCGGCCGCCGGTCGGCGGCGTGCGGGACCCGGTGTCGGGACGGCCGGCCGTGCACCGGGTACGAACTGCATGCCGCCGGCCTGCTCGCCCGCGACGACGAGCGGGTCTGGCTCCGGCTCTGGGTCCAGACCCTGCTGCTCGCGTTCTTGGCCGGCCGGCCGCTGCCGCGGGTGCCCGCCGAGGTGCTGGCGGCCTGGCGGGCGCTCAGCCCGCCCCGCCGCGAGTGCGTGCTGGCCACGATCCTGGACCGCGCGGTCACGGCCCGCGCCCAGGCGCTGCGGCGGTCCTACGACCCGGCGGCCCTGACCGCGGTCGCGGCCGCGGTGGCGGACCGGATGCTGGACCAGGCCGCGGTGCCGTTCCGGGCCGGGCCGGTCTGGGTCATCCCGCAGCTGCGCTGGCTGCACGAGCTCGAGCGGCTGGACCCGCTCGGCAGCGCCGGGATCCGGCCGGACGACATCGCCCCGCCGCTGGACTTCGGCCTGGCCGGGCTGCCCGACTGGCCCGGCATCCGGGTCCGGGACCGGCGCAGCGCGCTGGGCCGGCATCCGCTGTCCATGGCCTCGCCGCGCAACCGGCGCCTGGCCTGCCTGGCGCTGCTCGGCGAGGACGGGCGTGCGGGACTGGACGCTGACCTGGCTACCGCGGCCCTGGGCATCCCCCCGGCCGCGCGGCTGCCGCACGCGGCCCGGCTGATGGGCGCCGGCGCCCACGGCCCGGACCCGGGCTGGCTCGAGGTCGTGCTGTCCTGGCCCGACCGGCTCATCCGCCCGGCCATCGACCCGGACACGGACTTGCGCCCGGCCGCGACCGGATAGCATCAACGCCGATGAGCACAAGCAGCCCGCCGTCCCGGCGGCCCGGTCTCCCCATCAGCGCACGCCTGGCCACCACGGTCGGCGGTGCCGCCGGACGCGCCTCCCGGCTGGCCGGCCGCGGCGACGGATCGGTGATCGGCGGGGTCATCGGCCTGCGGCTGAAGCCGGATCTGCTTTCGCTGCTGGCCCGCGGACGGCAGATCGTGCTGGTCACCGGGACCAACGGGAAGACCACCACCACCCGGCTGATCTCGGCCGCGATCGGCACGCTGGGCCAGCAGGTCGCCTCCAACGCGTTCGGCGCCAACATGGAGGCGGGCCTGGTGGCCGCGCTGGCCCGGGCCCCGGACGCGATCATGGCCGTGCTTGAGGTCGACGAGAAGTACCTGCCGGCCATGCTCACCGCCACCGGCGCCCGGGTGGTGACCCTGCTGAACCTGAGCCGGGACCAGATGGACCGGGCGGCCGAGATCTGGCTGCTGGCCCGGCGCTGGCGGGCGGCGCTGGCCGCCGCCGACTGCCGGGTCATCGCGAACGCCGACGACCCGCTGGTGGCCTGGGCCGCCGGGCAGGCCCGCCAGGTGACCTGGGTGGCCGCGGGTCAGCGCTGGCACGACGACTCCTGGTGCTGCCCGAACTGCGGGTCGCACCTGCGGCGGGACGGCGAGGACTGGCAGTGCGGGGAGTGCCCGAACCGGCGCCCTCCGGTCAGCTGGGTGCTCGCGGGCGACGAGGTGATCGACCCCACCGGGCGGTCCCGGACGCTGGACCTGCTCCTGCCCGGGCGGGCCAACCGGTCGAACGCCGTCGTCGCGCTGGCCGTGGCGGACGTGTTCGGCGTTCCCGTCCCGCAGGCGCTGAACGCCATCGCCCAGGTCCGGTCCGTCGCGGGCCGGTACACCCACGTGGAACGCCACGGCTGCGACCTGCGGCTGCTGCTGGCCAAGAACCCGGCCGGCTGGCTGGAGGCCCTCGACGTCCTGGTCCCGGCCCCGGTGCCGGTCACCCTGGCCGTGAACGCCCAGGTACCGGACGGCCGGGACACCTCGTGGCTGTGGGACGTCGACTACCGCCGGCTGCGCGGCCGGCCGGTGTTCGTGACCGGCGAGCGCCGGACCGACCTGGCCGTCCGGCTGGAGGCGGACGAGGTGGCCTTCCGGGTGGTCGGGAGCATCGACGAGGCCATCGAGCAGAGCGGCCGCCCGTCGATGGAAGTAATCGCCAACTACACGGCGTTCCAGCAGATCCGCACCCTGCTCGGGCGCGCCGCCTGACGCGTCAGGAGCAGCAGACGATGGACGACCGGTTACGGACCTCGGGGGCCGTCCGCCGTGCGGCTGGTCTGGATCTACCCGGACCTGCTCAGCACGTACGGCGACCGCGGGAACCTGCTCGTGCTGGCCCGCCGCGCCCGGCTGCGCGGCATCCCGGTCGAGATCGCCGAGGTCAACTCCGACCAGCGGGTCCCCGCCGACGGCGACATCTACCTGCTCGGCGGCGGCGAGGACCTGCCGCAGATCCTGGCCGCGCGCCGGCTCCGGGCCGGCGGCGGGCTGACCGCGGCGGTCGACCGGGGCGCGGTGGTGCTGGCCGTCTGCGCCGGCTACCAGATCGTCGGCACCGAGTTCGGCGGCGTGGACGGCGAGGCGGTCCCGGGGCTGGGGCTGCTCAACATCCGCAGCGGCCGCGGCGAGCGGCGCGGGGTGGGCGAGATCACCGCCGACGTCGACCCGGCGCTGGGCGTGCAGCGGCTCACCGGCTTCGAGAACCACCAGGGCACCACCTGGCGCGCCCCGGAGGTCAAGCCGCTCGCCACCGTGCTGACCGGGGTCGGCAACGGCGACGGGACCGAGGGCGCCTACTCCGGCCGCGTGGTCGGCACCTACCTGCACGGCCCCGCGCTGGTCCGCAACCCCAGCCTGGCCGACCTCCTGCTCGGCTGGGTCACCGGCCCGCTGCGGCCGGCCGATCCCGCGCCAGGAGGAACTGGTCCAGACCCTGCGCCGCGAACGCCTGGCCACCCAGGGACGAGCACGTAGCCGCCGCCCCGCCGCCCCCCAGCCGCCCGCCGTATCCGCTCCAGGTCCCTTTTTCGGCCGAACGGATCGTGGTGACCCCGCGCCGGAGCGACCATCGGCGCGTGCCGGTGTGACGCCCGGCATCTTCTGGAGCAGATGGGACCAAGAACCGCCGCCCGAAGTTTAAGCGCGTGTGCCCACAAGCCCATATGCCCGGCTGCCAGGTGGGGCACGTGGCCCACGAGCACCGCCTATCGGGGGTCGTGTGCCACAACCCCCGAACGTCAGCGCGCCTCGGCTGGGGCGCGTGGCCCACGAGCACCGCCTATCGGGGGTCGTGTGCCACAACCCCCAAACGCCGCGACTCAAACCGGCCGCGACTCAAACCGGCCGCCGACGGTCCGGGTCAGTAGACCAGGGCCTGGGCGCCGTCGGCCATGATCTCGGCCACGAAGGTCGCGGCGCCCGAGATCCGGATGCCGCTGATCAGGTCCTCAGTTGTGATGTCGCGGCGGGCGGCGCACTGGGTGCACACCGTGACGGTCCCCGCGGCCAGGACCCCGGCCAGCAGGTCGGCCAGCGGCGCGGCGTGCGGGAGCGAGAAGTCCTCCGCGCGGCCCGGCAGCCCGAACCACGCGGACTCCCCGGTCAGCCACAGCGACACCCGCACCCCGCTGGCCACCGCCGCCGCGGCGACGGTGAAGGCCTGATTGCACCGTTCCGGGTCGTCCTTCCCGGCCGTGACCTTGATGACGAGAGAGCGCTCGGCCATGGCTGAACTCTAGCCGGGACAGATGGGGCGCAATACGGCGCGCCGCGGAGCGAGCGGCCGGACCCGGCTCTACACTTGCGGCCTATGCACGGCATGCTGAGCGCCGCGATCTTGATCTGCGTGTTCGCCGCCGTCACGGTCGCGTGCGTGATCGTGGCCGGGCGGGTGTACCTGGCCGGGAGCCGGCGTGGCGATTCATCCTGACCTGGCGCCGATGGCGTTCCTGCTCGGGCGGTGGGAAGGCGCCGGGATCGGCGGGTACCCGACCATCGAGTCGTTCCGGTTCGGCCAGGAGATCGAGTTCAGCCACAACGGCAAGCCGTTCCTGAGCTACGTCAGCCGGACCTGGCGGCTGGACGAGGAGGGCCGGATCGGCCTGCCGCTGGGCACCGAATCCGGCTACTGGCGGCCCCGGCCCGACCATCAGGTCGAGGTCATGCTGGCCCACCCCACCGGGATCGTCGAGATCTACCTGGGCGAGATCACCGGGACCCGGATCGAGATGGCCACCGACGTGGTCGCCCGGACCGCGACGGCCAAGGAGGTCACGGCCGGGCACCGCCTCTACGGTCTGGCCGGCGCCGACCTGGCCTACGCCTACGACCTGGCGGCGGTCGGCCAGCCGCTCCAGCCGCACCTGTCGGCCCAGCTCAAACGGGTAAGCAGCGGCGAATAAAGGCAAAAATAGATCCCCGGGCGACTCCTGCGCCAGTGCCCTAATGACACTGTGCAGGGGCCGACTGGACAAGGTCGGCCAGCCCGGGGATCCGGTGTCTGTCAGGTTTTCAGCCGGCCGCCGCCTCGCTGGACGTCATGCCGGCGGGTAGGCGGCTAGCTGACAGCCACCTCACGAGTCCGTCGTATATGCATGCGTTGGACCACCTCCTTTCCCGCGTACCTCGCACGTTATCCGCGAAACGGGCGAACGGGCAAGAGCATTTCTCCGTGCGGACAATCACACCAGCCCGACTACCATGGGGCCATGGACCGGGAGGCAGCGTCGCCACCTCTGCCTGTGCGCGAGTGGGACGAGCAGCTCCGGGCCCGCGGTTACCGGGTGACGCCGCAGCGCCAGCTGGTGCTCGAGGCGGTGGCCCGGCTGGATCACGCGACCCCGGAAGAGATCGGCGCCCAGGTGCAGCAGACGGCCCGCGGGGTCAACATCTCCACCATCTACCGCACGCTCGAGCTGCTCGAGCAGGTCGGCATGGTCACCCACACCCACCTCGGGCACGGGGCGCCCATCTACCACCTGGCCACCCACGCCGACCACGTGCACCTGGTCTGCGGGGACTGCGGCCGGGTGAGCGAGATCGGCCCGGACGCGATCCGCCCCCTGATCACCGCGCTGGACGAACGGCACGGCTTCGAGACCGACGTCGGCCACCTGACCGTCTTCGGCCGCTGCGCCGACTGCCGGGCCGGAGGAGCCACATGAGCGAGAAGCCGAACCCGCTGCTGGACCGCCCGGGGGCGGTCGAGGCCAGCTGGCCGGACGAAGGAGTCGCGGCGCACTACGGCGACCCGATGCGGGAACAGCGCGCACTGGATACGACGGCCGGGCTGGTGGACCGGTCCAACCGCGGCGTGCTGCGCATCACCGGCCCGGACCGGCTGAGCTGGCTGCACAGCCTGACCACCCAGCACCTGGAGCGGCTGGCGCCGGGCGAGGCCGCCCAGGCCCTGATCCTCAGCCCGACCGGGCACGTGGAACACCACCTGACCCTGACCGACGACGGCACCGCGGTGTGGCTGCACGTGGAGCCGGGGACCGCGGCCGGCCTGGTCGCGTTCCTGGAGTCCATGCGGTTCATGCTGCGCGTCGAGGTCGCCGACGTGAGCCAGGATTACGCGGTGCTCACCGTGCTCGGGCCGGCGGGCGGCGATCTGGCCGCGGGGCTCGAGGGGGTCCGGGCCAGGGTGGAGCCAGGTCCGTTCGGCTCAATTGATCTGATCGTGGCGCGGGACCTGCTGCCCGACGCGGCCGCCGAGCTGGTGCGGCGGGCCGGTAATGAGCAGGGCACGCTGGGCGGCATGTGGGCGTACGAGGCGCTGCGGATCGCCGCGCGGGTACCCCGGTTCGGGCTGGACACCGATCACCGCACCATCCCGCACGAGGTCGGCTGGATCGATACCGCGGTGCACCTGACCAAGGGCTGCTACCGGGGCCAGGAGACGGTGGCCCGGGTGCACAACCTCGGGCACCCGCCCCGGCGGCTGGTGTTCCTGGACCTGGACGGCAGCGTGGACCGGCTGCCCCTGCACGGCGACCCGGTCGACCTGGACGGAACCGCCGTGGGTTTCACCGGATCGGCGGCGCGGCACTACGAACTCGGCCCGATCGGCCTGGCCCTGGTCAAGCGGACGGTGCCGGTCGAGGCGACGTTGCTGGCCGGCGGCGTGGCCGCCGCCCAGGAGGTGGTCGTACCGCCCGACGCCGGCGCGAACGTGAAGGTCACGCTGCGCCGGCGAAACCTGATCTGAGCATTCCCACCGAAGGGGGTCACCTCGTGCTGCGCAGGGTCCTGCTCGCGGCCTCAGCCAGTCCCCGGCTGCGCCAGCTCATCACCACCGCGCCCGCCACGCGCGCCATCGTCGATTCCTACGTAGCCGGGGAGACCGCCCAGGACGCGGTGCGGGTGACCCGTGAGCTGCGCGCCTCCGGCCTGCTCGTCACCCTGGACTACCTGGGCGAGGACACCAAGGACGAGGCGCAGGCCACCGCGGTCACCCAGGAGTACGTGCAGCTGCTCGGCAAGCTCGCCGCGGAGGGACTGACCCACGGCGGGGCGGCCGAGGTCTCGGTCAAGCCGACCGCGGTCGGGCTGTTCCTCGGGACCGGCATCGCGGCGGCCAACATCGCGCGGATCTGCACCGCCGCGGCGGAGGCCGGGACGACCGTCACCCTCGACGCCGAGGAGTACGCGGCCATCGAGCCGACCCAGCAGATCGCCGCGAAGCTGCGGGCCGAGCACCCCGACCTCGGCTGCGTGGTCCAGGCCTGCCTGCGGCGCGCCGAGGCGGACTGCCGGGCGCTGGCCGCCCACGGCGTGCGGGTCAGGCTGTGCAAGGGGGCCTACAGCGAGCCGGACAGCGTCGCGTTCACCGCGCGCCGGGACGTGGACCTGTCCTACGGGCGCGGCCTGCGGGCGCTGATGAACGGGCCCGGGTATCCCATGCTCGCCACGCACGACCCGCGGCTGATCGAGATCACCGGATCGCTGGCCCGGCTGACCGGGCGCGCGCCGGACAGCTTCGAATACCAGATGCTGTACGGGATCCGCCCGGCCGAGCAGCGCCGGCTGGCCAACACCGGGGCCCGGATGCGGGTGTACGTCCCCTACGGCGGCGACTGGTACGCCTACCTGGTCCGCAGGCTGGCCGAACGACCGGGTAACCTCGCCTTCTTCCTGCGCTCGCTCGGGAGCAAATCGTGATCGCGATCCTGGGCACCGGCAAGATGGGCGAGGCGCTGCTGTCCGGCCTGCTGCGCGCGGGCCAGCCGCCGGCGGCCCTGGTCGCCGCGGTCCGCCGCGAGGACCGGGGCGCCGAGCTCCAGGAGCGGTACGGGATCCAGGTGACCGACGCCGCGTCGGCCGCCAAGCTGGCCAGCACGCTGGTCCTGGCGGTCAAGCCGCAGGACATGGGCAAGCTGCTGGCCGAGATCGCGCCCGCGGTGCCGCCGGACCGGCTGGTGGTCTCGGCGGCGGCCGGGATCACCACGGCGTTCATCGAGCGGCGGCTGGACGGGGAGGTGCCGGTCGTCCGGGTCATGTCGAACACCCCGGTCCTGGTGGACGAGGCGATGAGCGTGATCTCGGCCGGGTCGTACGCGGGTGAGGAGCACCTGCGCCTGGCCGAGGACCTGTTCCGCCCGGTGGGCAAGGTGCTGCGCATCCCCGAATCGCAGCAGGACGCGGCGACCGCGCTGTCCGGCAGCGGCCCCGCGTACGTCTACTACCTGGTCGAGTCGATGGTGGACGCGGCCATCCTGCTCGGCATGGCGCGCGGCGCCGCGCTGGAGATGGTCACCCAGGCGGTCTACGGCGCGGCCACCATGCTGCGGGAATCGGGGGAGCATCCGGTGATCCTGCGCGAGGCGGTCACCTCGCCAGGCGGCACCACGATCTCCGCGATCCGGGAGCTCGAACGGCACGGGGTGCGGGCCGCGTTCCTGGCCGCCATCGAGGCGGCCCGCGACCGCGGCCGGGAACTCGGCGCCGATCCGGCCGCGGCGAGTACCGGGAGACAGTAAGTGCCGGGCCCCGCTCACGCTGGCCTGGGATGACCGGCTGACCGGCTATGACTTCGGGCCCGGTCATCCGCTGGCGCCGGTCCGGGTCGAGCTGACCATGGCGCTGGCCCGCGAGCTGGGCGTGCTGACCCTGCCCTCGGTGTCGGTGCTGGACCCGGCCCCGGCCAGCCAGGAGGAGCTCGAGCTCGTGCACGACCCCGGCTACATCGACGCGGTGCGCCAGGCGGGCCGCGACGGGCTGGGCAACCTGCGGTACGGGCTCGGCACCCCGGACAACCCGGTGTTCGCCGGCATGCATGACGTCTCGGCGCTGGTCGCGGGCGCGACCCTCGCGGCGGCCCGGGCGGTCTGGCGCGGCGAGGCTCGGCACGGCGTCAACATCGCCGGCGGCCTGCACCACGCGATGCGCCGGTCGGCCAGCGGCTTCTGCGTGTACAACGACCCGGCCATCGCGATCAGCGCGCTGCTGGACGAGGGCGCGGAGCGCATCGCGTACGTGGATGTGGACGTGCACCACGGCGACGGCGTGCAGGCGGCCTTCTACCACGACCCCCGGGTGCTGACCATCAGCCTGCACGAGCATCCGGCCACCTTGTTCCCGGGGACCGGGCTGGCCACCGAGACCGGCGCCGGCGACGGCCGGGGCTACGCGGTCAACATGCCGCTGCCCGCCTTCACCGGCGACGCGGGCTGGCTGCGCGCGTTCGACGCGGTGGTCCCGCCGCTGCTGCGCGCCTTCCGGCCGCAGGTGCTGGTCAGCCAGCACGGCTGCGACAGCCACCGGCTCGACCCGCTGGCCCACCTCGAGCTCAGCATCGACGCGCAGCGGCGGGCCGCGCTCATGATCCACGACCTGGCCCACGAGGTGGCCGGCGGGCGGTGGCTGCTCACCGGCGGCGGCGGATACGAGCTGGTCCAGGTGGTGCCGAGGTCCTGGACCCACCTGCTGGCGGTGGCGGCAGGCGAGCCGGTGGACCCGGGCCGCGCGGTGCCGGACCGCTGGCGGTCCCTGGCCGCCGCGCGGGCCGGCGAACAGGCGCCGTCGACGATGACGGACGGGGAGTCCGCGGACTATATTCCGGTCACGGCGGGGATCGATCCCGCCGATCCTGTCGACGCGTCGATTGTCAACACCTGCCGCGCCACTTTTCCCTGGCACGGTCTGCAGCCGCCGATGTGACGCTGATCCGGAAAATGGCCCCGGCGCAGATCCGGTGGCAGTTATTGCCAATACGGGACTGGGACACGCCCGGGACCGCTCAACTGCCTGTTGGCAAAGGTGCTGCTGACAGCGGGTATAGCCCGGATGACCAGCATTGGGTGAACTCGTGGCCGCACGCTTGCGTCCAAACAGTAACAATAATGAGGCTTTGCACTTTTCCGGACGGGACTTACTCTGGAGGCGTACGTGACTGGTGCGCTGAATCCCGTCAAGTGCTCGGCATCGTGCGGAAGAGGAAACTGGATGGCAAGCGAAACCCCTCTCAGCGACGTAAGATTTCTCACCGTCGCCGAAGTGGCCTTGATCATGCGCGTGTCAAAGATGACCGTGTATCGCTTGGTCCACTCCGGCGAACTGGAAGCGATCCGCGTCGGACGTTCGTTCCGGGTCCCCGAGCAGGCAGTCGATCAGTACCTGAAGGCTGCCTTCGTCGGTACCGCGTGAACTAAGGAGGCACCGGGCCGCGCGCCCGGGCCTTGGGGGGAAGCACGCCGGGTCCCGGCGTGGCTGCTCACAGGCCTGATCCGGTGGACCGCAGCGCCGATGGTCATGATCGGCCGCACCAGCACGCCGTATCAGAGGTAACCTCTCTTACTGGGTGTGTATCCAGCCGCCCTGACCGGGCGAGCGTGTTGGCGTGCCCGTCATCCGCAAGGCCGAGAAGGGTGGTCCCGTGGGCTCTGTCATCAAGAAGCGCCGCAAGCGCATGGCCAAGAAGAAGCACCGCAAGCTGCTGAAGAAGACGCGGATTCAGCGCCGCAACAAGAAGTAGCCAGGTCCCGGCCATGATCGCGGCGCGGCCGGGCGGCGTGCACCAGCAAGGCTGATGTCGCTTCCGGCCCTGTTCGGGTTCGCGGGCGTGCTGGTCGCGGCCGTGGCTACCGGCCTGCTCGCCGGGCGGGCGGTCCGTCAGCCCAGGCTCGACGTGATCGGTTGGACGGCCGCGACCCTGGCCTTGACCGTGGCCCTGGCCGCCCAGAGCATGGGCTTCGCCGGCGGGTTCAGTCCGGCCACGTTCCGGGCCGTCCAGTTGTTCGCGCTCCTGCTCGCACCGCTGTGGCTGGCCTGGGGCCTGGTCGAGGTGGCCTGGCCGGGCGAAGCGGCCCGGTTCGGCGCCCGGCTGATCTGCGGCGCGCTGACCGTGGTCGGCAGCGTGATCCTGGCTACCGACCCGCTGACCGCCGTGCCGTTCGGGAAGGGCTGGCCGCTGGCTGGCCCGCACTACCAGCCGCCCTCGCACTACGCCCTGGACGTGGTGCAGGCCGTGGCGGTGATCCTGGCCGCGGCGAGCATCGGCCTGGCGGCGGCACGGGCCCGGACCGAGGGCCCGTGGCCCGGCACGCTGCCCGGGGCGGCCGTGGTCGGCCTGGCGGTGTTCCTGACCGTGGGGCTGCGCTTCTCGCTGCCCGCCCGGCCGGCGTACCCGCTGCTCAGCCTGGTGGCCGCCGCGCTGGTCTGGTTCGGCGCGACCAGGCTCGAGGCCCGGCCGGGACGTCCGGCCCGGGCCGGGACCGAGCGGAGCCGCAGCATCAGCCGGCCCCGCGCGGCGGGCCGTGACCGTACCATTGGCCGTGACCGAACGGCCGGCCCCGAACAGAGGGGACGTGATCGCATGGTGGGCCGTGACGAGACCGGCCGGGACCGGGCGGGCCGCGAGGCCCCGTACCCGGCGAACGGTCACCGCGGGCCGCGGGCCCCGGGCGACCCTCGCCCGCCCGGTGACCTGCGCGCCTCCGGCGAGCCCGGCCGGTGGACCGACCCCGGCCGGCGACCGCCCGGCGCGCCCCGGCCGGACTGGCAGGACGCGGCCGGACTGGCAGGAGCGGCCGCGCGGCGCCGGCCCGGGCCCCGAATTCGCCCCGCCGGCCCGGCCGGAACTGCCGCCCGCCCCGCCGTACGGCCGGATCCTGATCTTCACCCTGCTCGATGACCGCGTGGCCGACTTCGACCGGCTCGCCGAGCAGGCGGCCGAGGAGGTCAGGACCAGGGAGCCGGACACCCTGGTGTACGTCATTCACCTGGTGCCGAACGCGCCCATGCAGCGCATCTTCTACGAGATCTACCGCGACCGGGCCGCATTCGACAGCCACGAGAACCAGCCCTACATGAAGCGTTTCGTGGCCGACCGCCGGGCCTGCGTGCTGGCCACCAACGTCATCGAGCTGCGGCTGAAGTACGCCAAGGTCGCCCCGCTGCCCAGCCCGCAACCGCCCGGCCCGCGGCCGCCCGCGCCGCCCGCCCCGCAACCGCCCGGCCCGCGGCCGCCCGCCCCGGGCCCGCTCGCGCCGGGGCAGCCGTATCCCGGCCGCCGGCCGCAGAGCCTCGAACCGCTGCCGCCGCGGCCGGACCGGCGGATGCCGTCCGGCGACCCCCGCTACGGCGGGATCTGACCGTGACGTCCCCGATGCCGGGTGTGAACCGCATCACGCTGCTGGGCCGGCCGGGCTGTCACCTGTGCGACGACGCGCGGGCGGTGATCGAGCGGGTGGCGGGCGACCTCGGCGTCGGCTGGGAGGAACGCGACATCACCGCCTCGCCGCAGGACCTGCGGGAGTACTGGGACAAGATCCCGGTGACGCTGGTCGACGGGGTGCAGGTCGACTTCTGGCGGGTGAGCGAGACCCGCCTGCGGGCCGCCCTCGGCGGGCCGTCGTGACCAGGCCTGAGCCGCCAGGCGGCCACTTTGTGAACTGATGCACAAAGGCGTACCGTCGAACCAGGAGCTCAACCCCAGGAGCGCTGCCGCGATGCACACCAACGCAATGCCGCCGGAGATCAGCGGCCCGTCGGCGGGGATACCTGAAGCCACGGTGGCCCGGCTGCCGGTGTACCTGCGGGCGCTGTACGGCCTGGCCGAGCGCGGCATCAGCACGGTGGCCAGCGAGGAGCTCGCCGCGGCCGCGGGGGTCAACTCGGCCAAGCTCCGCAAGGACCTGTCCCACCTCGGCTCCTACGGGATCCGGGGGGTCGGTTACGACGTGGACTACCTGGTCTACCAGGTATCACGGACCCTGGGCCTGACCCAGGACTGGCCGGTGGTCATCGTCGGCGCGGGCAACCTCGGCCGGGCCCTGGCCAACTACGGCGGGTTCGTCTCGCGGGGCTTCACGATCGCCGCCATGCTCGACTCCGACCCCGCTATCGTGGGCAGCAAGATCGCGAGGCTGACCGTCCGCCACGCCGACGAGCTGGAAACGCTGGTGGCCCGGCACAAGGTCGCGATCGGCGTGATCGCCACCCCGGCCGGGTCCGCGCAGGCAGTCTGCGACCGGCTGGTCGCGGCGGGCGTGACCAGCATCCTCAATTTCGCTCCACTCGTGCTGACCGTGCCGGAGGGAGTAGACGTGCGGAAGGTCGATCTCTCGATCGAACTGCAGATTCTCGCCTTCCACGCCCAGCGCCGGTCGGCCTCCCGGCCCGAGGCCGAGCCCGGCCACGGGCGCCGCGGGGCGGTCAACGGGACGCACCAGGCCGCCGCCAGGACCCCGGTGACCTCCGAACTCGCAGCGCAGGCCTAGGCGGTGACCCGGTGAGCGTGCTGGTGGTCGGGCTCAGCCACAAGAGCGCGCCGGTGGCGATCCTGGAGCAGGCCGTGGTGAGCGGGGACACCCTGGCCAAGCTGCTCCGCGACGTGGCCCTGACCGACCCGGTGGCGGAGACCTTCGTCGTCTCCACCTGCAACCGGGTGGAGGTCTACGCCGACGTGGACCGGTTCCACGCGGGCGTGACCGCCATCTGCGAGCTGCTCGCGCGGCACTGCGGCGTGCAGGCCCGGGACCTTACCGCCGCACCTGTACGTGCACTACGAGGACCGGGCGGTCGCCCACCTGCTCGCCGTGGCCTGCGGGCTGGACTCGGTGGTGGTCGGCGAGGGCCAGATCATCGGCCAGGTGCGCTCGGCGCTCAAGCTCGCCGAGGAACAGGGCACCGTCGGCCGGGTGCTGGGCGAACTCGGCCGGCTCGCGCTGCGGGCGGGCAAGCGGGCCCGCGCCGAGACCGGCATCGACCGGGCCGGGCAGAGCCTGGTCAGCGTGGCCGTCGAGCTCGCCGCCGCGCGCCTCGCCGACGCCGCGGGCGGCGCCGCGCCGCAGCCCGGCACCCCAGCGCCGCAGCCCGGGACCCCGGCGCCGCAGCCCGGGACCCCGGCGCTGGCCGGGCGGGACGTGCTCGTGGTCGGGGCCGGCGCGATGAGCACGCTCGCGGCCATCACGGCCGGCCGCAGCGGCGCGGCGAGCATCGCGGTGGCGAACCGGACCCGCCGCCACGCGGAGCGCCTGGCCGCGAAGGCGGGCGCCGCGGTGGTCGCGCTCGCCGACCTCGGCTCCGCCCTGGCCGGCGCGGACCTGGTCATTTCCTGCACCGGCGCGGACGGTTACGTGATCACCACGGACCTGGTCTGCGCCGCGCTGGCCGGCCGGAAGCGCCGCGGTCCCGCTGGTCGTCCTGGACCTGGCCATGCCGCGCGACGTGGAACCGGCCGTGGCCGGCCTGCCCGGCGTCGCGGTGATCGGCATGGACCAGCTCAGCGAGCACGGGACCGACGCCGGGGCCGACGACGTGGCCGCGGTCCGGGCCATCTGCGAGGCCGAGCTGGCCGCCTACCAGTCCGCGGTCGACGCGGCCCGGGTCGCGCCGACCGTGGTCGCGCTGCGGGCCAAGGCGGCCACCGTGGTGGACGCCGAGCTGGCGCGGCTGGCCGGACGGCTGAGCGCGGACGGTCTCAGCGCCCGGGCGCTGGATGAAATAGCCCAGACCATGCGCCGGGTGGTAGACAAGCTATTGCACGCGCCGACGGTCCGGGTCAAGGAACTCGCGGGCTCGCCGGGGGGCGAGGAGTACGCAGCGGCGCTGCGGGTCCTGTTCGACCTGGACCCGCGCGCGGTCGAGGCCGTCACCCGCGCCGCCGCGGATCAGGCCATGGGGCAGGAGGACACGGTGAGCGGACGATGACGGAACCGGCGCTGCGGCTCGGCAGCCGCAAGAGCCCGATGGCCATCGTGCAGTCCGAGCTGGTGGCCGCCCTGATCACCGAGCGGACCGGCCGGCCGGTCGAGATCGTCGGCGTGACCACGCTGGGCGACGTGAGCCGGTCCCAGCTTACGCAGATCGGCGGGACGGGTGTTTTCGTCAGCGCGCTGCGCGAGGCCCTGCTCGGCGGCGAGGTCGACCTGGCCGTGCACTCGCTGAAGGACCTGCCCGCCGCGGCCGCTGAAGGCATCACGCTGGCCGCGGTCCCGCCCCGGGACGACCCGCGGGACGCGCTGGTGGCCCGGGACGGCGCCAAGCTCGCCGACCTGCCCGCCGGGGCCCGGATCGGGACCGGCTCGCCGCGGCGCGCCGCGCAGCTGCTGGCCCTGCGCGGTGACCTGCACACCGTGCCGATCCGCGGCAACGCCGGGACCAGGCTGCGCCAGGTCACCGACGGCGAGCTGGACGCAGTGGTACTCGCGGCCGCCGGCCTGGCCCGGATCGGCCACCAGAACGCCATCACCCAGGTCTTCGAGCTCGACGAGATGCTGCCCGCTCCCGGCCAGGGCGCGCTGGCCGTCGAGTGCCGCGCGGACGACCCCGGGCTGGCCGGCCTGCTCGCGACGGTCAGCGACGAGGCCAGCATGGCCGCCGCGATCGCCGAACGCAGCCTGCTTGAGGCCCTCGCGGCCGGCTGCAGCGCGCCGGTCGGCGGGTACGCGGCCGGTACCACGCAGCTGGCGATGCGGGCCGCGGTGCTGAGCCCCGATGGCACCCGGGTGCTGCGCGCGCACGGCAGCGCGCCCGCGGCGGACGCGCGCCGCCTCGGCCAGGACCTCGCGGCGGAACTGCTGCGCCGCGGCGCCTCCGCCTTCATCAGCAGTCCGAGCAGCGGGAATGATGTGCATTGAACGCCAGAGCAGAATCAGCATCGGTCGAGCAGCAGCCGACGGCGGGATGGATCGCCCTGGTCGGCGCCGGTCCCGGCGACGAGGGGCTGCTGACGGTCCGCGCGACCGAATTGCTCGCCCAGGCGGGCCTGGTCGTCGCGCCCGCGGACCTGGCCGGCCTCGCCCGGCGGCACATGCGCCCCGACGCCCGGCTGGCCGAGCCGGCCGACGCGGCGACGACGGCCGCCACGCTCGTGCAGGCCGCGCGGGACGGGCTGCTCGCGGTCCGGCTGTTCGGCGGCGATCCGCTGCTGAGCGGCGCGGTCGGCGAAGCCACGGCGTGCGCCGAGGCGGGGGTCAGGTTCGAGATCGTCCCGGGCGTGCCGCTGGCCACCGCGGTGCCCGCCTACGCGGGCATCCCGCTGGCCAGCGACCCGAACGCCGAGCTCCGCGTGATCCACGCCGGTGAGGTCAGCCGGGTGGCGTACAGCCCGGCCACGCTCGTGGTGCTCGGTGCCGACGCGGCCCCGGCCGAGCTGGGCAAGATGCTGATCGCGGCGGGCTGGCCGGAGGCCACGCCGTTCGCCATCACCTGGGACGGCACGACCAGCGCGCAGCAGACCGTGGTCTCCACCCTGGGCCGGATCGGGCCCGACCTCAAGGCGGCCGGGGTGTCCCTGGCCAACACCCGGGGCCCGGCCATCGCGGTCATCGGGGAGGCGGTGGCGACGCACAGCACGCTGTCCTGGTTCGAGACCAAGCCGCTGTTCGGCTGGCGGGTGCTGGTGCCCCGGACCAAGGAGCAGGCCGCCGTGGTCTCGCAGCGGCTGCGCGAGTACGGCGCCGTGCCCGAGGAGGTGCCGACCATCGCGGTCGAGCCGCCGCGGACCCCGCAGCAGATGGAGCGCGCGGTCAAGGGACTGGTCACCGGGCGCTACCAGTGGGTGGCCTTCACCTCGGTGAACGCGGTGCGCGCGGTCCGGGAGCGGTTCGAGGAGTACGGCCTGGACGCCCGCGCCTTCGCCGGGGTCAAGGTGGCCGCCGTCGGCGAGCAGACCTCGCAAGCGCTGCTCGACTTCGGCATCCGGCCCGACCTGGTCCCCGATGAGGACCAGTCGGCCGAGGGCCTGGCCGCGGTCTGGCCGCCGTACGACGACGTGCTCGACCCGATCAACCGGGTGCTGCTGCCCCGGGCCGACATCGCCACCGAGACCCTGCTGGCCCGGCTGATCGACCTCGGCTGGGAGGCCGAGGACGTCACCGCGTACCGGACGGTGCGCGCCGCGCCGCCGCCCGCGCCGGTCCGCGAGGCGATCAAGGGCGGCGGCTTCGACGCCGTGCTGTTCACCTCGTCCTCGACGGTCCGGAACCTGGTCGGCATCGCGGGCAAGCCGCACGCGGTCACGGTGATCGGGGTCATCGGCCCGCAGACGGCCAAGACGGCCGCCGAGTTCGGGCTGCGGGTGGACGTGACCGCGCCCAAGCCGTCGATGATCGCCCTGGTCGACGCGCTGGCCGAGCACGGCGCGGCGCTGCGGGCCGCGGCGCAGGAGGCCGGGGAACCGGTCCGGCGGCCGAGCGAACGCCGCCGCGGCGCCCGGCGCCGCCTGCGCTAAGAGGAGCAACCAAATGAGCACGGGATTCCCCGTCGTCCGGCCCCGCCGGCTGCGCCGCACGCCCGCCCTGCGGGCCCTGGTGGCCGAGACCACCCTGCACCCGCGCGACCTGGTCCTGCCCGTGTTCATCAAGGAGGGCCTGACCGAGCCGCAGCCGATCGGCTCGATGCCCGGCGTGGTCCAGCACACCCGGGACAGCCTGCGCAAGGCGGCCGCGGAGGCGGCCGGCGCGGGCGTGGGCGGGCTGATCGTGTTCGGCGTGCCCGCGGTCAAGGACGGCCGCGGCTCGGCGGCCGACGACCCGGCCGGCATCTCCCAGCTGGCCCTGGCCGACCTGCGCGCCGAGGTCGGCGACCAGTGCGTGATCATGGCCGACCTGTGCCTGTGCGAGTACACCGACCACGGGCACTGCGGCCTGCTGACCCCGGACGGCGACGTGGCCAACGACGCCACCCTGGAGCGCTACGCCGCGGCCGCGGTGGCCCAGGCCGACGCGGGCGCCCACCTGGTCGCGCCGAGCGGGATGATGGACGGCCAGGTGGCCGCGATCCGGGTCGCGCTGGACGGCGCCGGGCACGGCGACGTGGGCATCTGCGCCTACTCGGTCAAGTACGCGTCGGCCTTCTACGGGCCGTTCCGCGAGGCCGCCGAGGGCGCGCCGAAGTTCGGCGACCGGGCCAGCCACCAGCAGGATCCGGCCAACGCGACCGAGGCGCTGCGCGAGATGGCGCTGGACGTCGACGAGGGCGCCGACCTGGTGATGATCAAGCCGGCCCTGGCCTACCTGGACATCATCAGGCGGGTCGCGGAGATCGCGCCGGTGCCGGTGGCGGCCTACCAGGTCAGCGGGGAGTTCGCGATGGTCGAGGCGGCCGCGGCCAACGGCTGGCTGGACCGGGACCGGGTGATCATGGAGACGCTGACCGCGATCCGCCGCGCGGGCGCCGGCATCATCCTCACCTACTGGGCGACCGAGGTGGCCCGCCGCCTGGCCAGCTGACCTAGGTTTAAAACGTGACCGTTTCGGGCAGTAAAAGATGTTCATTTTTACCGAACGGACCGTGGTTCGTGCCCTACGATAGGTAACCAAGGCAAACCGGGGAAATGGCGGGGTCTATGGTCGATGTGGTGCGGCGCCGCGGTGATCGGAGCCGCAACCGCGCGGCCGAACGTCATCAGCCGCTCGGGATCGTGGCGGCCTACTACGCGTCCATGGGCTGGCCGGTGTGCCTGGGCGCTCATCCCTACCGCGGCACCCGCGGGTCCAAGGAGCCGGGCCGCGCCTGCTCGTGCGACCGGGTCGGCTGCCCGGCGCCCGGCGCGCACCCGGTATCGGACACCTGGCAGATGCAGGCCACGGTGGACACCAACGTGATCGCGAACTGGTGGCAAACCCGGCCGGAGGCGAACGTCATACTCGTCACCGGGCGGGTTTTTGATGTGCTGGACGCGCCGGCCGCGGCCGGGTCGGCCGCGCTGGCCCGGATGGAGGCGGCCGGCGCCGCGGTGGGCCCGGTGTCGGGCCTGGGCCAGGACCGGATGCTGTTCTACGTGGTGACCAGGGGCTCCCCGGCCGACGAGGACGAATGGTGGTCGTCCGGGCTGGACTGCGAGCCGGAGAGCGTGACCCCCGGCCTGCGCTGGCACTGCCGCGACAGCTACGTGCTCGCCCCGCCGTCGGTCTGCGCGCCGGGCCTGTCCGCGCGCTGGCTGCGCTCGCCGCGCGAGCATCCGCTGCCCGACGCGCTGCGGCTGCTTGAATACCTGGTCGACGCCTGCGAGGCGTAGCGTTTCCTCGTGACTAGCCGCTCTGTTAGCTCGGGGGGGACGACCCCCCTGACCCCCCGCAGTGAGAAGCTCTTTGCCCGCGCGCTTGAGGTGACCCCCGGCGGGGTGAACTCCCCGGTGCGCGCGTTCGGCGCGGTCGGCGGCGTGCCCCGGTTCATGGTCCGCGGGGCCGGGCCGTACCTGACCGACGTGGACGGGCGCGAGTACGTCGACCTGGTGTGCTCCTGGGGCCCGATGATCCTCGGGCACGCGTACCCGCCGGTCGTCCAGGCCGTCTCGTCCGCCGTCACCCAGGGCACGTCGTTCGGCACGGCCACGCCCGGCGAGGTCGACCTGGCGGCCGAGATCGTCGCCCGCGCCCCGGTGGAGCAGGTCCGCCTGGTCAACTCCGGGACCGAGGCCACCATGTCCGCGGTCCGGCTGGCCCGCGGGTTCACCGGGCGCTCGGTGGTGGTCAAGTTCGCCGGGTGCTACCACGGGCACGTGGACGCGCTGCTGGCCGCGGCGGGCTCCGGGGTGGCCACGTTCGGGCTGCCCGACTCGCCCGGCGTCACCGGCGCGGCGGCCGCCGACACCATCGTGCTGCCCTACAACGACGCCGATGCGGTCTCGGCGGTGTTCGCCGCGCGCGGGGACGCGATCGCGTGCGTGATCACCGAGGCCTGCCCGGCGAACATGGGCGTGGTGCCGCCCGCGCCCGGGTTCAACGCCCTGCTCGCCGCGCTGTGCCGGTCGGCCGGGGCCGTGCTGATCATGGACGAGGTGCTGACCGGGTTCCGGGTGTCGCCGTCCGGCTGGTACGGCCTCGACGGCGTGCGCGGCGACCTGGTCACGTTCGGCAAGGTGATGGGCGGCGGCCTGCCGGCCGCGGCGTTCGGCGGCCGCGCCGAGATCATGTCGCGGCTCGCGCCGGCCGGCCCGGTCTACCAGGCGGGCACGCTGTCCGGCAACCCGCTCGCGGTGGCGGCCGGGCTGGCCACCCTGCGCGCCTGCACCCCGGAGGTGTACGCCCGGGTCGATGCCGCGGCCGGCGCGGTGGCCGGGCTGGCCGCCGCGGCGCTGACCGCGGCGGGCGTGCCGTTCTGGCTCTCGGCGGCCGGCAGCCTGTTCTCGGTGTTCCTCGGGCGCACCGAGCCGGTGCGTTCCTTCGCCGACGCCAGGGACCAGTCGCCCGCCGCGTACGCCGCGTTCTTCCACGCCATGCTCGACGGCGGCGTCTACCTGCCGCCGTCGCCGTATGAGGCCTGGTTCCTGTCCGCGGCCCACGACGAGGCCGCCGTGGCCCGGATCGCGGACGCGCTTCCGGCGGCCGCCCGGGCCGCGGCGGCGGCACTGTCCGCAGACCGCCCCGGCCGGGCCTGAGCACTGGGTAAGCTGGCCGGGCTATGTCCGACACAACCGTCGTCCACCTGCTCAGGCACGGCGAGGTGGACAACCCGCACGGCATCATCTACGGGCGCCTGCCCGGCTATCACCTGTCCGCGACCGGCCGCCTGATGGCGGCGGCCGCCGCCGATTACTTCGCCGAACGCGCCGTGGTCGCCCTGTACTGCTCCCCGCTCGAGCGGGCCCAGGAAACCGCCCGCCCGGTCGCCGAGCGGCTCGGCCTGCCGGTCGTGACCGACGACCGGCTGACCGAGTCGTGGAACCACTTCGAGGGCCTGAAGTTCGCCGTGGGCGACGGAGCGCTGCGCAATCCCGCCCACTGGCCGCGCCTGATCAACCCGTTCCGGCCGTCCTGGGGTGAGCCGTACCGCGACGTCGCGGCGCGGATGCTGGCCGTGATGGAAACCGCGCGCGAAGCGGCCGCGGGCCGCGAGGCGGTGTGCGTGACCCACCAGCTGCCGATCTGGGTCACCCGGCGGGCGGCCGAAGGCCGGCGGCTGTGGCACAACCCGGCCATGCGGGAGTGCGCGCTGGGCAGCGTGACCAGCTTCACCTACTCCGGTGACCGGCTGGCGGGGGTGGCCTACACCGTGCCGGCCCGGCGTCAGGTAACCCAGGACGATGCGGCACAATAGGGCAGTACTACCCCCTGTAGGAGTTCGCTCGTGTTGAAGTCCCGGCGTCGCCTGATTGCCTTGGCGGCGACCGTCTGCGCCGGGACGGCCCTGGTCGTGCTGCTGCTGACCGGGTGGGCCAGCGGCGGGAACAGCGGGGTGAGCTACGTCGCGGGCAGCCGGAGCGCCGTGCTCTACTCGGCCGGGCACCGGCCCGCGGCGCCTGACTTCACCGCCACCACGCTGACCGGTTCGCGGCTGGATTTCTCCTCCTACCGGGGCCAGGTCGTGGTGCTGAACTTCTGGGGATCGTGGTGCGCGCCGTGCCGCCAGGAGGCCCCGACGCTGGCCGTGACCGCCCAGCAGTACCGGCCGGACGGCGTGACCTTCCTCGGCGTGGACGTCCGGGACGACCCGGCCAGCGCGCTGGCCTTCAGCCGCGAATTCGGCGTCCCCTACCCGAGCGTCAGCGACTCCGGCTCGGTGATCACGCTGGACTTCACGGCCGTGGTCCCGATCGCCGGGACCCCCACTACGCTGGTCATCGACCGGACCGGGCACATCGCCGGGGCGGTGTTCGGCCCCGCCACCCAGCAGGACCTGACCGACATCCTGACCCAGGTGATGCACTCATGACCGATGTGCGGGCGCCGGAGGCGGACCCGTTCGAGTCGGCCGCCCAGCCAGACGAGCAGGGGCCGGACGAGCAGGGGACCGCGAACCGGAACCCGGCGAGCGGCACGTTCGGGGTCGCCGACTGGCTCAAGTGGGGCTGGCGGCAGCTCACCTCGATGCGGATCGCGCTGGTCCTGCTGTTCCTGCTCGCCCTGGGCAGCGTGCCGGGCTCCATGCTGCCGCAGGAGGGCACGGACCCCGGCGGCGTGCAGCAGTACTTCGCGTCGCACCCGGCGCTCGCGCCGTGGCTGAACCACCTCGGGCTGTTCAACGTGTTCGCCGCGCCGTGGTTCGCCGCCATCTACCTGCTGCTGTTCGCGTCGCTGGTGGGGTGCGTGGTGCCCCGGACGTTCCGGCTGGCCGGCTCGGCCCGGACCCTCCCGCCGCGGGCGCCGCGCCACCTGACCCGGCTGCCGCGATCGGCCGAGTACCAGACCACGCTGGCCCCGGCCCGGGCGGCCGAGGTGGCCGCCGCCGTCCTGGCCGGCCACGGCTTCCGGCTGCGCAGGCCCGACGGCGACGGCGACGGCGAGCACTGGGTGTCGGCCGAGAAGGGCTACCTGCGCGAGGCGGGCAACCTGCTGTTCCACCTGGCCCTGCTCGGGGTGCTGGTCTCGGTCGCGCTGGGCGGGCTGTTCGGCTACAAGGCCGACCGGCTGCTGGTGCAGGGGACGACGTTCGCGGACACCCAGAGCGCGCTGGACGAGTTCTACCCCGGCCGGTTCGTCACCGCCGCCGACCTCGGCCCGTTCACGATGACGCTGAACCGGTTCGACGCCAGCTACATCACCAGCGGCAACCAGCGCGGCCAGCCGTCCTCGTTCGACGCGCAGGTCAGCTACACCGCGCACCCCGGCGGGCCGGCGCGTACCGCCAGCATCGAGGTCAACCGCCCGCTGTCGGTCGACGGAGCCAAGGTGTACCTGATCGGGCACGGGTACGCCCCGGTGTTCAAGGTGACCGACTCGCGCGGCCAGGTGGTCTACGACCAGGCCACCCCGTTCATCTCGGGCACCTCGGGGAACTTCCTGTCCCAGGGCGTGGTCAAGGTCTCCGGCGCGCAGCCCGAGCAGCTCGGCTTCACCGGCGTCTTCGTGCCCACCGCGGTCGAGGTGGGCGGCGTCCTGGAGTCCGCGTTCCCCGCCGCCGACAACCCGGTGGTGAGCCTGATCGCCTACGCCGGGAACCTCGGCCTGAACAACGGCGTGCCGCAGTCGGTGTACCAGCTGAGCACGGCCGGGATGCGCCAGCTGACCTCCGCTCCGCAGCTGCTGCTGCCCGGCCAGTCGCTCACGCTGCCGGACGGCCAGGGCAAGATCGCGTTCACCGGGTACGTCCAGTGGGTGAGCCTGGCCATCACCCACGATCCCGGCCAGCTGCCCGCCCTGATCTGCGGGCTGGCCGCCCTGGGCGGCCTGCTGCTGTCGTTCATGGTGCGGCGCAGGCGCGTCTTCGTCCGCGCCCGGGCAAGCGGGGAAGGCAGTACCGTGCAGGTAGGCGGCCTGGCCCGGACCGATGCCAGCGGCGGTTTCGAGGCCGAGTTCGCGTCGCTGGCCGCCGAGCTGCGCTCCGCGCACAGTCAACACGAGGGAGAGTGAGGGGACCGTGCCGGTCAACCTGGCCCTAGGTCACGTCAGCAACGATTTCCTGATCGCGGCGCTGGTCATCTACTCGCTTTCGGTGGTCGCGTTCGCCGGCGACTTCGCCTTCGGGCGGCCGCGGCGCGCGGCGTCCGGCGCGACCGGGCAGCAGGCCCGGGAGCGGACCGCCGCCCTGGCCTCGGTGGGCGCGGCTACCGCTGCCGCCTCCCCTCCTGCCGCCGCGCCGCCCGCCTCCTCCGCTCCTGCCGCGCCCGGCGCCCCGGCTGCTCCCGGGCCGGCCGCGCCGGACTCCATGCCCGAGATCGCTGTCTCCCCACGCACGGGGGGCGCCGCGCCCCCCGTCCCCCCTGGGCCCCCGCTGCGGGCCATCCGCCAGGCGGGCCGGTGGGTCCAGGCGGCGATGGCGCTCAGCGCGGCGGGCGTGCTCGCGCACACGGCGGCCGTGGTGACCAGGGGACTCGCGGTGCACCGGGCGCCGTGGGGCAACATGTACGAGTTCGTCACCGCGCTGACCTGCGTGGCCGCCATCTTCTTCCTGTTCGTCATGATCAAGTACCGGGCCTGGACGCTGGGCGTGTTCGTGCTGGGCGCCGTGGTGGTGGCCCTGGGGCTGGCCGAGACGCTGATCTACACCGCCGCGGGCCAGCTGGTTCCCGCGCTGCAGTCCTACTGGCTGTCCATCCACGTCACCGCGATGACGCTGGCCACCGGCATCTTCTTCGTCGCGGCCGTGCTCGGCGTGGTCTACCTGGCCGCCGACCGGGACGCCAAGCGGGTCGCGGCAGGCCGGCCCGGGTCCGGCAACGGGATCATGCGCCGGCTGCCCAGCGTGGAGCAGATCGACCGGCTCACCTACCGGACCGTCATGTTCGGGTTCCCGGTCTGGACCTTCGGCGTCATCGCGGGCGCGATCTGGGCCGATCAGGCCTGGGGCCGGTACTGGGGCTGGGATCCGGTCGAGACCTGGGCCTTCATCACCTGGGTCCTCTACGCCGCGTTCCTGCACGCCCGGGCCACGGCCGGCTGGCGCGGGCGGCGAGCCCACTACATCCAGCTGCTCGGCTTCACCAGCTTGATGTTCAACATCTTGGTCGTGCAGGTCTTCATCGCCGGCCTGCACTCCTACGCGGGAGTCAGCTGACCGGCGGATTACGCCGGATGGCCTTCTCGAGGACAGCGAGGAACTCCCGGTCGTCATCGGGCCCCTTGGGCACGGTGTACGGGTCGGCGGCCTTGCCCCGGCCCGCCGGGTGCCGGGCGACGGCATCGTCGGCGGCGGTCCAGGTCAGGCCCTCGGCGTCACCCGCGTCCTCGGAGCCATCCGGGTCCCAGCGCGGCTCGGGCACCGGGGCCGCGTCACGAGCCGGCCGGCGCACGATGAGCCAGGCGAACGCGCCGGCGATGAAGGTGACCCCGATCAGGGCCACCCAGGCCTGCTTGGTCAGGCCCCGGCAGTCCGCCGCGGGAGTGAGGATCGCGTCTGTCAGGCAGTAGAGCCAGAACCCCGTCATGAAAAGGGCAAGCAAGGCACCGGACAGGAGCATGGCGGCAGCCTAACGTCAGGAATCCGCGCCGTGTGCAGTAATGGTTCATTTTTCGTCGTGGCGTGTGTTAGCCCGGCATTGCCAGCATCGGGTGACGCGCCCCGCGATCTCGGCATACGCTGACCATCAGGGCGACAGGGCAGGAGAGGGCATGCGGCTAAGGCTGTTCGACCGCATCCGCCGGCTCGTACATCCCCGCCGGTCCGAGGCCACCGGGACCGCCCTTCAGGGACGACACCGCCGAGACCAGCGGCCCGCGCCAGGGTACGGTCCGGCCGCGGCGGCCGCTGAACCCGTCATCCCGCCACCGGATACCGCGCCGGACGAATGGCCTGCTCCCGGAGCTTCTCTCGTGCCCGGGACGCAGCGCGGGCCGGCCCGCCAGGCAGCCGGTTCCCCCGCCGTCCGGGTGGGCGGGGCCAGGGCCCGGATCCGGGAGGAACCCGGCGAGCCGGACGCCCGGCCGGCGCCGCTCTCCCGCCGGACCGCTACCAGACGCGGCCGCCCGACCGGCCCGATATGCGGAGCGAGGCGCTGGCCCGGGCCGCGGCGGGCATCCCGCACCAGGCAGGCGAGGCGGCGCAGCCGTCCCGGCGCGGCCCCTGGGCCGCCCGGTGGCAGAACCTGCCGTTCGCGGCGCCACACGCGCAGGACCGGCCGCGGACCGCGGACGGCCGCAGGCACTGCGGCTCCCTCGAGCACATCGTCTGGCGGCAGTGGGACCAGGCCACGCCCCCGCCGCCCGAGCTCATCGAGGCGGTCGACCGGCTGGCCGAGCTGCCCGAGCGGATCAAGGAACGGCTGGCCGCCGGGCTCGACGCGATCTTCATCGGGCCGGGCGGTGTCCCGGAACTCGATGAGATGACCGCGCTGCGCGGCGTCCGGCTGCCGTCGGGACAGGCCTCGTGGGACGCGTGCGCGGGTGCCTACGGCGACCGCAAGATCGTGGTCGGCTCGCGGCCGTCCCCTACGCCGGACGTGATGTGCCACGAGGTGGGGCACGCACTCGATGATCTCGACAGTCCGCCGGGTAAATGGCAATCCGACTCGGCGGAGTTCCGCATGCTTTACGATCAGTGCCAGCCGCATCTGGCCAGCGATTTCCACCGCCAGCCCGGTGGTCTCGGACGCAAGGAATTCTTCGCGGACGCCTTTGCCGCGATCGCGTCCGGGCAACGGCCGGCTTTGGTGGACATGCTGAGCGGCGACACACGGACCGCGCTACGGGTCATGCTGTATTTCAACCGGCGCTATGGCATCTAGGGTGATCAGGCGATGTTTGTCATACGACTGCCGAACGGAAACCTGCGGGTACCGCAGAGCGCGATCGGTCAAGACGGCCGGATCCTCGGCGACGTCTACGTCGAGATCGGGCCGCAGGACGCCGACTATGCCCGGCTGGCCGCGCAGGCGCTGACCCCCGAGGAGGCCGAGCAGCGCCGCCACCGGTGGCGGCAGGACGACGAGGCGCTCCGGCAGGAGTTCCTCGAGTACGCCAAACGCCACGGCGACGCCGCCTGGCCAGCCGACGACGAAGAACCCTGACCCTAGCGGGCGCGGCGTCGCCGGGCCACGAGCCAGCCGAGCGCGATGAGCACCGCGGCCGCGACGAACACGATCGCGGCCAGGTAGGGGCCCGAATGAGCGGCCGGTGCCGGAGAAGCCTGACCGCTGGCCCCCGCCCCCGGGCTCGCCGTCGCGGGTGCGGGCCGAGCCCCCGGTGCCGGGGCGGCGAAGGCGACCACGTTTTCCGCGCTGGCCGCGACCAGGAGACCGCCGCCCACGCTCGGGGTCGGGAAATGGTTGGCCGGCGCGCCGATCGTCACCTGCTGTCGTATCCGGCCGGTGGCCGGGTCCAGCCCGTACAGCGTGCCGTTCTGCCCCATGGTCCAGATCAGGCCCGCGGCCGCGATGGGCGGGCCGCCGCCCGTCCCGGAACTCCACAGCAGGTGCAGCGCGGGCGGCGAACCGGTAGCCCGGACCGCGATGATGCCCGCCAGGCACGGCAGGTAAACGGTCATGCCCTGGACGGCGACGCCGCCGTCGATGTCCTGGTCGCAGGCCGGGCCCAGGGTGGCCTGCTGGTGGCCGATGCCGCCCAGGTGCGCGCCGCTGAGGAGGTAGATGATCCGGGATTTCCCCGCTAGCAGCACCTGGCCGTCGGGCAGCAGCGCCGGCGCGATCGACATGTCCAGGTCCTGGGAGTTGTTCGCGGCCCACGTGCTCGGCGCGAAGAACTGCAGCAGCTGCAAGGACGGCGACAGCTCGAGGACCGCATCGCTGTCGTCGTAGGCGTGCTGGTCCGAGTCGACCGAGCCGTTCCCGGTACTGACCCAGATGTCACCGTGGCCGTCGACGACCGGCGCGGCGCCGCCCATCCAGACTGAGCCCTGGCTCTCGCCCGGCCCGGCGTCGACGGTGAAGAACCTGGGCGTCCCGCCCGTCTCCGGGACCGCCGCCACCCGGCCCTGATAGCTGGCGCAGTCCCCGTAGTTGCCGCCGAAGCCGAACACGACCTGGCCGGCGTCGAGCGTCAGCCCGGTGCGCTGCAGCAGCGCCGCGGTATCCGCTCCCGGCGGGTCCACATCCTGGGTCATCTCGATCCGGCCCGAGGCGGTGGCCAGGCCGGCCAGCCGGTGCGCCGGCTTCCCGCCGACCAGCTCGTCGGCCACCACGAAGATCTCCCCGCGGGCCTGGTCGATCACCGGGGTGCCGCTGATGCCCACCGTCGGAGTGATATTCCCGCAGGGCAGCGACCCGCTGGGTACCGGCTGGCCCAGATGCGCGGACCAGGCCACCGCGCCGGTGGCGGCGGACAGCGCGTAGACGGTGTCGTTCTCCGTCGCCACGTAGACCCGCCCCGCGTAGATGAGCGGCTCACCATAGATCTGCCCGTCCAAAGCCGGCGAGTTCCATACCGCGGCCGTGGTGTCGACCGCGCTCACCGGCGGTGCCACGCCGTCACCAGCCAGATCATCGTGGTACACCGTCCACGAGCCAGCGGCGGCGGACGGGGGCGGCGAGGAGGCCGCATCGGCTGGCCCGCCTGCGATTCCTCCGGCTCCGCCCAGCAAGGCGATCACGGCCAGCAGCTCAGTGATTCTGAACAACCAGGAAGACCGGGCTACCGTGCGCGAACGAAGGCGCTTCACTCCGGAGAGGATACCGGCGGACCCGGTCGCTGCTAACTCCTTAAGGCGACGGGGTGGCCCTGCGCCGCTGGTTCGCTGTCGCCGCGCAGCAACGCGCGTACCTCCGACTCGCGGAATCTGCGGTGCCCGCCGGGCGTACGGATACTGGTGATGCGCCCGGAGGCCGCCCAGCGGGTGACAGTCTTCGGGTCAACCCGGAACAGGGCCGCGACCTCTCCCGGCGTGAGCAGACGCTCGTTGTTGCCGTCCAAGTTCAGTCCCCTCCGACTGTCTCCCTTGTACCTCAGGTCATGTGATCCCTCTAGTTTGGCGCTGAACGAGTACTTTCTACCTAGATTTCTGGAAATTAGGTCACCGATTCGCGGACTTCTCACGCCGGTGAGTAGCCAAAATGCCACTCCCGGTCAGAGCCGCCGTGGTCAGCAGGCGTTTCGGCTACATTTCGAGCGTCGAGAGAGCGGGAGATCACGCAGAGTGGATAACGGAATGGCAGACAATACCGAGCAGGCCGGATCCGGCCTGGTCAGCCTGGCCGAGATACAGGAGGCCGCGGGCCTGCTGACCGCCGTGACGGTCCGCACGCCGCTGGTCCCGGTGCCCCGGCTGCACCCGGATCTGCTCATCAAGCCGGAATCGCTCCAGCCGACCGGCTCGTTCAAGCTGCGCGGCGCGTACACCGCGATCAGCCTGAGCGGCCGGGCGGCGCGGGAGCACGGGGTCATCGCCCATTCGAGCGGCAATCACGGCCACGCGGTGGCCTATGCGGCGGCCCGGCTCGGCGTGCGCGCGGTGGTGGTGGTGCCGAGCAACGCCCCCGCAATCAAGACCGAGGCGATTGAGTACTACGGCGCCGAGCTGGTCACCGTGGCGCCCACGATGTCGGCCCGGGTCGCGGCCACCGAAGAGCTTTCGGCCAAGCACGGATACGTGGTGATCCCGCCGTTTGACGACCGGGCGGTGATCGCCGGGCAGGGCACCATCGGCCTGGAGATCGCCGCCGACTGCCCGCGGGTCGATCTCGTCCTGGTCCCGGTCAGCGGGGGCGGGCTGATTTCCGGCATCGCGGCCGCGATCCGGGCCAGCTGCCCGGGAGCCGCGGTGGTCGGCGTGGAACCAGAACTCGCCGCGGACGCCCGCGACTCCCTGCGCCGCGGCGAGCGGGTCGCGTGGCCTGCCGCCGACGTCCAGCGCACCATCGCGGACGCGCTCCGCGTCGAGCAGGTCGGCGTGCTGCCGTTCGCGCATCTCCGGGAGCTGGTGACCGACATCGTCACGGTGAGCGAGGACGAGATGCGCACCGCGATCAGGCTGCTGGCCCGCCAGGCCGGGCTGGTCGCAGAGCCGGGCGGCGCGGCCGCCGTGGCGGCGTGGCTGTTCCACGCCGCGGAACTACCCGCGGCCCGCACCCCGGTGGCCGTGCTCTCCGGCGGCAACATCGACCCTGCGCTGCTGGCGGAGATCCTGACCGGGGAGTGACCGGCCCGGAGCCGCCGGGCAGCTTCTATGCTGGGAGGGTCATGCGAACCACACTTGCCTATTCGTCAGCGCGCATCCTGCTGCTGGTCGTCTCGCTCATCCTGCTCTACCTGGTCGGGGCGCGCGGGCTGCTGCTGCTCGCGCTCGCCTGCGTGGTGAGCGGGATCGCCAGCTTCGTGCTCCTGTCCCGCCAGCGGGACGTGATGTCGGGCGCGCTGATGGCCCGGATCAGGCCCGGACAGCGCCGGGCAACCGGCTTCCGGGCCAGGCTCGAGGAAGGCGCCCGCGCCGAGGACGAAGACTAGAGCGTCCGGGTTACAGTCGCCGGATGGTGGGGCCCAGCCGGATGGCCGGCGTGGGCGTCTCCGGGCCCGGAGCGGCGTTCGGCTCGCCGTCCGCGCTGGCCAGCCAGCCTCCGGTGACCAGGAGCTTGAGCACCGCGCCGACGGCCTCGTCGCGGGTCATGGCCGAGGTGTCCAGGACCAGGTCGGCGTCGCGCGGCTCCTCGTAGGGGTCAGACACGCCGGTGAAGCCGCTGATCAGGCCCGCGCGGGCCTTGGCGTACAGGCCCTTGCGGTCGCGGGCCTCGCATACCTCCACCGGGGTGGAGACGTAGATGAGCAGGAAGTCGCCGACCTCGGTGACCAGCTTCCTGGCTACCGCGCGCGCTTGCGCGTAGGGGGCGATCGGCGCGCAGATGGCGATCCCGCCGTGCCGGGCGACCTCGGCCGCGACGTACCCGATGCGCGCGATGTTGAGATCGCGGTCGGCGCGGGAGAAGGTCAGCCCGGCCGATAGCAACTGCCGGACGCGGTCGCCGTCCAGCAGCGACACGGTCCGGTCTCCGCGCTCGGTGAGCGCCTCGGCCAGCCCGCGGGCGATGGTGGACTTGCCCGAGCCGGACAGGCCGGTGAAGAAGATGGCCAGGCCGCGTTCGGCCCGGGGCGGGCGGGCGCGGCGCAGTTCCCGGGCCACGCTCGGCGGCGCGAACCAGCCGGGCACCTCGGCCCCGGAATCCAGCAGCGCACCGAGCTCGGCGTCGGTCAGCTCGCCCTGTTCGGCGCCGGGCTCGATGAGCGCGAGCGGGCGCCAGACCTCCGAGCGCGGATCGTAGGCCCACTCACCCGCGCTGATGACCGGGATCGGCACGCCGGGCAGGGTCAGGGTGCCGTTCTTGATCCCGCCGGGTGAGCCGACCGGATCCGGGACCTCGGACGCGTCGGCCAGCAGGTGCGTGGCGCCGTACGCGGCGGCCACGATGGCCTGGGCGCGCAGGTCGGCGCCGGGGCCGGCCGGCCGCCGGGCCAGCGGCACGGGGATGACCAGCGTGCCCGCCGGGAGGTGCTGCCGGGCCGCGAGCACGGCCCGGACCAGGGCCTCGGGCCGCGTGACGACGCCCGCCCGCCCGGCGACCAGCGGCAGCAGGAGCAGCCTGGCGTTCAGCTGGCCGGCGTAATGGCGCAGCTGGCCGATGTGGCGCTTGTTCAGCGGCCGCCAGCTGGCGTAGGCCAGCACGGGCCCGCCGGACAGCTCGCCGCGGACGTCCTCCGGACGCCGCCGGAGCGGCCGGAACGGACCGTGCTCCGGCTCGCGCAGCGCCGTGACCGGGCCGGCCAGGCGGACCCGGGCCGGCTCGCCCGGGTCGGCGGGCTCGAACACCGGCCGCCGCTCGGCGACCGAGAGCACCGCCAGCGGAGACCCCTCGGCGTCCTGCAGGACCACGTGCCGGGCGTCCGCCGGGACCGTGTCGGCGGGCACCTCGAACGTCACCGGCACCGGCCAGGGCGTGCCGTCGATCAGCAGGCCGCGTTCGGCGACCGACGCCGCGTCGGCCGCCGTCATGAAGCCGTGCAACGGGCCGAACGCCCCCGAGGTGAGCAGCTCCAGATCGCCCAGCTGCGCCTCGTCGAGCGTGCACGCCGGCCATTGCCGCAAGCTCCGCGGGCAGCCCGCCCGCGGCCGAGTGGGAGCGGTGCCGATCCGGGGGGTATCTGAGTGCTCAGCTGGGCCTCCGAGGTTCTTCTGGTCTTCTTATCACGCGAACGCCCCTGGCCGGGCCGGGTAACGCGGGCCCGGCGCGGGCACCAGTCACCGCGCCGCGGGGCGGGGCGGTAAACTACAAAGTGTTCCGCGAAAGAGCCGGGTACACCAAAACCCGGCCGATTCGTGCTGCCCGGATCGCGCCGCAGACCTGCACCACCGGTCGCGCCGCGCCCGCCGGGCAGCCAGGACCGGGGACAAACAGCGATCACAGGGACATCATGAGCCTCGCCGGACTGCTCACCATTCTCGATGATGATCCGCAGCTACACGACGTAATCTCGCGTGCGGAATCCGACACTACCCGCGCGGTCGAGCCGAGCGCCGCCACCCTCGCCGGAGAAGATCTCGTCGCGCCGCCGACGCTGCGGCCGGTGCTGACCGCCGCGCTGACCCGGCGGGCAGGCGGAGCCGGCCGCTTCGTGCTCGCGGTCACCGCCACCGCCCGCGAGGCCGAAGACCTGACCACGGCCCTGGGCTCGTTCCTCCCCCCGGGTAGCGTGGCCTGCTTCCCCGGCTGGGAAACGCTGCCGCACGAGCGGCTCTCGCCGAACTCCGACACGGTCGGGCGGCGGATCGCGGTGCTGCGGCGGCTCGCCCACCCGGGCGATGCGGGCCAGCCGGACGGGCCGCTCACGGTGGTGGCCGCCCCGGTCCGCAGCCTGCTGCAGCCGCATCGTGGCCGGCCTCGGTGACCTGGCCCCGGTCAGCCTGCACGAGGGCGACAGCTGCGAGCTCGATGACCTGCTGACCAGGCTGGTCGAGATCGGCTACTCCCGGGCCGACCTGGTCGGCGCCCGCGGCGAGATCGCGGTGCGCGGCGGCATCGTCGACGTCTTCCCGCCGACCGAGGAGCACCCGCTGCGGGTGGAGTTCTTCGGCGACACGGTCGAGGAGATCCGCTACTTCAAGGTCGCGGACCAGCGCAGCATCGGCCGGGCCGAGAACGGCCTGTGGGCGCCGCCCTGCCGGGAACTGCTGCTGACTCCGGCGGTCAGGGACCGGGCCAAGGAACTCGCCGCGACCCATCCCGCGCTGGCCGACATGCTCGGCAAGGTGGCCGAGGGCATCTCGGTCGAGGGCATGGAGGCGTTCGCCCCGGTCCTGGCCGACCGGATGGACCTGCTGGTCGATTACGTGCCGCCGGGCGGCATCGTGCTGGCCTGCGATCCGGAACGGATCCGGGCCCGGGCCGAGGACCTGGTCCGGACCAGCCAGGAGTTCCTCGAGGCGGCCTGGTCCACCGCCGCAATGAAGGGGGAAGGGGAGGTGGGTGGGGAGGCGCCCATCGACCTGGGGTCCTCGGCGTTCCAGCCGATCGCGCGGATCCGCGCGGCCGCGGCCGCGCTGGGCCTGCCGTGGTGGACGATCGCGCCGTTCGGCGTGACCGACGAGCCCGAGCCAGGGACTGACGCTCACCCCGGGCTGCACGGGACCGAGGCCGGGCCCACGGACCGCGTTCCGTTCCGCATCAATGCCTCTTTGTCCCCCGCCTATCGCGGCGACGCGGCCCGCATGCTCACCGACGTGCGGACCTGGCTGGCCGACGACTGGCGGGTCATCCTGGTCACCGAGGGTCACGGCCCCGCGCAACGGCTGGCCGAGACGCTGCGCGGCGAGGGGATCGGCGCCCGGCTGCAGGACCTCGACCAGGCGCCGGAGCCTGGCGTCCCGTACGTCACCACGGCCTGCGTCGAGAACGGCTTCGTCTGGCCCGCGGTCAAGCTGGCCTTGATCACCGAGAGTGACCTGGCCGGGCACCCGGGCGGACTGCCGACCACCCGGGACATGCGCCGGATGCCGAGCCGGCGGCGCGGCGGGGTCGACCCGCTGCAGCTCCAGGCCGGGGACTATGTGGTCCACGAGCAGCACGGCGTCGGCCGGTACGTGGAGATGACGTCCAGGACCGCGGCCGGCGCGACCCGGGAGTACCTGGTCATCGAGTACGCGCCCGGCCGGCGCGGGCAGCCGCCGGACCGGCTCTACGTGCCCACCGACCAGCTCGACGAGGTGACCAAGTACTCCGGCGGCGAGGCGCCGACGCTGCACCGGCTGGGCGGGGCGGACTGGGCCAAGGCCAAGGGCCGGGCGCGCAAGGCCGTCCGGCAGATCGCCTCCGAGCTGATCCGGCTCTACTCGGCCCGGATGGCCTCGCCCGGGTTCGCGTTCGGGCCGGACACCCCGTGGCAGCGTGAGCTGGAGGACGCGTTCCCCTACGTGGAGACCCCCGACCAGCTCGGCGCCATCGACGAGGTCAAGCGCGACATGGAGCGGTCGGTCCCGATGGACCGGCTGATCTGCGGTGACGTCGGCTACGGCAAGACCGAGATCGCGGTGCGCGCCGCGTTCAAGGCGGTCCAGGACGGCAAGCAGGTCGCCGTCCTGGTGCCGACCACGCTGCTGGTCCAGCAGCACTTCTCCACCTTCTCCGAGCGGTATGCGCCGTTCCCGGTCAAGGTCAGGCCGCTGTCCCGGTTCCAGACCAAGGCCGAGGCGGACGAGACCCTGGCCGGGCTGGCCGACGGCACGGTGGACGTGGTCATCGGCACGCACAAGCTGCTCCAGCCGGAAACCCGGTTCAGCCGGCTGGGCCTGGTCGTCATCGACGAGGAGCAGCGGTTCGGCGTGGAGCACAAGGAGTACCTCAAGCGCCTGCGGACCGAGGTCGACGTGCTCGGCATGTCGGCCACGCCCATCCCGCGGACGCTGGAGATGGGCGTCGCGGGGATCAGGGAGATGTCCACCATTCTCACCCCGCCGGAGGAACGCCACCCGGTGCTCACCTTCGTCGGGCCCTGGGACGCCAGGCAGGTCGCCGCCGCGATCCGCCGCGAGCTGCTGCGCGACGGCCAGGTGTTCTTCGTGCACAACCGGGTCAGCTCGATCCGCAGGGTCGCGGCCCAGGTCGCCGAGCTGGTGCCGGAGGCCCGGATCGCGGTGGCGCACGGGCAGATGAACGAGCACGAGCTGGAACAGATCATGGTCGACTTCTGGGAGCGGAAGTACGACGTGCTGGTCTCGACCACGATCATCGAATCGGGCCTGGACATCCCGAACGCCAATACGCTCATCATCGACCGCGCCGACATGTACGGCCTGTCCCAGCTGCACCAGATCCGCGGCCGGGTCGGCCGCGGCACGGAGCGGGCCTACGCCTATTTCCTGTACCCGGCCGAGACGTCCCTGACCGAGACGGCGCACGAGCGCCTGGCCACCGTGGCCCAGCACACCGAGATAGGCGCGGGCATGTACGTGGCCCTGAAGGACCTGGAGATCCGCGGCGCGGGCAACCTGCTCGGCGGCGAGCAGTCCGGGCATATCGCCGGGGTCGGCTTCGACCTGTACGTGCGGATGATCGGCGAGGCGGTCAACGAGCTGAAGGGCGACGGCCCGGCCGAGAAGCCCGAGGTCCGGGTGGAGCTGCCGATCAACGCGCACATCCCGCACGACTACGTGGCCGGCGAGCGGCTCCGGCTGGAGGCCTACACCCGGATCGCGGCCGTCGACTCCGAGGCCGACGTCGCCGCCGCCCTCGAAGAGCTGACCGACCGGTACGGCGCGCCCCCCGAGCCGGTCCTCAACCTGCTCGAGGTCGCGCGGCTGCGCGTGGCCGCCCGCCGGGCCGGGCTCACCGACATCACCGCGGCGGGCAACCACATCAGGTTCGCGCCGGTCGAGCTGCCCGATTCGCGGCAGGTCCGGGTGCAGCGCCTGTACCCCAAGACGGTGCTGAAATCCGCGGTGCGTACGATGCTCGTACCGGTGCCGAAGATCGGCCGCCTTCGGCGGTCAGCCGCTGCGGGATACTGAACTGCTGACCTGGTGCGGCCAAGTGATTCAGTCGGTGCTGGCCGATCTTTGAGCGTTATCGCGGAGAAGGGATAGTGCGGTGCTTCGGAGGCTGATCAAGGCGTCCGCCATCGTGGCCGGCGTCGCCGCCTTTTGCCTGGCGGCGGCCGCGTGCTCCCCGGTGAAGCTGGGGGCGGCGGCGATCGTGGGCAACCAGCGGATCACGATCGCGGCCCTCGATACCGAGGTCACCAACCTCAGCCAGGCCGCCGCGAAGTACCCGACTCAGGTCAACCTGAACGCGTCCCAGCGGACGCAGGCCACCTTGACCTGGCTGATCCGGTACCAGATCACCGAGGAACTGGCCCGCCAGCAGGGGATCACGATCTCGGCCGCGCAGGGGCAGAACGCGCTGAACCAGGCCGTCAAGGGGGCCATAGCCTCGGCCGCGCAGCAGGGCCTGACCAACGCCACCCAGACCCTCATCCTGGCCGCGAGCGGTATCCCGCCGAACACCTCGGACGAGCTCGGCCGGTACGAGGCGATCTCCAACCAGTACCTGACGATGGCCAACGGCGGTACCCTGCCCGCCAGCGGCTCGGCCGCCGCGACCGCCGCCGCCAACAAGCTCAACCACGCCGAGTGCCTGGCCGCCAAGGCGCTGAACATCCAGGTCAACCCGCAGTTCGGGGCGCTGGATTACACCCAGTACCAGATCGTCGACGGACCCGCGACGGTGACCCGGGCCCAAGGGCCGGTGAAGGCCCCGTCCTCCCCGCCGGCGACGGCGCCCGCTTGCTGATCGTCCTCGCGACCAGCCCGCGGGTGGCACCCGGCCTGCTCAGCTGGCCGGCCTGGGAGGCGCTGCGGTCCGCTGCTGTCGTGCTCGCGCCCGCCGGCCATCCCGGTCCTGCCCGCGCTCGATGAGGCCGGGATCGCCTACCGGGTCGTCGAGGGTCCCGGCGCCGGGCCTTCCGGCCCGGACGAGGTCGTGGTGTGGCTGCCCATGCCGGGCGCGGATCCGGAGCTCCCGGACGGCGCGCAGCTGCTCCAGGGCTCCGCGGACCTGCCCGGTGCGCACCTGATCGACCTGGTCGCGACCATGGACCGGCTGCGCGCGGAGTGCCCGTGGGATGCCCGCCAGACGCATGCCTCGCTCGCGCCGCACCTGCTCGAGGAGCCGTACGAGGCCCTGGAGGCGCTGGAGTCCGGCGACGAGCAGGCGCTGTGCGAGGAGCTCGGGGACGTCGCGCTGCAGGTCGTGTTCCACGCGCGGATCGCGGCCGAGCGCGAGGACGGCACCGGGTTCACCATCGACGACGTCGCGGACGGGATCGTGGCCAAGCTGATCCGGCGCCATCCGCACGTGTTCGGGGACGTGACGGTCTCGGGCGCCGATGAGGTCAAGCGCAACTGGGACGAGATCAAGAGAAAAGAAAAGAGCAGATCGGGCCGAACGGACCGGCGTGCCCGCGGCCGGACAGGCCTCTCCCTCGGCCCTGGATGGCGTGCCGTTCGGCCAGCCAGCGCTCGCGCTGGCCGCGCAGCTGCAGCGCCGGGCGGCCCGGGCCGGGGTGCCAGCGGACCTGGCGCGCCTGGGACGGTGCCGCGCCGGCGGACCGAGCCCGGCGAGGACATCGGCCGTGAGCTGTTCCGGCTGGTGGCCAGGGCGCGCGAGCTGGATCTGGACCCGGAGGTGGAGCTGCGGGCCGCCGCGCGCCGTTACCGCGACCTGGTCCGTGCCTGGGAGACGCAGGAGAGATAAGCCTCTCCCGGTCCGTATCCCTTTTCGGTCACCGGGTCTCAACCTCGGCCGCGGAGGATCGGCCGCTCGCACGGGACCCGACCGGCGGCGCCGCCGCCGGAGCTCGTGAGCTGGGCCTTGACCCCGATATGGAGCTGCGCGCCGGGGGCATTTTGTAGCAGTTCGGGTGCTGTTTGGGTGCATTTAGATCTATTGGGACCGCCCTCACGCTCCGTGATGTATGTTGCTGGTGAGTTCGTACTGGTCATGGTCAACGACAAGTTACGACCTGTACTCGTAAACCGGTGCATTTGGTTACGCGTCTCCTATGCGGGAGTTCTCAGGCGATCTGAGGTGAGCGGGAGCGTGGGAAGTGCCGTGTGCGCGTGGTGCTACCCATGGGGGGGTAGGTGCGCATGTCTGGTTTTGCCGCTGTTCGCGGCCGCTACGGTCGCCAGACCGCGAGCGGCGCCTCGGCGTGGGCGAAGGACTACCTGCGCAGGGCCGCCCTGGCCGATCTTCGGCTGCGCCATCATCGGCGTATTCGCGGCGGTCCAGCTCCGCTTCGGAGATCACGCCACGGTGCCCTATGTCGCGCTGAGCCTGGCTCTCCCGCTCCTGTGGCTGGCCGCTGTCGGCCTGGCCGGAGGCTACGACGTCCGGTTTATCGGTACCGGATCGGACGAGTTCCGCAAGATCCTGAACGCTGGCGTAGGCCTGACCGCCGCGGTCGCGATCTTTTCCTACCGATCAACATCGAACTGTCCCGCGGCTTACGTGCTGCGGCGCTCCGCCTCAGTGACGCTGTGTGATCTGTGTCGCCCGGTACGCGATGCGTAAGCGGCTGCACCGGCGGCGTGACGCGGGCAGCTGCCTGCTGAGCGTGGTGGCAGTGGGCCATGAGGCGGCGGTAGCCGACCTGATCACCGAGCTCGGGCGGGACCGCTATCACGGACTGACGGTGGTCGGCGCGTGCGTGGCGCAGCCCATCGGAATGCACGGAAATCGCCGGAGTGCCGGTGTACGGAGGACTGGACGACGTCTACGGCCGCCGTGCGCACCTTCGGTGCCGATACGGTCGCGGTGGCCGCGTGCCCGGAGATGGACGGACGTCAGGCTCCGCGGCCTGGCCTGGGAGCTGGAGAAGACCGGCACCGACCTGTGCGTCTCGCCTGCGCTGCTTGACGTGGCCGGGCCGCGGACCACGATCAGGCCCACCGCCGGGCTCACCCTGCTGCACGTCGATCATCCGCAGCTTGTCCGGCCTCCGGCTGCTGCTCAAAGGCCTCTTCGACCGAGTTGTCGCGGGCGGCGGCGCTGCTCCTGTTCCTCGCCGCTGATGATCCTCCTGGGCTCGTTGATCTGGCTCTATGACCGCGGCCCGGCGTTCTTCACCCAGACCAGGGTCGGCAAAGACGGCGATGTCTTCAGGATCTACAAGTTCCGCACCATGGTCGTCGATGCCGAAGCGCCAGGGCGGAGCTGCTGGCGAGCAATGAGTCGGACGGCGTCCTGTTCAAGCTCCGCAAGGATCCCCGGGTCACTGCCTTCGGAGCTCACCTGCGGCGCTGGTCGGTCGATGAGATGCCGCAGCTGTTCAACGTACTGCTCGGACATATGTCGCTGGTAGGGCCGCGTCCGGCGCTTCCGGACGAGGTCGCGAGATATGCGGATCATGTACACCGCAGGCTCGTGGTCAAGCCCGGCCTGACCGGCCTGTGGCAGGTGAACGGGCGATCGGATCTGTCCTGGGATGAGTCGGTCCGGCTCGACTTGCGTTACGTCGAGAACTGGTCTTTCGCGCTCGACCTGCAGATCCTCTGGAAAACGATCTGGGCGATATTGGCGAGGTCTGGTGCCTATTAGCCGCCGTCCTGACCCAAGAAATTGTGCGATGGTATTCCTCGCAGCATAATGACAATTGATTATATGACCAATGATTTCAATTCTCGTACGCCAGCTGGCCGTTCTCGTTCGCGAACGCGTGGCCGAGCGGATTACGGCGTCTTGACATAGGAGGATCGATGGCCAACGGTGCCGGCGCAGGATCTGCGCACCTGCGACGTCGCGCAACTGGTGCGGCGCGCCGCGGACGGCGATCGGCAGGCTTGGGAGCGGCTGGTCGATCAGTTCGCCAGACTGATCTGGTCCATTACCGGGGAATTCAAGCTGGCAGAAAGTGATGCTGCCGATGTCGCCCAGACCACCTGGCTGCGGCTGCTCGAGCACATCGACCGCATCCAGTATCCCGATCGCGTAGGCTCCTGGCTGGCCGCGACGGCGCGGAACGAGTGCCTGCGGAACATAGCGGCACACAAAAGCGTCGTCCTGGGCCACGACGATGCCGAGCTGGACATCGCCGTTGCCCACGAGCCCGATGTCGATGAGCGGATGCTCGCCGATGAGCGTGATCAGGTGGTCCAGGACGCCATGTCCAGCCTCCCCCGGCGCTGGCAGCGGCTGCTGGAGCTGCTCATGGCCGACCCGCCGGCTTCCGTACGCCGAGATCTCCGACCAGCTCGGGCTGCCCGTCGGCAGCATCGGGCCTACCCGCGGGCGCTGCCTGGCCCGGCTACGTGTCCAGCTGCAGGTCTCTCCGTGCCTGACCGAGGCATAGGAGTAGCCGGGACTAAAGTGACCTCACACCCTGGGCCCGTCTGATCAATGCTAACTGGCAGGCGGATCCGGCCGATCTGGAGCGCGTGAAAGCTGGGCTGCTGCGGCTGGCCGCGCTCGTCGGCCACGCCCTCGGCTCCGGGACGGGAGTCCGGGACCGTACAAGGACTCCGGTGCCAGCCGCTCTAGAGGTCGTCGTATCACGATCGTTCGCTGCATGCTCGTATAGGTGTAGCAGGGCGCATACCCCGAGAAGGAACGACGAGGTGAGGTGAGATGAGGGAGGGTACCGCAGCCGACGATCCAAGCGGCGGGACGCTGACCGCGCCTCGCCCGCGCCCCGGCATCCTTCTTGATCGCGACGGCACGATCATCGTGGATCATGGATATGTCGGCTCCGTCGACTCGTGTCGAATTCATCGAGGGGGCCGCAGAGGCGATCGCGAAGTTCAATCAGGCAGGCATCCCAGTCGCGGTGGTGACGAACCAGGCCGGAATCGCCAGGGGCTTTTACGGAATCGATGACGTCGCCCGAGTGCATCAATATATTGCCGAGCGGCTGGCGCAGTGCGGGGCGCATGTCGACCTGTTCGTGTACTGTCCCTATCATCCAGAAGGGATCGTCGAAGCTTTCACCCGCACCAGCGAGGACCGTAAGCCCAGGCCGGGCATGGCCAAGGCAGCGCAGGCCGCGCTCAACCTAGACCTGTCGGCGTCCTGGGTCGTGGGCGACCGCCCGGAGGACATCGGCCTGGCCGAGGCGATCGGGGCATCGGCCATCTACGTGGGCGCCGACCGCTGCGAGCGCCCGGGTGTCTGGTCGTTCCCGAGCCTGGCCGCCGCGGCCCCCTTCATATTGGAGCGTATCGGCGTATGAGTACCTCCTACGACCTTCGGGCCTCTGCGCCGGCTGCCGATAGCGGCCCGGTGAAGTTCCCGGTCGCGCCGTACGCGAGCGCCGGCATCCTACTTCGACAGCTATGCGGAGGAGATAGCCAGGGCCGCGAAGACCATCGACCGCGCCGCGTTCGACCACGCGGCGGCAATTTTGCTCGAGGCCTATGCTCGACGGTGCCCGCATGTTCTCATGCGGCAACGGCGGCTCGGCGTCGATCGCGAACCACATGCAGTGCGACCACGTGAAGGGCATCCGGACCGCCACCGGACTCAGCCCCCAGGTGCTGAGCCTCAGCACCAACGTGGAACTCCTCACCGCGATAGCGAACGACACTGGGCTACGAGAACATCTTCGTCTACCAGCTTCAGTCCCAGTCGGCGCCGGGTGACGTGCTCGTCGCGGTCTCGTCGTCAGGTTGCTCGCCCAATATCGTCCGTGCGCTCACCTGGGCCCGTGATGCTCGGCCTCCGCACCATCGCCATCACCGGCTTCGACGGAGGCGCCGCCAGGACCGTGGCCGAGGTCAGCATCCATGTCGACTGCACGAACTACGGCATCGTCGAGGATCTGCACCAGGCCATCATGCACGCCCTGGCCCAGTACATCCGCCATTCGCGAATGAGCTCCGGACACGATCTCAACGACTGTGTTCTGAATCATGGCCACTACTGGAAGCCCGGCGTGACGCGAAAGCCGGACGCCCGGAGAACGGAGCCGAAGGTACGTATGCGCGTAGCGATCAACCTTCTGACGGAAGACTCCCGGCATCCATCGGGTGCGCACTGGTTCTGGACCCGGGTTCTCCCGGAGATGGCCAAGCGGCTCGAAACCGGGGAGGAACTGTACCTGCTGGTCAGCCCGAAGTCACGGCATCTCTACCAGGGATATGGCCCGAGCGTCCGCTACATCACCTATCCGTGGTCGAACGAACAGCGCAACCTGCGCACGCTCAGCGAGCACTTGTACTCACCACTGCGGCTGCCGCTCTCCCGTATCGACGTGTTCAACACCCTGATGGCGCCGGCGGTGAACCTCTCCTGGTCGCTCGTCGCTGCACTTTAAGACCATGCACGCTTATACCGCGCCCGGGTCGCTCACCCCGCTGACCCGCGCCTACCGCCAGATGCAATACCCGCGCTCGGCGCGGGTCGCGGACGCGATCATCATCAACTCCGAGAGCCTGCGCTCGGAGATCCAGCGCTATCTTCGAGGTCGACCCGCGCAAGCTCAAGCTGATCTACGAGGCGGTCGACCATGAGCTTTTCCAGCCGGGCGATGCCGCCGCTGCCCGGGCGCACGTCGCCGGGTACGGCGTAACCAAGCCGTTCGTCCTGTTCGTTTCCTCGCTGTGGCCGTACAAGAACTGCGACGGATTGCTGCGGGCCTGGGCGCTGGCCCGCGGTGCCCTCGGAGGCCGCCAGCTAGCGATCGTCGGTGGCGGAGGACGAGAAATACGTGGCCTCGTTGCATTCGCTCGCGGCTGAGCTTGGCATAGCGTCAGATGTGAAATTCGTCGGCGCAATCCCGCTTGAAGAGACCGTCAGTTTCTATCGGGCAGCGGACGCCTTCGTTTATCCGTCACTGAACGAAACCTTTGGGCTGCCCATTCTCGAGGCCATGGCCTGCGGCTGCCCGGTCGTGACCTCGGACACCAGCGCCATGCCGGAGACCGCCGGAGGAGCTGCGGTGCTGTCCGACCCCAAGGACCCCGCGTCGATCGCCAAGGGCATCATCGAGGCCCTGGGACCAGGAAGGGACCGCATGCTCGACCTCGGACTTGCGGCGGGCCGCCCAGTTCACCTGGGGAGCGACCGCCGCGTCGACGCTCGATGTGTACCGCGAGGCCGCCGAGCAGCGGGAGCACCGAGGGAAATGAAGATCCTCGTCACCGGCGGAGCCGGGTTCATCGGCTCCCACACCTGCGACCGGCTGCTGTCGCTAGGGCACGAGGTCGTCGTGCTCGACGCGCTGACCCCGCCGGTACACCGGGACGGGCACGCGGCGTACCTGAGTCCGGAAGCGGACTTCTACCAGGGTGACACCCGCAACCGCGACCTGCTCACCAACCTCCTGCGCCGCGTCGACGCGGTCTACCACTTCGCCGCCTACCAGGACTACCTGCCGGAATTCTCGCGGTTCTCCGATGTGAACGTGGTCTCGACCGCCCTGCTCTACGAGATCATCGTGGCCGAGCGCCTTGACCTCGCCCGGGTCGTGGTGGCCTCGTCGCAGTCAGCGATGGGCGAGGGACTCTACTGGTGCCCGGTCGACGGCGAGCAGATCCCGGGCATGCGGCCGGAAAGCGCCCTTGCGGCCGAGCAGTGGGACATCCCTTGCCCGGTGTGCGGTGGCCCGCTGGAGATGCGGGCCACGCCGGAGCGGATCTCCAATCCGCAGAACGCCTACGGCATGTCCAAGCTCGCCGAGGAGATGGTCGCCATCAACCTGGGACGCCGCTACGGCATCCCGACCGTGGCGCTCAGGTACAGCATCGTCCAGGGCCCCAGGCAGTCGGTCTACAACGCCTACTCAGGTGCGTGCCGCATCTTCTGCCTGAGCTATCTGCTCGGCAGGGCCCCCGTCCTTTACGAGGACGGCGAGGCGATCCGCGACTACGTCAACATCGATGACGTGGTGGACGCCAACGTGCTGGTGCTCTCGGACGACCGCGCCGCCGGACGGGTCTTCAACGTCGGGGGCGGCCGGGCGGTCACCACGCGGGAATTCGCGGACATCGTCATGCGCCAGTACGGGTCCGACCAGGCCCGGAATGGTAACCGGAGAATACCGCTTCGGCGACACCCGGCACATCCTGTCTGACATCAGCGCACTGCGGGCGCTGGGCTGGGAGCCCCGGCGCACCCCGGCCGATTCGGTGGCGGCGTACGCCGCTTGGCTCGAGGGCATGGATGGCCTGGACGGGGTGCTGGCCGAGGCCGACGCACGGATGCGCGCCCTCGGCGTGGTCAGGAAGGCGAAAGCATGAAGGCCTTCCTGCTCGCTGCAGGAGTCGGCAGCCGACTGCGGCCGATCACCGACACCATCCCGAAGTGCATGGTCCCCATCGACGGCCAGCCGATGCTCGACATCTGGCTCGACGCGCTTCGACCGCGCGGGTGTCGACGAGGTCCTCGTCAACCTGCATCACCTGCCGGACGTGGTGCGCCACCACCTCGACGCGCGGGCCGGGACGCCGTCCGTGCGCACCTTCTTCGAACCGGAGCTGCTCGGCAGCGCGGGCACGCTCGCCGCCAACCGGGCCTGGGTAGACGGTGAAGAGATGTTCCTGGCCTGCTACGCCGACAACCTCACCGATTTCGACCTGAGCTCCCTGATCCAGACGCACCGGGAACACGGCGCTATCGCGACGCTGACAGTCTTTCATTCCGAACGGCCATCAGCTGGAGGCGTTGTGGAACTCGACGCGGCCGGCACGGTCGTCGGCTTCCAGGAGAAGCCGAGCAACCCTGTATCCGATCTGGTGAATGCCGGAATGTACGCGTTCCACCCTCGCGTGCTCGACGAAATCAGCGGTCCCCTGCCGCGCGACATCGGCTATGACCTGCTGCCGCGGTTGGTGGGCAGGGCCAAGGCCGTGCCGGTGGAGGGCTACTTCCGGGACATCGGAACGATCGATGCCTACGAACGAGCCCAGCGGGAGTGGCCAGTGCGAGCCCCAAGAGCCGCCATATGATCATCACCCAGACCCCCTTGCGTATCGGCCTGCTGGGCGGAGGTACGGATCTCCCCGACTACTACCGTGAGCACGGTGGCCGGGTCCTGAACTGCGCGATCGACAAGTACGTCTACGTGATCGTCAAAGCAGCGGTTCGACGACGACATCTATGTCAACTATTCAAAGAAGGAGATCGTCTCCCGCGTCGAGGACCTGGAGCATGAGCTGGTCCGGGAGGCGATGTGGATGACCGGCGTGACGAACGGCGTGGAGATCACCACGCTGGCCGACATCCCGTCCGCAGGGGGTTCCGGTCTCGGCTCCTCCTCCGCGGTGACCGTCGGCTTGCTGCATGCCCTCTTCGCGTACCGCGGGCGACAGGTGACGGCGGAAGAGCTGGCCGATCGTGCCTGCACGATCGAGATCGATCGCTGCGGGAAGCCCATCGGCAAGCAGGATCAGTACATTGCCGCCTACGGAGGAATCCGGGACATCCGCTTCGGGCCTGGCGATCAGGTGACTGGCCGAAGAACTGGAGCTGCCCGCGGCCAGACGCCGGGACCTGCAGCGGCACATCATGCTCTTCTATACGGGGGTCACCAGGAGCGCGAACTCGATCCTCGCCGAGCAGACCGCCAACATCAAAGCCACCCGTGATCAGCTTGACCTCCTGCGCGACCTCGCCGGCTTGGCTGTCGATCGGCTGCGCTGCGGGGATGTGGACGCGGTCGGCGAAGCGATGCGCAAGGGCTGGGAGGCCAAGCGGCACCTGGCCGCGGGCATATCGAATCCCCAGGTAGACATGGCGGTCGAGCGGGCGCTCGAGGCCGGAGCGATGGGCGCGAAGCTGACCGGCGCGGGCGGCGGCGGCTTCCTGCTGGTCATCTGCCCGATGGAACGGCAGCGCGCCGTGCGCGAGAGCCTGGCCGATATGCAGGAACTGCCGGTCAAGCTGGACCGGCTCGGGTCGCGAATCGTGCTCAACGTGCTGCGCGACATCTGGGGCTAGGGAACTGACGATGCGTGATGCCGCGGCCAAGAGAATCGATCCCCGGCCCCAGCTATATCACCGCTGCCTAATCACGCAGTCGGAATCTGATTGGAGGGTCTCGATGAACAAGCGAATCGCTCGCCGAGGCTGGCCCTTGTTGGCCGCAGGGCTCTTGTTGGCCGCAGCGAGTACTGCTGGTGCCTCTTGTTCGAGGTTCCTCTTCTTCGCCGCACTCTCCCGTCGCTACCGCCTACCTACCTCACGAGTCCCCGGCCAGAACTACCAAATCTGCAACGAGCAGTCGCAATACCTGACGAGCCCATGGACGTACCACGCACTAGCGTCGGGAAGCCGGAGTTACACGGTTTCGCAGTACGAGGCGCTTCCCGGTTACGGGAGGACCCTGCCCCCCTTGCCTTCCTACATCGCAAGTGAGAGCTCCGCGACGGAGGCCGCCGTGATTTACGCGCCCGGCAGCTCCTGTCAACCAGCCAGCGTACGCCTTCCCTGAGACGCCCCTGCTCTACTTCTTCGAGGGAGGAGCGTACGGAGAGATCGCCTTCCAGGCGGTACCTGGCGACCAGTTCATCGGCGGGTCCAGCTCCGGGCTACCGCGAGCCAACCTTCAACGATGGCGGTGCGGCGGCGGGAATCGACGCCCAGAACGCCACCTACGATTTCTCTGGCGGCGCCAGCACTCTGGCGTCTCCAGCACCGACCGGGGCCAAAACGATCACAACCAGGTCGCCCATCGGCGGCTACATCTGGCTCGCTGACCTTTGCCGATGGCACGACCTACCGCATCTCGAGCGTCTCGGGCACCACGATCACGCTTGCCTCCGGGCTGACGACCGCGGAGAGCGCCGGCACGGCGGTGTACGCCAACAGGCAACCCCCGATCGCTTACGTATCGACAGCGGCCCGGCAAGGCGCGACACTCGGTGAGGCTCGGCGCGGCCACCACTCCGCTTCTCCGCTATGCCAGCGTGGTGATCGGGGCAGACTCCTACACGATCGAGGCAGTTGCTGGCCAGCGCAGCGGCTACTCCCTCACCGTGAGAGGCGGCCTGGACTTCCCCGTCACCGCTGGTACCCCGGTCTACTACGGCGGTCCCGCCGCTGACGTCAGCGTCGAGTACCTCGACATCTCGCATGATCTCCACGTCACAACCGGCACCATCTACACGGGCACGGGCTGGACGATCACCCATAACGACATCCACGACGGCTACTCGACTCCCGGCTACGGCGTTGCCATCTACGGTGGCGACCAGGGCACCATCGAGTACAACTGCCTTTCCAAGATGGGTGACTACGGCGTCAACCTCTTCGGCTCCAATAGCAGCTTTGACTACAACGAGATTTACGAGTCGAACTACAAGCCCGACCCTGGTTGCGGCTGCTCAGGCGGGGGTAAATGGTGGGGCACGCTGAACGCCGACATCGTCGGCAACGCATTCGTCAACGACAGCCCCGCCGGCGGGACCCCGGTCTGGCTCGACAACGGGAACTCCGGCACGCTCATCTCAGGCAACTACTTCTACATGAGCTACGGTTCGGCGATCGTCTAGCGAGACCGGCTTCGACCTGAATGTCACGGGCAACCTCTTCATGGATGGCGGCTGGGGAAAGGGCTCAGGCGGGTGCGGGAACAACTGCGACGGCGCAGTGGACCTGAACAGCTCGGGAGGTTTCAACGTTCCCGGCAGCCGCTACGAGAACCAGGTGCTCATCTCCAACAACCAATTCGTGGACAACTGGCAGGGCATCGACATCTGGCAGGCCGGTTCCCGCTCCTGCGAGAACTCGGGCGAAGGCTGGCCGAACGACGCCGCGTACTGCTCGGGCGGCTTCCCGAACAGCGCTTCCACAGCCTCGGGCGGGCAGTACTACTTCTCTCACGAGGGCGACAGCGCCCACGGCGGGACTACTTCCCTGGCGGAACCGGCCGCCGCGGGCAGTTCGACGGTCCTCGTCGCCGGGGCCGAGCGCGATCGACGACCAGATCGGTTTCGGCGATCCCGGATCGACGAAGACGCAGACCGAACGGACGTCGCTACCTTCACCGGCTCGGGGACCATCAACGCCAGGACCACCGGCTTCCCGTCTTCGGGCGAACTTCGCGTCGGGACGTCGGCGGCTTGGGCTGACGGCGGCGGAAGTTACACAGGCGCCATCCTTTCCTACACGGGGACCACCTCGACGAGCTTCACCGGTGTCTCGCTGGTCCGGGGCTCCGGGACGCTGGTCGGCCCGATCCGGGAGATCCAGCCCTACAAGGTCACTGCCGAGAGCTGCTACGCCAACGACTGCGTCCTCACAGTCTCTCCGCCCCTGGCCACACCGGAGGCGGCCGGTACCGAGGTCAGCAACGCCGGCACCTGCCAGCTCTACGCCACGAGCACGGCGCTCCCTTCCGGCCCCCTCGCTCCCGACGGCACTTCCTACTGGAACGGTTGCCAGTGGGAGGCGAAGGATATCTCCGTGACCGGCAATGACTTCCAGTTCCACCCATCGGTCATCGCATCCAGCGCTCCCCTGGTCGGTGGCGGGAAAACGACGGCGTGCACAGCGGCCAACGCGAACGCTTGCGGGACCAACTTCATGGCATACCAGGTAGCCGGGGAGGCTCCGTTCGATACGCAGGAGGGCGCCAACGCGATGATGAGCAGCTCTTCCTTCACCGCGTGCCCATCATGGGACGCTGGCTGCAAGACGGACCCGCTGTCCAACCTGAACGCCGTCTCCAGCTTGCCGGGAGCGCAGCCGGACAATCAGCCAAGCGCCGGATAACAATGTCTGGTCGAATAACGTCTACAGTGGGCCGTGGGGCTGGTATGCGTACCTGTACGGTACCTGCGGTCCACTGCCGGCTGACCCGGCGACAAGCAAAAGCCTGCCGTCTGGCGCCTGCGGGATCCTCGACTTCTCAACCTGGAAGTCCGACTGGCAGCAGGACGCTTCCTCTGCCTATAGCGCAACGCCAGGGAGTAAAGGGTCCTGACCCAGCCGGGGTCAGTATTCACGTGCCGCCGACAGAGCCAGCGTCCAGGACCGCCTCCAGCTCGCGCGACTGCGCGGCGGTCAGCTTGCACCAGGCGCCGCCCGCGCCCGGGAGGCCAGTGCCTCCCGCCGCCAGCGGCCAGTGCCCGCCGCCACCGGTTCGCCGACATCCGCCGCCATCGGGATACCTCGTGAACCAGGCATACCCCTCGGCCCTGCCAGCCGTCAGCGGAACCCGTAACCCCCGCCATTAAAGATCGTTATATGTATCAAATCGGGCCCTCCGATGATCCTGATGGACATCAGTCGAAAGACGAACGCCCGTGATCCGGCCTGCGATAGAGGGCTCTCCGCACGTGAAGTGGTCATCGCAGGAGGGGCTCGCTTCCAAGGCGGCCGAGCTTCGCTCGTCGAGACACCGGGAGCAGATCATTGCTGAAAGCAAAGGTTAAGGGAAACGCGTCCAGCCGCATCCTGATCATCGTCCAGAACCTGCCGGTGCCGTTCGACCGCCGGGTCTGGCTGGAGTGCCGCACCCTGACACGCGCCGGTTACCGGGTGGCCGTGGTCTGCCCCAAGGGTCCGGGAGATCCCTCCTACCAGGTCATCGACGGAGTCGAGATCTACAAGTACCGGCCGTATTGTCCAGGAGGGGGCGCCGCAACGTTCTTCGTCGAATACGCCTACTCGTTCGTCGCGACCTTGTTTCAGTCGCTCAAGGCCGCCCGGGGCGGTCGCTTCGGCGCGGTCCAGAGCTGCAACCCACCTGACATCTTCTGGCCCATAGGTGTGCTCTTCAAGCTCTGGCATGGCTCTCGGTTCGTATTCGACCACCATGATCTTTGCCCTGAGACGTTCGAGTCGCGCTTCCCGGAGGGCTCGCCGCTGCTATACAGGGGCCTCCGCTTCCTTGAGCGCTGCACGACTCGGCTCGCCGATCACGTGATATCCACCAACGAGTCGTACCGAACACTGGTAATGAATCGTGATGGCGTCAAACCCGATCGGGTGACGGTGGTGCGGACCGGACCCGATCCTGACAAGCTGAAGGCGGCCGAAGTCGTTCCGTCGCTGCGGCGAGGACGGGCGCATCTGGCCGCCTACATCGGCGTGATGGGCCCGCAGGACGGGGTCGACATTGTCATCAAGGTTGCCGAGTTCGTAGTCAACACGCTGAAGCGAACAGACATCTCGTTCACCTTGATCGGATCGGGGGACTGCTTCGATGAGCTGGTCGCCTTGCGTGACCAGCTCGAGCTGGGGGATTTCGTCGAGTTCACCGGGCGAGTGCCTGACGAGGCCGTACGAGACATCCTTTCGACAGCGGACATTGGCTTGTCGCCGGATCCCAAGAACCCCCTCAATGACGTGTCCACGATGAATAAGACCATGGAGTACATGGCTTTCGGACTCCCGGTGCTCGCCTTCGACCTTCGCGAGACGCGTGCCTCGGCGGCAGAGGCAGGTGCCTACGCCACTCCGAATGACGTCGAAGAGATGGCTCGCCTGCTCGTCGATCTGATCGACGACGAGCCTCGGCGGCGAAGCATGGGTTCCGCGGGTCGACGCCGGATCGAGCAGAAGCTGGCGTGGAGTCATCAGGAACCGCATTACCTGTCCGTCTACGACCGCTTGCTTAGGCGTGAGCCAGACACCCAGCGTGTGGGCGCCGGCCATGCGGCTTGAGGCGCCAGGCCAGTCGTCTGAGTCCGCCGAAGAAGCGGCGCGGCGACCTCAGCACCAGAGTCGGCCGCGTCCTCGGTGCCATCGCCGCCCCGACGGATCGGGCAGCAGATCGCGCCTGGCGTGGTACGTACGTCGCCTGCAGTGCATGTCACCACAGGAGATCTTGTGGCGGTCATCCGATGTCATCCGGCAGAGAGCCTGGCGGTTGAAGCAGGTTCCCCTAGCGGCAACGTCGCCGCGACGCCCGGCCCGCTTTCCGCAAGCCGGATATCAGGTTAAGCCGAAACTGGCCAAGGCCCCGCGCTTCGAGTCACCCCTTCCTGCCGGTGCTCTGGCCGCCGCTCCAGCCGATGATGTGCGACGGCTCCTCCACACCGCGGACGAGATCCTGGCCGGCCGGTGGGACGTGCTGGGAGTCACTCGGCAGGACATGGTGGCTCCCGATTGGTTCCTCGATCCGCTGAGTGGCCGACGAGCGCCCCAGGGTGAGTACTGCTTCAGCATCAATCATCGCAACGAGACGGTCACGGGCAATGTGAAACAGGTCTGGGAGGTCTCCCGCCACCATCACCTGACCGTCCTGGCCGGCGCGTATGCACTGACCGGCGACCGGCTGTACGCCGAGCGGGCCGCATCCCACCTCCGGTCGTGGTGGCAGGAAAACCCATTCCTGTCCGGGATTCACTGGACGAGCGGGATCGAGCTCGGGATCCGGCTGATCTCATGGGTCTGGACCCGCCGGCTGCTCGACGGCTGGGAGGGCGTCCAGGACCTGTTCGAGCAGAACGAACTGGCCCGCAAGCAAATCTGGTGGCACCAGACATACCTGGCCGGGTTCCGTAGCCGCGGCTCGTCAGCCAATAACCACGTCATCGCCGAGGCGGCCGGACAGCTAGTTGCCGCGCTGGCGTTCCCTTGGTTCGAGGAGAGCACCGCCTGGGCCGATGGGTCGGCCGGCCTCCTCCAGCAGGAACTCGCCAACAATACATTCCCCAGCGGAGTCAACCGCGAGCTGGCATTCGACTATCACGGCCTGGTCGCAGAGCTGGGTCTGATCGCGGCGATCGAAGCCGACGGCGCCGGGCGTCCCCTCCCAGACGCGACATGGCGGTCCCTCGGCCGTATGCTCGACGTAACCGCCGCCTGCCTGGACTGCGAACTGCGGGCACCCCGTCAAGGTGACAGCGACGAGGGCCGAGCCCTCGTGATCGCTTCCCCCGAGAACAACCGCTGGGAAGCGCTCCTGGCACTCGGGCAGGTGCTCTTCGGCGCCCCCGAGTGGTGGCCACCAGCGCAACCTGGCGTCGCCAGCACGCTCCTTTCGGCGCTGGCCCGGCGCCGCACGCTAACTGATCGGCCGGCCAGGCGGCCGTGGCACTTCGACGACGCCGGGATCACGATCTTCCGGTCCGAGCCGGCCAGCGGACCCGAGATCTGGTGTCGCTGCGACAGCGGACCCCACGGGTTCCTCTCCATTGCCGCGCACGCCCACGCCGATGCTCTGTCCATCGAAGTCCGCCACGACGGGACCGAGATCCTGACCGACCCCGGCACCTACTGCTACAGCAGCGATCCGCCGTTTCGCCGCTATTTCCGGTCCACCATCGGTCACAACACGCTCGAAGTGCTCGGCCGGGACCAGTCGACCTCCGGCGGTCCGACTATGTGGATACGCCACGCCGAGTCGCGGCTGACGAGCCTCGAGTCGTCCCCGGACGGGGATGAAGGGCGCTGGGTGGCGGAGCACTACGGCTACCGGACGCTCGACCCCTCGGTGACGCACCGCAGGACGGTGGAGTTCCACGGAAAGCAGCGCCTCCTCGAGATCACCGATGAAATCGACAGCGCCGGCCGCCCCCTGTCCGGCTGGCATTTCACTTGGGGCCGGCCGTCGAGGCCAACCTGGACGGCTGCATCCTCGCTCTGCGGTGGCAGGACCGGAATGGCGGCGAGGCGACGGCGACAATGACCCTACCGTCGTCGCTTGGCTGGTCGTTGATCCGCGGTGCGACGGACCCTGTGCTGGGTTGGTACTCCCCGTCGTTCGGGCAGAAGGTCCCGGCCACCGACGTGATCGGCGTGGGTACTGCGACCATGGGCTCCCCGCTGCGGACGCGCCTCGCCTTCTGAGTCTGGCCTGGGGCGCGGTGCCCAGGCTGAGATCCGGCCCACCCGACCGCCGGAAACTGTAGCGGGTTCCCCCTCACGCCCGGCTGGAAGTCCTCTCTCTATCCCCCCAGAGGTATTATCCCGGCGCGCAAGTTATCTAGTGGATGGGACGTGGAGATACAAGCGGAGGCTCGATGAGCGTAAACAAACCTGGCCGAATCACAAGGGTCCTCTAGCCAGATGATTCCGCTAGGCGTCGAACTACCGGAGCACGGGACTGCTGTCCCCGGCAGTGCCGTGAGCGTTACCTGGCTGGGGGGAGCGAGTGGTTCGAGTAATCTCTGGGCGCATGATGTGGGCTCAGTAGTGTGAGCACGGCCGGGCGGCCCGTTCCCGACCACCGTGACCATCTGGACCTAATCGTCGTCCGCACCTACGCCGGTCAACGCTGGGACCAGGCCCATGCCGCCGTCGCGTTCGTGCTCGGCCAGCATCCACGTCCGGCCCAGGCGCTCCATTTCGGCGGCAGTCGCACGAAAGGAATAGACCCATGCAGGCAGTTATCCTCACAGCAGGACGCGGCCGAAGGATGGAGCCACTGTCAAAGACCTGCCATAAGGCCCTGCTCGAGATAGGAGGCAGGACCATACTGGGCAGGGCGCTGGACAGCCTGGTCAAGGCCGGCGTTGCGCCGATCACCGTCGTGACCGGATACCGTAGCGATGACATCATCGATTTCATCTCCACCCGGTACCCGGGCCTCCCGGTCCGCTACGTGCACAACGAGAGCTACGAGACAACCAACAATATCGTCTCGCTCGCGCTTGCCCTCGAGAGCCTCGACTACGAAGAGGATGTCATCCTTATCGAATGCGATCTGCTCTTCGAGCCGCACCTCATCACAGATCTGATCAGGCACCCAGGCAAGAACGTAGCGCTGGTCGACCACTACCGCACCGGCATGGACGGCACCGTCGTCACGATCGAGAATGGCTACGTCAGCCAGGTATTCCCTACGGCGAGCCAAAGCACGGGGTTCCGTTACGACAATAAGTTCAAGACCCTGAATATCTACCGTTTCGATCGCGTCTACTGCCAGAGAACGTTGCGGCCCATGCTCAGCGCGTATGCCAATAACGTCGATTCCAACTGCTATTACGAGCTCGTGCTCGGCATGCTGGCCAACGTTCCGGAGCACAGGATTTCCGCACAGGTCGTCGAGGATTCAGACTGGGTAGAGGTAGACGACCCCAACGATCTGAGCGTCGCCAAGTTCTCCTTCGAGCCGAAGGAACGGGCCAGCCTGCTCGATCGTACCTTCGGCGGCCACTGGTCCTTTGACGTTCTGGACTTCTCGCTTCCCCGCAACGCGTTCTTCCCGCCCGCGGCGATGCACGCCGCACTCGGTCACGCCCTGCCGGATGTCATCACGGGTTACGGATCACGCCAGGAAATCCTGGACGAGAAGGCGGCACTCTTCCTCGGCTGCGATCCGAGCCGCGTCCACCTCCTCAACGGCGCTTCGCAGGCGTATCCGATCCTGCGGCGCCTCTACCGGGACCGGCGCGTCGCCATACCCGCGCCCACATTCGGGGAATACCCGAGGTGCCTTCCGCATGCCGCAACGTACCCCGATTTGCTGGCGACTGATCCCGGAACAGCTCGCGCGATATGCGCGGAACATAGATCTGCTGGTCGTCGTCAACCCGAACAACCCCTCCGGTGTGACCGCACCCACGCATTCACTCTACGACCTGGCCGCCAGGACACCCGACACGACGTTCCTGGTCGATGAGTCGTTCCTTATCTTCAGCGGACAGCCTTCGCTGATCACCCTCCTCGAGGCCGAACCCCTTGACAATGTCGTGGTCCTGACGAGTCTCGGCAAGGGACTGGGAATCCCCGGGCTCCGCCTGGGCTACCTGTACACGGCCAACGCGGATCTGCGCCGGGCGTTCCTCGAATACATGCCCATCTGGGGCGTAAACGCGCTGGCCGAGTATTTTCTCGAGCTGACCATCAAGTTCCGCGCCGACCTGGAAAAGTCCATCGAGCTTACGGTCGCGGAGCGATCCCGGATGCTGCGCCTGCTTTCCGGACAGCCCTTCGTCCACACGGTTCACGACAGCGGAGGCAACTTCCTTCTCGTGCAGCTGCAGGGCGAGGACCCTGCCATTGCGTCTCGGCTACGGCAAGAACTGCTAGCCACCAGCAGGATCGAAGTAAAGGACGTTTCGGAAAGTACCCCGACCGGCTGCCGCGAATACGTATCGCGGTGCGGACGCAGGAGGACAACGATCGCCTCCTGGACGCCCTGCAGTCGCTGGCCACGACTTAAGAGGAAGAGATCGCCGGGGTCACGACCGGGATGGGCCTGCGCCCGTTACCGGTCACAAAGACCCTGATCACCGCCAATCGACGAGGCCAGGTCAGGACGCCGTGCCGCATCCAGCGCCGCCGCGAGCCAGGTGCCGCCCGCTACCACTGTCTACGCCTACCCGTCCCGCAAACCCGCCGATGAGGCGCTGCCGGGCTGAGGTCGGGCGGCTAGCTTTACCGCGGGCATTCCTGGACCGTGATCCGCTACGCGCCGTATGCGGCGGCCTCGGCCAGCCACCGCTGCGCCCCGTCCCCGATGGCCAGGAACGCTGCCTCTAGGTCATCGGATGGAGCGGGGCGCCGTCGTCAGCCGCCGGGATCAGCGCTTTCACGGTCTCAGCTACCTTGAAGGGCTCGATCCGTCGCTCGCGATCGGGCGACGTGGGTTTCAGCGGGGCGAGGACGCGGTTCTCCACGTCCTGCATCTGCCGGGTCGCGCGAACGGACAGACCAGCCGCTCTTACCGTGTACGCCAGCAGCAGCACCAGGTTCGCGGCGGTTACGGCCATCACGGGGACAAAGAGCGTGGTGGGTGAGGCCAGGAGCCACACACCCAGCACCAGGATGATGAACGGGTAGTCGCGCCCCAGCTTCGCCACCGACACGAGCGCTGAGCGTCTAGCTATGAGGGAATGGCTAACCTGGTCGTCCCCTCTCGCCAAGAGGACAGGTCACGCGGTTGACGTACCAGGACGACGCGAAGAGCACGACCAGCAGGCCAGGTATCTCGTGTCTGGACAGTATGACGCTGCTTACTGCCACAACGACCGAGATCTCCACAGCCACGTCGACGAAAATATCCACGGACTCGCCATAGGCGCTCGTCTTGCCGGTAACCCGGGCGACCTGCCCGTCGGCGCAGTCGAAGATGTATGCCGCCTGCCACAGAACGACACCCACGATAAGGAGCGGCGCGGTTCGATCCGGGGAACGACCCACCATGATGGCCACGCTGCCGCCGATGCCCAACACCAGGTTCACGAGGGTGAGGTATGTGGGATGGACGCCCAGGCGTAGCCCGATGGCCGCCACGACAGTGCCCAGCCTGTCACTGACCGTTTCTGAGAACAAAAAGCCGCCACTCCGGGCTTGCCGTGCCGCCGAGTAGCCCTCTGCCACCGAGAGGTGAGCGGCTGGACCGTCACCTGGCCGGAGCATGCCTATCCTGTCGGTGGTAATGCCGATGTGCTCGTGGGTGTCGGCGACAGTGACTCGTTTCTCTGTCGGCATGCCACCTCCTGCTCTCGAGGGCGATACTCACCGCCCGCAAACCGGCAGTTGACCGCCAGGAACGGCAGTTAACTCCAACACATGACCCAGGAGGGCGGGGTCCTGATACAGACCGCAGTGACCTTTACCCGAGGATTCGGGCAAGTGCCGACGGACAGCATGATCTAGCGGTCCGCCGGTGTGAGCGGGTAGCGACGCGGACGCAATCCGGCCGCAAGCTTTGCTCGGCCAATAGTGATGTATCAGGGTTGGTCTCTCGCGAGTCCTATACCGGGTGGCCGTGCAGGCGGCCAGCTCCGAGTCCTGAGGGGTGAGCGATGACAGTGCCCAGCCTGCTGCGTCGGCGCTGGCGGGTCGCTGCTCGTGCCGTCCCTGGAAAGCAACGGCCTGACATAAGGGTGGTGCCATGCGGCAAGCCGCCTGCAAGCGGGGAGCCTTTGAGGACGGGAGTTGCGTAAACCGTTGAACGAGCAAGCGATCAGGGAATTCTGGCAGGGGCATCCTTGCGGGGACGCGCAGGTTGGCGGGCTTCGCGAACGCTTCCACGGCGATTACGACAGGTTTTTCACAGACTACGATCAGTTCCGTTACCGGAATGAGCGGCACTTGCCAGCCTGTATTGCGGCCTTGAATGCGGCCGACAAGAAGGTGCTTGAGATCGGATTGGGCGAGGGCGCCGAGTCCGAGCGCCTGATCCGTCAGGGCGCTTGCTGGTCCGGCGTGGACCTGACCGCGGAGGCCGTGGAAAGAGTTCGGACCCGGCTGACGCTGCGCGAGCTTCCCTACCAGGAGCTATGTCAGGGCAGCGTGCTCAGCCTGCCATTCGCCGACGACAGCTTCGACATGGTGTTCAGCCATGGCGTCCTGCATCACGTGCCTGAGATCGAGCAGGCGCAAAGCGAGATCCACCGGGTCCTGCGCCCAGGCGGTGAACTGGTCATCATGATGTATGCCCGCTGGTCGCTGAACTACCTGATATCCATCGGCGTGCTCCGCCGCGCCGCCCTGCTCGCGGCTTACCCGCTCGCCCGGGCCGGGATCCTGAGCGGCGATCCCGGCCGGGGAACGCTCGCCGCCCACCTCGCAAACGCCAGGGAACGAGGCCTCGGCCGCTACCTGCGCCTAGACGAATTCGTCCACCGCAACACCGACGGGCCCGCCAACCCGTATGCCCTGGTATATGACCGCCGCCGTATCGAGCGCCATTTCCCGTCTTTCCAGGTCACCCGCACCTACAAGCGATTCATGCACGCGCCGCCCCTGCCACTGCACCGCCTGCCAGGCCAGACCCTCATGGGCTGGCACCTATGGGCCCACCTAGAACCCAACGCGAAGAAACTTTAAAGATGGCTTGTGGCGTCGGCTAGGGACCAGCCCGGTGAGGAACTCGGCTTCGGTCCGGGCGAGGACGGCGGTCATGCTGGCCCTCGTGACGAATAGCGATTACGCGAGGACCAGTAGCGTGTCCTCCGCATGGCTGGCGCCGGCCTGGGTCGGACATGCGTCGCGTTCTTGCTCATGAATGGCGCCACCCCCCCTCCACATGCTCAGGAGGCGCGGCACGGTTCAGCTGGCGACCATCGGCATCTATGCTCGATGCCAGGTTCTTCTGGTCATCTGCAGTTGACTGCTGGTGGCGACGGTTCATACGACTCCACCGGAACCAGCTAGCGTCAGGTATTTTGCCGGATTCCCGCATCGCCGCGCGCAGTTGCCACCAGAACAACGGCGCGGCAATCCATTGCGCAATTGCTAGTCCAGTAAGTACCCCGAACGCTCCATCCACAACAGCGCCCGATAGGCCAAAGACGAGATACAGTACTGAGCTGATAACAACGGCCCGAAGGCTGCGCCGAGCGGCCCCTAGAGCGTGGAGACCGGTGCCCATGCCGAAGGCGAAAGCCAGGCCGGTGTAGGAAACAAGCTGCGGCAGCAGAAGTGGGTACGCCGGTCGCCAAACGGGGCCTAGCAGCCATGCCCCGAACCCCCTCGGTACCGCCACCAGGAGCACGACTCCCCATGCGAGAACCGCTGCAGCGAGTCCACCGAAAACGAGCATGCATACCAAAGGCAGACGACGTGGCGAGCTGCGCAGAACCCGGGCGGCCTCCGGCAAGCTCACCAGGGACATCCCGGTAAACAGGACTCCCACAGGGCCCATGAGCGTGCTCGAAGCCTGTACGTAACCGACAACAGCCAAGCCTAGAGTGAGCCCGATGCCGTAGGTGAGCAGCTGACTGGAGGCACTGCTAGAAAGGCCCTCGGCCATGTAGCGGAGTCCGAGGTCACGATGCCGTGATATCCATCGCCACGCGCCCGATGGCTTGGGGACGACCCGCGCTTGCCACGGCCCGACGGCTGCGCCTATAGATGCCGTCGCACCCCACGCCAACATGAACCAGAAAACGTCTGCATGACCGGTCTTGCGCAGGAGCACCAAGGCGGGAAGCAGGGTCACTGCCCAGACCAGGTCGTTGAGGAACGCCTGGTTCCCGCGCCCAAGCGCGAAGAACGAATATCGCCAGCTGTCCTGCAGCAGCAGCCCTGGCAGTGTCAGCCCTAGTGCGAGGAAGGCGCCGCCGACTGTGCCCTTAATTAGGGCCGCCGCCACGATTACGCAAGCACCGATGCCTAGGCCTACCGTCACGGCAGTCCCGGTGCAGTCGGCTACGACACGCCGCCAGGTGGCCAGGTTCGTGCCGCTGAACCGGACCATCAATGGGTCTGTGCCTAGGCCGCGCGACGCGTTGAGTGCGAAACCATAGGTCACGTAGGCCAGACTGAACGCACCGAACTGGACCGCTCCCAGCACGCGCACCACGTAGATAGCCACAGCGAAGTTGGTCAGGCTGGACATCCCCTGGTCGACGACACCCCAGCTCATGCGGCGGGCCGCTTGGCTAATTAGGCGCTGGACGGCTGCTGATGTCCGTGGCTTCATTAGCGTCGGCCCGGCCGTCCCGGCATCGAAGTCGGCCTTAGCTGCCATGTGTACCGCGCCCGGGTATGACGATCATGCGACGTATGGAGTTGGTGGCCAAGGCATCATCCGCTGGGATCGAGTCCATCGACCTCATGCTCAGCCACGCACAGGGAGGGGTGAGAACACGTCTGACATGGCTCCGATCGCCTGCTACCACGAAACGCTCATCGTTACCCTAAGTCCCGGGTACGGATAAGTCGCGTGATGAGCGAATTACCTTACAAGTTAGGAGATCCGCGACTATAGACGCGTGATACTTCCGGTACTACCTCTTCATAGCTTCCAGAGATGACGTGTGAGGGTCCACGACCCGCTTGACCTCCTGTTATCGGGAGCCGTTTGACAGTCACTGTCCGTGATCGACTATTTGCCTGTCCTCCCAGACCTAATTCATCACCGCGGACTGCTCGGACTGCTCGGCTTGATCGATCACACCGAGGCTGTCATCTCTCTTGTCCGCTCCGACCAGGACGGCGGAGTCCAGGCGCGTTCCGGCAAGCCGGATCATGTCGCCTACGCCGCGGATCTTCTCCGCCGAGGACTTCCCGGCGGTTACCGCTGCGACCGCGATGGTCGCCCATGTCCCCAGGTGATCGCCACCAAAGGCGGGATCGAGGGTGGCCAAGGTGAGGAGCAGGTCAGCCGAAGAGCAGGCCGTAACAAGGGCTGTATCAGCCTGGGCTGGCGCGGCCAGGGAGGCGCTGCCGGGCACTGGACCGACCGGCGCGACTTCCTCACGCCCTGGGAGTATCGCGGTGAGGTTCGAGCCGTTCTGCCGGACCGGGTGGATGCCAGGGTCGCGGACCCCGAGCAGGTGTGCCAGGTGCGCCTCGCTGGAAAGATCAGCCACCACGACGTGCATTCCCTCGGCGGCGCACGAGACGGCCAGCGACGCGACCACCCGCGCGACAACCTGCGCGTCGTCGACGGCGACGACCGCAAGACTTGCCGGACTCCGGGAAGTTCTCAGCGCCACGTGGCGCAGGTATGCGACGACCCGCCTCATGTCGCTGTTTCGCTTGGCCTTCCGCGGTCGCACCGACCATCGACGCCGGCGCAGCGGGCCGACGCTGAGCCTCACGGGCGCGCCCATTGCGACCGCAACATCGTCACGGCGGCGCGGTCGGCGAGACAGCAGCGCCGCTACGATGACGCTGCCCATGCCTACCACGAGTCCGCCGAAAAGGCCGCCGACGAAGTAAAGCGCCGGGCCCTTGACCTTCGAGCGCGGGAGTGCGGTGGCGGCGTCCAGCACGTAGCTGCCCGTGACCAGGTTATTCGTATCCGTGATAGCGGCAGACTTGGCAGTGGTCACGTACTGAATGATCTGCTCCTGCTGCCCGATCTGAGTCTGCAAGCTGGCGTACTCCGCCCTCTGCGCGGGCGTCGCCCCTACGGTTGGTTGCTGGTTGATCTCCTCATTAAGCGTTTTCAGGCTCCGCTGAGCCGCGTTGTACTGCTGATCGAGCTGGGCGAACAGTTGCCGGTCCTGCGTCTGCGCGTACTGGGCGCGGTACTGGAGATATGCTGCGGCCAGGGCCGATACTCGCTGCACAGCAGCGGCGCTTGATGGCGCGGCGACGTTGAACATGAGCACGTTGTCAGTAACGATCGTGACCGTGTAGGCGGCTTGGAAGCTGGCGACAGACTGCTGCAGCCCCAGCTGCTGCACGACACGTCCTGCCACCACCCGACTTCCCGCCACGCTCTGCTCGGTCGGCACTTCGTCCCCCGGATTCGCCGCGGGGTTGTTGTAGGTGACCAGGACTGTCGCGGTGGCGTGGTAGGGCGGCGGGGACTTCAGGTAGAGCCCGGAACCAATCACCAGCCCGAGCACGGCGGTGAGGCACCAGACCCGGGCCCGGCGCCGCAGGACGGCTGCGAAGAACCCGAGGTTGACCAGCCTTCCGGGAGAAAGATCGGTTTCGGGGCGCTCCTCATCTACCGGGATATCGTCGGTCTCGGTCCACAGGCGGCTTAGCAGATCGCCGCCGCGCGACCAGGTAATCGTCCGGTCTCGGTCGTTCACCGCTTGATCTCCGTTACTATGCCTCGCGAGCGGTTCGGCGCCCGGTGTCGTGCCGGGCGCCCTAGATGCGCAATGCGGCCCGTGGTCGGGTCGGTCGGCTCTGGATCGGCGACCAGAATCCCGGTGATCTGTCGGCCGTCGGCGGCCGCGGCCACGGCCGCCCGGGCCAGCTGCTCAGCGGTCGCCGCACCGGCCGAGACCCCTATTACCGTGGCGTTGGTCGGCGTCGAGTGCGGCAGCTGCGGCGCTCGGCTGTCGACGACCGCGGCCACGATGACCAAGGCGGTCTCCGGGTGCATGTCGACGCCACCCTCATCAAAGGTGGTGACTCGCAGCAGGCCGTGGTGTATCGGTGTCTCGAACGGCTGCGATGCGCACGCGGTGCGAAGGGTGGCGGTAGCGGCTGCGTCCTGCTGTGAACCAACCACAAGCGAAGTGGGAATGTTCTGCGAGGCGGCAAAGACCGCCAGTTGCGGGCCTAGGGCGAGAGCACCGGGATCTGACGAGAGGGAAAGCACCATGAGCGAGAAGCGCTCACCTTCATACATGGCGGCGCGACCTTCGTCGTACGAGGAACTACCGTTACCGTTGAATAGGGGCCGACCGAAGCCGGGTCTGGGCATCCCCAGCTGCTGCAGGGCGGTACGCAGCTGCCAGGCGTGCACGGCGGCCGGCTGGTAGTTCTCAAATAGCCTCATCCAGCCCGCGGCGGCCGAGGGATGAGCAACCGGGATCGATGCCAGGACGGGAGTCCCTATCGAATTCGCTATCTCGTCGCGCTCTCTGAGTCGCCGGTCACTGCGGCCGATAGCGAGGGCTACGATGACTCCGATCAGCACGCCGGCCAGCCCGCCCTGCAGCGCAAATACGATCGGGCGCTCTGTCTTCGACGGCCCCGTCCCTGGGCTAGCGGGCTGGAGCAATTGGGCCTGTACGTGGACGACCGCGTTACGTGAGGAACTGACCAGGTTAATGTAGCTATCGGCCACCGCGTTGGCGGTTGCTTCTGCGTCACTGGCGTTCTTGCCTTTTGCGGTCACCGAAATGATGTCGGCGGCCGGGCTTGCCACCTGAACGTTGAGGCGAAGCTCGTTGAGCGACATCTCTGGACGGACATCATGCAGGGCGGCCACGAGCACTGGGGTGCTACCCGCGACAATCTCCTGGGTTGCCGTATAGGCATCAGTTCCGCCGGTGGTGGTTGCTGGCTGTACGGTCGCCGAAGGCGTGAGCGCGATCAGCGCAGTACTCGTGAGCATCGCAGGCTTCGCGATGGCGTAAGCGGCGCCACCGAGGATACCCAAGGCCACGACGATCCCCACGAGGAGCTTGCGCCGCCGCACTATCTGCATGGACCTCCGCAGGTCCAGCGCCTTCTGGCTCATCAGGCCTCCGCTTGGATCTCCGGCGCCCTATCCGACAGGGCGGCGATATGGTCGATGATATGGCCTGCTGGAAAACAGCGGATTTCGTCAATTCGCCGACTTGGAATTCCAGCCGAGTAATCAAGGGCATCCCGGTCGCGCAGCGACCGCAGCCCAGGAGCGTAACAGATGCAGCGAGCCGCCCGAGGCCATGGCCGTACCAGCCGGAAATGGGGTCGGTCTCGCCCCGGTGCAAGCTCCACTCTAGTCCAGGCGGCAGTTCGAGCCGTGCCGCTCCAGGTGTGGACGCGGTGGGCCAGTCCAGGACTGCATACGACTGTTCGAGTGCCGCCCGGACGTCAGGTCCGAGACGGAAAGCCAGGCGGATTTCGCGACTGTCCCCGTCAATCTGATCAATGATGTCGATGCTGCGCGATGCCCGGTCCAGCAGCACCGAGCGGCGGTGAACGGTAGGTGGGTAAGGCGAGGCGCACCCGTCGTGCTCAGCCGTCCATCGGACGATGTCGCCGTAATCGAGCACCTCGACACGAGTACGCCCATGACGCAGGAGGGGCCGCCTTCGCGGGGCTGGTCCCGGCCACCGAGTTCGGCGGTGTTGTGCTCGATTGTCGGCCGGAACGATGAGTCCCATGCGCGCTCGTTCTGATAGCAGAAGGCGCCTGAGTCGGCCAGGATGTCGACGCCCGCGTAGCGCACTTCGACGGACAGAGCGTCGGCGTGGGCACGCGCCGCGAGGCTGCGGGACCTGGACAGGGCTCCGTCGCATCGGCACCAGATCTCATGTTCACCGTTCGTGCGCAGCAGCGTGATTCCCGCGTGAGCGAAGCGTGCGGGCCGCTGACTGGGCCTGCCCCCGATCTGGTGTCTGGTATCGGCCATGGCGCCCACGATCGAGCTTGCGGCGTTGGCCGGGGTCCGCGGCCACCAGTCCAGTCGGCCCACCAGCACATCGGCAAGGGCCAGCATCGACGGCCAGCGATTCGGCGTCGGTGCGTCTAGCAGGAGCCCGCGACCCTCGTAGGAATCACCCCAGCGGGGCGGTCGCAACCGTTCGTCGACGAGCGCCGCCGCCGAATCTGCCAGGGCGCATAGCCGGGCCCAGGTAGCTGGGCCGCAGCGGATGACCGCTGACGTCGGCCTCAACCGCCGCGGCGAACCCGAGTTCGACGATAAAGCATTGATAGTCCGAGGCAAGCTCGCGGCTGATACCTGGCGGGACGATATGGCGGATAAGCTCTCGCTCCAGCACGAGCGCGGACTTGCGTCGCCAGCGCTCACTTTCGCGAAACCACGGGAAGGCGCAGCTGACTACTAGCTGTCCGGCGGCTTCCGCGATCGCGTGGTTGTTGGCCGACGAGCCTCGGCTGGGAAACGCGGCAAGGTACTGCTGGTGCCAGCGGATCTGCCGCACTGCGAGCGCGTCGCGCTCGAACAAGTTGGCCACCCCGGGCCAGTCATTTAGCAGACGCCTGATCCAGGTCAGGCTGATCAGGCGGAGGCCGATCTCGATGCCGTTTGTCCAGTGCACACCGGAGAGGAACGGGTTCTCCCGCCACCAGGAATGGAGCTGATCGGCGACCCGCCGCGCGTATCGCTCGTCATGGGTCAGGAACCAGGCCGTGGCCAGCAACGTCAGGTGCTGCAACCGGGAAAGCTCCCAGATCTGCTGTATGTTGCCGCCCTGATCTTCGCAACGGTAATCAATGCGGAACGCGTAGCGGTCTTGTTGGGACCGGCGGCCGCTGACCGGGTCGCGGAACCAGTCAGGCCGTTCCAGGTCGGTTCGGAGCACCCCCAAGGTCTCCCATTCCCCCCGCATCAGCCGGTCCGCAGCTTCCAGTAGCAGCTTCCTGGCCTTCTCCGGCACCCGCGCGGCGGTATCCGGCGGCAGCACCGCGGTGAACGTCAGCTCGCCGGCGGGCGCCGCGGCCGCAGCCTGGGCCAGCTGATGGCGGGTCACCTGCCGTCGGGACCAGGCCGCGCGGACCACCCGATCCCGGAGCCGCCAGGCCATCTGTACCGGGGACATTGACGCCGGCCGGTGGCCATACCGGCCGGGCCCTGACGCGGTGGCAGTGCTCACACCCGCTCCGGCTTGCCACTTAGCAGGCTGTCCCGCACTGCGCTGGTCGCCCTGGTGGTGGCGGCCAGCGACTCGAGCGGGATTGGCATGGGCGCGCCGGCCAGGCAGGCCTGCACGAAGCGCGTCAGCTCGGCGCGCTGCCCCTTGTCCTGGCCACCCCGGGCCCGGATCGTGTCATGCCCGCGCCCGGTCCAGACCGTGGCCTTGCGGAAGTTGTCCAGCCGCGCGCTGCGGCCGCCGCCGGTGGCGTCCAGCGTCTCCTTGGGGAAGCGGACGTTGCCGCCGGTGACGTAGCTGATCACGCCGCTGGCGCCGTTCGCGAACCGCACCGTGACCTGGAGGTCGTCGGAGTCCGGGCCGCCGACCGCGTAGACCTCCTCGGGCAGGCTGTCCGCCCACCAGCTGAGCGTGTCCAGGAAGTGACCGCCCTCGCCGGTGAACCGCGACCCCTCACCCTCGTTGCGGTACCAGCTGTCCGCGCCCAGCGGGCCCGCGTTGACCAGGTAGCGGGTGACCGCGGCGGAGCTGGCCGGGCCGAAGTCGGCCTTCATCGTGGCCAGCATCGGGGCGAACCGCCGGTTGAACCCGACCATCAGCCGGTCGTTGCCGGTCTTGACGATCACCTCGGTGATCCGGTCCAGTTCCTCGGCGGTCAGCGCGAGCGGCTTCTCCACGAACACCGCCTTGCCGGTCTCCAGCGCCCGGCAGACCAGGTCCGCGTGGCTGGCGTGCCGGGTCACCACGAAGATCGCGTCCAGCGACTCGTCCTCCAGCACGGCCGACGCGCTGGTCGACGCGGTAGTGAAGCCGAACCGCCGCTGGGCGTTCACCGCCGACAGTGACTTGGTCGTCGTTACGTGGACGAGCTCGGCGTCGGGCAGCCGGGCCAGGTGCGGAAGCAGCATCGAGGAGGCGTAGTTGCCCGCGCCGATGAAGCCGATGGCCAGGCGCTTGGAGCCGGTCCGTTCGGCCCCGCTTCGAGACCCTGGCCGGGGCGGCCGGAACCTCGGCGCGGACCAGGCTGGCGGCCGGCCGGGGCTGACGCTCGGGGTCCGGCGCCGGGTAGGAGAGCAGGACCCCGACCGCCTTCAGCGCGCCGGAGGACAGGTCCCCGTAGACCTGCGCCGCGTCCGCCATCGGGAACGTGCCGGAGACCAGCGTCTGCGACCTCGAGGTCCTTCCCGGCCAGCAGGTCCAGGAAGCACTCCAGGTTGCGGCGCTCGGTCCAGCGGACGTAGCCGGCCGGGTAGTCGACCCCCTCCAGCTCGTACCGGTCGTCGTACCGGCCCGGGCCGTAGGACCGGGAGAACCGGACGTCGAGTTCCTTGTCGTAGTAGGCGTTCCAGGGCAGGTCGAGCTTGGTCTTGCCGATGTCCACGACCCGGGCCCGGTCCCGGGCCAGCCGGGCCGCGGTCTCGACCGGCGCGTTGGAGGTACCGCCCGCGGCCAGGAACACGTGGTCGGCGCCGCGGCCGCTGGTGAGCTGGTCCAGGGCGGCCGCCACCGCGGCCAGGCCCTCGTCGTCCGGGGCCCCGCAGGCCACCGCGCCCGCCTGTTCGGCCAGCCGGCAGCGGGCCTCGATCACGTCCAGCCCGACCACCCGGATGCCGGCCGCGACCAGCAGCCGGACCACCAGCTGGCCGATCAGGCCGAGGCCGATGACCAGGGAGGTCTCGCCGAGCTGCGGCTCGGCGCGGCGCACGCCCTGCATGGCGATGGCGCCCACGGTGGCGAACGCGGCGTGCTCGGGGGCCACGCCCCGCGGCACCGCGGCGCACAGGTTGACCGGGATCCAGTTGTACTCGGCGTGCAGCGCGAACTCGTTGCCGGCCGCCGCGACCAGCTGGCCGACCTTGAACTCCTCGGCCCCCGCGCCCACCTCGACGACCACGCCGCACAGCGAGTAGCCCAGCGGGGTGTAGGAGTCGAGCTTGTTCATCACCTTCTTGTAGGTGGCCATCGCGCCCTGCTGCGCCACCGTGTCCAGCACCTTGCGCACCTGGTCCGGCCGGGCCCGCGCCTTGCCGACCATGGACAGGTTGGCCTCGTGGACCTTCATCATCTCGGTGCCGGTGGAGATGAGCGAGAACAGCGACTGGACCAGGACGCCGCCCGGACGGCACGCCGGGACCGGCGCGTCCAGGACGGCGAGCTCCCCGGACTTGTAGTTCTGCGCGATCTGCTTCATGGTGTCCTTACCGGTCATGCCGCCACGCCCATGGCCCGCGCGTTGCGGTACCAGAGCTCCATGGACAGCAGCTGCCATATCTGCTTGGCGTTGTCCTCGCGGCCCGCCCGCTCGGCTTCGATCAGGCGGTTCAGCGCGCCGGGCCGGATCATCCCGGACCCGGTCAGCTCGCCGTGGACGAGCATGTCGTTGATGACGTCCCGCAGGTCGTTGCGGACCCACGCGCGCAGCGGGGCGCTAAACGAGGCCTTCGGGCGGTAGATGATCTCCTTGGGCAGCCAGGCCTCGGCGGCCTGCTTGAGCGCCAGCTTGCCCTGCCGGCGATGGATCTTGTCCCGGCCCGGGATGGCGAACGCTGCCTGCGCCACCACCGGGTCTACGAACGGCACCCGGACCTCTACCGAGGCGGCCATGCTGGCTCGGTCGGAGTAGGACAGGTTGAGGCCGGGCAGGAACAGCCGGGCATCGGCCAGGCACATCCGGTTGACCTCATCGTGCAGGTCGTTGTCGGTGTAGATCTCGCGGTGCCCGTCGATCACCCGGTCCACCTGGCCGCGCAGGTCCGGGCTCAGCAGCCCGGCCAGGTCGTCCGGGTCGTACAACGTGTAGCTGCGCCGGAACCGGGGCTCCTCGGGGAGTTCGGCGAAGGTCAGGAAGCGCTTGGCCCAGCGGGCGTAGCGCAGCCCGCGGCCGCCGACGCTGACCGGGGTGCGGTTTACCGCGAACCGCACGCCCGCCCGGGCCGGGGCGGGCAGCCGGCCGTAGCGGCTGGCCATCACGCAGGCCAGGTGCTTGCGGTAACCGCCGAACAGCTCGTCCGCGCCCATCCCGGACAAGATCACCTTGACCCCGCGTTCGCGGGCCGCCTGGCACATCAGCAGCGTGTTGATCGCGGCCGGGTCGCCGATCGGCTCGTCCAGCGCGTCCACCATCCGGGGCAGCAGGTCGACGATGTCCGGGGAGATCTCGATCTCGTGCAGCTTCACGCCGAACTGCGCCGCGACCTTACGGGCGTAGATGGCGTCGTCGGGCATGGCCTCCAGCCGCTGGTCCTCGGGCCGGAAGGTGATCGTGTAGGCCTCTACCTCCTGGGCGCGGTGCGCGAGCACGGTGACGATGCTGGAATCCAGGCCGCCGGACAGGAAACTGGACACGGGCACGTCGGCGACCAGATGGGCGGCGACCGACTCCTCGATGACCTGGCGCAGGTCGGGTGCTGGTCCATTTTCCGCGGCGCGGGCCACGTCGGCCACGCTCCAGTACTGCTCGACGTGGAGGTCGCCGTCCGGGCGCAGGCGCGCCCAGGAGCCGGCCGGGAGCTTGCGGACGCCCTCGATGGCACAGAACTGCTCGGGCACCCAGTAGTAGAGCATCGACGCGACCAGCGCGCCCGGCTCGACGCGCAGCTCCGGCCCGACCGCGGCGGTCAGCGCCTTAAGTTCGGAGGCGAACAGCACGCCGTTGCCTCGCTGGAGGTAGAACAGCGGCTTGATGCCGAGCGGGTCACGCACCAGGAACAGCTCGCCGGTTTTCTCGTCGGCCAAGGCGAACGCGAACATGCCGCGGAACCGGGGCAGGGACGCCGGTCCCCAGTAGCGCCACGCCTCAAGCACGACCTCGGTGTCGGAGGAGGTGACGAAGCTGGCGCCGCAGCTGACCAGCTCGGCCCGCAACTCCTTGTAGTTGTACAGCTCGCCGTTGTAGACGAGCGTCAGCCCGCGCTTGGACAGCGGCTGGTCGGCCTTGGCAGACAGGTCGATGATCGAGAGCCGCCGATGGCCGAACTGGATCGAGACCCGATCGTCCTCGTGGTTCCACATTCCGTTCGCGTCGGGACCCCGGTGTGCAATTCGTCCGGTCATGACGTCTGTGAGCCTGTGACCATCGGCCTGCTGGTAACAGCCGGCAATACCGCACACCTAAATCACGGCCTGGCGCTCAAGCCATACCCGTCGGCCGAAAGACACTGGCAGGTTATGGACAATCATCAGGGCTTCACTCTCACTAGAGCACTGAGCTGCAATATTGATACGGCATTCCGATCTCAAGCACCTTCTTTTCGGCTGCATTCAAGGCCGCGATACAGGCTGGCAAGTGCCGCTCATTCCGGTAACGGAACTGATCGTAGTCTGTGAAAAACCTGTCGTAATCGCCGTGGAAGCGTTCGCGAAGCCCGCCAGCATGCGCGTCCCCGCAAGGATGCCCCGGCCAGAATTCCCTGATCGCTTGCTCGTCCAACGGTTTACGCAACTCCCGTCCTCAAAGGCTCCCCGCTTACCGGCGGCACGAGCAGCGACGCAGCCAAAGTAAGATCCAGGAGGTACGGTGAGACATCGGTGAAACCGTCCTCGGTGAACGACGCCACCAGACAATAGGTTATAAGGAAGAGTGCCAGCGCCCGCCGCACTCCGCGCGGCTGGAAGTAGGCCGTCACGAACAGGAAGATCAGGATCATCGCGCAGACGACCACGCCGTACAGTCCCTGTTGCTGGTAGGAAGACAGCCAGTTGCTGTCGATGTCCAAGCCGTTGAAGGAAGCGTTCGACAGGCCGAAGCCGAAGATCTCCTGGAACTTGTCACGCGGAGCAGCAAGGAGAGGACCCCAGACCTTGGTACGGCCGGTCAGGTTGTCCAGGCCCTGCGAGGTTTCCCCCCGCGCCAGCCACGCCGTGATGGCAGCCGAGAACGCCAGGACTACGCTTGCGCCGATCGCGCCTGCGGAGGCGAACAGCTTGCGGACCCGGGGCTTAGCCGCGATCAAACTAAGCCCGGATACCAAAAGGCTCACGATCAACGCGGTCAGCGCGGTCCTGGTATGCGTAAGAATCAGCAGGGCCCCGCCTACGCAGGCGGCGATGAGCGCGATGCGGCCGCGTACGTGACCGCAGAACCACAGCACGATGACCACGCCTGTCGCTTCCGCTGCGTAGTGTGCCACCTGGGTGGGCGGGATCGGCCAGAGCGCACCGGTCAGCCTGGCGTTAGCCAGTGCCCGGTGGGGGGACACGAACAAGCCGAGCAGCACCGACCCGAGCGCCACCCAGAGAGCAGCAAGATAGCAGCGCACCAGCAGCAGGTCACGCCGACCCCACCAGGGCGTCAGCAGCCACAGCCCGGCCACCCACCCGGCCATCCGGGCAGTGCGGAACACAGTACCGAAACCCTGAGGCGCCAGCGCTGTCAGGATCGTCCCCACGACGAGCAGGCTCACCAGGCACAAGAACACATTGGGGCGCACCACGACTTGGCGGTTGATCGTCAGCACCACCAGCAACGCTGCGGGCAGCGTCGCTTGCGCCAACCCCTTACCCACTGTCCCCGGGATCGGCAGGAAGGACGTACCCGCGAAAAAGGTGAGCGTGTTGAAGAACAACAGCCCCCAGGCAATCCCCACCCTGACGTGCACCGAGCGTTCGAGCTGCTCAGCCGCCTGGGCCTGAGTCAGCACGGCGACACCGCGCGTAGGACGGAAGGCAACCCTGGAGGACATCATGAACCGCTACTCACCTCGCCTAGTATCAGCGAACAGGCCACCGGCGATAGACGGCCAGTGCGAACGCCGCAGGACGACCTCCCTCATCGCTCACCCCTCGAGACTGGAAGACCAGCAGGAGCCGCGGGCTACACAGCCACCTGGCATAAGACCCGCGACAGACCGAATCTGATACACCATTTTGCTTGCCGCAGCCGCAGATCGTCACTGAACCTTTCATCCGGCGTTTGCCTCGCGGACCTGCACCGCGTGGCTGGTTCCCGCCGTGCTAGCTGCGCGGGGATGTCCTGGCAGGTGACGCTGAGCCACCAGTGTTCCCGGTCCTCGGGCGAGGTGGGCAGGTGGCTGGCGTCGATGCGGAGGTCGTGGCCCCGAGCACCTCTGCGGCCCGTCATCGGTAGCTATCTTCGTCCGTTGGCGGCCTGCCATCACCGCCGTCAGACGTCTGAGCGAGCAGGTAGTAGTCGTTACGGGAACGGGCGGTGATAGCGTTTCGGGGGTTCCAGCTCCCAGGGGTCCAGTGCCTCGGCGGCGCGCGTGCCACCGGCATGCTCGTGGAATCGAGACTGATGTATCAGGATCGGGCAGGCCCAGGTCATATGTAGGTAGCTCTGCAGATGATTCGAAGAAGTCGAGGACGCGTCAATTATGTTTGAGATGAAGATGCCCGTTCCGCCTCGCGTTCGTGCCGCAGCCGGACTACTAAGCCTGCAGTTCAATATTGGCCGAGTCTGGTCCCGCGTGGAGACGAACCCGCCACGGCCCGTCCCCATGCTCCCGGTACGCCTCTTTGGTATTATTGGAACCTGGTTCGAGGCGGACATTATCGAGGCCACCGTTCGCAATGCCTTCGCGCAGGGCTGTGAGCGTGTGTTTATCATCGACAACGAAAGCCCGGATGCTACCGTGGAGCGAGCAGCAGCAGCCGGAGCCGAGATTGCACGTGTTTACCATACTGACTACTTTGACCTGGGTCGTCAACTCGCGGAGATAAACGATGTTATCAACGCCGTATCATCCGAGGTTGATTCTGATAACGTCTGGTGGCTTCTATCAGACGCGGATGAGTTTGTGCATGGCCCAGGCGGCCTACGAATCGTGGACTATCTTGCCGGGCTTGACCGTCGCTTCCGAGTCGTCGGAGCTCGTGTGTTCGAGCACTTCCCTACGGGCGAGCCTGCGAATGTTCATGGTCGTCATCCGCTCGATTACCAACCGTTGTGCCACGAGATGCGAATGGCCTGGTGCAGCGTCCGCCACTGGAAGCATCCGCTTATCCGGTGGGACCGATCAGGTCCGGAACTGGCTCCCGGGGAGGGCTTCCATCGAGTACAAACTCCCGTCCGAGTCCTAGAGCCGCGCGAAGGCGCGTTCATGCATCATTTCCAGTTCCGCAACCGGTCGGAAACATCAGAACGGCTCAGGCGGCTGTGTGAAGCTCAAGAAGACGGTATAATCCGTTCGGCCCTCAATGATTCAGCCCACCGGTATAATTCTGGCGCTTGGCGACGGTGGACTACCCTGGACTACGTATACTCCCAGGATTGGGCCCATGTTGAGCGACGGACCCCTAGAGGTTATCGCCTTGGCGTAAACCCGAAACCATGGACTTCGTTGGTATCCCCGGCCGACGCGAAAACAGCAAGATGGTATCCAACCACGCTGAGCGAGAACGCGCTGGATATGACCTCTTGAGGAAGACGAACAGCGCGCCCGGCTTGCGGAAGAAGCTCTTCTCCCGAACCTCTAGCGCGGCCTTGAAGCCAGCTCTGATCACGGTTCTCCATCCCGACAACAGCCTATGCTGGGCCAGGCACTGGAAGTCGGTATCGTCGACGGCCAGAGCTACGGCACCGCAGGCGGGCACGGTGCGATGACCGCATCCGCTGCGCCAAAGGACATCGGACTGCGGAACCTGCCGTTGAAGGGCTTCGCGCACAACCACGGCGCGACCGCCGGGCAGCCAGGCACGACAAAACCCGAAATCGAGTGCCCGGCCACCGCCTCAGGTCACCGCATCACGGACGCGAAAGATCGAGGCTAACTCCCACCGACCTGTGCATCCAGGCTCTAACGCGACTCTTGTAGCATTGCCTCATTCATTCCGGATGTCTGCGATCCATTCCGGCTGCGGCGTGAACGGCGAGCGACCGACTGGGCGAGCAGACCTGCGGTATTCTGCGTTCCCGCGATGAATCGCGCCGATGGACCAAGGCTCACCGCTGACGGTGCGCCAACGAAATACAGTCCAGGAATCGATGATTCGCCGACCCGGCTTACCACCGGGAAGCCGTTGAGCGTCGTGATCTGCGCCCGGAGCCTTTCCGGTAGGAAGCGCAGCCGGGCGAGATCAATCCGGAACCCGGTGCCTGCGACGACGTGGTCGACATCGATGGTTGACTGCTGACCGCCGTCGAGGAGGAGCCTTACGCCACTCCCGTTGGCTGTTGCCTCCTTGACACGATGGCTGGTCAGTGTCTCGATGACGCCGTCGACGCGATCCTTCAGCCACCAGGACCCGCTCGGCCCGAGCACGGTCCGGGCCTTGGTGATCCGCATGTCCTTCGGGAGTCGCCGGAAGGCGACCGGGGTGTTCCAGAAGGCGCAGCGCCAGCCTTCGCAGAGATTTGTCACTGGCCGCCTGATGCGCCCGAAGAAGCTGATCGCTTCCGGGTTCGGGTCAGGCCAGCCGAGTGCCGGGCGACGTGCGATGATCCGGACGTCGGCTCCCGTCTCGTGCAGTAGCGCCGCCGTTTCCAGCGCCGACTGGCCAGCGCCTACCACAGCCACGCGGCGACCCTTAAAGCCGTCGAGAAGGTGGTGCTCGGAGGTGTGCGAGACCAGGTTGGATGGCAGGCCGGACAACTCAGCGGGAATGCTCGCGTAGGGCAGTACCCCGGTCGCGACTACGACTTGGCGCGCGATGAGTGGCTCGCCCTCGTCGAAAGTCACTTGGAATCCTCCATCGATCGGAGACACGTCAGTGACAGTGACATCGATGAGATCGGGCACTAGCTGTTCGGCATACCAGTCGGCGTAACTGAGAAAACGTTCCAGCGTCAGAGGCCCTACCCGCTCGACGTAGTCGAGTCCTTGCTGCCTGCAGTACGCAGGAATGTCATAGCCGCTGCGGGGCGACGATATGTTCGAGGCATATGGCTCCGATTTCAGGTTCATGCCGACCGGCATGTGCGCCCGCCACGTATCCATCGGGCGGCCGACGACCCGGTGATCCACCCCGAGCCCGCGAACGTGCGCGGAGATCGATAGGCCAAAGGGGCCGGCGCCGATGATGAGCACCTCGCTACCCGACATGTAATACTCCTTTTCAGTGCTGGCCCTCAGGCCTACCGCGAGCCGAGCGACCTTCGGGCGGCCGCTGCCATGATTCGCAATTCAGCCAGAACCGGGCCTAGGTCGCGCCGGTCAAGGCAATCGTAGTGACGGGTACGGAAGAATTCCGTTGTGAATATCCACAGGCCGCGGGCCCGGGAAACACTGTCAGGTCTCCCGACTCGCCGCTGGTTGTTCATCAGCCATCGCATATCACCCTGCAGCCATCGCGTCCGCACGCCAGTTCGGTAGCCGTCGGAGCGATCGACCGGAAGCCCGGTCGCCCATTGCCAGATCATAAGCGGGAAGTCGACACCGGAGTGCACGGCGTTCTCGATCGTTCCCGCTAGCCTGGCGTTGATCTCCATCAGCAGCGGCCGATTGTCCGCGTCGCGCCGGAATTCCACCTCGCATACACCCTGTAGGCCGATGGTCGTGACGAGGTTCACGGCCGCGGCGTAGATATCCGCCGGCATCGGTATGCTCTCGCGCATCACCGATACGCCGCCTAGGGCTGGACTGGTGCGGTGAGCCACGTGCGCGCAGCTCGCTAGGACCTCGCCGTCGACGACGAAAAGCGAGGCTCCCTCGCGACGCCCGCACGCCCATTGTTGGGCAAGAACGCCAGCACCTGCGTCCAGGGACCGCTGGGCCACTTCGAAGGCCTCGGCCTTATCGATGACCTCTTCGGGGACGATGCGATTGGCCGTCTGACCAGTCCAGGCGGTGGTGGGTTTGAGCACGAAGGGAAACCTGAACTCGCCGAGGACGGTCGGCAGGTCGTCAACGCTATCGATCCTTATCGTCTTGGGATACTCGATGCCCAGGCTGCGCGCGACCGCTAGCGTGCGGTCCTTATCGAGGGCGACGTCGAGCACGGAATTGGGCGCTAGCGCGAGGACGCACCCGAGTTCGGCGAGGCGCTCCCGCTGCGCCATCATGGCCACGACGGCCTCGTCGCACGTCGGAAGGACGACACGGGTCGGATGCTCCCGGACAAATTCGACGACTGCGGCCCCGAATTCGGCGCCGTTACCGCTGATATCGGGCAGCACCACGTTGCGAGCCGAGTAGCGGGAACGGAAGGACAGCACGGGAAACGGTTGATTGCATTCAGAGCTGCATTCACCCAGTGCCACCCGCAACCCGGCCCGGCCAAGGCTCCGTGCGCTGGCCAGGCTCTGCTTGCACCTGGCGTCGAGTATCAGAACGTCATAGCTGTCGAGCGCAGCCGTTTGGATTAGGGGTGCTGGCCGTGCTGCCGCCGACTTCCCCCGCACCGACATCCCAGCCCTCCTGCTCGTCCGGCCGTTCACGAGGGCCTCCCCATCGCATCAATATGAGGGACTAGGGCGAGGTGGTGATACATAGAGTTCGAAGCGCGCGCGACAATCTGGAAATTCCGGCCACCGCGGCCTCTCTGTCCGCACCCGAAGTGAGTCCTGCTTGCTGGTCGGCTCGATGATCCGCGCGAGCACCGGCTGCCGGAACGCCTCATCACCTGCGGTGGCCTGGCCGAAGCCGAGCACGTCATAAGCACGGCCCAGGGCATCAAGCAGGTGCCCAGCCGCGACGAGGTGATCCGATCCCTTGCCAGCACACGACGATGCGCGACAATGCTGACGGGACTCGGCCTTCGGGGCCGGGACTAACAGCGGGTTGTCAGAGATTGCCGCGCCTGGCCTGCTCCCGCTCGATCGCCTCGAACAGCGCCTTGAAGTTCCCCTTGCCGAAGCCTTGCGACCCGTGCCGCTCGATCAGCTCGAAAAACACGGTCGGCCGGTCCTGCACCGGCTGGGTGAAGATCTGCAGCAGGTAGCCGTCCTCGTCCCGGTCGGCCAGGATGCCGAGCTCGCGCAACTCGTCCAGCGGTACCCGGGTCTGGCCGACCCAGGACCCGAGCTCGTCGTAGTAGCTGCCCGGGCTGGCCAGGAACTCCACCCCCGCGGCCTTCATGGCCCGGACGCTGGCCACGATGTCATCGGTGGCCAGCGCGATGTGCTGGACCCCGGGGCCGCCGTAGAATTCCAGGTACTCGTCGATCTGCGACTTGCGCTTGCCGATGGCGGGCTCGTTCAGCGGGAACTTCACCTTCCGAGACCCGTCCGCCACGACCTTGCTCATCAGCGCGGAGTACTCGGTGGCGATGTCATCGCCGACGAACTCCTTCATGTTGGTGAAGCCCATGACCCGGTGGTAGAAGTCCACCCAGTTGTCCATCTTGCCGAGCTCGACGTTGCCCACGCAGTGGTCGATATCGGGAAGAAGGCCCGCTCGCCCGGCGCCACGACGGGCGGCGCGGGAACGTAGCCGGGCAGGTAGGGACCGGAGTACCCGGACCGCTCGACCAGCGTGTGCCTGGTATCCCCGAACGTGGCGATGCTGGCGACCACCACCTTGCCGTGGTCGTCCTCCACCATGTGCGGCGGCTCGAGGCCGTGGCCGCCGTGGGCGACGGCGTAGTCGTAGGCGGCCTCGGCCGATTCGACCTCCAGGGCCAGGTCGGTGACTCCGTCCCCGTGCGCAGCGACCCGCTCGCCGAGCCGGGTTCCGGCCCGCACCGGGCCGCGGAAGACGAACCGCGCGTGGCCCGCCTCGAGCACGTGCGCGGCCTCATCCGGGCAGCCGGTCTCCGGGCCGCGGTAGGCGACCCGCCGCATGCCGAACGCCGTCGAGTAATAGTGCGCCGCCTGCTTCGCGTTCCCCACTGCGAACACCACGGCGTCCATGCCGACGATCCCGAAGCTGTCCTGCGCTGGCGTAGTCATGTCAACAGGATGCGGAACAAGACTCAAAATGCGCAAACAAGTTCGTCAATCCTGGACAGGTTGACTATTTATACCGAATGATCAGCGGTGCCTCTGTACACCATGACCAGCATTTCACTCGCCGAGCCGACCTCAGTCGCTCGCAGTCTTGACCGCGATACCGAACAGCCCGATCCCGTCCCCCGGCCGGCAGACGATGGTGCGGTATCCGGGATGTCTCGCGGCGAAGGCCTTGAAGCCCTCGTGGGAATCGATGTCATCCACCAGCATGACCCCGCCTACCGGAAGGACCGATGCCACCTGCTCCATCTCGAACATTGTGTTCTTGGCCGTGTGCAAGCTGTCGTGGACGAACATCTCCACGTGGCCGACCTGTGCCACCAGTGAAGGCAATCGCTGTCTGCTCGAGCCTTCCAGGTACGACCAGCGGGGCCGGCACGCGTCGGTCACGGCCACGGCGGTCTCTGCGTGCAACCGATGATCGAAGGGAACGGAAGGTCGATGCTCCACAGGTGGCCCAGGTTGTTCTGCGCCAGCGCCTCGAGGACGATCCGGGTAGTAATGCCGTGGGCGACACCGGTCTCGACCACGACTTCGGGTCGCGTATGCAGCGTCGTACACCACACAGCGCGACATAGCGCACTTTCCGCATCGCTGTAATGGGCGTATGTAAAGCGGCCGGAGCCAAGCCCCCGGGATGTCAGCAGCGCGCCAATGTCGGCCATTATCTCATCGAGTTGCTGAGCCTGCGGGCATGGCCAGGGTGCGCCGAGCAAGCCGTGCAGATGCTCATCCCAGGCCTCGTCCACCTGGAACTCCGGGTATTTCTTGCTGCCGTGATGCCACCGGTACCACTGCCGAATCTCCCCAGGCAGAGCTCGGCCGACCGCAACTGGGTCGGCTGCGGCCGTGCGCAGCAGGTGCGCGATCTTCTCCGGCCTCGACTTTTTTGTAGTCTCGCTCCAAACCACCTGTGCAGCCTAATACAGATTGTCTGGCCCGTGAACCGCCTGGGCAGCCGAGGGCTCAATCTGCACAAAGAAAGCTACATTACCCGGACATATTGACTGCTTGTATCTCATAAGCACTGGTATCTTTGTTCACTATGACCAGCAGTGATCCGGGACTTATCGATCGCCTAGATGCCGCGCTCATCGAACTGCTGGCTGCCGAGCCGAGAGTGGGCGTACTCGAAGCGTCCCGGCGGCTCGGCGTCGCCCGCGGCACGGTGCAGGCCCGGCTGGACCGGCTGCGGGACCGCGGGGTGATCACCGGATACGGGCCCGAGGTCGATCCGGCGGCGCTCGGTTACGAGGTAACCGCATTCATCACGCTGGAGATCCGCCAGGCGGGCGGCCACGATCCGGTGGCCGAACGACTGGCCGCGATTCCCGAGGTCCTTGAGGTGCACACGATTACCGGCGCCGGTGACATGCTCTGCCGGGTGGTGGCCCGGAGCAACGCGGACCTGCAACGGGTGCTTGACGCGATCGTCTCCGCCGAGGGCGTGGTCCGCTCCTCCACCCTTATCTCCCTGGCGGCCCAGGTCCGCTACCGGATCCTTCCGCTGGTCCGCGCCAGCGCCTCGGATCAAGGGCCGAATATTACCCGCACCGAACGGTGAACCAGGGTACGGCCTGATACACGTCCGCCCGCACTCGTCGCCGCGCCGGTGTCACGCGTCCTGGCTGGCGTCCCGCGGCTGGTCGGTGACGGCGGCCGTGTTGTCCACGAAGTACTTCCGCTTGCCGCTCGGGCTGCGCTGGATGTCCGGGACGAACTCGAACTCCAGATCGGCCATAGGCAGGTTCTGCTCGAAGGTCCGCTGGATCTCGGCCCGGTCCGCACCTGGGCTGGCGACGATCCGGATACGCAGCGAACCAGGCCGGTCCTGGACGAACTGAAGATCCCGGATCAGGTCCCAGAACGGCCCGTGCTCCAGGTCCGCGGCCGCATAGTCGAACAGCGACCTGCGGCGCCCCGATTGGTCGACGAAGGTCTCCTGTGATCGTCCGACGATGGCCTGGGCGCGGGGGAAGTTATCCACCGGGCAGGACCCGGCGGGCGCGACCGCCAGGTCACCGGTGTCGTAGCGGACGAACTGCGTGCCGATCCGGTTGAACGAGGTCCCCACGATGCGCTGACAGCCCTCGGTGTCGGACGGGAGGAATTCCACGTGACCATAGGTCGGGTAGAAGTGAACCCCTGACAGGTCCGGCAGCGGTAGGCCAGGACCACGTATTCGCTGTGGCCGTACCAGTGGGCGACGGGAATGCCGAACTCCTCCTCGAAGCGCGGCTGCTCGCCGGTCAGGAATGCCTCTGAAGAGGCCAGCACGCCCCGGACCGGAAGGCGGCGGAAGACATCCTCGCCGATCAGGTCGATGAACGAGTACAGCGAACTCGGATAAACGTGCAGGAAGAACGGCGGCAGCGCCTGTGCCCACTGCCGCAAGGTGCTGAGCTGGTCCTCGGTCGCCTCGGCCGGAGAGATGATCCAGGCGTTCTCCAGGCGGTTGAAGTGGACCAGCGTGTGGTACCGGATGTCGCCGCGATACTGGACGCGCAGGTCAAACGGCGCGTAGCCGACCTGAGCCCAGATGTCGAAGAGATAGGCGCGCTCTTTCTGCCGCCGTGAGAACGTGTCGGCCTTGAAGCGCAACGGCTGGAACGACGTCCCGCCGGTCCGGACGAAATGCGTGAACGGCGCCATGTCCCAGCGGGTAAAGCGGCCCAGATGATGCCGGTAGTCGTCTTTCTGGGTCACCTCGGTCGCCGTACCTGCGGGTCATCCGGAACAGGCGCCGCTCCTGGTACTCGCGGATCTGGCTGGATGACCAGTTCTTCGAGTGCTCGATAAGGCGGCGGTGGTAGAAGTAGCTCGGGCCCAGCAGGCTCTCGCGCGCCCTCCCGATGACCGATTCACCTGCCGACCGATCGCGAGCCACTTCGTCGTCCGATTCCGGCTGCACGAAGTGAACATTCACCGTACGCTCCTGGTCGCGTTGGGAAGAATTTAAACCTAGCATCGGCGAGATGCGCCGATAGATGTGAGCACAGAGAAATCACCCGTAATCTGTGCGTCGCCTGAGAATACCCGTCCGGCGCCTGAGGCAAGCCTGTGCGCCGCCTGGGAGAACGCGGGCCGACGCCGGGTGGTTCACGGACATCAGTGGCACAAACCTCCCCTACCCAAAAAACCGGGTTCACACTACCTCAAAACCGGGTTCACAGCTGACCGCGGCGGCCACGGCGTGGCCGTCGCCCCGGCGGGCCATCTCTCCGTTAGGCTCGACTACCGGGAGACCTTAGGGTGCAGCCCGACACAGGCGCTCGACACGAGGAAAGGCAAGGAGCCGGCGGTGGCCTCCATTGAAGCGATCCATGCCAGGCAGATCCTGGACTCCCGGGGCAACCCGACCCTCGAGGTCGAGGTCGCGCTGGACGACGGGACCGTCGGGCGGGCCGGGGTGCCGAGCGGAGCCTCGACCGGCGCCTTCGAGGCCGTCGAGCTCAGGGACGGCGGCGCCGAGTACGGCGGCAAGGGCGTCAGCCGCGCGGTGCAGAGCGTCATCGACGAGATCCAGCCCGAACTGCTCGGCCACGAGGTAGACGACCAGCGGCTGATCGACCAGGCCATGATCGACCTGGACCGGACGCCGGACAAGTCGCGGCTCGGCGCGAACGCCATCGTCGGCGTCAGCATGGCCGTGGCCCGGGCCGGCGCGGACTCCAGCGGCCTGCCCTTGTTCCGCTACCTGGGCGGCCCGAACGCGCACGTCCTCCCGGTCCCGCTGATGAACATCCTGAACGGCGGCGCGCACGCCGACAACAACGTGGACATCCAGGAGTTCATGATCACCCCGGTCGGCGCGGCCACGTTCAGCGAGGCGCTGCGCTGGGGTGCGGAGGTCTACCACGCGCTGAAGTCCGTGATCAAGCAGCGCGGGCTGTCCACCGGCGTCGGCGACGAGGGCGGCTTCGCGCCGGACCTGGAGCACAACCGGGCCGCGCTGGACCTCATCGTCGAGGCGATCGGCAAGGCCGGATTCACCCCCGGCCAGGACGTGGCGCTGGCGATCGACGCGGCGGCGTCGGAGTTCTACGCCGAGGGCGCGTACAACTTCGACGGGAGCCCGCGGACGTCCGCCGAGATGACGGCCTTGTACGCGGACTGGCTGGACGCGTACCCCATCGTCTCGCTGGAGGACCCGCTGGCCGAGGAGGACTGGTCCGGCTGGCGCGAGCTCACCGCGGCCGTCGGTGACCGGGTCCAGGTCGTAGGCGATGACATCTTCGTCACCAACCCGGAGCGGATCCGCCGCGGCATCGCCGAGCGCTCGGCCAACTCGCTCCTGGTCAAGCTGAACCAGATCGGCTCGGTGACCGAGACGCTGGACGCGGTGAGCCTGGCCCAGCGGGCCGGCTTCACCTGCGTGATCAGCCACCGGTCCGGTGAGACCGACGACACCACGATCTCCGATCTCGCCGTCGCCACCAACAGCGGCCAGATCAAGACCGGGGCGCCCGCTCGCGGCGAGCGCGTGGCCAAGTACAACCAGCTGCTGCGCATCGAGGAACTGCTCGGTGACGCCGCGAGCTACGCCGGGTCCGGTGCCTTCCCGCGCTTCGCGGCGCCGGCCAGCAGGGGCTAGCGCGGGAAGCAAGACCCTATGCCTAACCCCCCCGCCACCCCCCGGTCTGGTCCTCCCCCTTCTGGTCCGGCCCGGTCTGGCCGGCTGACCGGCCGGGCCGCGGTGCTGGCGGTGGTGATCTGCGCGATCGCGCTGAGCCTGGCGTACCCGGTCCGGGAGTACATGTCCCAGCGCCAGCAGATCGATCAGCTCGTCGCCACCCAGCAGACCATGCTGTCCCAGGTCAAGAGCCTGCAAGCGGAGCAGGCCAAGCTGTCGGACCGGGCCTACATCGAACAGCTGGCCCGGCAGGAGCTCGACATGTGCTTCCCCGGCACCCAGTGCTACGTGGTCGAGGGCAGCCACCCGCTGGCCAGTACGGCCAAGGCCCAGCCGTCGGGGCCGGCGCCCTGGTACGCGAAGCTGTGGCAGTCGGTGCAGCAGGCCGACGCGACCCCGGCGAAGTGAGCGGCAGACAGTGATCACGGACCGGGACGCGGCGGTCATCGCCGCCCAGCTGGGCCGCGTGCCGCGCGGGCTGCTCGCCGTCGCGCACCGCTGCCCGTGCGGTCTGCCTGACGTCGCGGAGACCGCGCCGAGGCTGCCCGACGGCAGCCCGTTCCCCACCCTGTACTACCTGACCTGCCCCCGCGCGAACGCCGCGGTGAGCAAGCTGGAGGCCAGCGGGATGATGCGGGAGATGACGGCCCGGCTCGCCGACGGCGAGCTGCGCGGCCGGTATGAGTCCGCGCATCGCGACTACCTGACCCGGCGCGACGCGGCGGCGTGCGCGGCGGGCGTCGAGCCGCTGCCGGCCGGCACTCAGTCGGCCGGCGGCATGCCGGACCGGGTAAAGTGCCTGCATGCCCTGGTCGCCCACGAGCTCGCGACGGGTGAGGTGAATCCGTTCGGCCGGGAAGCGCTCGACGCCGTCGGCCCGTGGTGGCAGGCGGGACCGTGCGTCCCCGAGCCGTCCTCATGACCCGCCGGGTGGCCGCCGTGGACTGCGGCACGAACTCGCTGCGGCTGCTGGTCGCGGATATCGATCATGACCGGCCCGGGCTGACCGACGTGGCGCGCCGGATGGAGATCGTCCGGCTGGGCCAGGGGGTCGACCAGACCGGCCGGCTGGCGCCCGAGGCGCTCGCCCGTACCACCTGGGTGCTGCGCGACTACGCGCAGGTCATCGCGGATACGGCGGCCGACGCGGTGCGCATGGTGGCCACCAGCGCCACCCGGGACGCGAGCAACGCGGCGGAGTTCACCCGCCAGGTCAAGGAGATCCTCGGGGTCGCGCCCGAGGTGCTGACCGGATCCCAGGAGGCCGTGCTGTCGTTCACCGGGGCGACCGCGGAGCTGGCCAGCCGGCCCGGACCCGTCCTGGTCACCGACATCGGCGGCGGCTCGACCGAGTTCGTCACCGGGCCGCCGGGCACGGCTGCCGTGCACGCCATCTCGGTCGATATCGGCTGCGTCCGGATGACCGAACGGCATCTGCACGGCGACCCGCCGTCCGGTGCCGAGGTGGCCGCCGCCACCGCCGACATCGACGCGGCCCTGGACGCGGTGACCGGTGCGGTTCCGGTCCGCCAGGCCCGGACGCTGATCGGGCTCGCGGGCTCGGTCACCACCGTGGCGGGCATCGCGATGGGCCTGCCCGCCTACGACGCATCCCGCATCCACCACGCCCGCGTATCAGCCGCCGACGTGCATGAGGTCAGCCGGAGCCTGCTGGCCCAGACCCGGGCCGCCCGCGCCGCGATCGGCGTCATGCACCCGGGCCGCGTCGACGTGATCGGCGGCGGCGCGCTCATCCTGGACCGGATCATGCAGCGCTTCGGGTTCGGTGAGGTGCTGGTCAGCGAGCACGACATCCTCGACGGAATCGCCTGGTCGCTGGCAGGCGAGCCATAGCCGCCGCGCCGGGCGACTGGCCGGGCGACCCGGCCGGGCCCGGGACGCCGGTCGCGCACAGCGCCGCGGAGGCCGCCGGGCTGGCGGCCGGGGCCGTGACCCTGGCCGAGCTCACCGCGCGCCAGTCGGTGTGCCGGGCGTGCCCGCGGCTGGTCGCCTGGCGCGAGGAGGTGGCGGTGACCCGCCGTCGCGCGTTCCGCGACGAGCCCTACTGGGGTCGCCCGATCCCGGGCTGGGGAGCAGAGCGGCCGCGGCTGCTGATCGTCGGCCTGGCGCCCGCGGCCCACGGCGGGAACCGGACCGGCCGGATCTTCACCGGTGACCGCAGCGGCGACTTCCTGTTCGCCTCGCTCTACCGGACCGGCTTCGCGGTCCAGCCGACCAGCGTCGCGGCCGGCGATGGCCAGCGCCTGGTCGACGCCCGGATGGTGGCCGCGGTGCGCTGCGCGCCGCCGGACAACAAGCCGCTCCCGGCCGAGCGGGATACGTGCGCCCCGTGGCTGGTCGCGGAGCTCGGGCTGGTAGCCGCGGACCTGCGGGTCATCGTGTGCCTGGGCGGCTTCGCCTGGCAGGCGATGTGGCCGGTGCTGGACCGGTGCGGGTTTGCCCTGCCGCGGCCTCGCCCGGCGTTCGGCCACGGCGCCGAGGTGCGGCTGACGAGCGCCCGGGCACCGGACGGGGTGCTCCTCGTCGGCTGCTACCACCCGAGCCAGCAGAACACGTTCACCGGCCGCGTCACCCCGGCCATGCTCGACGCCGTTTTCGCCCGCGCTCGCCTGGCGTCGGGCCTGTGAGCCACCGCTTGATTACTCAACGTTAATGTCGATCATGTAATTAGTTACGCTCTGCATTTCTTTCTAAGAAACGTCTCGCGACTGGCAAAAAAATGGCTCAGGTCTTAGTTACTCAGCGCCCCGGCAATTGCACGGGCGGTATTATGGGCGCGCCCCCGTAGCCCAAAGGCAGAGGCCGGCCCCCTAAAAGGGTCCCCAGTGTCGGTTCGATTCCGACCGGGGGTACTTTTTAACGATCATGCCTTTCTCAATTGATCAACCCTGTACCAGGGGAAACAGCGATAACGATGATCAACTAAGCGCGCAGGCCGCCGTTGTTTGTCTGCTTGTATACCGGTGCATGATATGCCGATAAATCCGGACATGCCGCTTTCCCGCGGATCACCGGCTCACCCGACAATGGCGAGGAACATAATTTTTCGGAACGGAACATGGCTCGTGCGGCACGACTCGTGCGTGCACCGCGGCCGTAGTCCAGCCGCGGCCCGGGCCGTGCCGGGGCCGGAGTGATCCGGTCGGGAGCCGGTCAGGCTCCGTTGAGGCGCAGCCGCCTGCGCATCTCGTACTCGTGCACGATCGCGTAGGCGTAGCCGCAGGAGATTCCGGCTTCGTCGGCTAGCCAGTGGGCCCGTTCCTCGCGACGGAGGAACGCGGGTCCGGATTCGAGGCGATGGAACCACTCAGCGAGGCTGCGGCCGGTGACGACCGGGATGCGGGCGATCAGGCTACTGTGCAGATTCGGCGAGTGGGTCAGCGACAACTGGCACCTCCAGGGAAGCTCCTCTTGTGCTGAGAGTGCCTCATTCGGGGCCACCTGGCAACCCCTTGATGGCACCAAATGTCAACTCAGTGTTCAGCTCAGCCGCTCGAAGATCATCGCCATCCCCTGGCCGCCGCCCACGCACATGGTCTCCAGGCCCAGGGTCGCGTCGTGGAACTGCAGGCTGTTCAGGAGCGTGGTGGTGATCCGCGCCCCGGTCATGCCGAACGGGTGGCCGACCGCGATCGCCCCGCCGTTCACGTTGAGCTTCCCGAGGTCCACGCCGAGGTCGGTATAGGAGGGGATGACCTGGGCCGCGAACGCCTCGTTGATCTCCACTAGGTCGATGTCGTCGATGGCCATCCCGGCCCGCCCGAGCGCCTGCCGGGACGCCTCCACCGGTCCCAGCCCCATGATCTCGGGGGAGAGCGCGGTCACGCCGGAGGAGACGATCCGGGCCAGCGGCGTGATGCCGAGCTCAGCCGCCTTGACGTCGCTCATCACCACGACCGCGGCCGCGCCGTCGTTCAGCGGGCAGCAGTTGCCCGCGGTCACGGTGCCGTTCGGCCGGAAGACCGGCTGCAGCGCGGCCACCTTCTCGATCGTGGTGCCGGGGCGCGGGCCGTCGTCCGCGGCGACCACGGTCCCGTCGGGCATCGTCACCGGAGTGATATCCCGCTGCCAGAAGCCGTCGGCGATGGCCTTCTCGGCCAGGTTCTGGGAGCGGACGCCGAACTCGTCCTGCTCCTCGCGGGTGACGCCGCGTATCTCCGCGACGTTCTCGGCGGTCTGCCCCATCGCGATGTAGATGTCGGGCAGCTGCCCGTCCTCCCGAGGATCGTGCCATGGTCCGGCTTCTCCCGTGCTGGCCGCTTCGGCCCGGGATTGAGCCTCGCCGAAGCGGGGGTTCCTGGTGTCGGGCAGCGAGTCGCTGCTGCCCTTGACGAACCTGCTCACGCACTCCACGCCGGCCGAGATGTAGACGTCGCCCTCGCCGGCCTTGATGGCGTGGAACGCCATCCGGGTGGTCTGCAGCGACGACGAGCAGTACCGGTTGACCGTGGTGCCGGGCAGGTGATCGTGCCCGAGCAGCACCGCCACCACCCGGGCCATGTTGAAGCCCTGCTCGCCGCCGGGCAGCCCGCAGCCCAGGATCAGGTCGCCGATGTCGGCGGGATCGAGCTGCGGCACCTTGGCCAGGACCGCCGTTACCATCTGGGCAGCAAGGTCGTCCGGGCGGATGCCGGTGAGCGAGCCCTTGAACGCTCGGCCAATCGGCGACCGCGCGGTGGCGACGATCACTGCTTCGGGCATGGCACCGGCCTCCTCAACATAGGGTTTCCTCCAGACTATGCTCCTGGCTGCATCGCCCGGAAGGACAACCATGCAGGTATATGACTCGCTGAGCGAGCTGGTGGGGGACACCCCGCTGCTGCGGCTGCGCTCGGTGACCCGCGGCACGCCCGGGTCGCAGGTGCTGGCCAAGGTGGAGTACTTCAACCCGGGCGGATCGGTCAAGGACCGCATCGCGCTGCGGATGATCGCCGCCGCGGAAGCGTCCGGCCAGCTCAGGCCGGGCGGCACGATCGTGGAACCCACCTCAGGCAACACCGGGGCGGGGCTGGCGATCGTGGCCGCCGAACGCGGCTACCGCTGCGTCTTCGTCTGCCCCGACAAGGTGGCGCAGGACAAGATCAGCGTGCTGCGCGCCTACGGCGCCGAGGTGGTGGTCTGTCCCGGCACGGTCGCGCCCGACCATCCGGACTCCTACTACAGCGTCGCGCGCCGGCTGGCGGCCGAGACGCCCGGCGGCTGGCAGCCCGACCAGTACGCGAACCCGGAGAACCCCGCCTCCCACTACGCCACCACGGGCCCGGAGATCTGGGCGCAGACCGACGGGACGGTGACGCACTTCGTGGCCGGGATCGGCACCGGCGGCACGATCACCGGCACCGGGCGGTACCTGAAGGAGGTATCCGGCGGCGCGGTGCGAGTGATCGGCGCCGACCCGGAAGGATCGGTCTACTCCGGCGGATCCGGCCGGCCGTACCTGGTCGAGGGGGTGGGCGAGGACATCTGGCCGGCCACCTACGACCCGGCGGTGTGCGACGAGATCATCGCGGTCAGCGACGCGGAGTCGTTCGGCATGACCCGGCGGCTGGCCCGCGAGGAGGCGCTGCTGGCCGGCGGCTCTTCCGGCCTGGCGGTGGCCGCCGCGCTGCGGGTCGCCGCCGCGGCCGGGCCCGGCGCGGTGATCGTGGTGCTGCTGCCGGACAGCGGCCGCGGCTATATGTCCAAGATCTTCAACGACGAGTGGATGGCCGACTACGGCTTCCTGTCCGCGCAGACCACCGAGCCGCTCGTCGCCGATATCCTGGCCCGCAGGGAGCGCGCCCTGCCCGAGCTGGTGCACGTCCACCCGGAGGAGAGTGTCGGAGCGGCCATCGCGCTGCTGCGCGAGTACGACGTGTCGCAGCTGCCGGTGGTGAAGGAGGAGCCGCCGGTCATGGCGGCCGAGGTGGTCGGGTCGGTGGTGGAGCGCGATCTGCTCGACGCGCTGGTCACCGGGCGGGCCAAGCCGTCGGATCCGGTCGGGGGGCACATGTCGGCGCCGCTGCCCACCGTCGGCTCGGGTGAGCCGGTCTCCCGCGCGGTGCTGGCCCTGGAGAAGGCCGGGGCGGCCGTGGTGCACGTGAACGGCAAGCCGGCCGGGCTGCTCACCCGGCAGGACGTGCTGACCTTCCTCGCCGCGAACACCTGAACTCAACGAAAGGCATGCCGGTATGAACAGCAAAGACGCGTTCGAGACGGTGGCCATCCACGCGGGCCAGGATCCCGACCCGCTGACCGGGGCCGTCGTGCCGCCGATCCACCAGGCCTCCACGTTCAAGCAGGACGGGGTGGGCGGCCTGCGCGGCGGCTATGAGTACTCCCGCTCCGCCAACCCGACCAGGACCGCGCTCGAGCAGTGCCTGGCCGCGCTGGAAGGGGGCTCGGCCGCGCTGGCCTTCGCCTCCGGGATGGCGGCGGAGGACGCCCTGATCAGGACGGCCTGCTCGCCCGGTGACCACGTGCTCATCCCCGACGACTCCTACGGCGGGACGTACCGCCTGTTCGCCCGGGTGCTGACCGGCTGGGGGATCAGCCACAGCGTGGTGCCCATGTCCGACCTCACGGCGGTGCGCGCGGCGCTGGCGGCCCGGCCGGTGCGGATGATCTGGACCGAGACGCCGACCAACCCGCTGCTGAACATCGCCGACATCCGGGGCCTGGCCCAGGCCGCCGGCGAGGCGGGCGCGATGCTGGTGGTGGACAACACGTTCGCCTCGCCGTACCTGCAGCAGCCGCTGGCCCTGGGCGCCGACGCGGTGGTCCATTCCACGACCAAGTACCTCGGCGGCCACTCCGACGTGGTCGGCGGCGCGGTGATCGTGGCGGACCCCGATCTGGCCGAGCGGATCGATTACCTCAGGAACGCGACCGGCGCCGTCCCCGGGCCGTTTGACTCCTGGCTGACCCTGCGCGGGATCAAGACCCTCGCGGTCCGGATGGACCGGCACTGCCGCAACGCCATGCGGGTCGCGCAGATGCTGGCCGCGCATCCCGCGGTGGCCGAGGTGTTCTATCCGGGGCTGTCCACCCATCCTGGCCACAAGATGGCCCAGGAGCAGATGCGCGCCTTCGGCGGGATGGTCTCGTTCCGGCTGCTGGCCGGCGAGGAGGCGGCGGTGCGCGCCTGCGGCCGGACCCGCCTGTTCACCCTGGGCGAGTCACTCGGCGGCGTCGAGTCGCTGATCGAGCACCCGGCCCGGATGACGCACGCCTCGGTGGCGGGCTCCCAGCTCGAGGTGCCAGGAGACCTGATCCGGCTGTCGGTCGGCATCGAGGACTGCGACGACCTGCTCGACGACCTGCGCCAGGCCCTGTAAAACGACCGCCGGGCGGCCCGGGAGCACTACGCTCCGGGCCGCCCGGCGTCGGACTGGCCTGCTAAGCAGCTGGTCAGGAGTTGAAGATCACCAGCGGGTTCAGTGACCCGGTCGTGTCGATCCGGTAGGTGACGTAGGGCTGCGCGGTGGTGCAGGTGGGGTGGTTGGCATAGCCCGTGCCGCTGATGTGGTTTTCGGTGATCACGTCCTGATTCCCGAGGTCCTGGACCCCGGCCTGGTAGCCGCATCGCGGCGTGACGCTGGCCCCGCTGGTGTTGGTCACGGCCGAGTCGGAGATCCGGTTGCCGGCCACCACGTCGCGGGTCTTGGTGCTCGGCGCGTTGGCGCAGCTGGGGTCGGAGTTCGACAGTTCGGCGCCCACGTCGTTGTTGACGAGCGTGTTCCGGGCCACCGAGACGTTCTTGACCAGCGGGTCACCGCAGCCGCCGTAGAGCAGGACGCCGGCCGACGACGCGACAGCGCCGCCGGTGTACTGGTTCCCGCGCACCGTGTTGGCCAGGACCTGCGCGGAGGCGCCGCGGGAGACCTGGATGCCGTTCTGGGCGATACCCGGGGTCGGCCCCACGCCGGCGACCGTGCTGTCGCTGACCACCGCGGCCGCCTTCGGGCCGTCGATGACGATGCCGCCCTTCTGGTAACCGCTGACCGTGGTGTGCGAGATCGTGGCCGTTCCCGCGAAGTCCTCGACGTCATCGGTGCTGAAGTTGGCGACCGGCCAGTACTCGCGCCCGATCATGATGCCGACCCCGAACTGGCAGCCGGACAGGGACGGCTTCGTGTCGCGGATATTGGTCACCGCGTCGCCGGTAATCTGCGCGCTGGCTCCGCCGATGACCAGGATCCCGAATTCCTGCTCCGCGCAGCCGCCGTTTCCGGGCAGCGGCCCGGCGATGGCCAGGCCCTTGATCGTGGTGTGGACTCCCTGGCCCCAGGCCAGCACGAGGGCCTGCGGCGCCAACAGCCCGTCGCTGGCGAACTGCGGCGGCAGCGGTTCGGGCGAGGTCGGCCAGGCGGCCGGCGCGGAGATCGTCGCTCCCGCGCTGCCGGTCAGCGTGATCGACTTGGTGACGTCGACCGGCCCAGGGAACGGCGTGGTCCCGCAGAGGTAAACCGTGTCGCCCGGGCTGGCCGCGTTGACCGCCGCCTGCACCGAGGTGTAGCCGGGGCTGGCGCAGCTCGTGTCCGTCCCCGCGGTCGCGCCCACATACCGGGTGGTGCCCGCCGCGTACGCAGGCCCGGCGCCGGCCGCGAACGCCGCGACCCCGCACGTCAATGCTCCGGCCACAGCTATCCGCGCTATCCGCTGGCTGATTTCCTGATGTTTCAACGCGCCCTCCCCTTTGCCGAGGTTACGCACCCTCGGCCATGTCCAATTGTGAATAAATGTGAAGGTCGCCACGCAGCCGTGATTATGGTCCGACGCGATACGGTCCGGTCTGTATCCGCATCTGGCCGATATGTAGATGATCTTGCGTCATGACGACTGCGGGTGCAGGGCGCCCCCGATCAACTGCAAGCGGGCGTAATCACTGCCTATCAAGGATTGCATGATTCGACCAGATGTGAGACGCGAATCATCCGCCAATGGTTTACGCGCTCGCCGAACGGGATCTCCGACTTTTGCGAGTTGCCTACTGATTTGTCGGCTTTGCCGGTCCGCCGGGAGTTCCCCGCAGGTCGGCCTGAATCCGGCATGCCTTGCTGATCAATGGCACCGGCGGAGATCGTCGGCGTCTGCGAGCTGGGGGAATAGGCATTCCGGCCCGCGCCGTCGGCGGGGATCCAGGGAGTATGATCTCCTTGATGTGGCAGCCACGAACGTTTGCCTCGATTTGATAAAGCGCCATCGACGTGGGGTGGCCGTCAGGCGGCCAGCTGATAACCGCCGTCGGCGCAGCCCGGTACTACAGTCCCGTTTTGTTTCATAGCCGCCTCCTTTTTCTCGGCTGGGTTCAGGTGGCCCGGCCGGCTTTGAGCTGGGCATGGTTGTGGTGCCAGCGGGCGCGGGCCTGGTGCCGGCGGTGCCAGCGCGACCAGGCGTATCCGAGCTGGCGGCGGCGGTGGTCATGGGCTGGGTGGCCAGCCGAGCGAGGCGGCGTGCTTCGGGTGCGCTGACCTTGACCAAGCCGGGCTCGCTGCCGGGCGGGTCGTCGTCTGCGGTGGCGGGCAGCTTGCCGGTGCCGTGCCAGGCTGCGGGCTGGCCGGCTGGCGCGCTGCCGATGTCCGGGCCGGGCGGTGTCGGGCGTGCGGCGGCGATGGCCAGCAGGGCGTGGGCGCACATGGACAGCACGGTGTGCCGGTGGAAGGACTGCCAGGTCCGGACTTGGTGCTGGTCGAGGCCGACCTGGCCTTTCCCTGCTGGAAGCATTCTTCCGCCTGCCGTCTTCTCCCTGCGACCCGGATCAGGACGGCCAGGGACACCGGGCGGCCCTCCGGGCGTGGCAGAAGTAGAAGGCCAGGTCTTCGGGTTTGGACAGGCTGCGGCGTATCAGGACCCAGTGTCGGGGCAAGGTGGTGCCGGCCCAGGCCCATTCGTAGTCGCGGTGACCTTTGCAGCCGCGCCCGCAGGAGCGGGTCTCCCACGCCGTGCGCGGGATCATGGCGGCCACCGTGGATACGGGCGCCTTCCGGCCGGACGGCAGCGTGACGGTGAAGTTCACTGGCACCGCTAGCACGTATCCCTTCTCGGCCTGCTCGCAGGCTTCCCGCAGTCTCGAGCTGCGGCCGTATACTTCGTCGCCGGCCACCCGCGCGAACGGGATCCCGGCGTCTGCCGCGCCGGTAATCATCTGCGTGCCCAGGGCCGGCTTGGTGGTGAACGCCGCCTCCTCCGGCACGTGCGCCTTCTCCCGCCGCGCCTGGCTGACGTACCAGGCTTTGGGTAGGTAGAGCCGGGAATCGGACAGTACGTGGGCGCGGGCGGTGACATAGGCGGCGAATACCACCGTCTGGCAGTTCTCTACCTGCCTGGTGATCCCGGCATGCTGCCGGGCCACGCCGACCGTGGCGGTCCCCTTCTTCAGCTCGGCGGTCTCGTTTAGCACCACGATCGCCTCCGGGTCGCCCAGCTGCGCAACGATGAACCGCTGCAGCGCGGCCAGCGCCGCCTTCCAGGCTCAGACGTACTCGGCCAGCAGCGCCTGCATCCGCCGCGGCGTGGCGTGCCCGGCCCGCTCGGCGAGCTGCCAGCACGACTTGCGGTCACCCGGCTCAGCCAGCAGCGCGCCGATATACGAAAACGCCGTCAGCCGCGAACTGGCCTGCGCGAACACCGGCGCCAGCTCCCCGCGCAGCTCGCCATCAAGTCTCTCCGGCCAGGCCCGATCTTCTACTATGACCCCGGCGGCCATCCCGTTGCTCGGTCTTGTCACGAAGCATGAGCATGAGATGGCCGCCACCGGTATCAAGTGTCGGCGTCGCGTGAATACTGACCCCTATGCAACGTTGGAAGAGGGTCAATTTTCGGCCGACGTTGACATCAAGAAGACACGCCGGGCGCGCCAGATCCGGGAACTGGGGCAAGCTCAAGGAGGGTGCGGTGGCCGTGCAGTACCGGGGTAGGCCCCGCTGCCTGGGTGGCGGGGTTCGATGAGGCGGTGGATACGGTGGAGGTCATGATGTCGGAACCTCGAAGCGAGGAACATGCCCTGCGGAGCAAGTTCATGTTGATCTTTCGCGGGGGCGCTGTCTCGCGGCACGAGCTGTCGCCCTCGGAGCTTCAGGCCCACGTCGAGAAGTGGTATCGCTGGTCCGATGAGCTGGCCCGGCAGGGTCGGGCGCGTAACACTGGAACCGCGCTCGACAACCCGGGGGCCACGGTCCGAGGCCACGAGCGTGTGGTCACCGACGGCCCCTACGCCGAGTCGAAGGATCTGGTGACCGGCAGCTTGATCGTCGAAGCGGTTTCCCTGGAAGACGCCATCGACGTGGCGCGAACGTGCCCGACATATGAGTTCGGCGGTTCGGTCGAGGTGCGGCCGGTCCAGGACTTATCGGATCTGATGCTCGTGGACGAAACGCCGGCCGCCGTGTCATCTACGGAGCTGGTTGAGGACCTGTTCAGGAAGGAGTACGCGCACCTGGTCAGCGCGCTGACCCGGGTCCTGGGCCCGTCGAGCATCCCGCTGGCCGAGGATGTCGTGCACGACGCGCTGGTGAGTGCTATGCACGCGTGGCGTTTCGGGTTGCCGCGGGATCCTAAGGCGTGGATCATCCGGGCCGCGCACAACCGGGCGATCGACATCGTCCGCCGGGAACAGCGCCGCCGCTCGTTCCTGCCCGAGCTGGCGACGACGACGGCGCTGACCGACACGATCGAGGCGGCATTGGCCCCGGCGGCCGAGGGCGCCAGCCAGCTGGCGATGATGTTCGCGGTTTGCGATCCCGGCCTGAACCGCGAGACGCATGTGACACTGATCCTGCGGTGGCTGTGTGGTCTGTCGCCCAGGGAGATCGGTCAGGCGTTCCTGGTCGATACCCAGACCATCGACAGGCGCCTGCACCGGGGTCGCGGTCGGCTGCGTGAGCTGGGCCGGTTGCCCGACGTGGAGAATCTGCCTGACATTGATACCCGGCGAGATTCCGTCCTGCGAGCGCTTTATCTGCTGTTCAGCGAGGGCTACCACGGCAGCAACCCGCAGGATCCGGTACGTCCGTTCCTGTGCCAAGACGCGCTGCGTCTCACCGAGCTGATGCTGGACGCCAAGGCGACGGCGCATCCGGACGCGCACGCCCTGGCCGCCTTGTTCTGCTTCGACGCCGCCCGCCTGTCCACCCGCCGTGACGAGCACGGTGTGTTCGTTCCCCTCGAGGACCAGGACCGGAGCCGCTGGGATCGGGCGCGCATTGAGCGCGGTCTGATGCACCTGTCCCGCTCGGCCACCGGGGATCACATGTCCCGCTGGCATCTGGAGGCCGGCATCGCCTGCGAGCATGCGATAGCGCCGTCGATCCAGAAGACCGACTGGGACCGGATCGTCGGCTTCTACCAGGTCCTCGCCCAGGAGTCCTGGAGCCCGATCGTGGCGCTGAACCGCGCGCTGGCCCTGGCCGAACGGGACGGCCTCGACGTGGGGCGCCGCGAGCTCATCGCCTTGGCCGACGAGCAGAAGCTGACCCGGTACCCCTTCTACTGGGCGGCCCGGGCCGACCTGGAACGGCGGGCCGGCCGCCACGCCGCGGCCCGGGACAACTATGAGCGCGCCATTGCGCTGGCCCGGAGCCCGGCCGAGCGCGTGTCCTACGAGCGGCGGATCGAGAGCCTGAAAATCTCCTAGACCTAAAGCCGGTTTCGGCACCCGCCATTCGTCATCCTCCTGAAGATCACCCGATGAGACCAGGAGAGACCGGTGCCAGAGACGTCAACGGACATCGTGAAGGACCCCGACCGGCGGTCGGGCGCTGAGTTCGCTAAGCGGCCCGACATGCCCTCGATGAGTGGCGGGCCGTGGCCGAGGAGTGGCTTAGCTCACCGCGGAACCCGCGCCGAGCAGTGCTTGCGATCGGTCCGCGCCGAGCTCGGCGGCGCTTGGACCTCCTCGGAAAAGTCGTAGAGCCGCGTCCGGTTTCGGCCGGTCCTGTTCGTCTTCCTGACGTAGGTCACAAACGACACAGGAGGAGCACCGTGATGCGCAAGATCATCAATTCCGCCTTCGTCTCGCTCGACGGCGTCACCGCAGACCCAGGCTCCTGGGCGATCTTCGACCCGGACGCAGCGGAGGAAGCCGTTCAGGCGCTGCACGCCCTCGGCGGCATGCTCATGGGACGAGGCACCTACGAGTACTTCGCCGAAGTCATGCCCCAACAGACCGGGCCATACGCAGGCGCGATCAACGCGATTCGCAAGTACGTGTTCTCCTCGACGCTGGAGAACGCTGACTGGAACAACTCCACGCTCATTCGCGACGACGTCGTCACCGCCGTGACCGAGCTCAAGCAAGAGGATGGCGGTGATCTCATGATGTACGGATACGGCCGACTCAGCCAAACCCTGCTCGCCCACCACCTGGTCGATGAAATCCGGTTCTCGATCCACCCGGTGCTAGTCGGCGGGGGAACGGCTGGCGGTGGCAACGGCAAGACGCTCCCGCTGAAGCTTCTCGGCGCAACCCCAGCGCCGAGCGGCGTCGTCGCGCTCACCTACCAGCCTGCCTCCAGCTGAGCGGTAAGGCCCGGCGCGGCCACAAAGCCCGCCGGGCCTCAACCACATCCGTGCACGACTGATCTCCGTGCGCCGGCCCTGTCTTGCAGGAGACCGGCCTGCGCACATGACCATCGGCGGCACACCTCACGTGCCCGTAAAACGGGCGGTTGTAAGGTCGCGAGACAGGTCAGCAGGCTCTCCTGGCGCCCGTGGATCACTCAGCCGTCAGGTAACAAACCCGGACTGTAGTACCGGCTGACCAAAGGGGACCGCCCAGCCGGAGATAACAAAGCGCCCGCATCCCGCTCGGCGGGACGCGGGCGCTGAAGCCCAGCTCGCGGCAGTTAGCTCTTCGCCGCGGGCGAGTCTTCCCGGTCGGCCGGGGCGGCGGCCTGCGGCTTGGGCTTGTAGGCCAGGGTGAACCAGGCCCCGACGGCAAAGACCACGCCGACCACGAACGAGCCGGTCGCCTTCAGCGGGTGGTGCCCGCTCGATCCGGCGATGTGCCCGGGGATGAAGCTGGGCAGCGACTTCGCGGGCTCGGCCAGGTAGATGACGGCGACCACGACGAACACAACGGCGATGATGCCGAGAATCACGGCGAGGATCGTCCTGCCCGACGACCTCTCGCTTGATCCGCTCGTAGAACTCACGATTCCTCCTTGTGCGGGCATTCGGTAAAGCTGTCTTAGTGCCGGCCGGTCGCGGCCGCCTGGGTCCGGGCCGGCTGCGACGGGTCAGAGTCCGCAGCCGACTAGGAAAATCTACCGTCGGCTGACCCTCCGGGTACGCAGGAAGTCGCGGATGACGTACTCCCCGAGACGTTCGGGTGCCGCTTGCAACACCCGTCCTCCGTTCCTTCTTGCCACATTGTCGACGAACGCGCTGAGCCGGGCATCGTCCGCAAGCATGAAAATATTGAGCGCGGCATGCCGCCGGGTCATCTTATCGACCTCAGCCAGGGTGAGTTCGAGGGTTTCCGGCGAAGGCGGCCAGTCGAACCAGGATCGCCCGTCCCGCTGCAGGTGAGCGGTGGGTTCGCCGTCGGTCACGATCAGGACAACGGGCTCGTGCTCGGGGTGCCGGTCGATGTGGCGCCCCGCGATCATCAGCGCGTGGTGCAGGTTGGTGCCCTGGACCATGTCCCAGCCCAGCTCGGCCAGGTCGGTCTCGCGCAGCTCGCGCGCGTAGTTGGAGAAGCCCACCACCTGGACGGCGTCCTGCGGGAACCTGCTGCGCAGCAGCGCGTGCAGCGCGAGAGCGGTCTGCTTGGCCGCCGCCCAGGTCCCGCGCAGCTGCATCGAGTAGGACAGGTCGACCAGCAGGGACACGACCGCGGCGGTGCGCCGCTCGGTCTCCGCGACCTCGAAGTCACGCGCGGAGAGCTTGATGCGGCCGTCCAGGCCGCCGCGCAGCAAGGGCGTTGCGGACCGTGGCCGGGACGTCGAGGGGCTGCTCGTCGCCGAACTCCCAGGGCCGGGTGGTGCCGGTCAGCTCGCCCGCCTGCCCGGCGTCCCGCTGGTCATGGTCGCCGGCCCCGTGACCGAAGTCCATGTCGGTGAAGATCCGGCGCAGCGCCGTGTCGCCCAGCCGGCGCACCGCCTTGGGGGTGAGCTCGAGGCGTCCGCTGTTGCGGGTCAGGTACCCCTGCCGTTCGAGCTCGCGCTCGATGCGGCGCAGCGCCTCGATGTCATCGACCGCCTGCCGGCCGAAGGCCCGCCGGACCGCCTCCTCGTCGATGTCGTCCAGGGTCGCGCCCGGGTAGTCCTGCTCGAACGCGTTCTCCAGCTCGGCCAGGTCGGCCAGCTCGGCCAGGGCCGTGGTGGCGTCGCTGAGGCCCAGCGGTTCCTCGCCCGACATCTGGACGCCGCCCATCATGGCCGCCTGGTCCAGGTCCGGCCGCCTGGACCGCAGCGCGTCGGCGAGCCGGGCCATCTCGCTCTCCAGCCCGGCGTCGCCCAGCGCGTTCGACATCAGCCCGGCCAGCTCCTGGCGCTGCTCCTCGCTCAGCGAGCGCAGCAGCCGCTCGGCGGCGGCCATCCGGCTGACCAGCGAGTCGACCAGTTCCTCCAGGTTCTGCGGGTTATCGGGGAACAGGTCACCGTAACGGGACATGAACTGATCGAAATCGTCCTGGGTGTGCTCGCCGCGCGCGTCGGCGGCCAGCATCTCGTTCAGGTCCCCGAGCATGTCCTTGATCCGCTCCATGGCCTGCGGATCGGGGTTCTGCAGGGCCTGTCGCATGCCGCGGAACTGGCTGTCGAGCACCTCGCTCCGGAGCAGCTGCCTGAGCTGCTCGAAGGTCTCGCGGGCGGCGGGCGAGCGCCAGTCGTAGTCGGCCAGCTGCCGGATGGCCTGGGCCGTGTCGGCGGGCAGCGCGTCGAGGTCCGCCTCGCGCAGCCGGGCCTCGTCGCTCGGGTCGGGGAACAGCTCGGCCCGTTCCTGCCCGACTGCGGTGTCGAGCAGGGCCCGGGCCTGCTCCAGGATGCCGTCGAGCCGGCCGCTGCCGCGGATCTCGCGCTGCCGCTCGCGGGCCCGGCGGAGCAGGTCGTCCAGGCCCCGCCGCCCGGCGGAACCCCTCCTCAGCAGGTCCCGCAGGGCGTCGGCCGGATTGGCGCCGGACAGGATCGAGTCGCCCATCTCGTCCACGGCGCCGCGCACGTCATAGGGGTCCGCCAGCGGGTCCGGGCCGTAGACGTACCGGCCGTACCGGTAGTTCGCCATGTCAGGTCCGGTACACGCTCGTGCCGTCGGCGCTGTCCTTGGACAGCCGGCGCAACAGGTACAGCCCTTCCAGGGTGAACTCCAGGGCCGCGGCCGCCTGCCCGAAGGATTCACCGCCGTCCATGCCCAGCCGGGACATGATCTTGGCCAGGCCGGGCACGTCGCCGATCCGCTGCAGCAGGTCCGCGGCCGGGACCAGCTCGCCGGACTCCACCGTCCCGCCCTCTTCGAACTTGGCCAGCAGGCCGGACAGGTCCACGCTGCCCAGCCGCGAGCGGAAGGTGTCCGCGATCGCCCGGCGCAGCGCCGCCCCGAGCACCTCGTCCTCCCGGCCCTCCTCGCTCACCTCGAACTCGACCTTGCCGCGCAGCGTGCTGACCACCGCGGGCAGGTCGCAGATCCGGGCCACCGGGGGCTCCGCGCCCGACCCGGCCAGCGCGGCCCGGCGGATCGCGGACGCCGCCGCGCTTTCCGCGGCGGCGATCGCGAACCGGGCCGAAACGCCGGAGCGCGCGTCGACGGCCGGCGAGTCACGCACGCCGCGGGTGAACCGCGCGATCACCTCGACGAGATGGTCGGGCAGTTCGGCGCCGGTCGAGACCTCGGCTTCCTGCCTGATCAAGGTGAGCTCGTCGGACAGGGACAGCGGGTAGTGGGTGCGGATCTCGGCGCCGAACCGGTCCTTCAGCGGGGTGATGATCCGGCCCCGGTTGGTGTAGTCCTCGGGGTTCGCGCTGGCCACCAGGAGCAGGTCAAGCGGCAGCCGGAGCGCGTAGCCGCGGATGCCGATGTCGCGCTCCTCCATCACGTTGAGCAGTGAGACCTGGATCCGCTCGGCCAGGTCGGGCAGCTCGTTCAGGGAGAAGATGCCGCGGTTGGTCCGCGGCACCAGCCCGAAGTGGATGGTCTCCGGGTCGCCCAGCGTGCGTCCCTCGGCCACCTTGACCGGGTCGATGTCGCCGATCAGGTCGCCGACGCTGGTGTCGGGGGTGGCGAGCTTCTCGCCGTACCGCTCGCTGGCGTGCCGCCAGGTCACGGGCAGGTCGTCGCCGAGTTCGGCGGCGAGCCGCCGGCACCGCGCGCAGGCCGGCTGGTACGGGTGGTCGTTGATCTCGCAGCCCTCGATGACCGGGGTCCACTCGTCCAGCAGCCCGATCAGGGTGCGGATCAGCCGGGTCTTACCCTGGCCGCGCTCCCCGAGCAGGATGATGTCGTGGCCGGCGATCAGGGCCCGCTCCAGGTGCGGCAGCACGGTCTGCCCGAACCCCACGATGCCGGGGAACGGATCTTGCCCGTCCCGCATCATGGCCAGCAGGTTCTGTCTGATCTCCGTCCGCACGCCGCGGTATTCGTGGCCGCTGGCGCGTAGCTCGGCGAGGGTCGTGGCGGCGGGGGGCTGGCTGGCGGGATGCTGCTCGCTGTCTTGGTGCACCATTCGAGGCTATGTCGTGATCGCGAATGTTCGCATATGGCCCAGGTCACATGGATGGATTCCGGGCCGGCCGCCGCGTGGCACACTCAACCCGTGACCATGACACCTGACGCGGTCGGCTCCGGCGACGTGATCGCCGCGCGCAAGTTGCTCCGCGACGTGATCTGGGAAACCCCGGTGCTGCACTCGCGCGTGCTGTCCGAGACGGTCGGCGGGCCGGTCTTCCTGAAGTGCGAGAACCTGCAGCGGACCGGATCGTTCAAGGTGCGCGGTGCCTACGTCAGGATCGCGCGGCTGTCCGACGCCGAACGGGCCCGCGGCGTCGTCGCGGCCAGTGCGGGCAACCACGCCCAGGGTGTCGCGTTCGCGGCCGGCCTGCTCGGCTGCGCGGCCACGGTCGTCATGCCCCACGGCGCGGCGCTGCCCAAGGTCGAGGCCACCCGCGGCTACGGCGCGCAGGTCGTGCTGCACGGAAGCTGTGTGGAAGACGCCCTGGCCGAGGCCTTCGCCTACGCGGAGCGGACCGGCGCCGTCTTCATCCACCCCTATGACCACGCGGACGTGGTGGCCGGCCAGGGGACCCTCGGATTCGAGATCATGGAGCAGTGCCCGCAGGTCCGCACGGTGGTCGTCCCGGTCGGCGGCGGCGGCCTGGTCTCGGGAGTGGCGGTGGCGGTCAAGGACCTCGACCCGGCCATCGGCGTGGTCGGCGTGCAGGCCGAGGCCGTGGCGCCCTACCCGGCCTCGCTGACCGCGGGACACCCCGTGTCGGTCCGGGCCGAATCGACCATGGCCGACGGCATCGCGGTCAGCCGGCCGGGCGACATCCCGTTCGCCATCGTGTCCCAGCTGGCCGACCGGGTGGTCACAGTCTCCGAGGAGAGCCTGTCCCGCGGGCTGCTGCTCTGCCTGGAGCGCGCCAAGCAGGTGGTGGAGCCGGCCGGCGCGGCGGGGGTCGCCGCCCTGCTCGAGCATGCCCGCGAGGTCGTCCCCCCGGTGGTGGTCGTGCTGTCCGGCGGCAACATCGACCCGCTGCTGCTGTCCAAGCTGCTGCGGCGCGGCCTGACCGCGGCCGGCCGCTACCTGGCGTTCCGCTGCCGGCTGCCCGATCATCCCGGATCGCTGGCCACGTTGCTCGGCGACCTGGCCGACCTCGGCGCCAACGTGCTCGAGGTCGGGCACGAACGGTTCGGCCCGCGGCTGCACGTGGACGAGGCCGAGGTGTTCATGGTGGTCGAGACCCGCGGGCCCGCGCACTGCGAGGAAGTCATCAGCGCGCTGCGCGCCGCGGGCTACACCCTGGTCTTCACCTGATCCGCGCTGATTTGTCGTGGCGACCGGCCTTCGGTATCGCGTATTTTCCTGACCTCTGCGCGCTCCTGTGATGCGGGGCCGTGTCTACCTATATAGGATCCGGTCCCGGCTGGAACCTGATCCTGCTGGGCCGTCGGCGGGTGAGTGGACGGAGGGCCTGGCATGCGGCACGGTCAGGGATTGCATGCGCAGACCGGGGAAGAAAAGGCGCACCGGCCCAGCGGAGCCGACGGGCCCGGGCCCGGCACTGCGGCTCGGTGAGGGCATCGCCCGCGGCGCCGCCGTGGTCGCCGGCCTCACCATCCTGTCCCGGGTCCTGGGCCTGGTCCGCACGCTGGTGTTCTCGCAGACCGTCGGCGCGAGCTGTCTGGGCACGGCGTACGTCACCGCGAACCAGGTGCCCGACCTGCTGTACCAGCTGATCCTGGGCGGCGCGCTGACCAGCGCGATGGTCCCGGTGCTGGCCCGCTCGGCCGAGCGGGCGGCCCTTGACCCGGCGGAGAAGGCGCGGGTCAGCCAGATCACCTCGGCGCTGCTGACCTGGACCGTTGTCATCGTGGTGCCGCTGGTCCTGGTCATCGTGGTGGCCGCCGGGCCGGTGGCCTCGCTGCTTAACCCCAGCAACCCGAACGCGCATTGCGTCCGCGCCGACGTGGTCGCCGTCACCGGCGACATGCTGCGGGTATTTGCGCCCCAGGCCCTCCTGTACGGGCTGTCGGTTGTCCTGTACGGGCTGCTGCAGTCCTACCGCCGGTTCGCCGCGCCGTCCATCGGCCCGGGCATCTCCAGCCTGGTCCTCATCGCCTGCTATCTGGCCTTCGTGCCCTTGAACCACGGTCGTCCGCTGGCCCAGCTCCCCCTCACGGCCGAGCTCGTTCTGTCGGTAGGGACCACGCTGGGCATCGCTGTCCTGGTTCTGGTCGCGCTGCCGCCGACGTGGCGGCTGCACCTGCGGTTCCGGCCCGCGTTGCGGTTCCCGCCCGGGGTGGCACGCCGGGCCGGCGGCCTGGCGCTGGTCGGTGTTATCGAGCTCGTCGTCATCGACGTGGCCAGCCTGGTGACCATTGCCCTGGCCAACGGCCGCGGCGACACCGGCGCGATCGTCTTGTCCAACTACGCCTCGCAGGTGTTCAACACGATCTCCGCCATCTTGGCCCTGTCCATCGTGGTCAGCGCGTTCCCGGTGCTGTCCGCCCGGGAGGGGACGGACTTCGACCGGACCAGCGCCGGATCGACGCGGGCGGTCCTGCTCATGTCATGGCTGGGCACGGCGGTGATCGTGGCGATCGCCGTTCCCGCCGCGCACGTGCTGGCCAAGCAGCCCGATCAGGTCTCGCAGCTGACCTGGGGGTTCGTGCTGTACGCGCCGGGGGTCGCGGGCGCCGCGGTGATCGCGAACCTGACCCGGGTGATGTTCGTCATCGGGCGGCTCAAGATCGCCGCCGCGGCGCTGGCCGGAAGCTGGGTGATCGTGATCGTGGCCGACGTGGTGCTGGTCGAGCTGGCGTCCTCCCGGCTGGTGGTCGCCATGCTCGCCCTCGGTACCACGATCGGTCAGACCGTGGTGGCCATTCCGCTGGTCTTCGTCACCCGCAGGATCTGCGGCCCCGCGGCCGTGCAAGGGACCCGCCACGCCGCGCTGGCCGGCCTGGCCGCCTGCGCGGCAGGCTCCGCGGTGGGCCTGGCCGTCAGCCTGGTGGTACCCCTGCATCACAAGCTGGTAGCCCTCGTCGTAGCGGTTCCCGCGGCCGCCTGCGCGATCATCGCCTTCGGCGTCGTCGCGTACTTCCTCGACGATGGTGACCTGAAGTTCGTCCTGGGCTGGCTGCGGCGGGCGATGGCCAAGCTGCGGTCGTAACCGCGCCGTCAGCCGCAATCGTCCAGAACCACACGTTTAGCCCGGCCCGGAACGGTATGTTTGGTTATGTAATCGCTATGTCACAGTGGTTACTTTGGTTACTTTGTCCACCCCCGATTGGGGAGGCGGGTGGGGGCCTGTGTCCAGTGACCAGGTACTCGCGCGTGATGCCCCGCGCGAGCCAGCGGACGGTTTCTCCCTGGGTGAGACGGCGGTCCAGCGGTCCCTGGACGCGGCCCGGGCGGCCGATCATGCGGGCCTGCATACCGCCGTGCTGGATATCGTGGCCGTGCTGGCGGCAGGCGGGGTACGCCGTGCGCTGCTGCACGCTGCCGGGCAGACGGGCGTCCTGGTCCGTGACCGGCGGGTGCCCGCGGACGAAGTGGACCGGGCGCTGACCCGGCTCGCCGACCGGTCGCTGCTGATCCTGAGCCCCGACGGCCAGACCGTCAGCATGCCCGTCCCGGTGGCGCAGCTCGTCCGGGCCGGGCTGGCCCGGGCGGCGCCGCTGACCACGGTGTGCCGGGCCGCCGCCTCGACGCTGGAAGCACAGGCCGAGGTGCTGGCCGAGTCACCAGATGAGGCCGCGGCCAGGGACATCCCCGAGCAGGTCGCCGCGCTGCGGGAGAACGCCGGGCCCGCGGCCACGTCGGACGAGCAGCTGGCCGTCGTCCTGCTGCGGCTCCGCTCCCGGGTGCTATACCAGCTGATCGAGCGGGGTAACAGCGCGCCGCAGGTCATCGACGACGGCGAGCCGCTGACCGCCGAGCTCGAGCGGGTGCTGGGGCCGCAGCACCCCGACACGCTCAACGCGCGGGACAGCCTGGCCGCCGCCTACCAGGCCGCGGGTCGCCCCGCCGAGGCGATCCTGTTGTTCGAGGACATCCTGGTCGCCCGGGAGCGGATCCTCGGCCCGAAGCATCCGGACACCCTCACCTCACAGAACAACCTGGCCGCCGCCTACCACGACGCCGGCCGGCACGCCGAGGCGATCCTGCTGTTCAAGCTGACCCTGGCCGCCCGCGAGCGGCTGCTCGGCCCCGACCATCCCAGCACCCTGACCTCGGGCGCCAGCCTGGCCGCCGCCTTCCGCGCCACGGGCCGGGTTAGCGAGGCCATCCCGCTGCTGGAGCAGACCGTGGCCGGGTGGGAACTTGTGCTGGGCGCGGACCACCCTGACGTCCGGGCCGCGCGAGACAACCTGGAGGCCGCGCGGCAGGAGACGGACCAGACCGACGCGACGGTCCGGCTCGTTCTGCCCGCCGGACCGCCTCCCGCTGCCGGCCAGCAGCCGGCCGAAGAACAGCCAGCCGAGCAGGAGCCGGCCGAAGAACCGGTCCCTGGCCCGATGGAGTCCTCGGCCGCCCCGTCGCCCGATGACGCGGCCCCGGAGCCCATCCCGGAATCGCCCGTTGCCCTGGCTGATGAGGAGAAGCTGTCAGCAGAGCCGGCCGAGGAGGAGCCGCCCGCAGCCGCGGCGGCTGCGGAAACGGGCGATCAACCGCCGCCCGAGTCCGCGCCGGTCCCCGGACCCGAGCTAGAGCCGCCCGCGCCGCAAGCAATATCCCAGCCCACGCCGCCCGCCGAAGAGCCGCCCGTGGCGGTAGTAACTGCGGAGCCACCCGCCCGCGGAGCGGCTCGCTGCGGAGCCGCTTTCGACAGCGGCCCCGCTACCGGCGGCTCCATGGTGGCGGCTGCGGAAACGGGCGATCAAGCGCCGCCCGGAGCCTGTGTCCGTTCCCGAGCTAGAGCCAGAGCTGCAGGTGCCGCAGGACGCATCCGAACCCACGCCGCTCGCCGAGGAGCCGCCCGCGGCGCAGGCCGTCGTCGAGCCGTCCGTCGCTCCGGCCGATGGGGAGGAGCCCGCAGCAGCGGCTACAGAAACGGGCGATCAAGCGTCGCCCGAGCCTGTGCCTGCCCCCGAGCCAAGAGCCAGAGCCAGAGCCAGAGCCGCAGGACGTGGCCGAACCCGCGCCGCTCGCCGAAGAACCGCTCGCGGCAGCGACCGTGGAAGAGGCGGCCGCCGAGAAGCCGCCGGATGCTCCGCTCGCCGAGGAGCCCCCAGCGGCGCAGGCCGTCGTCGAGCCGGCCGCCGCTCCGGCCGATGGGGAGGAGCCCGCAGCAGCGGCTGCAGAAACGGTCGATCAAGCGTCGCCCGAGCCTGCGCCTGCCCCCGAGCGCAGAGCCAGAGCCAGAGCCAGAGCCGCAGGACGCAGCCGAACCCGCGCCGCCCCCCGAGGAGCCGCCCGCTCCGTCCGCTGAAGAGAAGCCGCCGGATGCTCCCCTCGCCAAGGCCCGGCACCGGCGGCGCGTTCTCGGCCTGGCGGCCGCGGTCGTGATCGCGCTAGCCGCCGGCGGGGTGGCGGGTTTTCTGACCCGGCCGCACGCCGGGCACTCCGGCCACGGTGCGGCCTCGCGCTCGGCCGGGAGCCAGCCCCTCAGCGCTGCGTCCCAGCTCGCCGCCGTATGGGTCGCACAGCAGGTCGCTTCCAGCACGATCGTGGCCTGTGATCCGCTGATGTGCTCGGCGCTCGAGGCTCAGGGGGTGCCCGCCGCGAACCTGCTGGTGCTGCGGGCCGACGCCACGAGCCCGCTGGGCGCCCAGGTGGTCGTGGTCACGCCCGCGGTCCGCAGCCAGTTCGGCAGCCGCATGGACAGCGTGTACGCGCCGTCGGTCATCGCCGGCTTCGGCTCGGGGGCGGGTCAGGTGAGCGTGCAGGTCGTGGCGCAGGACGGGCCCACGGCGTACCTGACGGCGTTGCGCCAGGACGCGGCGGACCGGAAGGCAGCCGGGGCTCAGCTGCTGGCCAACAAGCACATCCAGGCCTCGGCCGGGGCCCAGGCACAGCTCGCGGCGGGAGCGGTCGATGCCCGGCTGCTGATCATGCTCCCGGCGCTCGCCGCGGTACACCCGATCCAGATCCTGGCCTTCGGCGATCCCGCTCCGGGCGCGGGCCCGGGCGTCCCGCTCTGCTCGGCCGAACTGTCCGGTTCCGGCCGGGCCGCGAACATGTCCGACGTCAGCTACCTGCGCTGGCTGACCAGTTTCGTCGGGACTCAGCTGGTGCCGTTCGCGGGCAACATGTCGGTGCTGCAGGAAGCGGGCCAGCCGGTCGTGCGGGTGGTGTTCGCCCAGCCCAGCCCGCTCGGCTTGCTTTCCCACACCTGAGCGGCCGGAACGGGTTACAGGTTGCCGCGCCGGGCCTGCTCCCGCTCGATCGCCTCGAACAGCGCCTTGAAGTTCCCCTTGCCGAAGCCCTGTGACCCGTGCCGCTCGATCAGCTCGAAGAACACCGTGGGCCGGTCCTGCACCGGCTGGGTGAAGATCTGCAGCAGGTAGCCGTCCTCGTCCCGGTCGGCGAGGATCCCGAGCGCTCGCAGCTCGTCCAGCGGCACCCGGGTCTGGCCGACCCACCCGCCGAGCTCGTCGTAGTAGCTGCCCGGGGTGGTCAGGAACTCCACCCCCGCGGCCTTCATGGCCCGGACACTGGCCACGATGTCGTCGGTGGCCAGCGCGATGTGCTGGACGCCCGGGCCGCCGAAGAACTCCAGGTACTCGTCGATCTGCGACTTGCGCTTGCCGGCCGCGGGCTCGTTCAGCGGGAACTTCACCTTCCGGGACCCGTCCGCGACCACCTTGCTCATCAGCGCGGAGTACTCGGTGGCGATGTCGTCGCCGACGAACTCCTTCATGTTGGTGAAGCCCATGACCCGGTGGTAGAAGTCCACCCATTCGTCCATCTTGCCCAGCTCGACGTTGCCCACGCAGTGGTCGATCTCGGTGAAGAAGCCGCGCTCGCCCGGCGCCACGACGGGCGGCGCGGGCAGGTAGCCGGGCAGGTAGGGGCCCGAGTACCCGGACCGCTCGACCAGCGTGTGCCGGGTGTCGCCGTAGGTCGCGATGGCGGCCACGATCACCTTGCCCGACTCGTCCTCGAGCAGGTGCGGCGCCTCGAGCCCGCGGGCGCCGTGCGCCACCGCGTAGTCGTAGGCCTCTTCGGCCGAGCTGACCTCCAGGGCCAGGTCCGCCACCCCGTCGCCGTGCGCGGCGACCCGCTCGCCGAGCGCCGTCCCCGGCCGGGCCGGGCCGCGGAACACGAACCGCGCGCCGCCCGAGACCAGGACGTGCGCCGCCTCGTCCGGGGACCCGGTCTCCGGCCCGCGGTAAGCGACCCGCCGCATGCCGAACGCCGTGGAGTAGTAGTGCGCCGCCTGCTTCGCGTTCCCGACCGCGAAGACCACGGCGTCCATGCCGATGATGGGGAAGCTGTCCTGCGCTGGCGTGGTCATGCCGCTAGCATGCGGACCTGACGTCAAACTGCGCAACCAAGTGCGAGTTCACTGGTCAGTTTGCCTATTTATACCGAACGGAACGTGGTATCTCTGTACAGCATGACCACCACTGTTCCCGGGGCTATCGACCGGCTGGACGCCGCGCTCATCGAACTGCTCGCCGCCGAGCCGAGGGTCGGCGTGCTCGAGGCCTCCCGGCGGCTCGGCGTGGCCCGCGGCACGGTCCAGGCGCGCCTGGACCGCCTGCAGGACCGCGGGGTGATCACCGGTACGGACCTGACGTGGATCCGGCCGCGCTCGGCTACGAGGTCACCGCGTTCATCACGCTCGAGATCCGCCAGGTCGGCGGGCATGATCCGGTGGCGGAACGGCTGGCCGCGATCCCCGAGGTGCTGGAGGTGCACACCATCACCGGCCCGGGCGACATGCTCTGCCGGGTGGTCGCCCGGACCAACGCCGACCTGCAGCGCGTCCTCGACGCGATCGTCTCCACCGAAGGCGTGGTCCGCTCCGCCACCGTGATCTCCCTCGCCACCCAGGTCCCCTACCGGATCCTGCACCTGGTCCGCGCCGCCGCGTCGGACAGCGGCCCAGCGTGCTGACCTGCGCCGGATCAGCGCAGGCCAGGCGCAGCTTTCCATCGGCTACCCTGGTGACTGCGGCCGGGTCAGGGCGGCTGGGGCGGGTATGTTGATTTTTTGCCATCGCCGCATCACGGCGGTGGCTGACGAAGTTCTGGTAATCGTCGGCACGGGCTGGGAGCGGGTGGTGAAACAGATCGTTGACGGCGTCCAGCAGGACGTGGCCGCCGAGCCGGACTTCGACGCTGCCCCGCGTGACCCCGAGGTACTGAGTCACCAGGTCGTGGTCGGCGATATCCCGGTCGGAGCCGCCTGGCTTCCAGCCTCGGGCCAGCGTGCTCGCGAGGCTGGACCGCGCCGGTGCTCGCGTATCGGTGATCCACACGACGACCGGGCTGCAGGGCCGGGGGGCGACGCAGCTGGCGGCCGCGTACGCGCGGGCGAAGCTGGCGGCCGGCTGGCGGCTGGTGGCCTGGGTCAACGCCGCGGACATCGGTACCATGCAGGCCGGACTGGCCGCGGTGGCTGAGGCCGCGGGACTGACCGAGGACGACTCCGGGCGGGCCATCGCCGATGCGGGCCAGGCGGTGCGGCACCTGCTGGAGACCGACGGCGACCGTTGCCTGCTGGTGTTCGACGACGTGGCCGATCCTGACGCGCTGTCGCCGTTTGTCCCGGCCGAGGGTACGGCGCAGGTCCTGATCGTCAGCACCCGGCACACGGACCAGAACCTGACCACCGCGGTCGTGGCGGACGTCTTCGGCGCCGATGAGGCCCTGTCGTTCCTGCGTAGCCGGACCGGCCTGGACGATGAGGCGGGGGCGGCTGAGGTAGCGGCCGTGCTGGGGCACCTGCCGCTCGCGCTGGCTCTGGCTGCGCCGTTGATCAGGGGCGAGCGCCATGGGTATGCGAGGTACCTGGACCGGCTGCAGACGGTGACGGCCGAGATATCCCTGGAAGGAGACGACAGCCAGCGGTACCCGCACGGCGTGGCGCGGGCCGTCCTGCTGTCCCTGGCGGCGATCCGGGCGGCCGACAAGACTGGTACGTGTTCCCGGGTCATGTCGATCATGGCGGTACTGTCGGCGGCCGGGGTTCGCCGCGAGGTACTGCACGTCGCCGGGCGGGCGGGCGTACTGGTCGGCGGCGGGCGCCGGATAACGGCCGATGTTGTGGATCAGGTGCTGGAGTGGCTGAGCGACCAGTCACTTCTGACCTTCAGCCTGGACGGCCAGACCGTCATGGTGCACCGCCTGGTGGCGCAGGTGGTCCGTGACGGGCTGGCCCGCCGGCGAGCGGCTCGGCGCGGTGTGCTGGGTCGCCGCATCTGTGCTGGAAGCGCACGCTATCGCGGTGGCCGGGCCGCAGGACCGTGCGGCCGTCAGACGCATCCCCCAGCAGGTGACGGCGCTGCTGGACCACATGGCCGAGCTCGCGGAGGGGGTCGACGAGGAGCTAGCCGAGATCCTGCTGCGGCTCCGGGTCATCTCGCTTTATCACCTGGTCGAGCTGGGCGATAGCGCCCCGCAGGCCATCGCGGTCGGTGAGCCGCTGACTGCGGACCTCGAGCGGCTGCTTGGTCCTGGCCATCCGGACACCTTGAACGCGCGCAACAGCCTAGCTGCTGCTTACCTAGCGGCGGACCGGGTCGCCGACGCGGTCCCGCTGTTCGAGCAGGCCCTGGCCGTACACGTAAGCCAGTTGGGCCCGGACCATCCTGACACCCTGACTTTGCAGAACAACCTGGCCAGTGCCTACCAGGACGCGGACCGGGTCGCCGAGGCGATCCAGTTGTACGAGCTGAACCTGGCCGAACGAGAGCGGGTGCTGGGCGTCGACCACCCCGGCACCCTGACCTCCCTGGGCAACCTCGCCGCCGCTTATCTGGCCGCGGGCCGGGCGGCCGACGCGGTCCCGCTGCTCGAGCAGACCCTGGCCAGCCGGGAACGAGTCCTGGGTCCCGACCACCCCGATACCCTGACCTCACGCCGGAACCTGGCCAAGGCCTACCAGGACACGGGCCGGGCGGCCGACGCGGTCCCGCTGCTCGAGCAGACCCCGGCCGTCCGGCCGCGAGTCCTGCGCTCCGATTACCCCCAGACCTCACGGAATCAGGCACCTGCCGATGCCGCCGCGAAGACGCAGCCGGTCGACGTCCGGCGGCCTCCCGCCAGCCCGGCCCGGTCGGTGCTTCCGTCCGGCGTCCGGCGGCCTCCCGCCGACCCGGCCAGACCGGTCCGCCCGGACCACTTCGCGGGCCCGCGGGCCAAGCTGCCCGGCCCTTCATCGCCTGGCCGGACCCTGGGCGCGCCGCTCACCGACGCCGAGCACGACCACGAGGCGATCGCGGCGATCGCGGCGGCAGACCCGGCGGGCATCGCCATGGCCTACGACCGGTACGCGGCCGGCCTGTACGGCTACTGCCATTGGATGCTGCACGACGCGGCGGCCGCGGCCGAGTCTGTGCAGGACACGTTCGTCCTCGCCGCCGCTGTTCTGGGCGAGCTGCCCGCGCCTGAAAAGCTGCGCCCGTGGCTGTTCGCGCTGGCCCGCAACGACTGCCGGCGCCGGGTCCGGCCTCGGCCGGCGGCTCAGCGATGAGGCCGGCGCGGCGAACCAGCAGGCCGGCCGGGATCAGCCGGCCGAGGCTAGCCAGCCGGCCGCGCCGGCTGGCGCGATCGGCGGCCCGGACAGTGTCACGGTGCGGTTTACCCCCCTCCGCCCGCCGGCCCCCCCGCCTCCCGACCTGACCGACGCGACGACGCAGTTCCGCGCGGTCAGGGAGTCCGGCGACGCGCTACGCGACCTGGGCGACCCGACGGTGCAGTTCAGCGCGGACAGCGGGCCGGCCGCGGCATTCCGTGACCTCGGCGACCTAGACGACGCGACGGTGCAGTTCAGCGTGGTCGGCGCGCTGGGCGATGCGACGATGCAATTCCGCGTGATCAGCGCCACCGTCGGCGCGGCAGACGGCATGGGCGACTTCGGCGGTTACCTTGGGCAGGCCGAACTGGGGGAGCTGATCCGCTCCGTCCTGGCCGACATGAAACCTCGCGAACGTGAGGTTGTCGAGCTGAACTTCAGGCATGAGCTGTTCGACAACGATCTGGCCGTCGCGCTCGGCCTGCCCGTCAGCAAGGCGCAGGCCCTGTCCGCACGTACCCGCGGTCGGCTAGAGAAATCGCTCGCCGCGCTGCGCACCGCGCTGGCCGGGCGACAGGCCTGCCCGGTGATGGGGGAATTGCTGGCCGACTGGGACGGGCAGCTGACCGAGCAAACGCGCGACCTGGTCGCCTGGCACATGGAGCAGTGCCAGATCTGCGTCAATCAGGCGCGCGGGGTGCTGCGCCCGACGGTTCTCCGCGCTCTGCTGCCGCTGCCCCCGCTTCCCCCGGAACTGCGCGAGAAGGTCCTGAACCTGTGCTCCTCCACCGCTGAGGACGCGATGGCTTACCGCCGGCGGGTGGTCCGGCGCGCGGAATCGACCTGGGTCGCGCTATTCTCGCAGACGGCCAGGCGGGCGAGCTGGGCCAGCATCCGGGCCCATCCCGGGGCGGCGATCGCCACCGCGGCTGTCGTGCTGTGGGTCGCGGCGGCCGTGACGGTCACGCTGCTCACCTTCGCCGGCCCCCGCGCCGCACACGCCCAGACGGGCCCGCCAGCCGGCTCCCCGGCCACGCACGCCCAGGGCGCTCCGGTCGGCGCCGGGATCTCGGTGAGTCCTACGGCCGCCCCGACCACGGCGGCCGCCCGCAGGTCCGCCACGGCGAGGCCGTCCGCGGTCCTTACTCAGCCCTCAGCCTCCGTGCCGTCCCAATTCCAGCCGCCGCCCTCGCTCACGGCGTCGAAATCACCCTCGCCTAAGCCCTCGAAGTCGCCCTCGCCGTCGAAGTCGCCCTCGCCGTCGAAGTCGGCATCACCCTCGCCGTCGGCTTCGTCCTCACCCTCGTCCTCGCCCTCCCCGTCGCCGACGGCTTGACGCCGGCGACGGCCCGGCACGCTGGCTGGCTAACTAGTCCCGGGCCCTAGTCCTGCGCGCCAGCCTCGTCCCCCGCTAGCGCCGTCCAGTGGGCCAGCTGATACCAGACGGCCAGGGTGTCGGCGTGCTCTGGGCCGAGGATCCGCTCGTAGGACGGCAGCAGCGCGGCGAACTGGTCCCGGGCGGCGGCGGCCGCCCCGGCGCACCCGGTCCAGTACGCGAGTTCCTCCCGCGTGGCCAAGGTCTCCGGGTGGTCCAGGCCATACAGGCGGGTGCGGACCGGAAGCAGCGCGGCGAACTGGTCCCGGGCAGCGGTCGCATCCCCGGCGCGCCCGGTCCAGTAGGCCAGGTTGAACCTGGCCACCAGGGTATCGGGGGAGTCCGCGCCGAAGACGCGCTCGCGGACGCGAAGCAGTATGGCGAACTGGTCCCGGGCGCCTGCCGCGTCGCCGGCGTAGCCCGCGAAGTTCGCCAGGTTGTGGCGGTTGGTCAAGGTGTCCGGATGCTCGGGGCCGAGCACGCGCTCGGCGACCGGCAGCAGCGCGGCGAACTGCGCTCGGGCGCCGGCCGCGTCGCCCGCCTGCCCGGTCCAGTAGGCCAGGCTGGCGCGGGCGGCCAGGGTGTCGGGGTGCTCGGGGCCGAGGACGCGCTCGGCGACCGGCACCAGCGCGGCGAACTGATCCCGCGCGGCGGCCGCGTCCCCCGCCTGCCCGGCCGAGTAGGCGAGTTCGCTTCGCGAGGCCAAGGCGCCGGGATGCTCGGGACCGGCCGCATAGGTGCTCACATCGCCATCGGCGGACATCGCGAGGCCGGACTCAGCTGGCCCTCCGGCAGGCAGCAGGGCGCGCAGCTCAGCCTCGGCGTCCGGGTCCTCCTCCAGCAGGTCCGCCCACCGCCCCGCCCATCGCCCCGCCAGGGCGGTGCGGATCAACTCCATATCCGCCCCGTCGCCCCTAGCGAGCTGCTTGCGCGTCTCCTCCAGCCACACCTCAGCTTGCTTGGTCTGGTTTGCGTTCCCGCGGCCCAGCAGCTTGGCGTACGCGCGCTCCGCCGTCTCCCACCCGTCGGTGGTCGCGGCATCGACCACCGTCCGGCCGGCCAGGGCCGCCAGCACGAGCAGGTTCTCCCCCATCATCTCCGGCCCCCCTTCCATCTGTCGGCGAGCAAGCCAAGAGGGCTGGGCTAACAGAATTCTACCGGCACGACGGTCCGGTCATGCTGCCCCTCATGACGGTGCGTGACGCGTCGTGACGGGGTTGGACGCCGCCCGTTATGAGTTGGTAAGAGCAGGTGACGCTGTTTAGCCCGACTGAAGGGGGTATGTAGATGTCGGTAACCGCGGAGTCACGGCAGTTGGCTGCGGAGAGCCTGGAATCCTATTGAGGGCCTGATAGTGGAGCAGACGGTCATTGAACAGCGTGCGGCTGGTACCGGGGAGCCGTATGCCGTGGAACCGTCTGCGCGGACGACGGCGAGTGACCAGGTTGTCGTGGGTGATATCCCGGCTCAGCGGCCCGGTTTCCAGCCTCGGCCCGCCCTGCTCGCGAAACTGAACCAGGCCAGCCAGGAGCCGCCGGTGGTGGTGCTCACCGGGGCCCGGGGCGTGGGCAAGACCCAGCTGGCGGCCGCGTATGCGCGGGCTCGGCTGGCGGGCGGCTGGCGGCTGATCGCATGGATCAACGCTCAGGACAGAGAGAGCCTGCTGGCGGGCCTGGCCGCCGTGACCGAAGCCACCACCCGGTCTGACGGCGGGACCCGGCAGAGCGCCGCCGACGCGGCGCAAGCGCTCCGGCGCTCGCTGGAGGCCGACGGGAGCCGTTGCCTGCTGGTGCTCGATGACGGACAGGACCTTGGTCTGCTCCGGCCGTTCCTGCCGGCCGTCGGCGCGGCCCGGGTGCTGATCATCGGAGACCGGGAGCGGGCGGGGGGATGGGGGACAAGCGTCCCGGTCGGGGTGTTCAGCGCCGAAGAGGCAGTGGCCTTGCTGGACGGGCGGACCGGCCTGGCCGACCAGGCCGGCGCCTCGGCGGTCGCCGCCGAACTGGGGCACCTGCCGCTGGCCCTGGATCAGGCCGCCGCGGTGATCGCCGGGCAGCACCTGGGATACGAGGCCTACCTGGCCAGGTTGCGGGCGCTGCGGGCCGAGGATCACCTGGTCCGGGACGAGGACGGGGCGGAACAGCGGTACCCGCCCGGCGCGGCGGAGGTCGTGCTGCTGTCCCTGGAGGCCGCCCGGGCTGCTGACCCGCTCGGCGTGGCCGCCGGAATCATGGAGATCATGGCCATGCTGTCGCCGGCCGCGGTCCGTCGCGACCTGCTGCGGGCCGCCGGGCAGGACGGCACGCTGCTCGGCGGCGGACGCCGGGTGGCGGCGTCCATGGTGGACCGGGCGCTGGACCAGCTGAACGAACGGTCATTGCTGGGTTTCAGCCGTGACGGCCAGACCGTCAGCGTGTACTGCCTCGTGGCGCGAGTAGTCCACCAGGAACTGGCCCGGCGGGAGCGCCTCGTGACGGCGTGCCGGGCGGCCGCCTCAGCCCTGGAAATGTCCGCCGAGGAACTCGTCAGGCCGGGCGATCATGCGGCGGCCGGGGAACTGCTCGGCCAGATCACGGCGCTGCTTTCCAACGCGGGGACGCTTGCCGATGACCCCGGCGAGAAGCTGCCCGCGACGCTGATGCGGCTCCGGTCGCTGGCGCTGCGCTACCTGACCGAGCTGGGCGACAGCATGCCGCAGGCCCTCGCGGCGGCCAAGCCGCTGACCGCGGATATTGAGCGGGCGCTGGGTCCTGGCCACCCCGACACGCTGCGCGCTCGCGACAGCCTGGCCGCCGCGTATCAGAGCGCGGGCCTGGTAGGCGATGCGATCCCGCTGTTCGAGCGGACCCTGGTCGACCGGGAGCGGACGCTTGGCCCGGATCATCCCGACACCCTGACCTCGCAGAACAAACTCGCGGCCGCCTACCAGGACGCGGGCCGGGACAGCGAGGCGGTCCTGCTGTTCCGGCTGACCCTGGCCGTCCGGGAGCGGCTGCTGGGCCCGGATCATCCCGACACGCTGCACTCGCGGACCAGCCTGGCCGCGGCCTACCGGGACGCGGGCCGGGCCGTCGACGCGATCCCGCTGGCCCAGCAGACTCTCGCGGCCCGGGAGGAACTGCTTGGTGCCGACCATCCCAACACGCTGGCCTCGCGGAACAACCTCGCCAGCGTCTACCGGGCGGCGGGCCAGCCGGCCGAGGCGATCCCCTTGTTCGAGCAGAACGTGGCCGCCTGCGAGCGGCTGCTCGGCCCGGACGATCCCAGAACCGTGGCCTCGCGGCACCACCTCGACCTCGCCCGCCAGGAGGCGGAACCAGCACCGAGCGCGGGACTAGCGGAGCAGGTCGGTGGCGATCTCCAGGATGACGGCCCGTAGCTTGTCCGGGTCGTCGACCTGCTGCAGGTAGACGTGGCAGGTCGCGCCGACCGTAAGCGTGGCGGCGGTGGCGCGGACCCGCTCGCGCAGCGGCGCGTCGGGACCGGCAAGCAGGTCGACCAGCGCGTCGAGCCGGCCGCGGAACCGCGCGAACCGGTCCTTGCCCGCCTCCATGGTCTGCACCGCGGCCCGGTTCTGCTCCAGGAAGCGGAACACCTCACCGCCGCCGAGCACGATCCCGACGTAGCGATCCAGGATCTCGTGCCGGGTCTCCTCGGTCTGCGGCTGCTGCTTGCCCCAGTCCACGAGGTCGTCGATCGCGGCGAAGTAATCGTCGGTGAAGCTGTGGACGATGTCTTCCTTGGACTTGAAGTGGTAGTACAGCGCCGCCTTGGTCACGCCCAGCCGCTCGGCGATCTCGCGCAGCGAGGTCTTCTCGTAGCCCTGCTCGGCGAACAACTCGAGCGCGACCTGCTGCGCCTGCGCCCGGGTGTCTCTACGCGGAGCGGTTCCCGCGTCGTGCATATCCGTTTCGCACTCCTTCGCGGAGCTGGCCCCTAATTACTTGACGGCCGGTTAGCAGGCAGCCTAGCATAATAACTTGCCGGCCGGTAAGTAGTGTGGCCCGATCCATCGCGGACGGGACACCCGCGAGAGGCGCCGGCGCTGCCTGGACTGAGGAGCGACGAGGAGCGACGAGAAGGCGGCGCAAGCGGACGAGCAGAGCAGCCGGACGCGGACGGGAAAGCAGCGGCGAGGGACGAGGGAGAACGCACGTGTCGGAAACATCAGGGCCTGGCGTGAACGGGCAGGGCGGCGCGGGGGCCGTGGCTGCCGGTGACGGGCCCAGTAATGAGCAGGGCGGGCAGTTCCTCGCGCCGCGCGAGGTGATGATCGTCCTGCCCGGGCTGCTGCTCGCGATCCTGCTGGCCATGCTCGACAACCTGATCGTGAGCACCGCGCTGCCGCGGATCGTCGGCGATCTCGGCGGGGTGACGCACCTGTCCTGGGTGGTCACCGCCTACATCCTCGCGTCCCTGGTCACCACGCCGTTCTACGGCAAGCTCGGCGACATGTACGGGCGGAAGAAGCTCTTCATCTTCGCGATCATCATCTTCCTGGCCGGGTCGGCGCTGTCCGGCCTGTCCCAGTCGATGGACCAGCTGATCGCCTTCCGGGCCATCCAGGGGCTGGGCGCCGGCGGGCTGATGGTCGGCGCGATGGCCACGCTGGGCGACATCGTGGCGCCGCGCGAGCGCGGGCGCTACATGAGCTACATGATGGTCGTGATGATGCTGGCCACCATCGCCGGCCCGCTGGCCGGCGGGTTCATCACCACCACGTTCTCCTGGCGCTGGATCTTCTACATCAACATTCCGGTCGGCGGGGCGGCACTGGTCTACATCATCACCACGCTGCACCTGCCCGCCAAGCGGGTCAGCCACCGGGTCGACTACGTCGGCGGCGTGCTGCTCGCCATGGCCGCGACCGCGCTCGTCCTCCTGGCCACCTGGGGCGGCACCGAGTACCCGTGGGCCTCGGCCAAGATCATCGGCCTCGGCCTGCTCGCGGTGGCCGCCCTCGCCGGGTTCTGCGTGGTCGAGCTGCGGGTGGCCGAGCCGATCCTGCCGCTGCACGTGTTCAAGAACCGGAACTTCTCGCTCACCATGGCGCTGACCTTCCTGACCGGCCTGGCCATGTTCGGCGCGATGACGTTCCTGCCGCTGTACCAGCAGACCGTCCAGGGCGAGTCGCCCACCATCAGCGGGCTGGCCCTGACGCCGATGATGCTCGGCGTGACCGTCACCTCGATCGTGGCCGGCCAGGTGACGACCAGGACCGGGCGGTACCGGATCTTCCCGATCCTGGGCGGCGCCATCATGGGCCTGGGCATGTTCCTGCTGACCAACCTGGGCATCGGCACCACCCGGCTGACCTCGGCGCTGTTCTACGTGGTCCTGGGCCTGGGCATGGGCTTCCTGATGCAGATGGTCTCGCTGATCGCGCAGAACAGCGTGCAGCAGCGGGACATGGGCGTGGCCAGCAGCGCCCGGATGTTCTTCCAGCAGATCGGCGGGTCGCTCGGGGTGGCCGCGTTCGGCGCGGTGTTCGCCAGGAAGCTGACCGAGTCGCTGGCCAGCGCGGCGGGCACCGGCGTGCACATCAGCTGCCAGCGGCGGCCAGCTCGACCCGGCCACGGTCAACTCGCTGCCCGCGCAGGTCAAGCACGACGTGTTCTTCGCCATCGCGCACGCCGTGCAGTCCGTGTTCATCTGGGCCCTGCCGGCCGCGGTGCTGATCTTCGTGCTGGCCCTGTTCATCAAGGAGGTCCCGCTGCGCGGCCGGATCGCGCCGCCGGAAGCCGGCGAGACCGCCAGCCAGCAGGCCGAGCTCGTGTCCTAGGGTGGGCCTGGGGGAAAAGTAGAGCGGCGGCGGCACCCGGAGTAGCGGAACGGGCAGTGGTAGCTGATACCACTGCCCGTTCGGCATAAAAAGGTCTTTACGCCCCGACGTACGGGACGGCCTCCAGGATCTCGACCGTGTTGGCGCGGCCGTTCGGCAGGGAGTAGGTGGCGCGCTCGCCGACCTTCTTGCCCATGATCGCGGCGCCGAGCGGCGAGCGGGGCGAGTAGACGTCGATCGGCGACCCGCTCTCCTCGCGCGAGGCGAGCAGGAACGTCACCTCGTCCTCGTCCTTGACGAACCGGATGGTCACCGTCATGCCCGGGCCGACCACGCCGTCGGTGCGCGCCGGGGCGCCCACCCGGGCGTTCTCCAGGATGTGCTGGAGAACGATGATGCGCGCCTCGATCTGGCCCTGCTCGTCCTTGGCCGCGTGGTAACCGCCGTTCTCGCGCAGGTCGCCCTCGTCCCGGGCCGCTTCGATCTTCTTCGCGATATCGATGCGCCCCGGTCCGGAGAGGTGGTCGAGCTCGGCCTTGAGCCGGTCGTACGCCTCTTGGGTCAGCCAGGTGACGGTTTCTTCACGCGTCTCGGTCACGGGTCACTCCTTGGCGCTGCGCAGGACTGGCATGTCCGCGGGACCCTCGTCGGTCCTCGGGGGTAATCTGCTGAGGCTAACTAGCGTCGGTGACTAGAGCGATCTAGTCAAATGCGGAATCTTACCAAGCCCGGTGGACTGGGAATGTCGGCCTGGTAAACGGGTGTTTGCGCCACCGAGGGTTTTTTCCACGAGGGAGATCGCTGTTGCGAAGCCAGCTCCGGCTCATGGCCGTGCACGCCCATCCGGACGACGAGTCGAGCAAGGGCGCGGCCACCATGGCGCGTTACGTCGGCGAGGGCGCGCAGGTGCTGGTGTGCACGCTGACCGGCGGGGAACGCGGCGACATCTTGAACCCGGCCATGGAGCGGCCCGAGGTCAAGGCGGACATGGCCCGGATCCGGCGCGAGGAGATGGCCCGGGCCCGGGAGATCCTCGGGGTCCAGCAGAGCTTCCTCGGGTTCGTCGATTCCGGCCTGCCCGAGGGCGACCCCAAGCCGCCGCTGCCGGACGGCTGCTTCGCGCTCACCCCGCTCGCCGAGGCGACCGCGCCGCTGGTGCGCGCGATCCGGGAGTTCCGCCCGCACGTGATGCTCACCTATGACGAGAACGGCGGCTACCCGCACCCCGACCACGTGATGACGCACAAGGTCAGCGTGGCGGCCTTCGAGGCGGCCGCGGACCCGGACGCGTACCCCGACTGCGGTGAGCCCTGGCAGCCGCTCAAGCTCTACTACTTCGTCTCGTTCCACGGCGCGAAGTACATCGCGATGCACGAGGAGATGCTCCGCCGCGGGCTGGAGTCGCCGTACGCCAAGATCTTCGAGGAGCGCTCGAAGCGGCGCGGTGACGACTGGAAAGAGCTCGAGATCACTACCCGGGTGCCGTGCGGTGACTTCTTCGCGGTCCGGGACGAGGCGCTCAAGGCGCACGCCACCCAGGTCGACCCGAACGGCTTCTGGTTCTCCTGCCCGCTGGAGGTGCAGCAGGCCGCGTGGCCGACGGAGGACTATCATCTGGCTAGGTCAGTTGTCGATACCGAGCTGCCCGAAGATGACCTGTTCGCCGGCATCCAGGAGACTGTGAGCCTATGACCCTCGCCGCGCTCGCGGCCGCCGCCGCGTCCTCCAGTCCAGCAATGACGTGGAGCCCGGCGTCCTGGGCTTCCTGGTCGTGGCCGCGATGGGCGTCGCCCTGGTCTTCCTGCTCCGCTCGATGAACAAGCAGTTCCGCAAGATCACCCCCGAGCCGGGCCCTGCGGACGGCGACGCACGGCCGCGCAGGCAGCGGACTCCAAGACCCGGGTCGACTTAGCAGTACCGGGCGATCCCGGGATAATTTTCGTGCCGTTGCGTCGGTACGTACCATGGGCTGGTGCAGCTGACGACCTTGCGGCGCGCTTCCTGGCCCGCGCCGGTGCTGGAGCCATTGCTGTCGGCGCGGCTTCGTCTGCTAGCGGCCGTGCTCCTGGCAGGCTGCGTGGCGCTGCCGGTAGTTCTCGCTGTGCATTTCGTTGGCCGCGGCCACCCAGGATGGCTCGATTCGGCAATCGACCCGCCGATCATGAACGCCTGGCCATATTCCACACTGCGCCAGGGGATATCCGACCTCGGCACGCTCGGACCGGCGGCGCTGATGACCTTGGCCCTGGTCGTAGCGTGCGTAGCGACCCGGAGGTGGTCCGGAGCGGTGCTGGCGGCGGTCGCGGCGCCTGCCGCCAGCGGCCTCACCGAGTACGTGCTCAAGCCCTACATCGGACGGCCGCTAGACGCAGGGTTCCCTAGCGGGCATGCCACCAGCATGTTCGCGCTGGCGGTGGTCTGCGCGGTGCTGCTTGCCAAGCCACCGCGCCGACGAGTCCCAGCGGCCGTCAGGTTGCTGCTGACGTTCATGGCCCTAGCGCTCGCGACCACCGTCACCGTCACGATGATCGCCTGGGGAGCACATACCTTCACCGAAGCCCTGGCTGGAGCCGCGGTCGGCACCGGGGTCGCGCTGGCCTGCGCGCTCACCTTCGATCTGCTGACCAGCCGAGCGTTGTCAACGCTCACCGGCCCGCCGAGCCACTGCGGCGCAAGCGTCGACCGCGTTGTCACTCCAGCATCGCCGTCTACTCGGGCTCCACGCCGCTGGTTAACTGAGGCCCGAAAGTTACCTTATAGAAACAAACGTTGCTCCCTGCGGATGTATCAAACGAATCCGGCACGCGATCTTTACTGTTCAGCTGCTATATAGCTGATGTCATGGATGCTATTTGTACGGAAGGCGGTTTGGAAGACATGACCAAGCGCGCTTATCAAAAGCCAGTGCTCAAGGCGTCTAGGTTTGCTCCGGGAGCTCACGAAGTACTCTGGGGCAGCGGCGGCCACCACTGGTGGTGGTAGAGCCTAGCCGCAAGGTCCGGGGCCGGGTTCCGTGGGCGGGTAGCCGATGACTACCGGTGACCACGACCCGGCCCTTGGCCGCGCCGCGCGAGCCCGCGGCCTTCCCGAAGCGGCGAGAAGGCGTCGCTGCCCAGGTCGCCGACGGTGAGGCCGTGCTCCTCGATATCGAAAGCGGCGAGTACTTCTCCCTCAATCCCGTGGGCAGCCGCATCTGGGAGCTCTGCGATGGCACGAGGTCGACCGCCGAGATCGTCTCGGTCATCTGCGGCGAGTTCGACGTGGCCGAGGACGTGGCCACGGCCGATGCCCGCGAGATTCTCGACGAGCTCCAGAATGAGAAGCTCGTCGAGACGTAGCCTGGCTGTAACCGGAGGGCGGCCGGACAGTCGCCATGGCGTCTCGTTGCTGGGTGTCGCGGCGGTGGCCGCGGCCGCCCCGTTCCTGGCTCGGTTGGACCTGCCCCGTCTGCAGCGCTGCCTTGAGCCCTCACCCCGCTCTTCCCGCTCGCCCTCGGCCGACCCCGGCCAGGTGGTCGAGGTCCTTGGCCGCCGGGTGGACCAGGTGATCCGCTGGGGCCGGCCGCTCGTCCGCCCCGGGTGCCTCACCAGGGGCATCACCGGTTATTACATCTTGCGGCGGGCCGGCCTCGACGTCGCCTTGTGCTTCGGCATGGGCCCGGTGCGCGGCCCCGATCCGGCGGGACACTGCTGGCTGGTCCTGGACGGGGAGCCCGTGCTCGAAGCGGTGGATCCCCGGCGCGCGTACACCGAGCTGGCCCGCCTGTCGTCCCGCGGGCTGATCAGCGCGAGCCCTGCGCTATGAACGTCCCCCCGGGCCCCGCCGTGCGGACCGCGGACACCTACTCGCTGTGCGGCGTGCGAGATCGAGGTCAGCGCGACGGCAGAGGTGGCGGCCCTCATCGGTTCGCGGATGCGTTTCCTGCGCAGCCCGGCGGCCGAGGCTGCCTCGGTGGTTTTCGATATCCGGGCGGGCGGAGCTGATGGTTTCGCCGCGTCCCCGGACGGGCCCGGTCGGCCCGTGTACGACATGTTCGGCGGTCAGCTCATCTACTTCGAGGAGCCGGACCAGCTGTTTATCGACTACCCCGGCTACTTCCGCATGCTCTGCAGCCCGGCCGCCGGGCTGGTGCAGTCCGCGGTGCTCAGCGACGGCCCGGGGAACGTCCTCGCCGCCTATCCCTTCTTCACCATCCCGCTTGATGGAGGTGATGAAGCGTAAGGGCGCTTCCCCCTGCACGCCGGCTGCGTGGCCAGGGAAGGTCGCGGCGTGCTCCTGGCCGGCATGAGCGGTGCCGGGAAGTCGACGCTGACCGCGGCCCTGGTCAGGGACGGGTGGGGCTTCGTGAGCGACGACACGGTGTTCATCGCGCGCCAGGGCGAGGCGACCTGGGTCTGGGGCTTCTCGGACGAGATCGACTGCAGCGACGATACGGCGGGAATGCTCGCGGAGCTGCGCCACCTGGTCGGAGCGCCGACGCTGGCCGGGCGCGACAAGCATCCGGTCGACGTGGAGGAGGTTTTCGGTGTGCTCCCCGTGCCGGCGTGCCGGCCGCACGCCCTGGTCCTGCCGACGATATCCGGCGAGCGCAGCAGCGTCCTGAGCAGCGGTCTCCGCGTCCGATGCCCTGCGGGAACTGGCACCGAACGTCCTGCTTACCCAGCGCGCCGCCACGCAGGCGCACCTCGACGCGCTGGCCGAGCTGGTGCGGGAGATCCCCTGCTACTCGCTGGCCACCGGGACAGACCTCTCCCTGGCCAGCCGCTGCCTGCGGGAGATCCTCCGTTGAGCCACGACGCCAAGGTCCGGCGCTGGCCGGCGGAGGCCAGGCGAGCGCTGGTCGCCTCGCTCCGAGCGCCGTCGGCCCCGGCTGGGCCCCCGTTGGCCTCGCTCGTCGCCGACTGCGACCCGGGGCAACTGGCGGACCTCGCCATATCCGAGGGGCTCGCCGGGCCGGCCCATGACCGGCTCGGCGGGTTGCTCCCGCCCGGGCCTGGCTCTCGGCTGGCAGCCGACGCACGGCGGGACGCCGTGCGTCACCTCGCCTACCTCGGCGTGCTCGGGAAGTTCGCGGCCAAGCTCGACCAGGCCGAGGTGAGCTGGGTGGCGTTGAAGGGCCCGGTGCTGGCCGAGCTCAGCTACCCGGAGGTACCGCGCGGTTATGCGGACCTCGACCTGATGGTTCCCCCCGGGCAACTCCGGCAGCGCTCAGCGCCCTGCACAGTGCCGGGGCGGTCGTCGCCGAGCCGGACTGGCCGCTGCGTGGTCAACGGTGCCAAGGGGCAGCTGACCATGGCGGTCCACGGGTTGCCGATGATCGACCTGCACTGGCACCTGGTGTACCTCCGCAGCGCCCGCGAGCGGTGGGCGATCCCGACCGAAGACCTGCTGGAGCGACGCCAGCCGGTCCGGTTGAAGAACGTGGACGCCTGGTCCCTCGACCCCGACGACTTCCTGGCTCACCTCGCGCTCCATGCGTCGTTCGGGGCCGGCCCAGCAGCTCCGTCGCCTGCTCGACATCGAACGCACCGTCGCCAACCGGGCACCCGACTGGGAAAGGGTGGTACAGCGCTGCCGGGCCTGGCGAGTGGGATTGCCAGTGGCCGTCATGCTGAACCGGGCGCGCCTGACCCTCGGGGCGGCCGTGCCCGCAGAGGTTGTGGCGGAACTCGCCGGAGGCAGACCGAACCGTATGCGTGGTGCGCCAGCTCAGTGAATGGTCCCCGGCTGGCGGCTGGCCGGGGGGACGTTCGGTCAAGAACGGCCTCACGCGTTGCGTTGCGGGATAGCTTGCTGGCCACCGCGGGTGAGTTCGCCACCGAGACCCGGCAGGCGATTGCCGGGCTGCTCCGCCCGAAAGCGACGGGACCTGCCAAGTCCGATGATTTTGACGGCCCGGGGCTCTCCGCCGGGGTCGAAAACTACCTGGAGATGGTCGAGAGAGCGGACCGCTACGGGCACCTGGGGTGAAAGTGGTCCCCGAAGCTCTGGAACGGCCCGCAGCGGGACTCCGCCACGCCGTTTCCCGAGCCGCCCGCACCCATAGACGCGCAGGTCGCTGCCGCCGGCGCCTGGGGCTTCGGCGGGCGTGCCGTCCTCCTGGTCGCTAATCTCGTCGCGACTCCCTTCCTGATCAGGCTGCTCGGCCCGGCGAGCTACGGGCTCTGGACGCTCCTGCTCCTGGCCACCACCTGGGCCAGTTACGCCGACTTGGGGATGGGGACCGCGTCAACCAGGTTCGGCGCCGGTTACTACACGCGTGCTGACCCACAGGGCGAGTCGTCGGTGGTCTGGACGGCTCTGGGCCTCATCGCCGTGACGACCGGCTGCGTCGCGACCGCTGTCGCGCTGGCGGCCCAGCCGATCCTGGCCAGCCTCCTCCACGTGGAGCGGGGGCTCGCTGACCGCTGGCACGGTCGCGCTCAGGGTCGGTTGCGCCATTTTCGTGCTCCAGTCCGTGGCCGGCATTGTCAATACCCCGCAGGTGGTACGCCTCAGGTGGCGGCCGTGCACCGCGCTCACGACATCGGTGAACCTGCTGAGCACGATCGCTGCCCCGGTGGCCCTGGCGGTCTTCGGCGGAGGCGTCACGACCGTGGCGGTCGTGAACCTCGCGGTCTCGATCCTGCTGGTGGCCGGGAACCTGGTCCTCGCCGTCCGCCTCCAGCCCGCTCTCCTTCACCCCAGGTTCGACAAGGCTGTCTTCCGGGAGCTCCTGGGCTATGGCGGCGCGCTCACCGTTGCGGGCCTGGCCCTCGTCCCGCTTACCACAGCGCAGCGCTTCTTCCTGGCCCTCAATCACTCGACGACCGCCGTCGCCTACCTGGCCGTCGCCGGGACCCTCGCCACCACCTTGCAGATTCTCCCCGAGCAGCTAACGGCCCCGTTCTTGCCCGGGCTGGCCAGACTGGAGGCCGGCGGACGGCTGCGCGAGCTGCGCTCCCTGTACTGCAAGGGCCTTTCCGGGCTGTTCCTTCTGGTCACCCCCGCCGCGGTGCTGCTCGCCTTCATCTGCCCGGCCGTTCCTGTCGCTCTGGGCGGGCCCCGCCTACGGCGCCCACAGCACGGCGCCCTTCCTGGTCATGCTCGCGGGAGTGTGGTTCGAATGCCTGGCCTGGATGCCGGTCTCGTACCTGCTATCGTCCGGGCGCTCGAGGATGATCGCCCGCATCCGGGTGGCCGAGCTTGTCCCCTACCTGGTGGCGGCGTGGCTACTCACCGAGCGGTTCGGGGTGATCGGGGCGGCGATCGTCTGGTCGGCGGGATGCACGCTGGATTCCCTGCTGCTGTTCGGCGCGGGGCGACGGGCCGCGTCCTTGCCCTGCCTGCCACTGTCGGACCGGCGCCTGCTCTCACTGGCCGGACCCGTGGCGCTCGGCGGTACGGCCCTGCTGCTGGCCCAGTCACCAGCGGGCTCACCGCCCGGCTCGGCTGGGCCGCTGCCCTCACGCTGGCGTACGGGGCGGCGGTGTGGTTCGTGATCCTGACCAGCCGGGAGCGGCACGGGATCATGGCCTTGGCCGGGCGCGTCGCGGGCGGCCGCGTGCCGGTGTCGCAGGGCCGGCACGCAGCTCGAGCGGCCCAGATCTTCCCGGCGGCACGCCGGGCCGCAGCGCCCTCGGGCACCACGGCACGCACGGGTCTGATCCGACGGCAATTGTAACGATTTCATCTCCGAATGGCGGGACGTGCGCGTACTGTGAGTCGCCGGAAGCAGGGCCAGGGAGCGTCTAGGAGGGCAGATGGCTGCCCACAGGAAACCCGGTAAGCTCGTCCCCCTTGTCGCTGTCCTGTGTGTCCTGGTAGCCGCGGCAATTGGCGGGTATGCGCTGACCGGCAGCCGTGGCCCAGCGCCGGTAGACTACGCCAGCACGACAGGTGCATCCGGGCGGCAGGTGACTCGCACCGGCGCGGCATCGTCGCCAGACCCGCTGCCCCGCCCGTCTTTGTCATCCAGCCTGTCGCCAGGTGCGTCGCCCGGCGCGGTACCCCGCGCATCCTCCAGCCCGCGCGCGGCCCGCTCGTCAACGACGAAGATCAGCACGAGCCCGGCGTCGTGGGCCTGGTGTTCGTCGGCCGCGCTCGGCACGCACACCACCGCGGACGGCCGGTTCGACCTGTACAACAACGAGTGGAACTCCTCCGCCAACCCGGGGCCGCAGACGATCTGCGGGAATTCCGAGTCCGACTGGCAGGCCACCTCCACTCAGCGGGCGGGCAACACCGAGGTCCTCACCTACCCGAGCGTCCAGCTGAACTACAACGGGACGAACGGGTACCCGCTGAGCAAGTTCACGAGCATGACCAGCTCGTATGCCGAGACCATGAACGCGGTCAGCGGCACCGACGCCGAGGCGGCCTACGACATCTGGATCAACGGCCTGAAGAAGGAGGTCATGATCTGGGTCGATAACCACGGCCAGGCCCCGGCCGGGTCGAAGGTGGCCACCACGACGTTCAGCGGCGCGACCTGGGACCTGTACGAGACCAGCAACCGGTCGTACATGGCGTTCGTCCGGGAGGGAAACGCCTCCGCCGGCACCGTCGATCTGTTCGCCGCCCTGAACTACCTGGAGGGTCGCGGGGACCTGGCGGCTAGTGACGTGCTCTGGCAGGTGAATTTCGGCTGGGAGATCTGCTCGACGGCCGGGGCGCGGAGACGTTCCGGGTCAGCAACTACTCAGTGACCTCCACCCCGAGTACCTAGCCTCGGCCAGACCGGGGTGCCAGCCGGGCGGTCCGAGGTGAGGGCGCCCGGCAGCGACCCGTGCGTTTCGGGCGCGGATTGTCCGACCTCCTTGTTACCGTGCAGATCATGCGGGTCCTGCACGGGGTATGGGCGCGGGGATCGCTCTGCCTGTGGGCGGAGGACCCGTCGCCGGCCGGCCGCGCCGCCCGGCCGCGCGCCGGAACCCGCGCCGCATCCGTTCGCCTGCCAGGCCGGCGAGCTGGCCGACCTGCTGGCCCTCCTGCCCGGCCCGGCCGGCGAGGCGGCCCGCAAGGCCGTCGACGGCGAGCTCACGCTGCAGCTGCCGTCGGCCGCCGCCCCGCCCCGGCCGCTCGCCTCACCCGAGCTCGTCCGGCCCGCCGCGCCGCACGCGCCGGCGCGCCGGACGCGCCGGAACCCCGGCCCGGGCGGGTCCGGCTGGCTCGCTGGCGGGTGCCGGTCCTGGCCTTCGCCCCGGCCGCCGCGCTGGACCTGCTGCTTGGCGGGGACGCCGGCCTCGGCGAGCTGGCGGAGCGGGGCGCCTCGCTGCCGTACCTGGCCGCGCTGGCGCGCTTCGCCGACGGCCTGGCGGCGCGCGGCCGGGTGCTGCCGGTCCTGATCACCGAGGACGAGAGCTACACGGCCCGCTGGCGCCCGGTGCTGGGCGGCACGGACGTGCAGCGCGCGCGTGACCTGGCCGCCGCCATGCCCGCCTCGTGCCGGGCCGTGGCCGGGGACCCGCCGGCCGTCCTGCTGGCCGCCGCGCTCGACGGGCTCGCCGACGCCGCGGCGCGCACCCGCCTGCCCAGTTCCCTCCTGCCCGCGCGGCGAGGCCGTACTCCGGCTCACATTCCTTTGGCCGAACGGTACGTGGTCGCACTGACCAGCACCGATGCTCGCCTGGCCGTGGTCACGCCGCGAGACGAAGCCGAGGCGGCCACGCTGGCCGCGGAGCTGGACGCGTGGCTGGACCGCGCGCTCATCCCGGCCGGCCCGGTGCGCACCTGCTTCCGCCTCGCCGAGCCGCCGTACCCGAGGAAGATCCATGGCGGGTCGAGTTCGCGCTGCAGTCCGACCGAGGACCCGAGCCTGATGGTTTCCGCCGCCGACGCGTGGGCGGGCCAGGGCTTCGGCTCGGCGGCCACCCTGTCGAGGAGCTGCTGGCCGGGCTGGGCGCCGCCGCCCGGCTGTTCGGCGAGCTGGAGGACGCCCTGCGCGAGCCGGAGCCGACCGCGCTGGAGCTGGACACCAACGGCGCGTTCCGGTTCCTGAAGGAAACCGGGCCGCTGCTGGCCGGGGCCGGGTTCGGGGTGCTGCTGCCGGACTGGGTGCGTAAGGCCCGGCTCGGGCTCAAGCTGACCACCAGGTCCCAGCCCGCGGCGGCCGGCTCGGTCGTCACCCAGGCCCGGTTCGGGCTCGGCGACCTGGTGGCCTTCCGCTACGACCTGGCGGTCGGCGACCAGGTGATCGACCCGGCCGAACTGGCCGAGCTGGCCCGGCTCAAGGCCCCGCTGGTCCGGCTGCGCGGCCAGTGGGTCGAGCTGGACGAGGCCCACCTGAAGGCGGCGCTGAAGTTCCTCGCCGGAAATGGACACGGCCAGCAGGCGGGCACGATGACCGCCGCCGACGCGCTGCTGGCCGGCCTATGCCGCGGCCCCGGCGATGAGGTCCCGCTGGTCGACGTGGACGCCGACGGCTGGCTCGGCGACCTGCTGTCCGGGCAGGCCGACCGGCGGCTGCCGCCGATGACGGCGCCCGCGGGCTTCGCCGGGACGCTGCGGCCCTATCAGGAGCGCGGGCTCTCGTGGCTCTCCTTCCTGGGCGACCTGGGCCTGGGCGGCATCCTGGCCGACGACATGGGCCTGGGCAAGACGATCCAGCTGCTCTCGCTGATCGCCGCGCAGTCCGCCACGGCCGGGCCCACGCTGCTGGTGTGCCCGATGTCGCTGGTCGGCAACTGGCAGCGCGAGGCGGCCCGGTTCACCCCGGACCTGCGGGTCCACGTGCACCACGGCGCCGACCGGCTGGACGGCGAGGTCTTGTCCGCCACCCTGGCCGAGTCCGACCTGGTGATCACCAGCTACGGCGTGGCGACCAGGGACGCGGCCGCGCTGAGCACGCTGACCTGGGCTCGGGTGGTGTGCGACGAGGCGCAGAACATCAAGAACCACGCCACCAAGCAGGCCCGGGCGGTCCGCGCGCTGCCCGCCGCGACGCGGATCGCGCTGACCGGCACGCCGGTGGAGAACCGGCTGTCCGAGCTGTGGTCGATCATGGAGTTCACCAACCCGGGCCTGCTCGGGCCGTCCGAGCGGTTCCGGGAGGACTACGCGATCCCGATCGAGCGGCACGGCTCGGACGACGCCGCCCGGGCGCTGCAGCGGCTGACCCAGCCGTTCCTGCTGCGCCGCCTGAAGACCGACAAGACGATCATCTCCGACCTGCCGGACAAGCAGGAGATGAAGGTCTGGTGCAACCTCACCGCCGAACAGGCCAGCCTGTACGCGGCCACGGTGGCCGACATGCTGGCCCGGATCGAGGAGGCCACCGACGACATCAGCCGGCGCGGCCTGGTGCTGGCCACCATGGCCAAGCTCAAGCAGGTCTGCAACCATCCCGCGCACCTGCTCGGCGACGGCTCCCGGCTGCCCGGCCGCAGCGGCAAGCTGGCCCGGCTGGAGGAGATCTGCGACGAGATCGTGGCCGAGGGCGACAAGGCACTGTGCTTCACGCAGTACGCCGAGTTCGGCAAGATGCTGCAGCCGCACCTGGCGGCCGGCTCGGCTGCCCGGTGCTGTTCCTGCACGGCGGCACGCCCAAGCGGCAGCGCGACGCGCTGGTCGAGACGTTCGCGTCGCTGGACGAGCCCGCGCTGTTCCTGCTCTCGCTCAAGGCCGGCGGCACCGGGCTCAACCTGACCGCGGCCAGCCACGTGATCCACGTCGACCGGTGGTGGAACCCGGCGGTGGAGGACCAGGCCACCGACCGGGCGTTCCGGATCGGCCAGCGCCGCAACGTCCAGGTGCGCAAGTTCGTCTGCGTCGGCACGCTGGAGGAGCGGATCGACGCGATGATCGAGGAGAAGAAGGCCCTGGCCGACCGGGTCGTGGGCACCGGCGAGAGCTGGCTCACCGAGCTGTCCGTCGCCGACCTGCGCGATGTGCTGGCCCTGTCGCCGGATGCGGTGAGCGAATGAGCGGGTTCAGGGGTCCCTGGGATGAGTGGCCGCCGGCCAAGCCGATCCGGGTCGAGGGCGGGATCAAGGCGCGGAGCAGGCGCGGCGCGATCGGCGAGCAGTGGTGGTCCCGGCGGTTCATCGGCGTGCTCGAGGCCTCGGCCATCGGCGGCCGGCTGGCCCGGGGCCGCAGCTACGCCCGGGCCGGGCAGGTGCTCGACTTCCGGCTGTCCCAGGGCAAGGTCACCGCGCAGGTCCAGGGCTCCCGGGTGCGGCCCTACGACGTCCGCCTCGGGGTGCTGCCGCTGACCAAGCCGCAGTGGCGGCGGGTCACCGAGCGGCTGGCCAGCCAGGCGCTGTTCCGGGCCAAGCTGCTGGCGGGCGAGATGCCGCACGAGATCGAGGACGTGTTCACCGAGTGCGGCACGCCGCTGTTCCCCCGGTCCGCCAGCGACCTGGACATGCACTGCAGCTGCCCGGACTGGGGCGTGCCGTGCAAGCACCTGGCCGCGGTCTGCTACGTGCTGGCCGAGGAGTTCGACCGGGACCCGTTCGCCATGCTGGCCTGGCGCGGCAAGGCCCGGGACGACCTGCTCGCCGCGCTGCGGGAGGTCCGTTCCGGGCCCCGCTCGCCGGCCGGCGCCCCGGGCCCGGCCGGCCTGCTGGAGCGCGGGGAGCCGGCCGCGCCGCTGCCCGACTCGCCGGGGGACTTCTGGTCCGCCCGGCTGAGCCCGGCCCGGCTGCGCGCGCTGGCCGCCCCGGCCGGGCCGGTCACGCCCGACCTGCTGCTGCGCATGTTCCCGCCGCCGCCGGTGCCGGTCCGGGGCCAGGACCTGGCCGAGGTCCTGACCCCGGCTTACCACCGGCTCGCCGCCGACCCCGCTGGCCCCCGGTCCGCGGGTGAAATCGGCTAGCGTTCACGCGGAAAGCGCATCACCGGACGGTCATGCGTGCTCCTATCAGGGTGGTGGGTTCCAACGTGGCGCAGCAGACGGGCACGGCGGATCCGGCCCGGCCGGCCGCGGGCATCGCCCGCGGCGCGATGCTGATCGCCGGGCTCACCATCTTTTCCCGGATCCTGGGGCTGGTCCGCACCCTGGTGTTCTCGCAGAGTATCGGGGCCAGCTGCCTGGGGACCGCGTATGTCACCGCCAACCAGGTGCCGAACCTCATCTACGAGCTGGTTCTCGGTGGCGCGCTGACCAGCGCCATGGTCCCGGTCCTGGCCCGTTCGGCAGAACGCGCCGCCGCGGACCCGGCCGAGCGGGCGCGGGTCGGCCAGATCACCTCGGCCCTGCTGACCTGGTCCGTCGTTATCCTGGTGCCGCTGTCGCTGGCCATCGCGGTGGCGGCCGGACCGGTCGCGACCCTGCTCAACCCGGTCAACCCGAACGCGCACTGCCCCCGCGGCGACATGATCGCCACCACGACCAGCTTGCTCGAGGTGTTCGCCCCCCAGGCCCTGCTGTACGGGCTCTCGGTCGTGCTGTACGGCCTGCTCCAGGCCTACCGCCGGTTCGCCGGCCCGACCATCGGGCCGGCCATCGCGAGCCTGGTCCTGATCGCGGCCTACCTCTCCTTCGTGCCGCTGGCCAAGGGACTGCCGCTGGCCCGGCTGCCGCTGCAGGCCGAGCTGGTCCTGTCGGTGGGGACCACGCTGGGGGTCGCGGCCCTGGTTGTGGTGGGCGTCGTGCCGACCTGGCGGCTGCACCTGCGGCTGCGGCCCACCCTGCGGTTCCCGCCCGGGGTGGCGCGCCGGGCCAGCGGCCTGGCCCTGGTGGGCGTGGCCGAGCTCGTCGTCGTCGACGCGGCCTCCCTGGTGACCATCGCCCTGGCCAACGGGCGCGGGGTCACGGCCGCCCTGGTCCTGTTCAACTACGCCTCGCAGGTCTTCAACACCGTGGCCGCGGTGCTGGCCCTGTCGATCGTGACCAGCGCGTTCCCGGTGCTGTCGGCCCGGGACGGGCCGGTGTTCACCCGGACCTGCGCCGGCTCGACCCGGGCCGTGCTGCTCGTATCCTGGCTGGGCGCGGCGCTGATCGCGGCGATCGCGGTCCCGGCCGCGCACGTCCTGGCCAAGCAACCCGGTCAGGTACCGGAACTGATCGAGGCCTTCGCCCTGTTCGCCCCGGGGATCGCGGGCATCGCGGTGATCGCGAACCTGAGCCGGGTCATGCTGGTCATCGGCCGGCTCAAGGTCGCGGCCCTCGCACTGGGCGGAAGCTGGGTGGTGGTGATCGTGGCCGACGTGGTGCTGGCCGAGCTCGCCCCGGCCCGCCTGGTGGTCGCCGCCCTGGCGCTGGGGAACACCATCGGCCAGAGCGTGGTGGCCGTCCCGCTGATCGTGGTGACCCGCCGGATCTGCGGCCGGGACGCCGTCGAGGGCGCCGGCCACGCGATGCTGGCCGGGCTGGCCGCCGGCGCGGCGGGGACCGCGGTCGGCGTGGCCGTCAGCCTGGCCGGGGCCGGCGGCGGGAAGCTGGTGGCCGCGGGGGTGGCCGTGGCCGCGGCGGCCTGCGCGACGGTCGCCTTCGGTGTCGTCGCGTTCCTGCTGGACCGTGGCGACCTCAGGGCCGTGGCGCGGCGGGTGCGCCGGGTCGCGGGCCGCGGCCGGACGCGCTGAGCCGCGATCCCTAGACCTGGCCGCCGGACGCGCTGAGCCGCGATCCCTACGGCTGGCCGCCGGACGGCGCCCAGACGCGGCGCATGGCCTCGGGCAGCCCCCACCAGCCCAGCGGGGTCAGGCAGTCCTCGTCGTCGATCGCGCCCAGGACCTGCCACAGGGAGGTGACCGGCAGGAACAGCCCTTCCATGCCGAGCTCGTCGAACTCGGCGTCGTCGTCAAGGTCCTCGAGGTCGTACTCGTCCGCGGCGTCGTCGTCCACGGCCCCCTCGTCGTCGTCGGGATCGTAGTCCCGGACGTACCCGGCCAGGTCGGCGGCGGACGCGGACGTACCGGGTCCGCCGACCGCGAGTGCGGTGATCACCGCGAGCCAGTCGAAGTGATCGATGGCGCAGATGGCGGCGACCGCGCTGTCCGTCTCGCTCAGCTCACCGTCGCCCTCGTCCGGCCCGGTGGCCCACTCGTCCAGCCCTTCCGGCGACGCCACCCCGGCGGCCAGGCGCAGCCACAGCTCGGCGTCGTCGGCGGGCAGGTCCGCCGCGCGCATGCCGCCGCACTCGACCAGCAGCTGACCGGGCCAGCCGGACCGGGCGATGTGCTCGCGCAGGCGGCCGCTGGCCGCGCGGAGCTCCTCGGCAGGCAGCGGGCGGTCACCGACCTCGTCCAGCAGCTCGCCGACGGCGGCCAGCGCCTCGGCGTCGGCGGCGTCCCATTCGGCCAGGAACTCCTCGTCCTTCTCGTCGAGCAGGACGTCCATCGGCACCCGGCCGTCGGGCAGCGGCGAGGTCATCCAGCGTTCCTGCAGGGCGATGTAGGCCCGGCAGGCCACCGGGTCCGCCGCCGACAGCAGGTCGGGCTCGATCTCGCCCGCGGCGAGCTGATCCTCCAGGTGGCTGACCAGCCGGGTGTGCATCTCCGCGGCCAGCTGGCTGCGCTCGGACTGGTCGTCCCAGACGTGCAGGCCGATGATCCCGTTCGGCTCGGTACCGGTGGCTTCCAGCCACGTCCGGACGTCGCCGACCGTGGCCTCGCTGTCGTTGATCTTTCCCAGGATGGCCTCGGCCGACGACCAGAACACGGCCGATAGCGGATTGCCCGCCGCGAGCATCCCGCGGCGGATGCCGGGCAGCGAGCCGAGCGCGTCGGCCGACGGCACGGTGAGCAGCGCGAGCGCGACATCGCGCCTGGTCAGGTCGCTAAGCGGCCGGGCGGCCAGCTCGGCCACGCGATCGGCGTCAAGGTTCACGCCTCGCAGCTTAGAGCAGTTTGCGGCCGCCCAGGTAGGGCTGCAGGACGGCCGGGACGGCGACCTGCGCCTGCTCGGTCTGGAAGTTCTCGAGCAGCGCGGCCAGGATCCGCGGGGTGGCGACCGCGGTGTTGTTCAGCGTGTACGCGAACCGCACCGTGCCGTCGGTGTCGCGGTACCGCAGGTTGGCCCGGCGCGCCTGCCAGTCGAGCAGGGACGAGCAGCTGTGCGTCTCGCGGTACGCGCCGAGGGAGGGCATCCAGGTGTTGATGTCGTTCATCCGGTACTTGCCGGCGCCCATGTCGCCGGTGGCAACCTCCATCACCTCGTAGGCCAGGCCGAGTCCCTGCAGTAGCTGCTCGGCGGTGCCGAGCAGCTCGGCGTGCCAGCGGTCGGACTCGGCCAGGTCGGCCGCGCAGATGACGAACTGCTCGACCTTCTCGAACTGATGGACCCGCAGCAGCCCGCGCACGTCGCGCCCGGCGCTGCCGGCCTCGCGCCGGAAGCACGGCGAGATCCCGGCGTACCGGAACGGCAGCTGCTTGCGGTCGAGGATCTCGTCGCTGTGGAAGCCGACCAGCGCGACCTCCGCCGTCCCGGCCAGGAACAGGTCGTCGGCCGGGATCGAGTAGGTCTCCTCGCGGTGAGCGGGGAACATGCCGGTCCCGGTCAGCGCCTCCTGACGGACCAGCGACGGCACGCTGACCAGCGTGAAATCCTTGTCGCGGAGCAGGTCGAGGGCGTAGGAGTGGACCGCTCGCTCCAGCAGCACCAGGTCCGAGATCAGTGCGTAGGCGCGTTCCCCGGCCACCTTGCGGGCCCGGGCGAAGTCGGCCCAGCCGCGCTTTTCGAGCAGCTCGACGTGATCAAGCGGCCGGAAGCCGAACTCGGGCGGCGTGCCGATGGTCCTGATCACGACGTTGGCCGACTCGTCCGGCCCCACCGGAGCACCCGGCCACGGGATGGTCGGGGTCAGCAGCATCAGCGCGTTCAGCGCTTCGCTGGTCTCGGCCAGCTGCTCGCGCAGCGATCTGAGCTGGGCTTCGAGCTTCTCGTGCTCGATCTTCAGCTCGGCCCGGCGGGCCTCGCCGGCCCCGGCGTACTCCTTGGACGAGCTCTTCCGCAGGGCCTGGGCCCGGTCCACCTCGGTCTGCAGCCTGCGGCTCTCCCGGTCCAGGTCGAGCAGCTCGTCCACGTCCAGGTTGATGCCCTTGACCCGGACGGCCGCCCTGACCTCGTCCGGATGGTCCCTGATGAATCGCTTGTCCAGCATGAGTACGCGTCAGCCCTTGTGGTTGTGGCCAGGAATTGCTCGCCCGCCCGGCAGCAAAACGCTACCAGGAGTGCCTACCGGGTCGCCTCGGATAATCGCGTGGCTGTGCCTCGCGTACCGTGATACGCGTGCTGCTCACTAATCACGTCTTGTCCGGTGCGCTGATCGGCGCCGTGGTCCGCCGCCCGGTACCGGCGTTCGCGGCGGGCGCGGCCTCGCACTTCGTGCTCGACGCGGTGCCGCACTGGGGTGACTGGGGCAGCATCCGCCGGTTCCTCCAGGTGGCGGTGCCCGACGGGCTGATCAGCCTGGCGGCGATGGGGACCCTCACCGCGCTGGCCCCGGCCGAACGCCTGGCCGTGCTGGCGGGCATGATCGGAGCCGCGCTGCCCGACGTCGACAAGCCCGCCAAGCTGTGGTTCGGCCGGTCCCCGTGGCCGCGGGCGGTGGACGAGTTTCACATCCGCATCCAGCCGGAGGCGTCGGGCCGCGCGCACATCGAACTGCTGGCCGCGGGGGCGTTCGGCGCCGCCGCGCTCGCCGCGCTGGGCCGGCGGCCCGTGCGCAGTGCTGGCCCGCGCTAGGCCGCCGGCAGCGGGTAGCGCAGGCCGACCAAGGCGGCCAGGTCGCTGAGGATGATCTCGAACATGGGCGCCGGATCATCCAGCGCGAACCTCATGTGGCCGAACACCTCCATGGCCACCGCGCCGTACAGCACCGTCCAGCAGCGCAGGAAGGTGAGCACCGCACCGACCGGGATGTCGGTGCCCAGCGCGTCCCGGTAGCGGCTGAGCTGGTCGCGCAGGCCCGGGTCGATGTCGGCGGCCTCCGGCACCGGGAACGGCGCCGTGGTCCACAGCTCCAGGAACAGCGTGAAGAAGGTGCCGGCGAAGGCCAGGGCGCACTCGTCCGCGATGTCGTACCGCCCGTCGTTCAGGCCGGGCAGCGGCACGCCGAACAGCAGGCTGAACTCGGCCTGGTGGTTCAGCGCCCAGTGGCGGAACTCCTGGCAGGCCGCGACCATCTTGACCGTGAGCTTGGTCGCCTGGTCGCCCGGCTCGGCCGTCGTTCCCGCGCCCTGGATGGCCTGGTGGATGTCCGAGCCGAGCTCGGTGAAGATGCTCGCGCAGACGTGCCTGAGCAGCTCGTCGTGGCTGTCGAAGTAGCGGTACAGGCCAGGAGCGGTCATCCCCATCTCCTTGGCGATGGCGCGCAGCGACATCGCCTCGGGACCGCTCTCGACCACGAGCCGCCGCGCGGTCGAGATGATCTCCTCCGAGGTCGCCGCGCGCAGCCGATCGCGACGGGACGGCGGGTGCCCGGCACCCGGCTCGGTCGCGGCCTCTGCCGTCTGTGTCACAGCTGCCTCCCGGACCCGGTCTCACCGTCAGGTACCCCTGCCGGCCCGGGCCGTAACGAGCCTCGTAACGGGGCTCACCAAGAATTAACGGGTTGATCGATGCTAACCCACTTGACACTGGTGAACACCGTATGCGAAGTTAGCGTCGTACTTAGTTTACATCGTTTACTTGAGTAATCAAGGGAAACGAATAGCTCGGGAGGCAGCTATGTTCGAGGCTTGGGGGCGGGTCCTGTCCCGCCGGCGCCGGCTCACGCTGGTCATCACGCTCCTGTTCGTCGCCTTCGCCGGGGCCTGGGGGACCGGCGTGTTCGGCCAGCTATCGTCCGGCGACAACTTCACCCCGCCGTCCAGCCAGAGCCAGCGCGAGGCCAACGCGGCCGACCAGGTCTTCGGCCGGAACGACGCCGACGTCGTGGTGCTGTACCGCAGCGCCACGATGACCGTCACCGACCCGGCCTACCGGCAGGCGGTCACGGCCGCGCTGAACCGCCTGCCGCGCGCCGACGTGGCCAAGGTGACGACGTACTGGTCCACCGGCTCGCCGCGGCTGGTCAGCACCGACCGGCACTCCACCTACGCGGTCCTCCAGCTCACCGGGGCTGACGACGCGGCGCGGCACAAGACCTACGACGCGATCAAGGACGACCTGGCCCCGGCCGGCCTGGGCGCCGCCGGGGTGACCGCCCGGGCGGGCGGGAACGTGGCCATGGAGGTGGCGGTCAACAACGAGGTCAGCGCCAATATCGCCAAGGCCGAGGGCTTCTCCATGCCGGTGCTGCTGATCCTGCTGCTGGTCATCTTCGGCAGCCTGGCGGCGGCGTCGCTGCCGCTGGCCATCGGCGGCATCGCCATCCTCGGCTCGTTTACGGTGCTGCGGCTGCTGACCATGGTCACCACGGTGTCGGTGTACTCGCTCAACATCACCACGATCCTGGGCGTGGGCCTGGGCATCGACTACGGGCTGTTCATGGTCACCCGGTTCCGCGAGGAACTGCACCGCCAGCCGACGGTGGAACAAGCCGTGGCGCGGACCGTAGCGACCGCGGGCCGTACCGTCGCGGTGTCCGGGGTCACGGTGGCGGTCGCGCTGACCAGCTTGATGCTGTTCCCGGTGGATTTCCTGCGCTCGATGGGGTACGGCGGGGTGGCCACCGTCGCGGTGGACGTGCTGGCCGCGCTCATCGTGCTGCCCGCGCTGCTGGCCGTCCTGGGCCACCGGGTCAACGCGCTGCGGATCCGCCGCTCGGTCCGGCGCCCGCCGCGGGATGAGGCCAGCGGGGCCTGGTACCGGCTGGCCCGCAGCGTCATGCGCCGGCCCCTGGTCTACGTCAGCGTGATCACGATCGCGCTGCTGGCCCTGGGCGCGCCGTTCCTGCGCATCTCCTGGGGCGGCACGGACGCCAGGACGCTGCCCGCCGCCTCGGCGGTCCGGCAGGTGTCCGAGGCGCTGGACAGCCAGTTCCCGGCCGGCTCGACCGACCCGATCGAGGCGCTCATCACCGGGGCGAGCGGCTCCGCGGCGGTCACCTCCTACCTGCACCGCGTCGACGCCATCCCCGGCGTGACCGGCGCTCAGGTGACCGGGACCAGGGGTGACGTGACCCGGGTCGACGTGGGTTACACGCCGCCGCCGGTGTCGTCGGCCGCCCGGCACATGGTGAGCCAGATCCGGGCGCTCGCCCCGCCCGCCGGGGCCGCGGTGCTGGTCGGCGGGTCCGCCGCCGGGCTGGTCGACGAGCTGGCCAGCCTGGGCTCGGTGCTGCCGTGGATGGCGCTGCTGGTCTGCCTGTCGACGTTCGTGCTGCTGTTCCTGGCCTTCGGGTCGGTGGTCTTGCCGGTCAAGGCGATCGTGATGAACGTGCTGTCGCTGGGCGCGACGTTCGGCGTGGTGGTGTGGATCTTCCAGTGGGGCCACCTGTCCGGCCTGCTGCGGTTCACGGCGACCGGCTCGATCGACCCGACCATGCCGATCCTCATGGCGGCCGTCATCTTCGGCCTGTCCATGGACTACGAGGTGTTCCTGCTGTCCCGGATCCGCGAGCGCTACGACCAGACCGGCGACAACACCGTCGCGGTCGCGGCCGGCCTGCAGCGGACCGGCGGCGTGATCACCAGCCTGGCCCTGCTGCTGATCATCGTGGTCGGCGCGTTCTCCGCGTCCGGCATCACGTTCATCAAGCTGATGGGCGTGGGCATGATCGTGGCCCTGGTGGTGGACGCGACGGTGGTCCGGGTCCTGCTGGTGCCGGCCACGATGCGGCTGCTCGGCCGGGCCAACTGGTGGGCGCCGCGCCCGCTGCGCCGGCTGTACGCCAGGTACGGGTTCAAGGAGGACAGCCCGGCACCGCTTCCGGTGCCCGCTGGCTCGGCGAGCTGACCGGGCGGGGGTGTACCCGCGGGTCCGCGCGCCGGGCCTGCGGGTACAGTTCTTGCCTGGCCGCCTGTGGCGGCGGGGCCAACCCGAGGAGGCCGACATGAACCAGCCCGTGGCTGTGCCGGAAGTGCTGTCGACGGACCTGCCCGCCGGGGCGTTCCTGCTGGACGTGCGCGAGGACGACGAGTGGTCCGCCGGGCACGCTCCCGACGCGGTGCACGTCCGGCTCGGCGAGCTCGGCGCGCGGGCGGCCGAGCTGCCGCGCGACCGTGAGGTGTACGTGATCTGCCGGACCGGCACCCGGTCGGCGTACGCGACCCAGGCCCTGCTCGGCGGCGGCCTGCAGGCCATCAACGTGGCCGACGGCATGACCGGCTGGGCGGTCGCGGGCCGCCCGATGATCAGCGAGGCCGGCGGCGAACCCTACGTCGCCTGACGGCCCCGCAGTGGACCTGGTATCGGTCCGGGACCTGGCCGTCCCGGCGGTCATCGGTGTGCACGACTGGGAACGCGACATCACCCAGACCCTGGTCTTCAGCGTCGACCTGGCGGCCGACGTGCGGACGGCCGCCCGGCACGACGACCTGGCGGACGCCGTCGACTACTCGGCGGTCGCGCGGACCATCGTCTCGGTCGTCCAGGACGGGGGGTTCCGGCTCATCGAAACCGCTGCCGAGCGGGTCGCCGAGCGGCTGCTGACCGACCACCCGGTGGCCTGGCTCCGCCTTGAGGTGCGCAAGCCCATCGCCAGCGGCGGCTACACCGCCGCCGTCACCATCGAGCGAGGCGTCCAGGCCGGCTGAGGCCACCCGTCGGACGGCTATCGGCAGCCGGGCCGTTCACGGGCCCGGCTGCCGACTCCGGACGCCCGGGCGCGGCGGGCCTGGGGGGGAGGGGGCACGCCGCGCGGGGCGCACAAGTCTGAATGTACAACGTATGCCCGACTTGTCAGTCGCAGTCCCCGGTTAGTTCGCCTCGCCGGAGCTGTCCGGCCTGGTGGCATCCGGAAAGTTGATCACCGGCGTACACGTTTCAGCAGCGGAACGCCCGTGGCGAGTCACCGTCAATGATCCTTATCCGCTGTCCCGCGGGGCACAACCCACTCGGCTGGCTGGCCGGTGACTTCGGCGATGCGGTCGTAATCGGCGTCGTAGTGCAGGACGACAAGCGAGAACCGTTCCGCGGTCGCTGCCACGATCAGATCCGGTATCGATACCGACCGGTGCTGACCTCGGTAGGCGAGTTTCCCCTGGACCTGGATCGCTCGGCGGGCAATCTCGTCGGTCATCGGGAAATACTCGAATGCCTCGCGCTGGCCGCGGAAGTGATCATGCTCCGCGCCGTTGCGCGTGCTGTACAGGATTTCCAGGTCGATGATCGGACACGTCCCGATCAGGCCGCGATCGACATATGGCGCGATGACCGCCTGTACCGTCGGCTGCGTGAGCCTGGCCCATACGCTTTTATCGGCCAGATACCGTGCTACCGCCACGCGGAGTCCATGACCAGCGGATCAGCGAGGTCGGGGAGCGCGCCGCCAGCCAACTCGTCGAGGTGCCTGCGGCGCAACTCAGCGGCGACGACTCGGCGGAGCGCCTCGTTGACGGTCGCCTTCTTGGTGGTCGTGCCCAGGATCGCCGCCGCCTGGGCCAGCAGGTCCTGGTCGAGTTCGAGCTGTGTAGTGGACATTCGACGCTCCTCTCAATGTCCATATAACAATGCCATCATAGTACATTTCTAGCTCTACACAATGGACAGCGAGTCCGGGGTGCCGCACGGTTCAGGCCATCCGCGGCCTGGTGCGCAAGCCGCTCATGCCGCCGTCGACCGCGAGCGCGGTACCGGTGGTGGCCCCGGCCAGCGGGCTGGCCAGGTAGGCGATGGCCGCGGCGACCTCCGCCGCGGTGACCAGGCGGCCCATGGGCTGGCGGGCGGCGAGCGCGGCCCGCTCGGCCTGCGGGTCGGCCGCGGCATCGAGCAGCCGGCCCACCCACGGGGTGTCGGCCGTGCCCGGGTTGACGCAGTTGACCCTGATCCCCTCGGCCACGTGGTCGGCCGCCATGGCCAGCGTGAGCGCGTAGACCGCGCCCTTGCTCGCGCAGTACAGCGCCCGCTGCGGCAGGCCCGCCGTGCCCGCGATCGAGCAGGTGTTGACGATGGCCGCCTGGCCGCGCTCGCGCACCGCCTGGCGCAGCAACGGCAGGGCCGCCCGGGTGGTGCGGACCATGCCGAGCACGTTGACGTCCAGGACCCGGTGCCACTCGTCGTCGTCGTTGTCCTCGACCGTGCCGGCCGCCCCGATGCCCGCGTTGTTCACCAGGATGTCCAGGCCGCCCACGGCCTGGCCGGCCCGCGCGACGGCGGCCCGGACCGCGGTGTCGTCGGTCACGTCCGCGAGGACCGGGTAAAGGCCGTCCCCGGAATCGCCGGAGGGCTGGTCCCGGTCCAGCACGGCCACCCGCGCGCCGCGGGCCGCCAGCAGCCGGGCGGTAGCCAGCCCGATCCCCGAGGCACCCCCGGTGACCAGTGCCGCCAGCCCGGCGAATTCGGTCGACTGCTCCGTCATAGGTCCGATGTATCACATCGGCCCGGCCGGAAGGCGAAGCATCGTGAACCCGGTCGCGGGGATCGGGTGAAAGCAGTTGACCGTGATAAGCACCTCGCATCGAATGGAGCCGTTATGACCGCACCGCCTCGGCAGCACGCGACGGACCAGGGCGCAGATGGTGCGCGCCTGGACGACGCCGCGCTGATCGAGCGGTCGTGGCATGAGCCCGAGGCGTTCGCCGCGCTGTACGACCGGCACGCGGCCCCGATCCACCGCTTCGCCGGCCGCAGGCTGGGCGACCAGCTGGCCGACGACGTGGTCGGGGAGACGTTCCTGGCCGCCTTCCGGCGGCGCAAGCGATATGACCTGCGCCGGGCCGATGCCCGGCCGTGGCTGTACGGGATCGCCGCCAACGTGATCGGCAAGCACCGCCGGGCCGAGGTCCGCATGCTCCGGGCCTTCGCCCGGACCGGGACCGACCCGGTCGCTGCCGGTCACGCCGACCTAGTGGACAGCCGGGTCTGCGCCGCCGCCGTGCAGCGGGACCTCGCGGCGGCCCTGGCCGCGCTGCCCGGCGGGGACCGGGACGTGCTGCTGCTCATCGCCTGGGCCGACCTGTCCTACGAGGAGACCGCCGCGGCGCTGGGCATCCCGGTCGGGACCGTGCGTTCCCGCCTGCACCGGGCTCGAAGAAAGGTACGCGAGGCACTCGGTGGCCAAGATCCAACCTCGTCGAACCAGGAGCTCGACCCATGAACGACCTCGATCTGGTGCGCACGTTGCGCGCCGATGTCCCGCCCCCCGCTCCGGCCCGGCTGGCCGCGGGCCGCAGCCGGATCCTCGCGGCCGCGGCCGCCCGCCGCCGCCGGTACTGGCGGCTGGCCCTGCCCGTCGGGGCGGTCACCGCCGCGGCCGCCGTCGCCGTCGTCGCGGTCCTCGGGGGCACCGCGACGCCGACCCACCTCCGGCCCGCCGCGACGCCGTCCCGTCCTGCGCCCGCCGCGACCGCCCGGGTGAGCCTCGCGGCCCGGATCCTTACCGTCGCGGCCAGGACCGTCGCCGCCGGACCGGCCACCCGCCCGGGTGACCGGCAGTGGATCTACTCCCGGTTCGTGCAGACCCAGACCGGGACGCCCACTCAGGCCGATGAGAACTGGATCCGGTTCGACGGCCGCGAGCAGGCCTACTACCTGAACGGGCAGCTCATCGTGCTGCCCGAATCCTCGGGGAGCGGCGGCCCGCTGAGCAGTTACCGTGAGCTGGCCGCCCTGCCCGCGGCGCCGTCGGCGATCCTCGCCGCCGCCCGCCAGGTAGTGGGGACCACGCAACGCCAGTGGGAGAACTGGAGCTCGGGCAGCGCGGTGGCCGAACTGGCCCCGCGGACCGCGGGGGAAGCCGAGTTCGACTACCTGGCCCAGCTGCTCTGGAACGCCTACGCGGCCGCGCCGCCCGCGGCGCTGGCGCACGTGTACCAGGCCATGGCCGACATCCCGGGCGTGACCGTGACCCTGGGCCTGACCAGCGCGGTCGGCCGCCCCGGGATCGGCGTCTCGGCCAACGGCGGCGTGTCGTGGCTGCTCTTGGATCCGCAGACCTACCAGGTGATCGGCCTTGGCGAGAAGGCCCTCAGCCGGGCGTCGGTGATGGTGAAGGGCGCCCCGATCACGTTCTCCGGGACGATCTCGATGGCCTGGGCCGACGTGGCCGTCGTCGCCGCCGCGGGCCAGCGCTGACCGGCCGGGCCGGGCCGCGCCCGCGGCCCGGCCCGGCTCAGCTGAGCGCCTTGCGGCGGTACAGGTGCACGGCCAGCGGGGCGAAGACGGCCAGCATGGCCGCGGACCAGCAGAACACGGCGAGTTCGGGGTGCTGCATGGGCCAGGCACGCACCGCCACGGCCGGGTCCGGGTTGCCGAACAGGTGCCGGCAGGCCGAGGCGAGCGCGGACATCGGGTTCCACTCGGCGACCGGCTGCAGCCAGCCCGGCATGCCCTGGGTGGGCACGAAGGCGCTGGAGATGAACGTCAGCGGCAAGAAGATGACCAGCCCCGCCTGCTGGGCCGCCTCCGGGCTGCGCAGCGCCAGGCCCAGGCAGACCCCGGCCCAGGTGAAGGCGTACCCGACCAGCAGGGCCAGCGCGAAGGCGGCGATCACGTCGATCGCGCGGGTGTGGACCCGCCAGCCGATGGCCAGGCCGACGCAGGTCACCACCACCGCGCTGATCATCTGCTTGACCAGCTCGGCCAGGGTCCGCGCGGTGAGCACCGCCCAGCGCGACATGGGCAGTGACCGGAACCGGTCGATCAGCCCGGTGGACATGTCGGTGACCAGGGCCACGGCCACGCCCGGGGCCGTCTGGGCCAGGCCCATGCCCAGCATCCCGCCGATCAGGTACTCGTGATAGCTGCCGCTGCCAGGCAGGATGATCGCGCCGCCGAACACGTAGGCGAACATCAAGATGAAGATGACCGGCAGGAAGGTGACGTCGGCCAGGGTCTCGGGTTCCCGCCCGATCCGGGCGATGCTGCGCTTGATCAGCACCCAGACGTCGGTGCTGAAGTGCCGGACCGGCCCGTGCCGGTACGTCATGTCCCGGCGCGGGACCAGGCGCGCGCTGGCGATGGCGCTCACGCCGCGTGCGTCCGGTCCGGCCCGGCCTGGCCGGTGAGGGCCAGGAACACGTCGTCCAGCGACGCCCGCTGGATGGTCACGTCGTTGACCCGGATCCCGGCCGCGTCCAGCGCGTACACCACGCGCGTGGTCAGGCCCTCGGTCGCGGCCACCGGGACCGACAGGCGCCGCCCGTCCTGGTCCGGCCGCACGCTGCCCAGGGCATACGGCCTGATCGCGGCGATCGCCGCCCGCAGGTCCGACCCGGCCGCCAGCATCACCGTGAGCTGCGCGCCGCCGACCGCGGACTTGAGCTCGTGCGGGGTGCCCTCGGCGATGACCGCGCCGCCGTCGATGACCGCCACCCGCCGGGCCAGCTGGTCCGCCTCCTCCAGGTACTGGGTGGTGAGCAGCACGGTGGTGCCCTCGGCCGCGAGCTCGCGGACCACCTCCCAGGTCATCGCGCGGGCGCTGGGGTCCAGGCCGGTGGTCGGCTCATCGAGGAACAGGACCGAGGGGCCCCCGATCAGGCTGGCCGCCAGGTCCAGGCGCCGCCGCATGCCGCCCGAGTAGGTCCGCACGGCCCGCGAGGCGACGCTGGTGAGGTCGAAGCGCGCGAGCATCTGGTCCGCGCGCCACCGGGCCGCCTTGCCCGTCAGACGGCTGAGCTGGCCGATCATGACCAGGTTGGCCCAGCCGGTGAGCGACTCGTCCAGCGCCGCGTACTGGCCGGTGAGCCCGATGCCGCGCCGCACCTGAGCCGCCTGGAGCACCACGTCGCGGCCGAGCACCCGCGCCCGCCCGCCGTCCGGCCGCAGCAGGGTGGCGAAGATGCGCACCGCGGTGGTCTTGCCCGCCCCGTTGGGGCCGAGCAGCCCGTAGATCATGCCCGCGGGCACGGCCAGGTCGAGCCCGGTCAGCGCCCGGGTCGGGCCGTACCGTTTGACGAGCCGTTCCGCCTCGATCGCGGGAGTCTCGCTCATTAACGCTCCCGTCACTGTGCGGAGCCAGGGATTCTTACGGATTGTGGTCAGTACTTTACTGATTGCATCCGGTCGTGGCGGGTGGTTCTGGTTTTGTGCGTGCGTGAACGGCCCAGTCTCGGTCGTCGCTATCGAGACCGTCCGGCCGACCCGTATGCCTTGGCCGGGCTGCCCACAGGCACCGCTAGTTCCGCTTTCCTGTATGTCTTACGCGTCCTGTTCCAGTCCCCGGGACGGTCCGGTGGTGGGTCGACGAGCCGTTAATCCTGGCAGGAGCGGGCGCCGTGGTATCAGGCTGGCCGCTGACTGCTCGCTTCGGCTGACGCCATTCGGCGTGCTGGCTAGCGGCCCAAGCCGAGGCCGCCCAGTGCGGCACCGGCACGATACTGACCGGATTGGTGATGTATCAGGATCAGCAGTAGCGTGTCACTTTATACGTGATGGTGTAACACGTTCACGTTTGTGTTCATGCAGATACACCCGTACAACAACGTCTCGTCGCAAGCGGAGGTGCCGTGGTGGCCACTGGAGATAGCAGCGAAGTGGCAGTCCGGGCGAGTCGACGCCAGGCGATGAGTCTGGTGGCCGATGCCCTAGCGGCCGTCATCTCAGGCCTGCGAGCCGAGGAGCTGGACGAACGCCAAGAACTCTACGCTGACCTGGGGCTGGACTCGCTGGGTTTCGTCCGGCTGCTCATCGAGCTTGAGGGCAAGCTCGGCGTCCAGCTGATAGATGAGGATCTCATGACCATCGAGCTCGTGAACGTGGCGGACCTGGTTGACCTGGTTGAGCGCATCTCGCCTATGGCGGCAAAGTGAGATCTTGACCGAACATCACCGGAGGTTGGAACGTGGCTGCCACGGCGCGAGACCCGCTGCTCCCCACTCACTGGTTCAACATCCTGCACGACCGGCCCCAGTACGTTAGCTCAGCCCTATCGAGATCACGATTGGCGGGAGCAACGAAACTAGCTGGACACAGCATCCAGCTGCAACAGCCGTTGTCACTCGCCCGGCAGTCCCTCAACACGACCGATCGGTTCATACCGATCCCTGCTGAGGTCCTGGACCTGTATGCGCAGTACCGTCCGACTCCCTTGCGCAGGGCGGTGCGCCTGGAGGAGCGCCTCGGCGCCAACGCTCGCATCTATTACAAGTACGAAGGTGCCAACCTCACCGGGAGCCATAAACTCAATACCGCATTGGCGCAGGCCCACTACTATTCTCGCGCAGGCGTGAAGCGCATCGTAACGGGCACGGCCGCGGGCCAGTGGGGGACCGCTCTGGCCTACGCGTGTCAGGTCATGAACCTTGGCTGTACGGTCTTTATGGTCAGGTCCACCTTGCGTCAGAAACCCGTCCGCGGCGAGATGATGCGGCTCTTCGGTGCGGAAGTCCATGAGAGCCCTAGCGACCTGACCGAAGTCGGGCGGAGGGTGCTCAAGGAGGATCCGGCGGCGACCGGTACTCAAGCAGTGGCCAACGGGGAAGCTCTTGCGCTCGCAGGAGAGGACAGAGAATCACGCTTTGCCGTCGGGAGCGGCGAGAACTCGGTATTGCTCCACCAGACCGTCATCGGCCAGGAAGCCGTCTCACAGCTGGCCCGAGCTGGGTGACTTCCCCGATTGCGTCATTGCGTCCATGGGCGCGGGATCGAACTTCGGCGGCATCGCGCTGCCCTTCGCTCGGTGCGGCGGAGGACTCCGGAAGGTCTATCCGGCTCGTCGCCGTCGAGTCCACCGCGTGTCCGAAGCTGACCCGAGGTCGTTACCTCTACGACCTCAGCGACGCTCTGGCACAACCCCGATCACCAAGGTCTACTCGCTCGGCAGCGGCTACGTGCCGCCGCCGGTGTACGCGGGCGGACTGCGGCACCACAGCGCGGGCCGCTGGCCAGTGCCATGTCCGCAGATGGCTCCCATGGAGGCAATGGCCATCGACCAGCTCACTTCGTTCCGGGCGGGCATGCTCTTCTGCGAGACTGAGGGCATTCTGCCCGCTCCCGAATCTGCCCACGCGGTCACCGGTATGATCCACGTCGTGTCGCGACACCCGCGCGGGAGGCCACGCTGGTCATCCTAGTGAACATCAGCGGGCACGCTTGCTGGATCTGGGGCCTACCGCAGTTTCGCCGCCGGCGAGATCGACCCGGTGGCAGTGGACGAGGCCAGCCTGTCCCGAAGCCTAAGCGCGCTCGAAGAGTTCAACCGGTCCATCGCGGAAACCTGTGGAAGACCTGACGCGATAACGCCGCAAGACGAGCATGATCAGCTCAACGATATAAAAAAAAGAAAGTCATCGTTGCCGAGCTCGGGATATTGGAATGACGTCGACACTGTCACATCTGCTCGTGCATGCCGCCCATGCCCACGCTGATAGGCCAGCCGTCTGGTCGTCGACCGGCCAGCTGACCTACGCCGAACTGTACGACCGTTCCATGCGCCTGGCCAGAGCCCTGATGGAGTACGGGATCGAGCCGGTCAACCGGGTAGCGATCTGCTCTGCCCAAGAACATCGCGCTTCCTTCGCCATCTTCGGCACGCTGCTGGCAGGTGGCGCCTACGTACCGATCGACTACCTGACTCCACCAGCACGAGCGCGCTCCATCGCCGCTGACGCCGAGGCAGTCGCCGTGCTCTCCAGCCTGAGGACGATGCGGACGATGATGTTCAGCGACGCGAACCTGGCTCACGATGGCCCGAGCGACAACTCTCCTGCGCTGCACTGGCTCGGCCGGGGCTGGTTCGCTACGGAGAGATCCCCGGAGCGCCAGCCCGTGAGCGAGAGCTTGGATCGGATCCGGCAGCTCGACCAATGCGCTCACCGGTTGAGGTGCCAGCCTCGGCGCTCGCGTACATCCTGTACACGTCAGGTTCTACAGGTCGGCCCAAGGCGTGGTGCACACCCACGCCAGTGCATTGGCGTTCGTCCGCTGGCGTCGACGCAGTGGGGCTGACGGAGAACGATGTTGTCTCCCAGCATGCGTCTCCGTCGTTCGATCTGAGTGTCTTCGACTTCTTCCGGGCGGCCATAGCCTCGCCCAGCTCGCGCTCGTGCCCGCCTCCACGTTCGGCCGCGTCGCAAGCCTTTGTCGCTTCATGTCAAGACTGACGTCACCGTTGGTACTCCGTGCCGTCGGCGCTGCTGCGCGCCAGCAGCGCGGAGTCCCTTCCGCTCCTCCAGGACAGCGCCCTGCGCCAGATCATTTTCGCCGGTGAGAAATACCGCTGGGACCGCTGCGCGATCCTCTGGCAGCAATCTGCCGCCGTCCTGTCGAGTCGCCAACTGGTATGGCCCGACGGAGACCAACGTCTGTACGTTCCACGACCTGACGGCGCTCGACGTGGATAGTGGCGAGCCAATCCCCATCGGCAGCCTTGCCCGTATGCCAGCACATCGCTAGCAGCGGAGGATGGCACCGTCTCGCCGAATGGCGCGGCGGGCGAACTGCTCGTCGCCTCGTACACGCTCATGTCGGGATACTGGAAACTCCCGGAGGCAACATCCCGGGTATTCACCACCGAGGCCGACGGCCGCGTGTACTACGCGACGGGTGATCTCGTCTCACAAGACAACGCCCGGCAGCCTCACCTTCCGTGGCCGCGTCGACCGGCTACTCAAGGTTAGCGGGCATCGCGTGCAACCCGAAGAGGTGGAGCACGTGCTCGAGCAGCGAGCCGAGATCGACGAAGCCGCCGTCGTCAAACACCGTCACAGCGAAAACGAAGTGCTGGCCGCTGTGGACGCGTCGCTCGCGAAGCAACACTGAAGCATGCCGAGGTCGTCGCCCATTGCCGCAGATTCCTGCCTCTTACATGGTTCCCGATGTTATCCTGCCCGTCGGTGAGCTACCGCGCTGCCCACGCGGGAAGGCCGACTACCGCGCGGTGCTCGAACTGGTGGAGTCCTATACCGACTACCTCGGCCGTCTCGAGCAGCCGAACCGAACAGGTTGATCGGGCCCGCCTGCGCCAGTTCGGCTCGAAGCGGGCGTCCCACACAACGAGGTCGCCGAGGGTGAGCGAGATGCAGACGGAATACACGGAGCGACTGGCGCTGGTGGCGGATGATTGTCGTTCTGAGCGCCGGGATTTCCAGCCGACGGTGTGCTGCGCCTAGCCAGCGAGGAGCTAGCGCGCAAAGCCGACACTTGGCGGCGAACACCCACCGCAGGATCAGAGGTCATGGCGAGCGTTCCGGGAGGAGTTCTCTTGAGGCGGTCGTCGATCTGGCTACCGAGCTGCAGTCGATTGCCGCGCGGGACGACTTCCTCCGACGGTGCCAGGCAGAATCACCGGCTGATGGACCGCGCGATCCGACCCTTCCTGCGGCGGGATCCGCGAAGAACACCAGGCGCCGCAGTCGTCTGCGCGTAGAAGACTGAGTTGCCAGCTACTGGCAGCGGTACTGCGTCAAGAACGACACGATCGGCTTCTTCGGGCAGTCCGCGGGGCAGTCTGGGCGACGGCGCGCGGACCCGGTTCGCACCGGCGGAGCGGATACTCCGCAGCAGCGAGGTCTTCTTCTAAGTCTGGCGATCGACCGGCTCGCCGAAGCGATCGAGCAGATTCCCGGCATGCGCGAGTGGCTCATGCCGCGCCGTCTGTCATCCCTCAAGCTCGACGGCGACACACTGGTAGAACCCGTCGGGCGTCGGGTGACGCTCGCCCCGGAACAGGCGGGAGCGCTGCGCCTGTGTGACGGAACAACGCGAGTTCACGACATCGCTCTCCGCGCGAACCTGGACCTGTCCGCGGTCCTGGAGATCCTTCAGGTCCTGCAAGAGCGGCGCTGGATCTCCTGGATGCTGGAGTTGCCCGTCGGCCCGTGGCCGGAGCGAGACCTGCGCCGATTCCTCGATGCGTCGGTGACGAGAAAGCGCGTCGCCAGGCGCTGGAGTGGCTGGACGCGCTGGAGGCAGCACGTGAGCAGGTGCGGGAAAGTACCAGCGCCGAACATCCTCGCGGATGTCCTGACCTCGATGGACGAGCTGTTCGAGCGGTCACGCGCTGCGTCGGAGCGTCACACCGGGCGCACGTACTGGCCCGACCCTGATCTACCACGACAGCTCGCGCGACATCGACATCGTGCTCGGTGCCGACCTGGTGGCCGCCACTCGCCCGCTGAAGCTGCTCAGCCAGAGCGGCGCGCTGGTACTGCTGGCGGCTCGGTCTAAGAGCGCGCGCCGCTTTGCGCGACGTATACAGCAGGGCGGTCTCCAAGTACGAACGGCCGGTCGATCTGCCCACGATCTGGTCCGCGTCGCTACGTGCACGTGTACCGGTCGGCCGAAGCGTCGATGAGGCAGATTGACCAGGAGTTCGCGAAGAAATGGCCGCGATCGTGCCCGGTGCCCGGCGAGGTGCGCGAGGTGTGCTATCGCTACGATGAGCTGCTGCCGCTGGTGTACGAAGCGTTCGCGGCGCCGGGACCGGGCTGGCCGATGCCCGATACTTCAGCCCGGACGTGATGGTTTCGGCCACCGACCTCAATGCCCTGCACGACGGCGACTTCACGCTTGTGCTGGCGAAGTGCACATAGCGCTCAGTACGATGCGCAGCAACTGCTTCGTGACCCAGCATCCCGATCGGGCAGACCTGCTTTCCTGCGTGGACGAGGACTTTCCCGAGCCCCGCGTGCTCATGGTGCTACCGAAGGAGAGCCTGCCGGAGTTGACGGCGCGCGATCACCCGGGCTGGTCCGCGACCGCGACCTCCTGGTCGAGGTAACTGCAGCTCACCGTGGCCGCCGACCGCCCGGGGCTCGTCCTCAGCCGCGACGTCGCGTATTGGATACCGGCGATGCGGTCATGGCGCGGCTTCCTGGCGGCTAGATGTGCGACCTCCTCGAGCTATTCGGCGAAATGCTTACCAGCTGGTCGCCAGCCGTTTCAGCTCTTTGCCGATCGCCCCACATGCCGCGAGTCAAGATTCACGACGTGCTTTCTCCCGGGGAGGTGCGGTTCGAGCCGGACCGAACTGACATCGCGACCTATAGACGAGGCAGCGCGGTTCGTCCGAACACGCCATGGCTGCGGCACTAGGGCTACCGCGGCGTGTTCGTGCAGTCCAGCGCTGAGTAGCCGTTCTACGTCGACTTCCCAGCCCGATCTACTCAAGTCTGTCAGAGCCGCGAGATCTCGGCCTAGCGGCGCCAAACAAGACGTCACCGTCGTCGAGATGCTCCCACACGACAACCTGCGGCGACCGATCCCGCAGGAAACCGGTACACGTCGCACCCGCTCACCTGCGGTGACTACCCGGCTACGTTGATCACCTTCTGCCGGCTAGTGCCGGTCTTCAAACCGCGGGTTCGCCGACGGCAGGCTGTAGGTTGACGGCGGCCGTCCGGGCCGACGGAGCCGCCGGGAGCCCAAAGCTAGAAAGGTTATCCGCCTATCCCCAAAAGCCCCACTGGGCGGGACTTGTCCTGATAGCGGCGTCAATCGCGGCCACGCAGCGCCCGAACGCCGTCGTCGTCTCGCCTTCCATCGGCACCGGCGCCGAGATTTCCAGTACCTGGTGGCGGTAGTCGGCCGAGCGGTGCATGAAAGCCATGAGGACCGGAGCATCGCTCAGCCGGGCGAGAGTCACGACCCCTGGCAGAAGCCTGGCCTGCCGCCCGAGGAAGGCCACTTCGACAGTGCGGTCCCGGTCAGCGTCCATTGGCGGAGCGTCACTACAGATCGTGAGCACCTCATTGGCGCGCAGCGTTGCTGCGGCCTGCGCCGCGACCTGAAATCGGCCCGGCCAAGGCTCGATCATCGGCCGCCGCCGGTGGCGCACCACGCGCCTGGCGTAGACGTGGTCCCAGAACCGCCGTTCGGCGGAAGACATACCGGGGATGTAGTTGTGGGGCCAGCGTCCGATGGTGGTGAGCGGGAACCCGCTAGCATTGAGCAGGGAGAAGGCGCTGTCGTAGGAACCAAAGTGAGCGCTGCAGAGAATGACTCCCTTACCCCCGGCCAGCGCGGCGTCAAGGTGCTCACGGCCGCGGATCTCAACCAGTTTCCCCAGGGACCGGGCCCGGCCCCGCAGCCGCATCACGTCGATGACTTCACAGGAGGCCATCCGGAAGTGCTCCCGGGCTAGGCGCTCAGCTTCTTCTGGGCCGACCTCGTCACCCAGCAGTCGACGCAGGTTGTGCACTATCTCCGACCGCTTCCCGGCCCGGTAGTGAAAGACCCAGTCCCCATGCCAACAGGCGGAACGGTAGGCCACGCCGGAGGGCAGACGCGCCACCAGCGGTGCCACTACCAGCCAGTAGGCGGCGCCATCCGCGTTACGGAGCAACCGCTCGCAGGGCACCGTCCATGGCCGGCCAGCCCTGCCCAGCCGCCGTCCGCGCAGGGGACCTGCCGCCTTGGTCGCCGTCTCACCCACGGCCGCCTCCCTAGCCCGCTTTTCACCCGGCCGTGGAGCGGAGAAGGACCCCGTCCTGGACGAGTTCTTGGCTGATGTCGTCGTTGATGACCGCTTCAACTGAGCGACCTCCGGCGTATCCCGCCGCTCCCAACGCTGGCTCATAGACCCAGCATCCGGGACAAGATGACCCGCTGGATTTCCGAGGTTCCCGAGTAATGGTGCCGGCGACCGCGTCCCGCAGGTCGCGCTCGATCCCGGCTTCCTTCATATAGCCGTAGGCCCCGTGGATCTGGATCGCGTCCAGGCTGGACTGGACCCACGCCTCGCTGGTGAACAGCTTGGCGGCAGCCGCCTCGGCCAGGGCGGGCTTGCCCTGTTGAGCCAGCCACGCGGCCTGGTAGATCAGTAGCCGGGCAGCCTCCAGTCGCAGGTACATGTCGGCCACCTTGTTCGGCTATGCCCTGGAATTTACCGATGGCTTGGCCGAACTGCTTCCGTGCCCGCGCGTACTCCACGCACGTTTCAAGCTGGCGCTGCATAGCGCCCAAGGCGCTGGCCAGGATACAGCTGCGCTCCCACGCCATCGACGAGTTGAAGATAGCCATACCCGCGCCCTCCGGACCCAGGCGCTTTTCGGCCGGGACGAGGCAGTCGGCCAGCACGACCTCGCCCATCGGCGAGGTCCGCAGCCCCATCTTGTCCAGGTTGCGGCTTACAGTAAACCCAGGCGTCCCTTTGTCGATAAGGAAAGCGGAGATGTTCGTCGGCTTGGGCCGACCGGGGTGTGCGGCGAAGACCAGCACCACGTCTGCGACCGGGGCATTGGTGATGTAAAGCTTGGTGCCCTTGAGAAGGTACTGATCCCCCTGGCGCTCCACCCGGGTCCGCATGTTGAACGCGTCGGAGCCGGAATCAGGCTCGGTCATCGCGTGCACGCCGATGAGGTCCCCCGACACCAGCCCAGATAGGTAGGCCCGTTGCTGTGCTGGCGTGCCGAACTTCACCAGTGGCAGTTCAAGGCTCCACATCTGTGCGTTGAGCGAGAATATGAGCCCGTTGTCGTGACAGCCGTATCCCAGGGCTTCCATGACGAGAACCGCCGTGAGGATGTCGCTGCCGCCGCCGCCCAGCTCGGTGGGAACAGGCAGGCCCTCGATCCCGAACCGAGCGCAGGCCTGCCATGCATCTAGGGAGAACTCGCCCGCCTCCTCACGTTTCGCTAGGTCCTGGTCGAGCTTCGCGCGGGCGAAGGCGACTGCTGCCTCCTTCAGCTCACGCTGCTCGGCGCTCAGCGAGAATTCCATCTCATCCCTCCCTCTCTCTCCCCATCCCCACCGTTTCTCTCTTCCTCCTCCTCCTTCCCTTCCCCTTTCCCTGTTCTCCTCCTTCTTTCCTCATCTCGCCCCTTAGGCTGACTGGGTGGCGGATACGGCGAGCCGGGCGGCTCCGGGAACTCCGGCGGCGGAGACCGCTGAGGTCTGGTGGGCGCGCCGCCAGGACGCCGCCCCGCGGCTGGCCGCCTGCTCGACGACCTTGAGCGGCAGCGCTGGTCGGCCTACCGGCGCGAGGTGGATCGCGAGCGCTTCCTGGTCGGCTGCGCGCTGGCCAAGACGGTCGTCGCGGCTCGCACCGGCCAGCGGCCCGCCGAGGTGAGCTTCGACCGGGCCTGCGGCCAGTGCGGCAAGCCGCACGGCAAGCCCGCCGTCCGGGGCGGCGGCCCGGAGCTTTCCGTCTCGCACTCCGGCGACCTGGTGGCCGTCGCGGTGGCCACGGCGCCGGTCGGCGTGGACGTCGAGCAGCTGGACGGGCGCGTGCACGAGCTGGGCGGCGGCGACCCGGACACGATCGCCCGGATGGTGCTCGCCGCGGAAGAGCGGGCGGCGCTGGCCGCGGTCGACCCGGCGGGCCGGGCGCGCGCCTTCCTGGTCGCGTGGACCCGGAAGGAGGCCGTGACCAAGGCCCGGGGCGACGGGCTGCGGGTCCCGTTCGGCGAGGTGGTGGTGGCCGCGGACCTGGCCGTGCCGCGCGTGACGGCCTGGCCCTACCCGCAGGACCCGCGGAGCGTGTCACTGGTCGACCTCGACCCGGGCCCCGGGTACGTGGCGGCGCTGGCGGTGCTCGGCCGCTGCCACGCGGTGCCGGCCGGGGACGGAACGGCCCTGCTCGGCGAGGCCTCGTTCGCGTAAGCCTCGCTCGCGGGCCGGGAACCCGGCCTGATCGCTGCGGGCGAACGCCAGGCGGAAATTTGTGCGGGCTCTTCTTTCTTGAGTGTAAGTGACTCAAGCTTTGGAGGCTCAGCAATGAGTGAAACCCTTACCCTGCCGGTGCTGCCACTGGATGAGGAAGTGGTCCTGCCCGGGATGGTAGTGCCGCTGGAAACCTCGCAGCCGGAGGTCGGCGCCGCGATCGACGCGGCGCAGGTGCCGTCCCGGCAGGTTCCCGGCGTTCGTTCTGAGGTCAAGGCCCGTGTCCTGCTCGTGCCGCGCCTGCCCGACCGCGGGCTGGCCGGGGTGGGCACGCTCGCGGTCGTGGAGCAGGTCGGACGCCTGCCCGGCGGGCAGCCGGGGGCGGTCGTCCGCGGCATCGCCCGGGTCAAGATCGGCTCCGGGACCACCGGTCCTGGTGCCGCCCTGTGGGTCGAGGGCACCGTGGTCGAGGAGACCGGCCGCGGCCCGCACGCCGACGAACTGGCCCAGCAGTACAAGACGCTGGTGACCAGCATGCTGCAGCAGCGCGGCGCCTGGCAGGTCATCGACGCGATACAGCAGCTCACCGACGCGTCTTCGATCGCGGACCGGGCGGGCTACTCGAGCTACCTCTCGACCGCGCAGAAGCTGCAGCTGCTCGAGACCGCGGACCTGGTTCAGCGCCTGGAGCTCGTCATCAGCTGGGCCAAGGACCAGCTGGCCGAGATGGAAGTGGCCGAGTCCATCCGCAAGGACGTCTCGGAGGGCATGGAGAAGCAGCAGAAGGAATTCCTGCTCCGCCAGCAGCTCGCCGCGGTGCGCAAGGAGCTCGCCGACCTGAACGGCGACGCGGCCACCGAGGAAGACGACTACCGGGCCCGGGTGGAGGCCGCCGACCTGCCGGAGGCGGTCAAGACCGCCGCGCTGAAGGAAGTCGACAAGCTGGAGCGGACCAACGACGCCTCACCCGAGGTCGGCTGGATCCGGACCTGGCTGGACACCGTGCTCGACATCCCGTGGAACGAGCGGACCGAGGACGCCTACGACATCGCCAGCGCGCGGCGGATCCTGGACGAGGACCACACCGGCCTGGATGACGTCAAGGAGCGGATCATCGAGTACCTGGCCGTGCGCAAGCGGCGTGCGGACCGGGGCCTGGGCATCATCGGCGGACGGCGTTCCGGCGCGGTGCTGGCGCTGGTCGGCCCGCCCGGCGTGGGCAAGACCTCGCTGGGTGAGTCGGTGGCCCGGGCCATGGACCGGAAGTTCGTCCGGGTGGCCCTGGGCGGCGTCCGGGACGAGGCGGAGATCCGCGGGCACCGGCGCACCTACGTCGGCGCGCTGCCCGGCCGGATCGTGCGGGCCATCCGCGAGGCCGGCTCGATGAACCCGGTCGTGCTGCTCGACGAGGTGGACAAGATCGGCTCGGACTTCCGGGGCGATCCTGCTTCCGCCCTGCTAGAGGTCTTGGACCCGGCGCAGAACCACACGTTCCGCGACCACTACCTCGAGGTCGAGCTCGACCTGTCCGACGTGGTGTTCCTGGCCACGGCCAACGTGCTCGACCAGATCCCGGGCCCGCTGCTGGACCGGATGGAGCTGGTCCAGCTCGACGGGTACACCGAGGACGAGAAGGTCCTCATCGCCCGGGACCACCTGCTGCCCAGGCAGCTGTCCAAGGCCGGGCTGAACCCGGACGAGGTGACGGTCACCGAGGACGTCATGCGCCTGGTCGCCGCGGAGTACACCCGCGAGGCCGGGGTGCGGTCGCTGGAGCGGTCCATCGCCCGGATCCTGCGCAAGGTCGCGGCGCGCGTCGCCCTGGGCGACGTCACGCTGCCGGTCACGGTCGGCACTGACGAGCTGAAGGACTACCTGGGCCGGCCGCGGTTCACCCCGGAGACCAGCCTGGCCGCGCCCGACCGGCGGACCGCCGTGCCCGGTGTGGCCACCGGGCTCGCGGTGACCGGCGCGGGCGGCGATGTCCTGTTCATCGAGGCGTCGCTGGCCGGCCGGGAGACCGGCGAGACCGGGGTCACGCTCACCGGCCAGCTCGGCGACGTGATGAAGGAGTCGGCCCGGATCGCGCTGTCCTACCTGCGCTCGCACGGCGACGAGCTCAACCTGCCGGTCACCGAGCTGAAGGACCGCGGCGTGCACGTGCACGTGCCGGCCGGCGCGGTGCCCAAGGACGGCCCGAGCGCGGGCGTCACGATGACCACCGCGCTCGCGTCGCTGCTGTCCGGCCGTCCGGTGCGCGTCCGACGTGGCCATGACCGGCGAGGTGTCCCTCACCGGGCGGGTGCTGCCCATCGGCGGGGTCAAGCAGAAGCTGCTGGCCGCGCACCGGGCCGGGATCACCACCGTGCTGATCCCGCAGCGGAACGAGCCGGATCTGGACGATGTTCCGGCCGAGGTGCTGAGCAAGCTGGAGGTGCACCCGGTGGGCGATGTCCGCGAGGTGCTGCGGCTGGCGCTCGAGCCCGCTACCGAGGCCGCCGAGCCGGTGGCCGTGCCGAACGCCGCTTAAGGCTCGGCCCCGCCGTCCTCTGGCGCGTCGTCCTGCGGGACGGCCGCGCCGGAGGCGGCGGGGAAGACGTCGGTGGCCGCCAGGTCCCAGATGTAGCTGGGATCCGCGGCCGCCGCGCGTCCGGGGGCGTCTTCTTGAGCCTGCCCGGCGGGCGGCGCCGCGTAGTCGGCGGGCACCGGAGCCGCCGCGAAGCCGAGGCTCTGCCTGGTGGGCAGGGCCTCGGTTCGCGTCTGCGCAGAACCGGACGCAGGCGGCTCCGTGCCGGGCTCAGGTAGCCCCGGGTCCGGCGCAGGCGACGCCCCGTCGAGCGCGGACGCGGCCGCATCGAACCCTGGCCGGGCCGCATCGAGTGCAGGCGGGGCCACATCGACCGCGTCCGGGGCCGCCTCGAGTCCGGGCGGGGCCGCCTCGGCCGCGGGCGGCCCTGGATTGAACGCGGGCAGCCCCGCATTGAACGCGGGCGGCGTCAAGCCGAAGACGGGCGTGGCCAGGTCGAAATCCGCGGGCGGGGTGGTCAGGTCGAAGGTGACCGGCGGCTCGGGCTCGGTGGGCGCGCCCGGCGGCGCCATGTCCCCGGGCACCCTGATGCCCCGGCCCGGCTCCGGCAGGGGGAGGGTGGCCGAGGCCACCGGGAGCGGGCCGAACTGGCGTCTGGGCTCCGGCGCGGGAGCCCAGGGCGGGCCCGGAGCGCCGTCTGGCCGGCCTGCGCCCCGGCCGGCCGGTAGCCGGAAGCGGGCTTCGGCGCCGGTGCCACCACCGAGCGGGACGAGCCCGGGCTGATCTCGCCGATGCCGCCGCCCTGCCAGCCCCCGGGCGACGCCCAGGCGGCCGTGACGCGGCGCCCCCGGCCGGGTGGTCAGCGTCAGGGCCGCCCGTGCGTCGGGTGCCGCCCCGGTGCCCGCGGCCCCGCGGTCCGGCTTCCGGCTCTCGTGCTGGCCCCGGGTCCGCGCCCGGTCCGGTGCCGCGGGCCGGCCGCGCGCCCGCCGGGAGCGCAGGACCAGCAAGGCGATGACGAGCAGGACGATCAGCCCGGCCACCGCGGCCACCGCGTCCCGCAGCACGGATCCGGCCAGCGCGCTGGCCGCCGGGCGGCGCGGCACGGCGGCCGCCGTATGCCGCGCCAGCTGGCGCGGCGAGGCCACCGGAGTGGGTTGCTGACGGGGCTGGCTCGCGGTGGTGATGATGGCGGCCATGTCCACCGCCCGGACCGCGTCCACGGTGCCGTATCCGGCCCCGGCCGCCGACCGGGCCGGCAATGGCGGCAGGGCCGCCCCGGGCGCCCCGGGCGCCGTGCTCTCGGTCAGGGCCTGGGTCACCTGAGTCACGGTGAGATGCGGGAACCTGGCCAGCACCAGGGCCGCCAGGCCCGCCACGATGCCGCTGGCCGTGCTCGTGGAGCTGATCGTCCCGAGACCATCGGGCGGGGTCGCCGCGACCAGGCTGACCCCCGGGGCCGTCAGCGCCGGGTAGGACCGCCTGCTGCTGAACGAGGCGAGCTGCCCGGTGCGGCTGACGGCCCCCACCGCGATGACGCCGGGGTAGGCGGCCGGGTAGTTCACCAGGCCTGGCCCCTGGCCGTCGTCACCCGCGGGTGCGACCAGCACGATGCCCTTGCTCAGCGCGTAGCCGACCGCGGCCCGTTCGGCCGGGCTGCCGCCCGCCGCGGCCGGATCGCCCTTGCTGGTCAGGCCGAGGGTCCCCGGGTCCATCGGCAGGTCGATGACCCGGGCGCCGTGATCGGCCGCGTACCTGATGCCGTCGGCGATGGCCTGCGGCAGCCGCCTGCTGATGGCCTGGTCCGAGGCCAGCGGATCGTTGAACTCCAGGGTCACCCGGACCGAGAGGATCTTCGCCGCGGGCGCCACCCCGACCAGGCCCGGCCCGCGCTCGTGACTGGCGATGATGCCCGCCACGGCGGTCCCCTGCACACCCCAGTAGGGGCTGCCCGGGGTCCGGCCGGAGCCGGTGTAGTCCGGCCCGTTGATCACCGAGCCGGCCAGGCCCGGGTAGCTGGCGTCGACCCCGGTGCCGAGGATGGCCACGGTTATCCCGGATCCCTCGGTTTTCTGCCACGCCTGCGTGATGTGCAGGCCGGCCAGCCACCATTCCTGGTCGCGCGCGGAATTACCGTGGGCCGCGGGCGCGGCGGCGGTGGCGGTAGCGGGCGCGAACCCGGTGACGCCCAGCATGGTTAGCACCGCCGCCAAGCCGGTGGCGAACGGCATCATGGTGCCGCGCAGCAATCGGTGTGACACTTCGGTCAGATTTCTCCTCCGCGGCTGGCCGAGCTGGCCCGCGGTAGCGGTATTCGGCCGGCGTATGCAATCGTGCCACGCACCCGGCCTAGGCGGAATGCGTCATGGGCGAATTGTTGCCGGTGCCGCCGCAATCGACACCCGCGCGCCGGGCCGCAGGTCTAGCCGCTGGGCCGCGTTTCCGCCGTTCACGGCGATGGCGATCAGCCCCGCGCTATCGGCATAGGCCACCAGCTCACCCGGCGCGACGGCGCCGAACATATCCCGGTAAGGGACGGTCACCCGGTGGCGGCCGACGCGGATGTGCGCGGTCGTGCCGGGTTTGAGGCCGATTTGCGCGGCGGCGGACGCGGTAATGGTGAGCTGGACATTTCCGAATCTGTCCACGGTCAGCACCTCGGCATCGGCGACCGAATCGCGGATCAGCGTTTCCGGCGCGGGCAGCATGACCAGATCTGCCACGTCGATTTCCGCGCCGGTGGCGGTCAGTTCCGTGCCATCGGCCAGATGCGCGGCGACCGGCATGAAGATATCGCGCCCGTGAAACGTCGCCGCCACGCTGGCCAGCCAGAGCTCGCGGTTGGTCAGGCTGAACGCGCGCGCCGCGCCGCCCGAGGCCGTCACCGCCCAGGAGAGCAGCCCGTTGTCGGGGCCGATGAACACCGAGTCTCCCGCCGCCACCGCGACGCCGCGCCGGGCCGTGCCGACCCCCGGATCGACCACCGCCACGTGCACCGCCGGCGGCAGGTAGGGCACCGTCTGGGCCAGCACGGCCGCACCGCGCCGGACGTCGCCGGCCGGAACCAGGTGGGTCACGTCGATGATGGCGGCGTGCGGCGCGATCCGGGCGGCCACGCCGTGGCAGGCGGCCACGAAACCGTCGTCGAGCCCGTAGTCGGTGAGGAAGCTGAGGTAGCGGAAACGGGTCACGAACTACAGAGCGTACGCCCGGGTCCAGCCTGGCCAGGGCACGGTACGTTGGGAGGAATCGGATGACGGCGGGAGAGGAGGTCGCGTGTCCGGGCTGTCCGAGCGGGACATGCGGATCCTCGCGTTCGAGCGGCGCGGCTGGCGGTCTCCCGGGGTCAAGGAACAGGCCATCGCCGAGGTGCTCGACCTCCCGGCCACCAGGTACTACCAGCTGCTCAACGAGCTGATCGACCGGCCGGAGGCGCTCGCCTTCGATCCGGCGCTGGTCAAGCGCCTGCGCGCCCAGCGCGCCCGGCGGCAGCGCATCCGCTCGCCCCGCTCCAAGGGCCGGTCCGCGTGACGGAGCTGCCGCGAGCGGCCACCGCCGAGGGGCAGGCCGGGCTGGACGCGCTGCTCGCCCGCCCGGAGCGGGCGCTGATCGGGACGGACTTCGACGGCACGCTGGCGCCGATCGTGGCCGATCCCCAGGCCGCCCGGGCCCTGCCCGCCGTGGTGCCCGTCCTCGCCAGCCTGGCCCGGGCGGTGGGGACGCTCGCGGTCATCACCGGCCGGCCCGCGGCGGACGCGGTCGCCTTCGGCGGGCTCGATGCCGTGCCCGGCCTCATCGTGCTCGGCCACTACGGCGGGCAGCGCTGGCAGGACGGTGAGCTGACCGGGCCCGGCTCGCCGCCCGCGGTGCAGGCCGCCCGCCAGGCGCTGCCCGGCGTGCTGAGCCAGGCGGGCGCCCCGGCGGGCACCTGGGTCGAGGACAAGGGGCACGCGCTGGCCGTGCACACCCGTCGCGCGGCCGCTCCGGAACCGGCGCTGCGCCTGCTCTGCGGGCCGCTGGAAGACCTGGCCGCGCGGCTCGGGCTGGCCGCGGAACCGGGCCGGATGGTGATCGAGCTGCGGGCGCCCGGGGTGGACAAGGGCACCGCGCTGACCGGCCTGGTCACCGAGCGGGCCGCGGATACGGTCCTGTTCTGCGGCGATGATCTGGGCGACCTGCCCGCGTTCGCCGCCGTCCGCGCGCTGCGCGCGGACGGGATCCCGGGCTGTGCCGTGGCCAGCGCCAGCGCCGAGTCCCCGCAGGTCGCGGCGGCGGCCGATCTGGTGGTGGACGGCCCCGAGGGCATCGTGGCCCTGCTCGCCGCGATCGCGGCCGCGCTGGGCCGCTGAGCGCCGGTTACCGGTCCAGCGCGGCCAGCTGGTCCCCGAGCCAGCGCGCGGGCGGGCTGGCCGCGGCGGTGGCGGCCAGGGCGTCGCTGCGGCGGCGGCGTTCGGCGTCCGGCATGGCCAGCGCCTGGTGCAGGGCCGCGGCGGTCTCGCTGACGTCGTAGGGGTTGACCAGCAGCGCGTCGCCGTCCAGGGTCGCGGCGGCGCCCGCCTCCCGGGACAGCACCAGCGCGCAGCCGCGTCCGGACAGCACCGGCCCCTCCTGGGCCACCAGGTTCATGCCGTCCCGGACCGGATTGACCAGCAGCACGTCGGCCGCCGCGCAGGCGGCCAGCGACCGGGGGTAGTCGTCCTTCACCTCCAGGACCAGCGGATTCCAGTCCGGCGTGCCGAACTCCGCGGTGATCTCCGCCGCGATCTGCCGGACCTGCTCGGTGTAGGCGCGGTACTCGGGCACCGCCGACCGGGACGGGTAGGCGAAGGCCAGGTGGACCACCCGGCCATGCCACTCGGGCCGGGTGGCGAGCAGTTCGCGGTAGGCGTCCAGCCCGCGGACGATGTTCTTGGACAGCTCGGTCCGGTCGACCCTGACGATCAGCTTCCGGCCGCCGCGCCGCCGCGGCGAGCACCTCCGCCGTGCGCCCGCACGTCGTCCGCCGCGGCCCGGGCCCGCAGCGCGGCGGCGTCCACGCCCAGCGGGTGCACGGCCACCTCGCTGACGTGCCCGCGGTGCACCACCTGCCCCGCCGCCGTTGCCGCCGTCCCGGCTCACCCGCGCGCCCAGGATCGCGGCGCAGCAGTCCAGGAACGCGCCCGCCCACCGGCCGGCGTGGAAGCCGACGTGGTCCGCGCCGAGCATGCCGTCGAGCACCGCCTCGGCGGCCTCGGCGGGCAGCATCCGGTAGTAGTCGGGCGGCGCCCAGGGCGTGTGCGAGAAGTGCGCGATCCCGAGGTCGGCCTGGCCGCCGCCCAGCTTGTCCCGCAGCAGCCGCGGGGCCAGGCTGAGGTGGTAGTCCTGGATCAGCGCGCGGACCCCCGCAGGCGGCGTGCTGCCCGCCGCCGCCTCGTCCGCCATCGCGGCGGCGAACGCCTCGTTATAGGCCTGGTAGGCGCCCCAGTCCTGGCGGAACTCCCGGCCGAACCGCGGCTGGTTCGGCGTGTCGAACAGCATGTGCTGGACGAACCAGAGGATCGAGTTGGACACGTTGTTATAGGCCCGGTCGAAGGTGTCCGGCGGGATGTCGAGCATCCGGACCGGGACGTCGCCGGGCTCCTCGGCGCAGCGCCGGGCCGCTGGCGGGCGGCCGCGCGGTCCGCGTCGCTGAGCGCCGCGCAGATCCAGGTGGCCTCGGCCTCGGGCGTCATCGCCGCCAGCCCCTCGGCCACCCCGGCGACCAGCCCGCCCCCGCCGCGCCGCCCGGTCAGCGTCCCGTCCGGGCCGAACTGGTACGACACCGGACCGCGGTTGGACGCGACCAGAACCCGCTTCTTCATAGGACGGCAGGGTAATGCCACCGAGCACCAGCCCCGCCCCCCGGGCCAGCACCTCGCAGGGCTGATACGCTTATCTCGTTTCAGACACAACTACATAACGCTCATCCAGAGGGGTGGAGGGATCGGCCCTGCGAAGCCCCGGCAACCTATCGCGCATCTATGCCCGTTTCGGGTGGCGAGGCGCGTGACATGGTGCCAAGTCCGGCCCGCGGTCAAGGCGACCGCTGGGAAAGATGGGGAAGGAAGTCCTCGCCGGTGACCACAGCAACACCACGCACCCCCGGAGCTTCCCGGTTCGGCTACGCCACCGGGCTGACGTGCCGCGAATGCGGCCAGGTCTACGAGCTCGGCCCGCTCTACGCCTGCGGCGAGTGCTTCGGGCCGCTCGAAGTCGGCTACGACTACCCGCCGCTGAGCAGGGCCGACATCCAGGCCGGCCCGCCGAGCATGTGGCGGTACGCGCCGCTGCTCCCGGTGCCGCCGGACATCGCGGAGCGGCCCACCATGCAGCCCGGTTACACCCGCCTGATCCGCGCCGACAACCTGGCCCACGCGCTGGGCATGCGCAGGCTGTGGATCAAGGACGACCGGGACAACCCGACGCACTCGTTCAAGGACCGGGTGGTCGCGGTGGCCCTCGCCGCCGCCACCGAACTGGGCTTCAAGGTGCTGGCCTGCCCCTCGACCGGCAACCTGGCCAACGCGGTGGCCGCCGCGGCGGCCCGGGCCGGCATCCGGTCGGTGGTCCTCGTCCCCGCCGACCTGGAGCCGCAGAAGATCATCACCACCTCGGTGTTCGGCGGCACGTTCGTGACCGTGGACGGCACCTACGACGACGTGAACCGGCTCGCGTCCGAGCTGGCGGGCGAGCACGAGGACTGGGCGTTCGTCAACGTGAACGTGCGGCCCTACTACGCCGAGGGCTCCAAGACCCTCGGCTTCGAGATCGCCGAGCAGCTCGGCTGGCGGCTTCCCGAGCAGGTCGTGGTGCCGATCGCGTCCGGCGCGCAGCTGGTCAAGGTGGACAAGGGCTTCGGCGAGCTGACCTCCCTCGGCCTGGTCCCGGAGGCGCCGTGGCGGGTGTTCGGCGCCCAGGCGAGCGGCTGCGCGCCGGTCTCCGCCGCGTTCGCGGCCGGGTACGACGTGGTGCGCCCGGTCCGCCCGGCCACCATCGCCAAGTCGCTGGCCATCGGCAACCCGGCGGACGGGCCGTACGTGCTGGACGTGGTGCGCCGGACCGGCGGCGCGATCGCCGACGTCACCGACGACGAGATCGTCGACTCGATCCGGCTGCTCGCCTGCACCGAGGGCATCTTCGGCGAGACCGCGGGCGGCGTCACCCTCGGCGTGCTGCGCAAGCTGCTGGCCGCCGGCCAGCTCGACCCCGAGGCGGAAACGGTGATCATCAACTCGGGCGACGGGCTGAAGACCCTGGACGCGATCACCGCCGTGGTGGACGTGCCCGCCCCGATCAGGCCGACCCTAGAAGCCTTCCAGGAGGCAGTCTCGTGAGCGTGCTGGTTCGCATCCCGACCATCCTGCGCTCCTACACCGGGGGCGCGGCCGAGGTGACCGCCGCCGAGGGCACCCTGCGCGAGGTCATCGCCGGCCTGGACGCGGCCCACCCCGGCCTGGGCGGCCGGCTCCTCGACGACGGCGGCAAGCTGCGCCGGTTCGTCAACGTCTACGTCGGCGAGGAAGACGTGCGGTTCGCGCAGGGGCTCGATACCCAGGTCGCCGCCGGAGCGCGGGTTTCCATCATCCCGGCGGTGGCCGGGGGCGCCGCCGGCAATGCCGCCGGGAATGCCGCCGGCGACACACCGCGAGCCGCGCAGAACCCAGGCCAGGCCCGGCTGAGGTGAGCCAGATGGCGTGATTGGGGGGTAAGTGGCGCCAGACGCGCGCGCTACAGGGTAAGGTCAATTCCGGTCGCCGTCGGAACGGGACTGGTTCGCGCTTGGCACGTGCCGCTCTCTCACCGGTTCGCGATCAACGGGTTCCGCGTTGACAAGGGCGGGGCTCGAGTCCCGAGCGCAGTTAGGGAGTTGTTTGGAATGGCTCAGGGCACCGTCAAGTGGTTCAACCCGGACAAGGGATACGGCTTTATCGCCGTCGACGGTGGCAAGGACGTTTTCGTCCACTTCTCGGCTATCCAGTCGGATGGTTACCGCACCCTCGAAGAGGGTCAGCGGGTCGAGTTCGAGATCACGCAAAGCGACCGGGGCGCGCAGGCCGACAAGGTCATCGTCGTCCCGTAGGTTCGCCGGTGGCCCCGGCCGAATCCGGGGCCACTGATCTACCGGGTTCAGCTGGCGGCCCGGTCCCCCAGGGGGCCGGGCTCTGCTAGTCCAGGGGGGACGACCCCCCTGGAACCCCCCGCATTCCCGCTGCGGTTCTCGCCGTAGTATCGCGCGGCCGGAGGGCCGCCGGCCCTCGCGGGCCGCGCGATGCCGCGCGATGGTTTGCACTCTCACCATGAGAGTGCTAAACATGGTGCTGGCACTCTCCATGTGTGAGTGCCAGCATGATGGCGGGATCGGGCGATGAGGCACGCCCCGCGGCAGGAAGGGACTGTCCGCCGGGGGGTGCCGGCCGTCGCGGGCGTCGGCTCGATCCGCGCATACGCCACGGAGGACTGGAGCCTATGGCAGCGAAGATGATCGCGTTCGACGAGGAAGCCCGGCGCGGCCTCGAACGCGGTATGAACCAGCTCGCCGACGCCGTGAAGGTAACCCTCGGCCCGAAGGGCCGGAACGTGGTTCTCGAGAAGAAGTGGGGAGCCCCCACGATCACCAACGATGGCGTGTCCATCGCCAAGGAGATCGAGCTCGAGGACCCGTGGGAGAAGATCGGCGCGGAGCTTGTCAAAGAAGTAGCAAAGAAGACCGACGACGTGGCCGGTGACGGCACCACCACGGCGACCGTGCTGGCTCAGGCGATGGTGCGCGAGGGCCTGCGCAACGTCGCGGCGGGCGCCAACCCGATGTCCCTGAAGAAGGGCATCGAGGCGGCCGTCGAGCGGGTCAGCGAGGAGCTCTCCAAGCTGGCCAAGGACGTGGAGACCAAGGCGCAGATCGCCTCCACCGCGTCCATCTCGGCCGGGGACACCGCGATCGGCGAGATGATCGCCGAAGCGATGGACAAGGTCGGCAAGGAAGGCGTCATCACCGTCGAGGAGTCCAACACCTTCGGCCTGGAGCTTGAGCTCACCGAGGGCATGCGGTTCGACAAGGGATACATCGCCCCGTACTTCGTCACCGACCCCGAGCGGCTCGAGGCCGTCCTTGAGGACCCGTACATCTTGGTCGTGAACTCCAAGATCTCGGCCAACAAGGACCTGCTCCCGCTGCTGGACAAGGTGGTGCAGTCCGGCAAGTCGCTGGTCATCATCGCCGAGGACGTCGAGGGCGAGGCCCTGGCGACCCTGGTCGTGAACAAGATGCGCGGCCTGTTCAAGTCGGTGGCGGTCAAGGCCCCCGGCTTCGGCGACCGCCGCAAGGCCATGCTCGGTGACATCGCCATCCTGACCGGCGGCCAGGTCATCAGCGAGGAAGTCGGCCTCAAGCTGGACAACGCGGACCTGGACGTGCTCGGCCGGGCTCGCAAGGTCGTGGTCACCAAGGACGAGACCACGATCGTGGACGGCGCCGGGGACGCGGACCAGATCTCCGGCCGGGTCAACCAGATCCGCACCGAGATCGACAACACCGACTCCGACTACGACCGCGAGAAGCTGCAGGAGCGGCTGGCCAAGCTGGCCGGCGGCGTTGCGGTCATCAAGGCCGGGGCGGCGACCGAGGTCGAGCTGAAGGAGCGCAAGCACCGCATCGAAGACGCGGTGCGCAACGCCAAGGCCGCAGTGGAGGAAGGCGTCGTCGCCGGTGGCGGCGTGGCCCTGCTCCAGGCGGCCCGCAACGCCTTCGACAAGCTCGACCTGACTGGTGACGAGGCGACCGGCGCCCAGATCGTGCGCCGCGCCGTCGAGGAGCCGCTCAAGCAGATCGCGGTGAACGCCGGCCTCGAGGGCGGCGTGGTGGTCGAGAAGGTCAAGACCCTTTCCCCGGGTCACGGCCTGAACGCCGCGGACGGCGAGTATGTCGACATGTTCAAGGCCGGCATCATCGACCCCGCGAAGGTCACCCGCTCGGCGCTGCAGAACGCAGCCTCGATCGCGGGCCTGTTCCTCACCACCGAGGCCGTGATCGCGGAGAAGCCGGAGAAGGACAAGGCCCCCGCCATGCCCGGTGGCGGCGGCGACATGGACTTCTGATCCCAGAAGTCACGGTACGGCCGGACGGCCCGGGGGAAACCCCGGGCCGTTTGGTTTCCCGGCGTGTGCGCCGGTGATAACGAAGCTGCGATCCGGCGTCCCGGACCGATAGCCTTAGAAGTGCCCATAGCATCCTGCCGGTCACCTGATCGCTGGTTGTTGTTGTTGTTTCTCTTAACGTGAGGTCTGCACGTGCCTACCGGCAAGGTCAAGTGGTACGACTCCGACAAGGGGTATGGCTTCCTCGCCCGCGACGACGGCGGCGAGGTCTTCGTGCATTCATCGGCGCTGCCCTCGGGGACGACCGCGCTCCGTCAGGGGCAGCGCGTGGAGTTCGGGGTGGCCGAGGGACGCCGCGGGGCGCAGGCGCTCCAGCTGCGGGTGCTCGAGCCGCCGCCCACCGTCGCGGTCCCCAAGCAGGCTCGCAAGAAGCCGGACGAGATGGTCGTCCTCGTCGAGGACCTGATCAAGCTGCTCGATGACGTGTCGAACACCTACCGGCGCGACAAGCAACCGGACGCCAAGGACGCGAAGAAGATCGCGGCCGTGCTCCGCGCGGTGGCCGACGATATCGAGCCCTCACCGGCCGGCCGAGCCCCGACCAGCCCGGCCGAGCACTGACCGGCTGCCCTACCCGGGATACCCAGGCAGCGACACCGTTACCTCCAGGCCCCCGGCGGCCCGGGGGCGCGCGGTAGCCTGCCCGCGGTGCGCGAGCGCCACCGACCGGACGATCGACAGGCCCAGGCCCATGCCGTCCGGGTCCCCGGACGGCGAGGTCCGGTCGCACAGCCGCCGGAACGGCTCGAACAGCGACGGCACCAGCTCGGCCGGCACCAGCGGGCCGCCGTTGGCGACGTCGATGAACGCCATGCCCTCGCGGGTGCCGGTCGCCACCTGGACCCAGCCGTCCGGGACGTTGTGCCGGACCGCGTTGTCGATCAGGTTGGTGACCAGCCGCTCGACCAGCACCGGATCACCCACCGCGAGGGCCGGCTCCAGCACCGCCTGCACCGTGACCGGACGCGCCCGGATGGCCCCGGCGGCGGCGTCCAGCGCGTCCTCGGCCAGCACCGCCACGTCGAGCGGTTCGCGGGGCCCGGTGCCGCGGTCGCTGCGGGCCAGCGTGAGCAGCGCCTCGATCAGGGTCTCGGCCCGGTCCGCGGCGTGCCGCACCTCGACCGCCATCGCCTCGAGCTGGGCCGGGGTCCGGCCCGGCTTGGCCAGCGTGACGTCGATCGCGGTGCGCATCACGGTGAGCGGGGTCCGCAGCTCGTGCGAGGCGCTGGCCACGAACCGCCGCTGGCTGGCGAAGGCCGCGTCCAGCCGGCCGAGCATGGCGTCGAACGTGTCCGCCAGTTCCTTCAGCTCGTCATCGGGCCCGGCCAGCGCGATCCGCTCGCCCAGGTTCTCCTCCGAGGCCCGCCGCGCCGCCGCGGTGATGGCGTGCACCGGCCGCAGCGCCCGGCCCGCCACGATCCAGCCCAGCCAGGTCGAGGCGAACACCAGCGCGGCCAGCGTGGCCAGCGAGTAGTCAAGCAGGTGGGCCAGGGTCCGCGAGCGCTGGTCGGCCACGCTGGCCTTGCGCACCCCGTTCAGCGACTGCTCGGCCGTGTTCTCGCACTTGGCCATCGCCGCCGGAGCCAGGTTCCCCGCTTTGCAGGCCGCCAGCGCCTGCGCCACGTACTGGCTGGCCGGCGCGCTGGTCGCGGACGGCGGGGCCGTGCCGAAGCTCTGCGCGACCAGGCCGTAGGTCACCGCGAGCAGCACCGCCCCGGCGGCCAGGAACAGGCCGCTGTACACCATGGTCAGCCGCAGCCGCACCGGCCGCCGCCGGGCGGCCCCGGCGGCCCCCGACCTGATAGCGCGCCTCATGACGCCCCCAGCAGCCGGTAGCCGCTGCCGACGACGGTCTGGATGGGCGGCGGGCTGCCGAGCTTACGGCGCAGCCGCGACACGGTGACCGAGACCGTGTTGCTGAACGGATCGGCGTGCTCGTCCCAGACCTTCTCCAGCAGTTCCTCGGCGCTGACCACCCCGCCGTCCGCGGCCAGCAGCACCTCCAGGACGCCGAACTCCTTGCGGGTCAGCGTGACCGGGCGCCCGGCCCGGCTGACCCGGCGCCGGGCCAGGTCGACCGCGAGGTCCCCGCAGAACGCCACCGGCGGCCGGGACGGGCTGCGCCGGGCCAGCGACCGGATCCGCGCCACCAGCTCGGCGAACGCGAACGGCTTGGCCAGGTAGTCGTCGGCCCCCAGGTTGAGGCCGTCCACCCGGTCGTCCACCGCGGCGGCCGCGGTCAGCATCAGGATCCGGGCCGTGGCCGGGCCCGCCACCAGGTGCGCGCACACCGCGTCGCCGTGCACCCGGGGCAGGTCGCGGTCGAGCACGATGACGTCGTACGCGGTGAACGCGGCGATCTCCATCGCCGCCCCGCCGTCGTAGGCGATGTCGACCGCCATGCCCTGGTCCCGCAGGCCCTCCGCGATGCGGTCGGCCAGCACCTTCTGATCCTCGACCACCAGTACCCGCACGTCTCCATAGTGCCCCGGCCGGCATGACAAGGACATAACAAGCCGGACCGCGAAAGGCCCCGCCAGTAACCAGCACGGCCGGCAACCGCCCAGGTCGGCATCGCGTCAGACGCGGCGGACCCGGCCCGCGTGTAGCGCCCGTGTCATCGGCCGCTGCGTACAACTGGACCCGACCGATTCTGGAGGTTCAGATGAGAAACCACTGCGTCATCGCCGCGCTGGCCGGCGCGCTGCTGCTGGCCGGCTGCGGGGGCTCGGCCACCAGCTCGCCCGGCGTGCCCGCGCTGAGCCAGGCCGCACAGGGCCAAGGAGCACAGAGGCCAAGGCCCAGGGCCAAGGAGCCCAGGGCCAAGGCTCACCAAGCCAGGGACCACGGCAGCCAACCAGTCAGCTCACGGGCAGCGCCCGCGCGACGGCGCTGCGCGCGGCGGCGCAGTGCATCAGGCAGCACGGCGTCCCGTCCTACGCCGATCCGGTGCTGACCGCCAGCGGCCAGGTCTACAGCGACAGCCGGAGCATCCAGGACGCTTCGCAAGCAGTGTTCGACGCCGTCCAGCAAGCCTGCGGCACCCTGGCCGCCCGGGCCGGCCTGAACCCGTCCTACGAGCCGCCCGCGCCGCCGCAGCTCGTCGAGGCCGGCGTGCGTTCTGACGAGTGCCTGCGCGCCCACGGCCTGCCGAACGTCCAGGATCCGACCGCCCAGACGCCCTATACGCCCGGCCACGGGTTCGGTTTTACGGCCGGCGAGATGCCGGCCGGCGGGAAGGCCGACCCCGCCTACCAGGCGGCCGCGCACGCGTGCCGGGCGCTGCTGGACGCCGAGATCCGCGCCTCGACGCTGGCGAGCCTGGGCAATGACGGCTGACCGGGCCGCGGGCCGGCGCCGCCGCCGCGCCGCCGCGGTGGTAGCGCCGGTCGTGGTGGCGGGAGTGACGGCCGGGATCGTGCTCAGCGGGCCGCCCTGGCGGTCGCAGCACCCGGCCGCCGCGGCCGCGGTCACGCTGGGCACCGCGCCGGTGGTCCGCACCGACCTGGTCAACACCGTCCAGGTCAGCGGGTCGATCGGCTACGCCGGGTCCTGCACCGTGGTCAACCAGGCCACCGGGACCGCGTACACCGCCCTGCCCGCGCCGGGCGCGACGATCCGGCGCGGCCAGGAACTGTACGAGGTCGACGGCGCGCCGGTCACGTTGTTCTACGGCCCGGCGCCCGAGTGGCGGGCGCTGTCGGCCGGGGTCACGCCGGGCCGCGACGTGGCCCAGCTCGACCGGAACCTGATCGCCCTGGGGTACGGCGCGGGCCTGGTGGTCAGCGACTACTTCACCGGCGCGACCGCGTACGCGGTGGAGCTCTGGCAGGCGGCCCGCGGGCTGCCCGTCACCGGCACGGTCCCGCTCGGCCAGGTCGCGTACGCGCCGGGCCCGCTGCGCATCACCGGCGTGACCCCGGTGCCGGGGTCCCCGCCGCAGCCGGGCACCGCCGTGCTGACCGCGACCTCACCGGTCCCGGTGGTCATCGCGGCCGTCCCGGTGGGCCAGGAGTACCTGGTCAAGACGGGCGAGGCGGTGACCGTGACGCTGCCCGACGGGGTGAGCACCACACCCGGCGTGGTCACCTCCGTCGCCTCGGTGGCGAACGCGGCCGCACCCCCGGACGGCGGCACCGCCACCCAGGGGCCGGGCGGCGGCTCCGGGGCGGGCACCGCGCAGGACACCGTGGCGCTGACCGTCCGGCTCACCCGCCCCGCCGCCGCCGGGCACCTGGACCAGGCGCCGGTCGACGTCAACATCGTCTCCGCGCAGGCCCGTGACGTGCTCGCCGTGCCGGTCAGCGCGCTGGTCGCGCTGGCCGGCGGGGGGTACGCGGTCGACGTCGTGCAGGCCGGCACGGCGCACCTGGTCGCGGTGCAGACCGGCCTGTTCGCCCAGACCCTGGTCCAGGTCAGCGGGGCCGGCCTGACCGCGGGAATGCGGGTCCAGGTGCCGTCCTCATGACCGCCGTACTCGAGCTTGACGGCGTGTTCAAGGCCTATCCGGGCGCACCGCCGGTGACCGCGCTGGCCGCCGTAGACCTGAAAATACATTCGGCCGAACGGACCGTGGTGCTCGGCCCTTCGGGCTCCGGCAAGACCACGTTGCTGCACGTGGCGGGGACCCTCGAACGACCGAGCCGGGGCCGGGTCGAGCTCGGCGGCCGGGACGTCTCCGGGCTGTCCGACGCCGAGCTGTCCGCGGTCCGCGGCCGGCGCCTCGGCTTCGTCTTCCAGCACTTCCACCTGCTCGACCACCTCGACGCGGTGCAGAACGTGGCGCTCGGCCTGGTCTACACCGGGACGCCGGCCCGGGACCGGCGCGCGGCCGCCGTCGAGGCGCTGGACCGGGTAGGCCTGGCTCACCGGCTGGGCCACCGGCCCGCCCAGCTGTCCGGCGGCGAGCGCCAGCGGGTGGCGATCGCCCGCGCGGTCGCCGGGCGGCCGGACGTGGTGCTGGCCGACGAGCCGACCGGCAACCTCGACTCGGCGGCCGGCCAGCAGATCATCGACCTGCTGGCCGGGCTGGCCGGGGACGGCACGGCCATCGTCGTGATCACCCACGACCCGGCCGTCGCGGCCGCCATGGACCGGCGCGTGGTCATGCACGACGGCCGGATCGTCTCCGACGACGGACCGGCGAGCTCATGAGCCGGGCCGGGTACACGTCGCTGGCCCTGGGTGCCCTGCTCGGGCTGCGGGCGCGCAAGGTGCGCACGGCGCTGTCCGGCCTGGGCATCGCGATCGGGATCGCCGCCGCGGTCGCGGTGCTCGGCATCTCCGCCTCGTCCCGGGCCAGCCTGCTCGCCCAGCTCGGGGCCGAGGGCAACCTGGTCACGGTCAGCGCCGGGCAGGACTTCGACGGCTCGCCCGCGCCGCTGCCGCTGACCGCCGAGCCGATGATCGCGCGCATCCCGCCGGTCGAGTCGGTGACCGCCATCGGCTACGTGCCGGGCGCGATCGTGCTGCGGACCGCGGCGGTACCCGCCATCGACAGCGGCGGCATCTCGGTGTACGCCGCCCAGCCCGGGCTGCTCGGCACGCTGGGCGGCGCCGTGGCCGCCGGGACGTTCCTGAACGCGGCCACGGCCCGGTATCCCGCCGTGGTGCTCGGCGCGGTCGCGGCCCAGAGCCTGGGCATCGCCCAGGTGGGCCCGGCCACCCAGGTGTACCTGGACGGCCGGTACTTCACGGTGATCGGGATCCTGCGGCCGGTGCCGCTCGTGCCCGCCCTCGACGAGGCGGCGCTGGTCGGCTTTCCCGTCGCCGACGACCTGCTCGGGCTGGACGGCTCGCCGACCCAGATCTACCTGCGCGCGGCGCCGGACCAGGTGCAGCCGGTGGTGAGCGTGCTCCCGTTCACCGCCAACCCGGCCCAGCCGGAGGGGGTGCAGGTCAGCCTGCCGTCGAGCATCCTCGCGGCCCGGGCCGCGGCGCGCACCGCGTACGCCGGGCTGTTCCTGGGCCTGGGCGCGGTGGCGGTGCTGGTGGGCGGGGTCGGCATCGCCAACATCATGGTCATCGCGGTGCTGGAACGGCGCGCGGAGATCGGCCTGCGGCGTGCGCTGGGCGCGACCCGGCGGCGGGTCGGGCTGCAGTTCCTGACCGAGTCGGTGCTGCTGTCGGCCCTGGGCGGCGCGGCCGGGGTGCTGGCCGGCGCGGCGGCCACCGCGGGTTACGCGGTGGCCAGCGGCCAGCCGACCGTGGTCCCCGCGGTCAGCGTCGCGGCCGGCCTCGGCATCGCCATCGGCACCGGGGCGCTGGCCGGCGTCTACCCCGCCGCCCGCGCCGCCCGCCTGGCCCCCGCCGAGGCGCTGCGCGCCACCTAACCCATGATCGCGAAGACTTTTATATGCCCCAGCACGTAAAACCCTTCGCGATCATGAAGCGGGCCGGCTCTGCGGCCGCCGCCGGGGGCGCGGCCGCAGGGGTTCGGGCTCGGGTTCGGCCTCGTGGCGCTGGGCCAGGACCCGGCGGCGGCGGCGCACCACCATCAGGAACAGCGCGGCGGCCAGCAGCGCCGCGGCGATGGCCAGGCCTATCTGGCCGTTGTTGAGCATCGAGACCAGCACCCCGAGCAGGCCGCCGGCCACGTTGGACACCTGGTTCAGGGTCTCGGAGACCGCGAAGGTCGAGGACCGGATCTCGTCGCCGATCTCGCGCTGCACGATCGAGTCCTGGGCCAGCTTGGCCAGGCTGGCGCACAAGATCGCGGCGAACGCCACGGCGATCACGGCCGGCAGGCCGAAGAACCAGGCCGCGGCGGCGGCGACCGCCGGGGCCACGGTGAGCACGGAGTACATGATGAGCTGCGGGGCCCGGGACTTGAGCCAGGATCCGATGCCCATCGCGACGATGCTGCCGCCCGCGACCGCGACCGCCAGCGAGGCCAGCGCGAAGTGCTTGGACACGCCGAACTTCTCGGTCTGCAGCAAGAACGCGAAGAAGAAGAACGTGTAACCGGAGAACGCGCGCAGCACCGCGTTGCCGGTCATCGCCTCGGCCACCACCGGACCGACCCGGCCCAGCGTCCGCCACCGCCCAGAACCGGACGCGGCCGGGGAGCCGGGCGGCAGGGCCGCCGCGGGTTCGTCGTAGGGCAGCGTCCCGCCGTCCCGGGCCGGGTCGAACTCCGCCGAGCCGTGCCACGGGTCGCGGTCCGGTTCGGGGGGGTATCGCCCCGGTCCGTTCGGCAGAAAATCGGTTGGCCCGGTCCGGCGGTCAGTCCCGCGCGGTGCCCGGCCATCGGCGGCGGGCGGAGCGGCGGTCGGTGCGGCCGGCCCGGTCTCCGCGGCCGGGACCGGGACCAGCGGGGAGTCCACCTGGTCGGGCAGGCGCAGCGCGGGCACCATGGCGGCCAGGTAGACCACCATGCCGGCCCGCAGGACCCAGGCCGCGCCGCCGATCACCTGGATGCCCTCGGCCAGCCCGGCGGCCAGCGTGGCGGTGATCACCGCGATCAGCTGCGACCGCGCGTTGGCGCTGACCAGGGTGATCTGCTCGGGCAGCAGCCGCGGCGCGACCGACGCGCGGACCACGCCGTAGGCCTTCTGCAGCACCAGGATGCCGAACGCGGCGGGCAGCAGCGTGATCGGGTTGCTGACCGCGGCCGACATCGCGTAGCACAGCAGGCCGCGGGCCAGCAGCGTGCCGGCCAGCAGGTACTTGCGGCCCTGCTGCACGCGGTCCAGGGCCGGCCCGATGAACGGCGCCAGCACCGCGAACGGGGCCATGGTGACGACCAGGAACAGCACGACCTTGCCCCGGGCCTGCTCCACCGAGGTGTTGAAGAAGATCGTCCCGGCCAGGGACACGATGACGAACGCGTCGCCGGCCCCGGCGGCGGCGGTCAGCTCGATGAGCGTGGACAGCCCGGTCCGGCCCGCCCCCTGCGCGCTGGTCACCTTGTGCACCAGGCCGCCGGTCCTGCGGGTGCCGGAGCGTACCGCGCCGGTGGTGGCGCGGGCCGCGCTCCCGGTTCGGCGCAACGCCTCGGACATCCGCATGTAACCAGTATTCTTTAGCTGCCACTGCGGCGAGCCCGCCGTCGCCGCAACCAAGAGGTAACACTACCCGCCAGATGCGTGATGAGTGAGAATCGGTGACCGTGAGTCCTACCCGCACCCGCACCAAGGAACCGGATCAGGCCGGCGCCGAAGCCGTTGACCTCGCCCGGGCCGCCGTCGTCGAGATCGTGGGGCCTGACCAGGTGGGTGAGCACCTCGAGGTGTTCGCCGAGGGCGAGCGCGTCGTGACGCACCTGTTCGCCAGCGCGGACCCGGCCTACGCCGGCTGGCGGTGGGCGGTGACGGTCGTCCGCGCCCCCCGGGCCAAGCTGGTCACGGTCAGCGAGACGGTGCTGCTGCCGGGGCCCTTCGCGCTGCTCGCGCCGCCGTGGGTGCCGTGGCACGACCGGCTCCGCCCGGGTGACCTGGGCGTCGGAGACCTGCTGCCCGCGCCGCCGGACGACGAGCGGCTCGTCCCGCTGGTCACGCTGGAGGGCGACGACGCGGTGATCGACTGGTTCGACGACGGCGCGGACGCCGGAGATGACCAGGGCCCGGCGGAGCCCGCCGAGCTGCCCTCGCCCGGGCGCGCCCGGGTGCTGTCCGCCATCGGCCGCGAGAGCGCCTCCGAGCGCTGGTACGACAGCGAGCACGGCCCGCGGTCGCCGCTGGCCAACGCGGCGCCCGCGCAGTGCGTCAGCTGCGGTTTCTTCGTGCCGCTTAGCGGCGAGCTCGGCCGGCTGTTCGGGGCCTGCGCGAACGAGTACGCGCCCGACGACGGCCGCGTGGTCTCGGCCGACCACGGCTGCGGGGCGCACTCCGAGTCGGTCATCTGGCAGGCGCCGACCCGGGCCATCTCGCCGGTGATCGACGAGTTCGGCTACGACATGTTCGACTTGCCGGGCGTATCGGTCGAGGAGACGGTGTTCGAGCCGCTGGCCCGCGGGGCCGACTGACCAGGGCTCATCTGCCGGGGCCGCGGCGCGCCGGGCCGCGGCCCGCGCCCGGCCGCGCTTGAGCCGCGGCACGTACCACAGGCCGAACAGCCCCATCACCAGCCCGGCCGCGCAGGTCCAGATCCACCACCGGGCCCCGGCCGGCAGGCTGCTCCGCACGATCAGCAAGACGATCAGCGCCACCGCCCAGCCGGCGGTCACGACACCGGTGACGAGCTGGTCGTTGGCCTCCAGCGGCGGGGGCGGGGTCGGCCGGGCAGGTTCGCTCACCCGTCCAGGCTAGGGGGTGACCGGTCCGGGATGCTGCGTGCGGTCGGCCCGCGTGATGTACTTAGGGCACGCCCGCCCCGGCCATGGCGCTTTTCTTCGCCGACCCAAGGTTAACGATGACGATGCAGACCCAGACCAGGACCGATGCTGGCCTGGCCACCGCGCTGCGGATCTCGGTGAGCAGGCTGGCCCGGCGGCTGCGGGCCCAGCGCACGGCCTCGGGGCTGACCGAGGCGGTGCTGTCCGAGACCCAGCTGGCCGCCCTGGCGGCCCTGGAGGGCCACCAGGCCATGACCCCCGGCGAGCTGGCCGAGCACGAGAAGGTGCAGCCGCCGTCCATGACCCGCGTCATCGCCGTCCTGGAGGAGCGGAGCCTGGTGCTCAGGTCGCCGCACCCGACCGACCGGCGGCAGGTCGTCCTGACCGTCACCGAGGAGGGCCGGGCGCTGGTGCAGCGCGTGCGGCGCCGTAAGGACGCCTGGCTGGCCCGGCGGCTGGCCGAGCTGACCGCCGGGGAACGGGCGACGCTGCGGGCCGCGGTGCCGATCCTGGAGAAGCTCAGCCAGTCCTCATGAATCCGTGTCCGGGCCCGGGCCTGGGCCCGGATCGCGGTCGCGGCCGCGGTCCAGCGGGCGCAGCGGCCAGCTGCCCAGCGTGGTGAACCGGGGGTACTCGGTCGCGCCCAGGCGGCTGCGGACCAGGTGAATGCGGTCCGCGGGCCAGGACGGGCCCTGGTAGCCGTCCAGCGCCGCCACCAGCTCGGTGACGTCGGCGGGCATCCGGCAGCGCGCCAGGGTCAGGTGGGGCCGGAACCGGCGGCCCTTGTCGGGCGGCGGCGCGCCCGCGCGGCTCGCACCCGCGGCCACCGACTCGGCCAGGTGCGCCAGCGCCGCGCGGTCCCCGGACAGGCCGCTCCACAGCACGTTGGCGCGGGCCGGCGTGGGGAAGGCGCCCGCGCCGGTGAACGCCAGCCGGAACACGTGGTGGCGCCGCGCGGCGTTCTCCAGCCGGCGCAGCAAGCGGTTCGCGGCGGACTCGTCCACCTGACCCAGGAAGGCCAGCGTCACGTGCCAGGCCTCGCGGTTGGTCCAGCGCAGGTCCTGGCGCCCGGCCCGGAGCGGCCCGGCCAGCGCGTCCAGCTCATCGAGCGCCGCCGCGGACGGCGCGATGGCCACGAACAGCCGCATCAGCTCACCCCGCGCCGTCCCGGACCGGAGCGGCCTGGCGATTCCCGCGGGCGTCCGGCGGTCTAAACCGGTGCGCGCGGACCGGGCGCGCTCGCCGAGCAATCCTGCCCCGTGAGCCTCGTTACCCATCTACCCACCTCGATCGTGTCTGGCCGCCCCGTTTTATGGCCCGCCCGTTTGCCGCCGGGCCCCTGAAATAAGCTGGCGCCATGAACCGGGTGCCCCGCTGGCTGCTGCCCGCCGTGCTCGCGCTGCTGGTGCTGGTCGTCGTGCTCGGCGCGATCATCCGCTAGCCGCCGATCCGCTCGACCACGTAGTCGATGCACGCGGTGAGCGCCTGCACGTCCGCGGGATCGACGGCCGGGAACATGCCGATGCGCAGCTGGTTCCGGCCTAGCTTCCGATAAGACTCCGTATCGACGATTCCGTTCGCCCGCAATGCTGCCGCCACGGCGTCGGCGGACAGTCCATCGGCCAGGTCGATGGTGCCGACCACCGGCGAGCGGTGCGCGGGTTCGGCGACGAACGGATCAGCGTAGGCCGCTTGCTCCGCCCACGTATACAGTATGGCAGCCGATCGCGCGGCGCGGGCCGTGGTCCACGCCAGGCCGCCCTGGCCCAGCATCCATTCGACCTGGTCGGCCAGCAGGAACAGGGTGGTCACCGCGGGGGTGTTGTACGTCTGGTCCCGGCCCGCGTTCTCCAGCGCCACCCGCAACGACAGGAAGTCCGGGATGTACCGCCCGCCGGCCGCGATCTCGTGCACCCGCTCCGCCGCCGCCGGGGACATCAGGGCCAGCCACAGCCCGCCGTCCGAGCCCAGGCCCTTCTGCGGAGCGAAGTAGTACACGTCATAGTCGGCGGCGTGCACCGGTAGCCCGCCCGCGGCGCTGGTCGCGTCGACCAGGATCAGCGCGTCCGGGTCGGCGCCGGGCACCCGGCGCACCGGCATCGCCACGCCGGTCGAGGTCTCGTTGTGGGTCAGCGCGTACGCATCGGTCCCGGGCTCCGGCCGGGGCGCCGGGTGCGTGCCGGGGACGGACTCCACCACGGTCGGCGCGGCCAGCCAGGGGGCCCGCCCGGTGATGGCGGCGAACCGGGCCGAGAACTCGCCGAAGCTCAGGTGCTGGGCCTGCCGCCGGATCAGCCCGAACGCCGCCGCGTCCCAGAACGCGCTGGTGCCGCCGTTGCCGAGCACCACCGTGTAGTCCTCCGGCAGGCCGAACAGCTCGGCCAGCCCGGCCCGGACCCGGTGCACCAGGGACCGGACCGGCGGCTGGCGGTGCGACGTGCCCAGGTAGGTGCGCCCGGAGCCGGCCAGCGCGGCCAGCTGCTCGTCGCGGATCTTGGCCGGGCCGCTGCCGAACCTGCCGTCCTTCGGCCGCAGGCCCGCCGGGATCACCAGTTCGCTCAACTCTGCTCCCCGCTCATTACCGCAGCTTACCGGCGGGGCCTGCGGGTAACATCTGGCGGTCGAGGACCTCCGCGGCGCCGGGCACCTCGGCGACCGACCGCGACGGGGGACCGATGTAGCGCGCGGCGGGCCGGACCAGCCGGCCCGTCCGCTTCTGCTCCAGGATGTGCGCGGCCCAGCCCGCCGTCCGGGCGCAGGTGAACATCGAGGTGAACATGTGCGCCGGGACTCCGGCGAAGTCAAGCACGATGGCCGCCCAGAACTCCACGTTGGTCTCAAGCACCCGGTCCGGCCGCCGGGCCCGCAGCTCGGCCAGGGCCGCGGTCTCCAGGGCCAGCGCCACCTCGTAGCGGGGCGCGCCGAGCTCCTTGGCCGTGCGGCGGAGCACCCGGGCGCGCGGGTCCTCGGCGCGGTACACCCGGTGCCCGAAGCCCATCAGCCGTTCGCCCCGGTCCAGCACCGACGTCACGTACCGCCGGGCGTCCCCGGTCCGCTCGGTCTCCTCGATCATGCCCAGCACCCGGGCCGGCGCCCCGCCGTGCAGCGGCCCGGACATGGCGCCGACCGCCCCGGACAGCGCGGCCGCCACGTCGGCGCCGGTCGAGGAGATGACCCGGGCGGTGAACGTGGACGCGTTCATGCCGTGCTCGGCCGCCGAGGTCCAGTACGAGTCGACCGCCTTGACGTGCCGCGGGTCGGGCTCGCCGCGCCAGCGGATCATGAACCGCTCGGTGATGGTGGCCGCCTCGTCGACCCGGCGCTGCGGCACCATCGGCAGCCCGACCCCGCGCGCGGCCTGGGCCACGAAGGACAGCGCCATGACCGAAGCCCGGGCCAGGTCGTCGCGGGCCTGCTCGTCGCTGATGTCGAGCAGCGGCCGCAGGCCCCAGGCCGGCGCCAGCATGGCCAGGGCGCTTTGCACGTCGACGCGGATATCGCCGGAATGGACCGGGATCGGATAAGGCTCGGCGGGTGGCAGACCCGGCGCGAACGCATTGTCGACCAGAAGACCCCAGACATGCCCGTAAGAGACATGACCGACGAGTTCTTCAATGTCGACTCCCCGGTAACGGAGCGCACCGCCCTCTTTATCAGGCTCCGCGATTTCGGTCTCAAAGGCGATAACTCCTTCAAGTCCCGGCTTGAAATCCGACATCGGCGTTTGTCCTCTCTTCCTCGTGGGCGCCACCCGGCACCTCGCGTCGTGCGCTGGGCCAGGCCTGGCGCCCCATGAGAACGATAAGACCCGGAGCGGCCCAGGCCACCGCCGGCTCCGGGTTGCGCCTCCCGGCTGGCACGGTGCGAGGATCGGTACTCATGAGCGCTGTCGAGCTGGAGACCCTGTCCGAGGACACGATGGCCGGCGACCCGATGACCCAGTTCGCCGGGTGGCTGGACCAGGCCGGGCGGCACGGCCTGCCCGAGCCCACCGCGATGGTGCTGGCCACCACGTCGGCGCAGGGCCGGCCGCGAGCCCGGACCGTGCTGCTCAAGGCGCACGGCGCCGGCGGCTTCACCTTCTACACCAACCGGACCTCGCGCAAGGGCCAGGACCTGCAGGCCCGCCCGCAGGCGTGCGCGGTGTTCCCCTGGTACGCCCTGGGCCGCCAGGTGACCGCCGAGGGCCGGGTGCGCATGCTGTCGCAGGCCGAGAGCGAGCCGTACTACCGGTCCCGGCCGCGCGGGTCGCAGATCGGGGCCTGGGCCAGCAGGCAGTCGCAGGTCATCGGGTCCCGCGCCGAACTGGAAAGCCGGGTCGCGGAGCTGGAGCAGCGCTGGGCGCCGCCGGCGCAGGTGCCGATGCCCGACTTCTGGGGCGGCTACGTGCTCGTCCCCGACACGGTGGAGTTCTGGCAGTCGGGCGCCTACCGGCTGCACGACCGGCTGCGCTACCGGCGCGACGGCGACCGCTGGGCCATCGAGCGGCTTTCCCCCTAGGCAGTCCTCTCTCCGGCATAGCATCACAAGCAGGAGGGATGAGAAGTTGACAGCGCACGGCCTCATCGACACCACGGAGATGTATCTGCGCACCATCTTCGAGCTCGAGGAAGAGGGCGTCACCCCGCTGCGCGCCCGGATCGCCGAGCGGCTGGCGCAGACCGGCCCGACCGTCAGCCAGACGGTGGCCAGGATGGAACGAGACGGCCTGGTGCACGTCCTGGGCGACCGGCAGCTCTCGCTGAGCGATGTCGGCCGGACGCTGGCCACCCGGGTCATGCGCAAGCACCGGCTGGCCGAGTGCCTGCTGGTCGGGGTGATCAAGCTGCCCTGGGAGGAAGTGCACATCGAGGCGTGCCGCTGGGAGCACGTGATCTCGGAAAGCGTCGAGCGCCGCGTGGTCGAGCTGCTCGATTTCCCGGTCCGCTGCCCGCACGGCAATCTCATTCCCGGCCTGGCCGAGCTCGGGCTCCCGGACGAGGCGCGGGAGAAGGTGCGCGCGGCCATGAACGAGGCGGGTGAGGCGATGACCAAGATCGCCTCCGCGGACCATGCGCAAGTGGTCATCCGGCGAATTGGCGAGCAAATTCAGAGTGACCTCGATCTGATGCTTAAACTCAAGCGCTCCGGGATACAACCCGGACGCGAGGTGATACTCATGGCGGCCCACGATGGTGTGCGAGTGACGGCTGGTGACCCGGCGGACGCCATCTCCACGGAACTCCCGGGGTCTATCGCCGCGCACATATTCGTGTCCGTACCCGGCCATTCGGCGGTTCCATGACAAGTTGGGGTGAGGCGGCGTTCGACGCCTACCTTCCAGCCGACATGGTGCTCGGCCAGGCCGACATCGGGGTCGTGGTCGCCGACCGGCTCAGCAATCTGCTGTTCCTCAACGAGTACGCCGTCCGGCTGTTCCGGCTGCCGGGCGACGTGCGGCAGCTGGCGGGCTCCCCGGTGCTGTCCCTGGGCCTGTTCGCCGGCGATGACCTGCGCAAGATGGAGGACGTCGCCGGGCAGGTGCTGCGCGGCCGGTCCTGGGAGGGGACGTTCGAGAGCATCCGCGGCGACGGGTCGCGCGCGCTCATGCGCGCCGTGGCCGTGCCGCTGCGCCACCCGGGCGGCGACATCGACGGCATGGTGATCCTGGCCCGCGTGGCCAGCAACCGGGACGGCCAGCTGCAGCAGGAGCGGATCGCCCTGCTGGAGCGCGTGGGGGAGCGGCTGGCCGGCTCGCTGGAGATCGGCACCACGCTCAAGCACGTGGCGGAGATGCTGGTCCCGCAGTTCGCCGATCACTGCTTCATCGACCTGTTCCAGGGCGGCCAGCTGTTCCGCCGGGTGATGCGGCACGCCAGCGACTGGGTCCCGCCGCCGGGGACGTGGGCCCAGGTCGGCGAGCAGATCCACTATCCGGAGGGCCACTTCTGCCAGCAGGCTATGGCCCGCCTGGACACGATCGTGGTGACCGACCTGGACGTCGAACCGCGCCCGGCGCCGAGCGCGGAGAGCATGGCGGCGGCCCGTGAGGCCGGGCTGACGTCGGTGGTGGCCGCGCCGCTGTACGCCCGCGGCGAGCTCCTCGGCGTGATGAGCCTGGCCCTGTCCCGGCTCACCGACCGCGAGGATCGCAACTACGGCGCGCCGGACCGTGATCTCATCGGCGCGATCGCCAGCCGGGTGGCCGTCGCGATCGACAACTCGATGCTGTTCGAGACCGAGCGGGCCACCGCCCTGGCCTTCCAGAAGAGCCTGCTCCCGCAGGCGATCCCGGACCTGGACGGGCTCGAGGTGGCCTGCCGGTACGTGCCGGCCAAGCCGCTGGAAGCGCAGGGCCAGGGGATCCAGACGCAGGTCGGCGGCGACTGGTACGACATCATCCCGCTGTCCGCCGGCCGGGTCGGCATCGTGATCGGCGACGTGGAGGGCCGCGGCGCGCGGGCGGCGGCGATCATGGGCCAGCTGCGCGCCGCGCTGCGGGCGTTCGCGCAGGACGAGAAGTCGCCGGCCGACATCATGCGCAAGCTCGACGAGTGGTGCCGGTCGCTCGCGCCCGCCGACGAGGCCGGGGTCCCGCTGGCCGGCGATCCGCCCACGGCCAGCTGCATTTACATGATCTACGACGCGTGGTCGCGGGAGCTGACCTTCGCCAACGCGGGCCACGACGCCCCGCTCCTGGTCAGCGGCGGCCAGTCCCGGCAGCTTGAGTTCCAGCACAAGGGCGTCCTGCTCGGCGTGCGCGGCAAGGGGATCCGCGGGCTGCCCACCTACAAGGAGCAGACCATCGTCGTGCCGCCCGGGGCGATCCTGGTCTTCTTCACCGACGGCCTCACCGACCGCCGGACCCGCGCCGACGGCTCCGGGCACTACACCGAGGACGAAGCGCTGCAGATGCTGCAGCACGCGGTGCGCGCCGTGGCGGCCAGCGGGGACGCCGACGCCGTGGCCACCGCGGCCGAGTTCGCGGTGCCGGGCGACATCGACGACGACATGGCCATCTTGGTGGTCAAGTCCTCACCCGCCGAGCTGGCCTCCATCGAACGCTCGTTCCCGGCCGAGCCGATCATGGTGTCCGAGGCCCGGCGGCTGGCCGCCCAGACCTTCGGGTCGTGGGGCATGGACGCCGAGCAGATCGAGCTGGCCTGCCTGCTGGTCTCCGAGGTGGTCACCAACGCCGTGCTGCACGCGGCGGTCACCCCGAGCCCGGGCCGCAAGCTCGACTTCGACTTCGACCTCGACCCGGTGATCAGGTCCGCCCCGGTCGGCCGCCGCGGACGCCGGAACCGGTGCCCGCGGCCCGCCCCGGCGGCCGGCGGCCGGGGTAAAGGCCGCCGCGGGGCGGCCCGCGTCTCCGTTCAGGGCGTACCGGTCCAGGGCGCCGCCGTGCCGGGGTGGGACGACCCGGAGCCGGACGCCGGCCGGCTGGGGCCGCGGGAGTTCGCGCTGCGCCTGCGGCGGGGCGCGAACGCCGTGTGGGTCGAGGTGTTCGACCCCGACCTGCGGCTGCCCCGGATCCGGACGGCGGCGGAAACCGACGAGGGCGGGCGCGGCCTGTACCTGGTCGAGCAGCTCGCGACCCGGTGGGGATCCAGGCCCACGACCGACGGCAAGGCGGTCTGGTTCGAGATGCCGCGCAGCGGCTACCGGCCCTGACCGGGCGTGGCCCCGTGTCTCAGCGGCCCGTGTCCTCAGTGGCCCGTGTGCCTCAGTGGCCGTTGTGGGAGGCCCACAGCATGAGCGCGAGAACGACCACGATGACGACCGGCGCGATCCAGTTCTTGCCCGAGACGCTCAGCTTCATCTTGCCGCGCAGCCGGGTGTAGGCGTACGCGACCACGAGGCCGATGAGGATCAGCAAGATGAGCGCGGACGTCATAGCCGCCTCCTGAACTGCGTTCGAGTGCGAACCCGGTTCGAGCCTACGACATCCGGGCGCGCCGCGCGAGGCAGCCGCGATAGCGCGTCCGGAATGTTCCGGCTACTCCGTGTGACCTGCCGGGACCTGCGGCGCGCGGCGAGGTACGGTGTGGATAAGACCTGAATCCGCCCGGCCGGGCCGGACAGGGCGATGGGCATGCGGAGGCATGATGGCGGAGGCGTTCATAGCCGGTGCGGTGCGCACCGCGGTCGGCAAGCGGAACGGCGCCCTGTCCGGGGTTCACCCGGTCGACCTGGGCGCGCACGCTCTGCGGGCGCTGGTGGAGCGGACCGGGATCGACCCCGCCGCGGTAGACGACGTGATCATGGGCTGTGTCTCGCAGATCGGCCCGCAGACCTTCGACATCGCCCGCAACGCCTGGCTGTCGGCGGGCCTGCCGGAAAGCGTGCCGGGGGTCACCATCGACCGGCAGTGCGGGTCCTCCCAGCAGGCCGTGCACTTCGCCGCGCAGGGCGTGATGTCCGGCACGCAGGACCTGGTGGTCGCGGCCGGGGTGGAGAGCATGAGCGTGGTCACCATGGGCTCGAGCGTGGGCCTGGCGGTCAAGGCGGGCATGCCCGGCTCCGTGGGGGCAGGGCTGGCGCGAGCGCTACGGCGACCAGGAGATCTCCCAGTTCCGCGGGGCGCAGCTCATGTGCGAGAAGTGGGACCTCAAGCGCAGCCAGCTGGAGGAGTTCTCGCTGGAGAGCCACCAGCGCGCGGTGCGCGCGATCGACGAGGGCCGGTTCGACGCCCAGATCGCGCCGCTGGCCGGGCTCAGCCACGACGAGGGCCCGCGCCGGGACACCTCGCTGGAGAAGATGGCCGGGCTCGCGCCGCTGCGCGAGGGCTGGGAGATCACCGCGGCGGTCGCCTCGCAGATCTCCGACGGGGCCGGGGCGCTGCTGATCGCGTCGGCCGACGCGCTGGACCGGTACGGCCTGACCCCGCTGGCCCGGGTGCACGCGCTGGCCGTGGTCGGCGCCGACCCGGTCATGATGCTGGCCGGCCCGATCACCGCGACGCAGAAGGTCCTGGACAAGACCGGGATGACGGTCGCCGACATCGACGTGTTCGAGATCAACGAGGCGTTCGCGCCGGTCGTGCTGGCCTGGTCCGACGAGCTCGGCGTGCCGCTGGAGCGGACCAACCCCAACGGCGGGGCGATCGCGCTCGGGCACCCGCTCGGGGCCACCGGCGCGATCTTGATGACCAAGCTCGTCCACGAGCTCGAGCGCACCGGCGGCCGGTTCGGCCTGCAGACCATGTGCGAGGGCGGCGGGCAGGCCAACGCCACGATCATCGAGCGCGTCTAGTCACCGGCCTTCGGGACCCCGCAGCACGTCGCCGGCCCCGCGGCAGGTGTGGATGAGCGGCGGGCCGAGCCGGCCGAGCTTGCGCCGCAGGTAGCTCACGTACGTCTCGACGACCTGGGACTGACCGGTGTAGTCCCAGCCCCACACGCTGTGCAGCAGCTCGGTCTTGGACAGCACCGTGCCCTGCTCGCGCAGCAGGCAGGCCAGCAGCCGGAACTCGGTGGGCGACAGGTCCACCGGCGTCCCGGCCCGGTGGACCGTCCAGCGCTCCTCGTCCAGCACCAGGTCGCCGCAGCGCAGCGGCGCGCTCATGGCCACGCTCCGGAGCACCCGCGCCAGGCGCGGGTGCTCCGGAGCCGGGACCGGCGGTGCGACCCGGCTCACCAGTGCGTCGGCGACGCACTGGGCGTCGCCGCCCGCTTGGTCAGCTTGCTGCCGGTGTTCCCGCCGACCATGCTCGTGCTGAGCGGGCTGAACAGGACCAGCTGAGCGTGCAGCATATGGTGCGAGCGGGTGCCGGCGATGACGGCCAGGTCGCCGCGGGCCAGGGCGTTCGTGGCCTGCCAGGCGTTCATCGTGAAGCTGGTCATCATCGGGGCCGGCATGGCGTTGGCCGGCGTGGTCGCGGTCTGCGCCACCGTCGCGGTGCTCCGCGTCACCGTGACCGTCACGGTGAGGTCGGTCCCGGCCACCTGGACGGTCACCGTCTGGGTCGCGGTGCTCGGCGTGAGCATGGCGGCGGCCGTGGTGGGGCTCCCGGCCAGCAGCGTGGTGGCCGGGATCATGTTGCCCGACTCCATGGCCTGCTGCGTGGCGGCGGTGTTCGCGGTCAGCGCCGCGGTGCCCGCGGTGCTGGCCGAGACGTTCTGGAACCTGGTCGCGCCCGTGGTCAGCCACAGGTGCAGCGATCCGTTGGCGGACTGCAAGATGATGAACTGGTTCGTGGCCAGGACCACGATGCCGCGCTGGATATCAAGCGTCTTGCCCCGGTGCGAGGTCTGGCTGTAGCCCCGTGCCGAGGTCTGGGCCAGCTGGGCGTAGCTGGCCTGCTTCGAAGAGTTCCAGTCGGTCAGCGCCGCGGCGAGCATGGTGCCCTCGCTGGCGAACCGGGTGGTGTGGGCGGCCGGTGCCGCGACGATCCCGGCGTTATGACCGCCGGCCACCGCGGCGACGGCGATCGCGCCGCCGCCGAGCACGGCCGCGGCCGCGAGGCCGGCCCCGGTCTTGCGGACCGCCGAGCGGCTCGGACCGAAACGCCGATTGCGGGCCATCATGGATGCCTCCTTCTCCAGGACGCTGCGCCCGCTTCGCGCGTCCAGGTCGTGGGCGGGCCAGGTGAGTACTGAGACGCCGGGGGTTGCCCCCGGTGGCTGACGTAGCCGATGGACGGCCCGTTGGTGTCCATGCGTCTGAGCGTGCCCTGGCCCGCCGGGCCCGGGACCGGATTCGCGCTGCCCGTAAGCACTACGTTCGCGGGCTCACAGCCTGACCGGAGGCGGCCGGCCGTCACCGCGCGGCGCGCCGGGCGGAGTTCAGCGCTCGGTTAGGTGTCGTACCCGCCGTGGCTTACATGCGGTCGGGAACCGGCACGCCGAGCAGGCCCAGGCCGGTCGACAGCACGCTCAGCGTCAGCGCGCACAGCGCGAGCCGGGACGCCCGCAGCGACTCGGGCTCGGCCTTCAGCACCGGGCACTCCTCGTAGAACGCGGTGAACAGGCTGGCCACGTCGAACAGGTACGCGCACAGGCGGTGCGGCTCGGCGGTCTCGCCGGCCCCGGTGACGACGGCGCCGAAGTCGAGCAGCCGCAGCGCCAGCGCCCGCTCGGGCGCGGCGGTGACGGCCACCCGCGACCCGCGCAGGGCCGGGTTCGGCGTCCCCGCCCGCCCGGCGGAAGATCGACCGGATCCGCGCCGTGGCGTACTGCAGGTACGGGCCGGTATTACCGCGGAACGAGATCATCCGGTCCCAGTCGAACACGTAGGCGCTCTCCCGGGCGGTGGACAGGTCGGCGTACTTCACCGCGCCGATCCCGACCGCCTCGGCGATCGCGTCCACCTCGCCCGGCTCGAACCGGGACGGTGCCTCCAGCTCGTCCAGGACCACCCGGGCCCGGTCCACCGCCTCCTGCAGCAGGTCGCTGAGCTGCACGTTGTCACCGGACCTGGTGCGCAGCCGGCCGCCGCCGGGCGCGGAGACCAGGCCGACCTGGGCGTGCTCGAACCGGGCGCCGGGCGGAAGCCAGCCCGCCTCTTTGGCCACCGCGAAGACCATCTGGAAGTGCAGGGTCTGGTCCGAGCCGACCACGTAGATGGCCCGGTCGATGTGCAGCACGTCGACCCGGTACCTGATGGTGGCCAGGTCGGTGGTGGAGTAGTTGTAGCCGCCGTCCCGCTTGCGGATGATGACCGGCTGCGGCCGGCCCTCCCGGCCGGCGAAGCCGGCCGGGAACACGACCAGCGCGCCGTCGTCGTGCACCGCCAGGCCCTCGTCTTCCAGCCGGGCCGCGGTGTCGGCCAGCAGGTCGTTGTAGAAGCTCTCGCCCTTGATGTCGGCGTCGGTGAGCGTGACCAGCAGGCGGCCGTAGATCCGGTGCAGGTAGTCCATGGACAGGTCCACGATCTCCTGCCACAGCTTCAGCGTGGCCGGGTCGCCGCCCTGCAGTTCCACCACCCGGTCCCGGGCGCGGTCCGCGAAGGACGGGCTGGAGTCGAACTCGCGCCGGGCCGCCTGGTAGAACGCGTTCGGGTCGGTCCGCAGCAGCGCCGCCTCGGGCGAGTCCTCGCCCACGTCGAGCAGGTACTCGATCAGCATGCCGAACTGGGTGCCCCAGTCACCGACGTGGTTGTCCCTGATCACGTGGTGGCCGGCGAACTCCAGGACGCGCGCGATGGCGTCCCCGACGATCGTCGTGCGCAGGTGCCCGACGTGCATCTCCTTGGCGATGTTGGGCGAGGAGTACTCCACCACCACGGTCTGCGGCTCGGGCGCGAGCGCCAGCCCCAGCCGGGGATCGTCGAGCATGCGCGAGGCCTGGCCGGCGATCCACTCGTCCCGCAGCCGGAAGTTGATGAAGCCCGGCCCGCTGACCTCGGGCGGTTCGCAGACGTCGGCCACGTCGAGCCGGCCGGCCAGCTCGGCCGCCACCTCGCGCGGCGGGCGGCCCAGCCGCTTGCCGAGCGGGAGCGCCACGTTGGCCTGGAAGTCGGCGAACGAGGAGGGCCGGATCACCGGGTCGGCGTCGCCGAAGTCCGGGCCGAACGACGCCACGATGGCGTCGTGCACCCGTTGCGCGAGAACCTGCTGCGGATCGGCCATGGTTCCAGCGTATCGGCGATAGCTGGCCGGGGTTAACGGGATAACGGGCGGCGCAGGAAGTGCCGGTCCCTGGTGACCGGGCGGCCCGGGCTCAGCCGCTGCGTGATCTTCTCGGTGATCTCGCCGCGGGCCAGGTCGGCGGCGAGCAGGCAGGCCGAGGTGATCGCGCGGGCGGTGCTGGCGCCGTGGGCGATGACCACCGTCCCGCCCAGGCCCAGCAGGACGGCGCCGCCGTAGCTTTCCGAGTCCAGCCGGGCGGCCAGCTCGCGCAGGCCGCGCCGCTGCAGGAAGGCGCCGAGCCGCGCGGCGGCGGTGGCGGTCACCGCGGCCCGCAGCTCGGCCGAGGCGAACCGGATCGAGCCTTCCAGCGTCTTCAGCGCCACGTTCCCGGTGAAGCCGTCGGTCACGATCACGTCGACCTCCCCGGCCAGCAGGTCGCCGCCCTCGACGTTGCCCGCGAAGGCCAGCGGGAGCGCGCCGTGCGGGGGGTCGGCGGCCAGCAGCTCGTGCGCCCGCCGGGTGAACTTGTTGCCCTTGCCGGGTTCGGACCCGATGGTGAGCAGCCCCACCCGCGGCGCGCTGACCCCCAGCGCGAGCTGGGCGTAGGCCACGCCGAGCTGACCGAACTGGACCAGCATCTCCGGCTTGGGGTCGGCGGTGGCCCCGGCGTCGATGAGCACCGTGCGGCCGGGCCGGGTCGGCAGCACCACGGCCAGCCCCGGCCGCGGCACGTCGGGCAGCGACCGCAGCCGCAGCCGGGCGGTGGCGACCACGCCGGCCGTCGAGCCGGCCGACACCACCGCGGCCGCGTCGCCGCGCCGGACCAGCTGGCAGGCCACGGCCGCGCTCGACCGCGGGCGCCGCAGGCTGGCCAGCGCGCCCTCGTCCATGGCCAGGTTGTCCTCGGCGGGCACGATGGTCAGCGCGCCCGGCGCGTCCAGCTTGGTCAGCGCCTGGCGCAGGCGCGCGGCGGGCCCGGTGAGCAGGATCCGGATGCCGTGCTCGCGCTGGGCGGCCAGCGCGCCCGCGACGATCTCGTCGGGGGCGTGGTCGCCGCCCATGGCGTCGACGGCCAGCACCGGACCGGGCCCCGGCCGGGCCTGGGCAGAGCCGGGCCGGGCCACCACCAGGTCCCCGGCCCCCCGCGCGCCGCGCGGCCCGCCGCCGCTCTCGGGCCCGCCCGCGTCCGGCCGGGCCGCGCTCGCTCCGGGTGGTCCGCGGGCCGTCGCTCCGGGTGGTCCGCGGGCCGTCGCTCCGGGTGGTCCGGCTGGTCCGCGGGGCGTCGCTCCGGATGGTCCGGGGGCGTGCTCAGCGGGTCACCCAAGGGGTTTCCGGCCGGGGATGATGCCTCATCCTTCGTTTCCTTCAGCGAACTGTGCCCGGGTAATGGGCCCATTATGGCCCCGGCACCGAACCCGGCCCGGCGCGGGGCCGGGCCGGCCGCCGGTACATTCCGGCCGGAACGGCGTGGACAACCACTAACTGTCACAGGCTGGGGATTATACGACTATGGGCGGACAGAATGCGTCGAATTAAAAAACAGGCGCTGGGAAGATCCTGGGATTCCGCCGAATACTTCCTGCGAACCATGATATTTCTCTGACCGGGAGAAAGGCGGATGCAGAATCGGAACCAACCACGCCGCTAGAGCGTAAATACACGTGGACGCAGTTCTGGCCGAGCAGCTACCGGGGGCGCGGCCAGGCGGGGGGAACCGCTGGGGAGCGGGTGTCATCAGGGCTATTTCGCGCGCGGAGCGGCGTCGTCGCCGTCCCGCCGCGCACGACGAGGGAGAAGGCGCGTGACAGACATCCAGCAGGTCATCCCGTCGGCCCGGTCCTCCGGCCGCGGATTTCATGCCTACTCGGCGAAACACCTGGATACGCTCGTGCAACGGGCCGGCCTGACGCCCGCGGAGCGGCTGGCCGTACGGGCCGTGGCGACGGTGCTCCCGTTCCGGGCCAACGCCTACGTCATCGAGAACCTGATCGACTGGGACGCGGCGCCGGACGACCCGATCTACCGCCTGGTCTTTCCCCAGCCCGACATGCTGCCCGCGGCCGACGTGCAGCGGCTGGCCGGCCTGATCGAAACCGGGGCGCCCGATAGCGCGCTGCGCGCCGCCGCCCACGAGATCCGGATGCGGCTCAACCCGCACCCGGCCGGGCAGCTGCTGCTGAACGCGCCCAGCCTGCGCGGCCGGCCGCTGCCCGGCCTGCAGCACAAGTACCCGGAGACCGTGCTGTTCTTCCCCCGGCAGGGCCAGACCTGCCACGCGTACTGCACCTACTGCTTCCGCTGGGCGCAGTTCGTGGACGAGCCGGACCTGAAGATGGCCACCGACGACATCGACACGCTGGTCGCCTACCTGGGCGAGCATCCGGAGGTGACCAGCGTCCTGATCACCGGCGGGGACCCGATGATCATGGGCGAGCCGGTGCTGCGGCGCTACCTCGAGCCGCTGCTCGACCCGCGCCTGGATCACCTGGAGTCGATCAGGATCGGCACCAAGTCGCTGTCGTACTGGCCGCAGCGGTACGTCACCGATCCTGACGCCGACGCCACGCTGCGGCTGTTCGGCGAGGTGGCCGACTCGGGCCGGACGCTCGCGCTGATGGCGCATTTCTCCCACCCGCGCGAGCTGGAGCCGTCGATGCTGGCGCAGGCGGTACGCCGGATCAGGAGCACCGGCGCGGTGATCCGCACCCAGGCGCCGCTGATCCGCTCGATCAACGACGACCCCGCGACCTGGCGGTCCATGTGGCGGACGCAGGTCCGCCAGGGCATGGTCCCGTACTACATGTTCGTGGAGCGGGACACCGGGCCGCAGGACTACTTCGCGGTCCCGCTGGCCCGCGGCTACGAGATCTTCCGCGACGCCTACCAGGGCGTCTCGGGCCTGGCGCGGACCGTCCGCGGCCCGTCCATGTCGGCTACCCCCGGCAAGGTGTGCGTGGACGGCGTGACCGAGGCGGCCGGGCTCAAGGTCTTCGTCCTGCGGATGATCCAGGCCCGGGACCCGCGCCTGGTGGGGACGCCGTTCTTCGCCCGGTTCGACCCGGCGGCGACCTGGCTGACCGACCTGGAGCCGGTGTTCGCGGACCGGTTCCCGTTCGAGCCGTCGCCCTACGAGACGGCGCCCGACGTGCTGCCCGGGCTCTGGCCGGACGAGCCGGACGAGCTGATGGTCCCGGCCATCTGACCCGGTCCGGCGCCGGCCACCGCCACGTGGTCCTGGCTCGCGGGCTGGTTCCTGATCGCCAGGCAGCTGACCGCGGCCAGGGCCACCACGGCGATGGGCAGGATCATGGTCCAGCGCATCGCGTGCACGTAACCCGCGCTGAACACCTCCGCGCCGAGCCGGTGCAGCTGGGCCGCGAGCCCGGGGGAGGTCCCGGCCGGCGCGGCTGAGCTGGCCGGGGCGCCGCCGATCAGGCCGGTGGACGCGGCCTGCCTGAAGCCGCTGACGAACGGCCCGCGGGCCTGCGCCGGCAGGCTGGCCGAGGCGGCGGTGGCCTGGCTGGTCAGCGAGCTGACCAGCCGGTTCTGCAGCAGCGCGCCCACCGCGGCGGTGCCGATGACCGAGCCGACCTGGCGGACGGTGTTGAGCACGCCGGAGGCCGCGCCGGCCATCCGCGGGTCGACGTCGCGCATGGCCACCGTGGTCATCGGCGGGAACGTGCCGGCCATGCCCAGGCCCGCCACGATCATCGGGGCCAGGAAGTCGTACCAGGCCGAATGCGGGGTGGCGATCAGCACCACCCAGCCCATGCCCACCGCGAACAGCGTCAGGCCGGTCAGCAGGATGTACTTGCCGCCGATCTTGTCGGTGAGCCGGCCGAGGCCGGGCGCCAGGATGATCATCACCACCGAGGAGGGGGCCAGGGTCAGCCCCGCCTTCAGCGCGGAGAAGCCCAGCGCGGACTGCAGGTAGATGGTCAGCGGCAGGAAGATGCCGAGCATCCCGATGGACAGCGTGCCGGACACCCAGTTCATCAGCGTGAAGTTCCGGCTCCGGAACAGCACGAACGGGACCAGCGGCTCGCGGTCCTGACGCATCTTCTGGACCAGCACGAACACGCCGAGCAGCACCACCCCGGCCGCGATGATCAGCGGGATGGAGATGAACGAGGTGACCGTGCCCCAGTCGTAGCGCTGCCCCTCGACCAGCCCGTAGCAGATGCCCAGCAGGCCCAGGCTGGCCAGCGCCACGCCCGCGATGTCGAACCGGTGCCGCCGCCCGGGCTGGAAGCCCGGGATGATGAAGAACGTCACGGCCAGGACCGCCGCCCCGATCGGCAGGTTGACGAAGAAGATCCAGCGCCAGTCGAACGCGGTGACCAGCAGCCCGCCCAGGGTCGGCCCGGCGATGGTGGCCAGCCCGGCCACCGCCCCCCAGACGCCGAACGCCGCCCCGCGCCGGTCGGGCGGGAACGTCATGGTCACCAGGGCCAGGGTCTGCGGCATCAGCATGGCCGCGCCGAGCCCCTGGACCGCGCGGAAGGCGATGAGCCAGCCGGCCCCGGGCGCGAAGCCGCACGCCGCCGAGGCGACGGTGAACACGGCGATCCCCGCGACGAACATGGTGCGCGGCCCGAGCAGGTCCCCCAGCCGCCCCGCGGTGATGACCAGGACGGCGAGCACCAGGGCGTACGCGTTGAGCACCCAGAGCACGTCGTCGAGGGACGCGTGCAGCTTGTCGATCATGTTCGGGATCGCGATGTTGACGATCGTCAGGTCGAGCAGCGTCATGAAGAATCCCAGGGACACCACAACCAGGACCGCCCACGGGTTACCGTGCAGCTTCCTCATGTTCCGACCTTAGCTCGCAGCGGTGACATTCTGCCTGCAGGTATGCTCCGGGCATGGACGTGAACGGTAGTGCGGCGATCGTCTCCGGGGGCGCGAGCGGGCTGGGCGAGGCGACCGCCCGGGCGCTCGCCGCGGCAGGCGCCACGGTGGTCATCGCCGACCTGAACGAAGACGCCGGCAAGCGGGTGGCCAGCGAGACCGGCGGCCTGTTCGCGCGGACCGACGTGGCCGACGAGGCGTCGGTCCAGGCCGCGGTGGACGCCGCGGCCGGCACCGGGGCCCCGCTGCGGGTCGCGGTCAGCTGCGCGGGCATCGGCTGGGCGGCGCGCACCGTCGGGCGGGACGGCACGCCGCACGACCTGGCCCCCTACCTGCGGGTCATCAACGTCAACCTGATCGGCACCTTCAACCTCATGCGCATCGCCGCCGCGGCCATCGCCCGGACCGAGCCCGTCGACGGCGACGGGCAGCGCGGCGTCATCGTCAACACCTCCTCGATCGCGGGCATCGAGGGGCAGACCGGCCAGATCGCCTACGCCGCGTCCAAGGGCGGCATCATCGCGATGACCGTGCCCGCCGCGCGCGACCTGGCCGCCATCGGGGTGCGGGTCAACACGATCTGCCCCGGCATCATCGACACCCCGATCTACGGCTCCGGCGCCGGCTCCGAGGAGTTCAAGGCCAGGCTGGCGGCCCCGGTCGTCTTCCCCAAGCGCATGGGGCGGGCGGACGAGTTCGGTCACCTGGTGCTGAGCCTGATCGGGAACGACTACCTCAACGCCGAGGTCGTCCGCTTCGACGGCGGGATCAGGTTCCAGCCCAAGTAGGCTGGTCGGGGCGGTTATACCATCGCGATCGTTGGGCGGCACGCATGGGCGGAATGACCGGCTGCCTCGCGCTGGCAGACGGAGCAGGCCCGGACACCGAGTGGGTGGGCCGTGCCGCCCTGCGCGTCGCCCACCGCGGCCCCGACGACGAAGGGTTCTTCGCCGACCAGGACCTGGCCCTGGGCTTCAAGCGGCTGGCGGTCATCGACACCTCGGCCGGCGGCCGGCAGCCGGTCTACTCGGCCGACGGCCGCTACGTGATGGTCTTCGACGGCCAGATCTACAACTACCTCGAGCTGGCCCAGCGCCTGGCCGGCCGCGGGATCCAGCTGCGCACCCGGTCCGCGGCCGAGGTCCTGGTGGAGATGTACGCCTGGCTGGGCAAGGACGTGGTGCGCCAGCTGCGCGGCATGTACGCCTTCGCGATCTGGGACCGGCGGACCCGCGAGCTGTTCTGCGCGCGCGACCCGTTCGGCATCAAGCCGTTCTTCTACGCCCTGACCGCCGGCGGCCACCGGCCCCGGTCCGGGCCGCAGCTCCGGTTCGCCTCCGAGCGCAAGGCCCTGGCCGACGCGGGCGAGGTGACCGCGATCGACCTGGACGCGCTGCGCCGGTACCTGTCCTTCCAGTACGTGCCCGCGCCGGCCACCCTGGTGCCGCCGTCCCGCTCGCTGCCGCCCGGGCACGTGCTGATCGCCCGCCCGGGCGGGCGGGTCGACGTGTTCCGGTACTGGCGGCCCGAGTTCAAGCCGGCCCGGTCTCCCTCGTCGGCCGTGCCGGAGAAGATCCTGGCCGCGCTGCGCGATTCGGTCGCGGTGCACCTGCGCAGCGACGTGCCGGTCGGCGCGTTCCTGTCCGGCGGCGTGGACTCGGCCACGCTGTGCGCGATCGCCGCCGAGACGGTCCCGGGCCTGGCCACCTTCACCGTCGGCTTCGAGCGCGAGGGCTACAGCGAGATCGACCAGGCCGCGGCGACCGCCGCCGCGCTCGGCCTCAAGTCGGTCCCGTACGTCATTACCCCCGAGGAGTTCTTCGCCTGCCTGCCCCGGATCATCTGGCATCTGGATGACCCGATGGCGGACGCGGCGGCCGTCCCGCTCTGGTTCGCGGCCCGGGAGGCCCGTAAGCACGTCAAGGTGGTGCTGTCCGGGGAGGGAGCGGACGAGCTGTTCGGCGGGTACGGCGTCTACTACCAGCCCGGCGTGGTCCGGGCCGGCAAGGCGCTGCCGGGCTGGGGGCGGGGTGCGATCAGCCGGGTCGCCGCCGAGCTGCCGGCCGGCCGGCGGGGCAAGGGCCTGCTCAACCGGACCTCGACGCCGCTGCCGCGGCGCTACATCGGCAACGCGCACGTGTTCGGCACCGACGAGGCCCGGGTGCTGGTCCGGGGCGGCACCGGCAGCGAGTTCGACGTGACCGACCCGGTCTACCGGCAGGCCGCCGAGGCCGGCCTGGACGACGTGGCCACCATGCAGCTGGTCGACGTCAACACCTGGCTGCCCGGCGACATCCTGGTCAAGGCCGACCGGATGGCCATGGCGCACGGCCTGGAGCTCCGCACCCCGTTCCTGGACCGCGAGGTGCTCGCGGTGGCCGCCCGGCTGGCCCGGGTGGAGAAGACCGCCGCGGGCACGACCAAGTTCGCGCTCCGCGAGGCGGTCGGCGACCTGCTGCCGCAGGCCGCCGCCGAACGCGCCAAGCTCGGCTTCCCGGTGCCGCTCGGGCACTGGCTGAGCGGTGGCATGTACGGCTTCGCCGAGCAGGTGATCCGGACCGCGCAGACCGGCCAGTGGCTGAACAAGGCCGCCGCGACCGAGCTGCTGCGCCGGTTCCGGGCCGGCGACCCGGAGGTGAGCTGGCGGCAGGTGTGGCTGCTGGTCGTGTTCTCGCTGTGGCACCAGATCTACGTGGAACGCGTCTACGACCCGGTCGCGCTGGGCTGGGAGCCCGCCGCCGTGGGGTGAACCCCAGCGCTTCAGGCGCCGGATGTCCCGGCCGCCGCCGGGCCCAGCCCGCCGGGGGCCAGCCCGCTGGCCAGCAGCTGCTCGCGGATCTTGCGCCGGCCGCGGTGCAGCCGGGACATGACCGTCCCGACCGGCGTGCCCATGATCTCGGCGATCTCCCGGTAGGGGTACCCCTCGATATCGGCCAGGTAGACCGCGGTGCGGAACTCGCCGGGCAGGTCGCGCAGGGCCCGCAGCAGGTCGGAGTCGGTGGTCCGGTCGAGCGCCTGGGCCTCGGCGGACGGCACCGGCGGCGCCAGCCGGTCGGCGGACATCTGCCATTCGGCCAGGTCGCCGCCGAGCGCCTGCTGCGGCTCGCGACGCCGCTTGCGGTACACGTTGATGAACGTGGTGGTCAAGATCCGGTTCAGCCAGGCCCGCAGGTTGGTCCCCGGAGTGAACTGGCCGAACGCCGCGTACGCCTTGGCCGAGGTCTCCTGGACCAGGTCCTCGGCGTCGGTGGGGTTCCGGGTCATCCGGAGCGCCGCGGGGTACAGCTGGCCAAGCTGCGGGACGACATCGCGCTCAAATCGCGCGCGGTCTTCGCTAGAGTGTTCGGCTCGGCTCATGGTTCGCTCCGGGTTGTTGGCATCTCACCTATATAGACGTGCTGGAGGCCCGGAAACGTACCCCGTGTTACGTAAATCACGTCGCTCCCCGCCGGGAAAGTTGAGCCCCCGTATTAACTCATGCTGCCCCGTACAGACTCAAGCATACTGAGGCGTACCTGAGAACCTGCTGAAAGCACCGCCGCCCGTCCGCGCGGTCAGATCCAGCCGCTGCCGATCCGGTACCACATGTGGCTCAGCCAGTCCTGGTAGGGGATGACCCTGGCCCGCCAGGATGGCGTAGAAGTACCAGAACATGATCAGGACGCACAGCACGTACGCGCCGACCACCCCGGCGCCGATCGAGCGCCGCCGGATGCTGGCCGTGGCCGGCCCGAGGATCAGCCCCAGGCAGAGCACCAGGGACAAGATCAGGAACGGCTCGAATTCCAGCGCGTAGTAGTAGAACTTGGTCCGGGTCACCAGCGGGAACCAGGGCGCCCAGCCCGCCAGCACGCCCAGCAGCACCGCGCCGGCCCGCCAGTCGCGGTGCAGCAGCCACCAGCCCAGGCAGAACAGCAGGGCCAGCATCGACCCCCACCAGATGGCCGGGGTCCCGATGGCCAGCACCTCCTGCGACCACGACGGCCCGGTGCAGCCCTTGGCCGGGCAGAAGTGCGAGGGCCCGGCGACCGGCCCCGAGTAGGACTGGTAGTAGAACGCGACCGGCCTGGTCATCAGCAGCCAGTCCCAGGGCTGGGACTGGTAGGGATGCCGTGCGCTCAGGCCCAGGCCGAAGCCGATCGCCTGCACGTGGTACTCGTACAGCGAGTACAGGGCGGAGATGACCGGGGTGGTCACGCCGTGCAGCTGCCCGTAGTTCCGGTAGTAGCCGGTGCTGGTCACCAGCCAGTTGGTCCAGGTCGCGGTGTAGACGACCAGCGGGATCACGATGAACGTGAGCGGCAGCCACAGCGCCTCGCGCAGCGCGCCGCGGACGAACGCCCGCAGGCCCGCGGCCCGGCGGGCGCCGATGTCCCACGCGATGCCCAGGCCGCCGAAGCCGACGATGTACCAGGCCGCGATCCACTTGGTCCCGATCGCCAGGCCCAGCATGATGCCGCAGATCACCTGCCACTTGCGCAGGCCGAGCCGGGGCCCGGCGTCCCCGCCGTCCCGGCGGGCCACCCCTTCGGCCAGCCTGGCCCGGGACTGGTCCCGGTCGATGAGCATGCAGCCGAACGCGGCCAGCACGAAGAACATCAAGAAGATGTCCAGGATGCCGGTCCTGGACAGCACGAACTCCAGGCCGTCCAGGGACATCAGCAGCCCGGCCAGGCAGCCGAGCAGGGTGGACCGGGTCATCCGCCGCGCGATGCGGCAGATCAGCAGGATGGCCAGCGACCCGAACACCGCGCTGGAGAACCGCCAGCCGAACGAGTTCAGCCCGAACAGCCACTCACCGACCGCGATCAGCAGCTTGCCCACCTCGGGCTGGACCACGTACTCCCCGCAGCCGGACCCGCTGCACGGCTGGAACAGGCCGGTGGTGTGCCCGGCGATGATCAGCTGGTTGGCCAGGTTCGGGTCGTGGGGCTTGCTGATCGGGACCCACTCGACCCCGTGCTGCAGGATGCTCCACGCGTCCTTGACGTAGTAGGTCTCGTCGAAGATCAGCGCCCGCGGCACCCGCAGCCGGTTGAACCGCAGCCACCCCCCGAACGCGGTGACCAGCAGCGGGCCGAGCCAGCCCCAGGGCCGGTCGTCGGGCATCGGGGCCACGAGCCGGGCACGCAGCACCGCCAGCCGGCGGCCTCGTCGGTGTCAGGCATGGCGGTGACGTCAGCCTCGGTACCCATCATCGGGCACAGCCTACTGCGCGTACCTTAAGCGCGGCCCGGGTAGGACAGAATGCTCCCCATGACGGGGCGCGAAGATGACCAGGCCGGCCTGCTCACGCTGGCCGCGGTGCCGATCGGCCGGGCCGAGGACGCCTCGCCCCGGCTGGCCGCCGAGCTGGCCCGGGCCACGATCATCGCGGCCGAGGACACCCGGCGGGTGCGCTGGCTCGCGTCCAGCCTGGACATCACCCTGCAGGCGCGCATCGTCTCCTACTACGACGCCGTGGAGACCCGCCGCGCGGCCGAGCTCATCAAAACCCTGCAGGCCGGCCAGGACGTGCTGCTGGTGACCGACGCGGGCACGCCCGGGATCAGCGATCCTGGCTACCGGCTGGTGGCCGCCGCGGCGGCCGCCGGGATCAGGGTCACCGCGCTGCCCGGCCCGTCCGCGGTGACGACCGCGCTGGCCGTCTCCGGGCTGCCCACCGACCGGTTCTGCTTCGAGGGGTTCCCGCCCCGGCGCGCGGGCGAGCGCCAGCGGCGGTTCGCCGAACTGGCCGCGGACCGCCGCACCCAGGTCTACTTCGAGTCCGGCCGCAGGCTGGCGGTGACGCTGACCGAGCTCGCGGCCTCGCACGGCGAGGACCGCCAGGCGGTGGTGTGCCGTGAGCTGACCAAGACCCACGAGGAGATCGTGCGCGGGCCGCTGGCCGAGCTGGCCGGCTGGGCCGGCTCAGGCGCCGTCCGTGGCGAGATTACGCTGGTCGTCGCCGGCACCGGCCGCCGCGGCAGCCGAGCCGGAGCCGGAGTCAGCGACGGCGCCGTCGCCGGAGTCAGCGACGGTCCCGGCGGCGGTCCCGGAGACGGGGGCGGTCCGGGACGCGCCGGCCGTCCGCCGCACCGCGTCCGCTAGCTCCCGCAGCCCGGCCCGGCCCGCGGTGCCGCGGCTGAACGCCATGACCGCGGCCAGGCAGGCGAACGGCACGGCGGGCAGCACGTACCGGTAGTCGAACTCGGCGGTCGCGGCCGGGACGACGACCATGGCCGCCGACACCGCCCAGGGCAGCAGCGCGTCGCCGCCCAGCCGCCGCCAGGCCGCCGCGATGCCGGCCAGCCCGGCCAGCAGGATGAGCCCGTAGAGCGTCCCCGGCAGCCAGACGTACTTCTGGTAGTCCCTGATGATCACCGCGAACGGGTTGACCACCTGGGTCTCCGGGTTGCCCCGCAGGTACGTGGCGGAGAACGAGTTGAACCGCCCGATTTTGGCGTCGTCCCAGCTCGGGATCGGCGGCGCCGTGGCCAGGAACTCGTACTCGTCGTAGGTCTGCGCGTTGGGGAAGACCTGACGGTTCCAGTCGAACACCCGCAAGGTGTCGCCGAAGAACGCCTTGGCGTAGGCCGCCGGCTGGGCCTCGATGGCGCGGATCGCGAAGTCCTCGGCGTACTGGTTGGGCACCGGGGCGAACTTCGCCGGCGGGAAGCGGTCCAGCGGAGTGTGAGCGGTAGACCGCCAGATCTGGTCCTGCGCGATCGGCCGCTCGGCCGGCGCGAGGGTGCTGCACAGCCAGAGCTCATCGACGGGCGGGTGGATCTTGGCGCAGTCGGCGAACGTCATCACCCGCGAGTACAGGAACACCCCGGTGGCGTCGCTCATCGCGAACTGCCCGTGCTGCAGGTCGAACGCCCCGGCGTAGGCGAACACCGGGACCAGGCACATCCCGACCGCGGCCACGATCCGGCGCCAGCTGAACCGCTTGACGATCATGTAGACGGCGAAGATCGCGAGCAGCGGCAGCCCGATCGACCGCAGCACCGCCCCCAGGCCCAGCAGCAGCCCGATGACCGCGCTGCGCCGGGTGGAGGGACCGTCCGGGTCCCACAGCAGCAGCGTGGTGGCCAGCATGAGCACGAACAGGAACGGCACGTCGGACAGGATCAGGTGCTCGAGCTGGATCTCGTACCCGTCGTAGAGCACCGGCACGGCGGCCAGCGTGGCCAGCCACGCGGCGGCGCCGAAGCGGTGCCTGGCCAGCGCGTAGATCATGACCGCCACGGCCAGGCCCATGAGATGTTGCAGGATCGTTACAATTGCGTAGCTATGCAACGGCTCCAGGATCTTGAGCCAGACCGAGTACCCGGACACCCGGGTCGGGTCCAGGTTGAAGTGGATCGTGTCTTCCACGTACACGAACGAGTCGTTGAACCAGGCCTGCCACCGGTACCCGAGTTCGGCGTCGGCGCGCAGCAGCACGGCCGGGATGAGCACGATGACGAACAGCCGGTGTCCGGACCAGATGCGGGCGGCCAGCGATCTGAGGCGGGCCGAGCGCGACGCCTCCGAGCGGACGGACCAGGTTCGCCGCGCCGATGGCGCACGCGACGTGGCCTCAGGCATTACCCTCAACCCGTACCCTCCTGTGCTGGGCTGACATCCCTGACATTGAACGTGCGGCCGGCTGACGTTCGTTCGTCCCTCGCCTACGGTAATACGATGCGCGACCAGGACTTGCCCAAAGCGGCCGGATCGGTAGACCTGAAGGAGACGAAAACGTGGAGCTGACCGTGGTCATGCCCTGCCTCAACGAGGCGGAGACCGTGGCGACGTGCGTCCGCAAGGCTATCGGCTTCCTGGCCGAGAGCGGCATCAGCGGCGAGGTCCTGGTCGCCGACAACGGCAGCACCGACGGCAGCCAGGCGCTGGCCACCGAGGCCGGGGCCCGGGTCGTCCCGGTCAGCGACAAGGGCTACGGCAACGCCCTGATGGGCGGCATCATGGCGGCCCGGGGCAAGTACATCATCATGGGCGACGCCGACGACAGCTACGACTTCACCAACCTGATGCCGTTCGTCGACGAGCTGCGCCAGGGCGCGGACCTGGTCATGGGCAACCGGTTCGCGGGCGGGATCGCGCCGGGCGCGATGCCGCCGCTGCACAGGTACCTGGGCAACCCGGTGCTGAGCTTCATCGGCCGGCTGTTCTTCCGCAGCAAGATCGGCGACTTCCACTGCGGGCTGCGGGGGTTCAACCGGGACAGCGTGCTGGCCCTCAACCTGCAGGCCACCGGGATGGAGTTCGCCAGCGAGCTGGTGGTCAAGGCGGCGCTGTACGGCCAGCGGGTGACCGAGGTGCCGACCACGCTGGCCAAGGACGGCCGGAGCCGGCCGCCGCACCTGCACACCTGGCGCGACGGCTGGCGGCACCTGCGGTTCCTGCTGCTGTTCGCCCCGCGCTGGCTGTTCTTCATCCCCGGCCTGGTGCTGCTCATCGCGGGCCTGGCCATCGGCGCGATCGTGACGCCGCACCCGTTCCATGTCGGCTCGGTGACCTTCGACGTGGACACGCTGGTCGCGGCGTCGGCCATGGTCGTGATCGGCTTCCAGTCGGTGCTGTTCTGGCTGTTCACCCAGGTCTACGCCGGGTCGGAGGGGTTCTTGCCCGAGGAGCCGAAGGTCACGCGCCTGCTGGAGAAGCTGAGCCTGGAACGCGGGCTGCTGCTCGGCGCCGCGATCGGCGCGGCCGGCCTGGCGGGCCTGATCGTCTCGCTGCTGTACTGGAACGGCCAGAAGTTCAGCCACCTGAACTACGAGCACTCGCTGCGCCTGATGATCCCGTCCGTCACCGCGCTGATCGTCAGCTGCCAGGTCATCCTGGGTACGTTCTTCCTGTCCATCCTCGGCATCAAGCACACCCGCCACCCGGTGACCGCCTCGGCACCGTCGGTGCCGGACGCCACCGTTAATCACCGTGAGCAGTCGGTGGCTGCCCCTAGGCTTTAGCCCATGCGCACCATCCTGTCCGCTCCTGCCTGGCCGTACGCGAACGGCCCCCGTCACATCGGCCATGTCTCCGGCTTCGCGCTGCCCTGCGACATGTTCAGCCGGTACCAGCGGATGGCGGGAAACCGGGTGCTGATGGTGAGCGGCACCGACGAGCACGGCACGCCGATCCAGGTGCAGGCCGACGCCGAGGGCGTGTCCGCCCGGGCCCTGGCCGACCGGTACAACCGGATCATCGTCGACGACCTGACCAGCCTGGGCATGACCTATGACCTGTTCACCCGGACCACCACGCTGAACCACTACGCGGTGACCCAGGAGATCTTCAGCCGGCTGCTGCAGAACGGCTACATCTTCGCCAAGACCACGCTGGGCGCGATCTCGCCGTCCACCGGGCGCACGCTGCCCGACCGCTACATCGAGGGCACCTGCCCGATCTGCGGGTACCCCAGCGCGCGCGGCGACCAGTGCGACAACTGCGGCAACCAGCTCGACCCGGCCGACCTGATCAACCCCCGGTCCAAGATCAACGGGGAGACGCCGGTCTTCACCGAGACCGAGCACTACTTCCTCGATCTGCCCGCGTTCGCCGAGGTCCTGGGCAGCTGGCTGCAGGCCAAGGCGGGCCACTGGCGCCCGAACGTGCTCAAGTTCTCCCTCAACCTGCTCGATGACCTGCAGCCCCGGGCCATCACCCGGGATCTTGACTGGGGCGTCCCGGTCCCGCTTGACGGCTGGCGCGACCGGCCGGACAAGCGGATCTACGTCTGGTTCGACGCGGTGATCGGGTACCTGTCCGCCTCGGTCGAGTGGGCCCGGCGCAGCGGCGACCCGGACGCCTGGCGGGCCTGGTGGAACGAGCCGGACGCCGAGGCGTACTACTTCATGGGCAAGGACAACATCGTCTTCCACGCCGAGATCTGGCCGGCCATGCTGCTCGGCTACAACGGCCAGGGAGACAAGGGCGGCACGCCCGGACCGCTCGGCACGCTGAACCTGCCCACCGAGGTCGTCTCGAGCGAGTACCTGACCATGGAGGGCCGCAAGTTCTCCTCCTCCCGGTCGGTGGTGATCTACGTCCGCGACTTCCTGGCCCGCTACGACGTGGACGCGCTGCGCTACTACGTGGCGATCGCCGGGCCGGAGAACCAGGACACCGACTTCACCTGGAGCGAGTTCGTCCGCCGGAACAACGACGAACTGGTCGCCACCTGGGGCAACCTGGTCAACCGCGCGGTCTCGTTCGCGGCCCGCAACATCGGCTCGATCCCCGAGGCGGGCACCCTCACCGACCTCGACCAGGACGTGCTGGCCCGGTCCCGGCAGGCGTTCGGCGCGGTCGGCGAGCACCTGGACCGGTCCCGGTTCAAGTTCGCCGTCAACGAGACCATGCGGACGGTGGCCGAGGCGAACAAGTACTTCTCCGAGCAGGCGCCGTGGAAGCTGCGCGAAGCGGACCCGGACCGGATGCGCACCGTGCTGCACGTGGCCCTGCAACTGGTGGACGACGCCAAGACCCTGCTCACCCCGTTCCTGCCGCGCTCCTCCCAGCAGGTGCACGAGATGCTGGGCGGCGCGGGGACCTGGTCCGACATGCCGCACGTCGAGCAGGTCGACGAGGAGGGCGGGCCCTCGTACCCGGTCATCACCGGCCGCTACGACGGCGCCGCCCGCTGGGCGCCGGTCCCGCTGCGCCCCGGCACCCCGCTGGCCCCGCCGACGCCGCTGTTCACCAAGCTGGACTCCTCAGTGGTGGACGAGGAACTAGCCCGGCTCGCCGCCGAAACGTCATGATTGTGCCGAACGGATCGTGGTGACCGCCCCCGCTCCGCCCCCTCCGCTCCCCAGGCCGGCCCTCGACAGCCACACGCACCTGGACATGATCGACCTCCCCGTGCCCGATGTCCTGGCCGCCGCCCGTGCCGCCGGCATCGTCCGCGTGGTCACGGTCGCCACCGACCTGGAATCCGCCCGCTGGTCGGCGCACTGCGCCGACCAGCACGCCGCCGTCTACGCCGCCGTCGCGATCCACCCCAACGACACCGAAGCCGCCACCGGCCCCTCCCGCCTCCCGCGAGATCCCCGCGCCCCCCACGTCTCCGCCGTTCCGTTCCCTGCCCCACCCTCCGCCGCGGCCCCCTCTCCCTCCACCGCCCCACCCCCGACCGCGGCCGAGGTGCTGGCCGAGATCGAGGCGCTGGCCCGGCGGCCCCGGGTGGTCGCGGTCGGCGAGACCGGCCTGGACTACTACCGTGACCACGCCGCGCCCGACGTGCAGCGCTGGTGGTTCCGCGAGCACATCAAGATCGCCAAGCGGACCGGCAAGGCGCTGATGATCCACGACCGGGAGGCGCACGCCGACGTGCTGCGCATCCTGGCCGAGGAGGGCCCGCCGCCGCGGGTCGTGTTCCACTGCTTTTCCGGCGACGTGGCCATGGTCAAGCAGTGCGCCGAGGCCGGCTACGTGATGTCGTTCGCGGGCAACGTGACGTTCGCCAACGCCCAGCCGCTGCGCGACGCCGCCGCGGCCGCCCCGCCCGATCTCCTGCTCGCCGAGACCGACGCGCCGTTCCTGACCCCGGTGCCGAACCGCGGCCGCCCCAACGCGCCCGCCCAGGTCGCCAACACCCTGCGCTGCCTGGCCGAAATCCAGGGCCTCGACCTGGCCGAGCTCTGCGACACGATCACCGCCACCGCGGAACGCACCTTCGGCCCCTGGTAACCCATGCCCCCCACCGCAGTCGGTCCCTGCCCGCCCCGCCCCGCCCCCGCCCCGCTCCGCCCCCCGTCCCCGCCTCGCCCCGGCCTCCGTCTCCGCCCGCGCCTGGTCCCCGCCGCCCGCAACGACACCGATGTCCCATCGGTGCCGCTATGACGACATCGATGTTCCATCGGTGCGGTGCCGGGACCGCGGGCAGGCTTCCCGGATGGTAATGGTGGTGCGGCTGCTTACTCCCGGGGACATCCGGGAGATCGCCGAGCGGCTGGGGGTGCGGCCGTCCAAGCGGCTGGGCCAGAACTTCGTGATCGAGCAGGGCACGGTGCGCCGGATCGCCGCGCTGGCCGCGCCGGGCCCGGGCGACGTGGTGCTGGAGGTGGGGCCGGGGCTCGGCTCGCTCACCCTGGCCCTGCTCGAGGCCGGGGCCGGCCAGGTGCTGGCGGTCGAGATCGACCGGGCGCTGGCCGGCGAACTGCCGCGGACGCTGGCCGAGCGGGCCCCGGCGCTGGCCGGCCGGGTCACCGTGATCAACGCCGACGCGCTGCGCACCGGCCAGGAGGACCTGCCCGCCGCGCCCTCGATGCTGGTCGCGAACCTGCCCTACAACGTGGCCGTGCCGGTGGTGCTGCACCTGCTGGCCGTCGTCCCCGCGCTGGCCCGCGGGCTGGTTATGGTCCAGGCCGAGGTGGCGGACCGGATGTGCGCGCCGCCCGGGTCCCGGGTGTACGGCGCGCCGTCGGTCAAGCTGGCCTGGTACGCCACGGCCCGGCCGGCCGGGACGGTGCCGCGCAGCGTGTTCTGGCCGGTGCCCAACGTCGACTCGCGGCTGGTCGCGTTCGCCAGGCACGACCCGCCCGTCACGGCCGCGTCCCGCGAGGAGGTGTTCGCTCTGGTCGACGCCGCGTTCGCGCAGCGGCGCAAGACCTTGCGCGCCGCGCTGGCCGGCTGGGCGGGGTCCGCGCCGGAGGCCGAGCGGCTGCTCCGCGCGGCCGGGATCGATCCCGGCACGCGCGGGGAAGCGCTCGGCGTGGCCGAGTTCGCCCGGCTCGCGGCGGCGCGTACGATCACATCATCGTGACCGGTGTGACCGTGCGGGTGCCCGCCAAACTCAACCTCCAGCTCGCGGTGGGTCCGCCGCGCGCCGACGGCTACCACGACCTGGTGACCGTGTTCCATGCCGTTTCGCTGTTCGACCAGGTCACGGTGGAGCCCGCCGGGCGTGACGGGGTGAGCGTGACCGGCGAGGGCGCGGATCAGGTCCCCGCCGACCAGGACAACCTGGCGCTGCGCGCGACCGAGGCGCTGCGCGCCGCGGTACCGGACCGCGGGACCGGCACCGTGCACGTCACCATATCCAAGCGGATCCCGGTGGCCGCCGGGCTGGCGGGCGGCAGCGCCGACGCGGCAGCCGCGCTGCTCGCCTGCAACGAGCTGTGGGGGGCCGGCCTGACCCAGCCGCAGCTCTGCGAGATCGGGGCCGCGGTCGGCAGCGACGTGGCCTTCGCGCTGCTCGGCGGGACCGCGGTCGGCCGGGGCCGCGGCGAGCAGCTGACCCCCGCGCTGGCCCCGGCCACGCAGTACCACTGGGTGCTGGCCTTTGCCGACGGCCAGCTGTCCACGCCCGCGGTCTACGCCGCCCTGGACCGGCTGCGCACGGCCCGGCCCGCGGATCCGGCGGGGTCCGAGGTTGCGGTCGCGGCCGAACCGGACCTGGACGCCGCGCTCATGTCGGCGCTGCGCTCGGGCGACGCCGCGCGGGTCGGCCAGCGGCTGACCAATGACCTGCAGCCGGCCGCGGTGTCCCTGTTCCCGGCGCTGCGCAAGACGCTGACCGCGGGCCTGGAGCTGGGCGCGCTCGGCGCCTTGGTGGCCGGCTCGGGACCGACCTGCGTGTTCCTCGCGGCGAACGCGGAGCGGGCCCTGGAGCTGGCGGTATCCCTGTCCGGGGCCGGGGTGTGCCGGTCCGTGGCCCGGGTCAGCGGACCGGTCCCGGGCGCCGCCGTGGTGTCCGCCGGATAGATGAACCTGATCAGCCTGGAGAAGGCGGTCAAGGCGTACGCCCACCGCCGGCTGCTCGACGGCGTCTCCCTGGGGGTCTCGGCGGGCGACCGGATCGGCGTGGTCGGCCGCAACGGCGCGGGCAAGTCCACGCTGCTCGCGCTGCTGGCCGGGACGGCCGCGCCGGACGAGGGCCGGGTGGCCCGGACGGCGGGCCTGCGGATCGGCTACCTGCGGCAGCAGGATCAGCTGACCGGAACCGTGGGCCAGATCGTGTTCGGCGCCGGGTGGCAGGCCACCGGGTCGGCGCCGTGGGAGGCCGATCCCCGGGCCCGGGCCATCGTGGCCGAGCTGCTGCCCGGCATCGGCCTGGACGCCCCGGCCGCGCCGCTGTCCGGTGGCGAGCGGCGCCGGGTGGCGCTGGCCGCCCTGCTCGTCACCGAGCGGGACGTGCTGCTGCTCGACGAGCCCACCAACCACCTGGATATCGAGGCCATCGACTGGCTGGGCCGGCACCTGCGCGACTGTGCCGAGAATAGACACAGCGCGGTGATCGTGGTCAGCCACGACCGGTGGCTGCTGGACACCGTCTGCGAGCGCACCTGGGAGGTGGACCGCGGCCAGGTGCTCTCCGCCGAGGGCGGCTACTCCGCCTACGTGCTCGCCCAGGCCGAACGAGAGCGCAGCGAGGAAGCCACCGAACGCCGCCGCCGCAACCTGGCCCGCAAGGAACTGGCCTGGCTGCAGCGCGGCGCCCGGGCCCGGACCACCAAGGCGAAGTTCCGGGTCGAAGCGGCCAACGCGCTCATCGCGGCCGAGCCGCCCGTCCGGGACACCGTTGAGCTGACCCGGCTGGCCACCGCCCGGCTGGGCAAGACCGTCATCGAGCTCGAGGACGTCTCGCTATCGGTCGCGGCGGACGGCGGGCGGCGCCCGCTCCTGGAGCACGTGACCTGGCAGCTGGGCCCGGGCGACCGGGTGGGGGTGGCCGGGGTCAACGGCAGCGGCAAGACGTCCCTGCTCCACCTGATGGCCGGGACCCCGCCCGGGCCCGGGCTCGAGGCCGAGGGGACCGTCGTGCGGGGCAAGACCGTGCGGCTCGCGCACCTGTCCCAGGAGCTCGCCGAGCTCGATCCCGACCAGCGGGTCCGCGAAGCGGTGGAGGAGATCCGGCTGCGGATCCAGGTCGGTGACCGCGAGCTGTCCGCCGGACAGCTGCTCGAGCGGCTCGGCTTCAGCGCGGAACGGCAGTGGACCCGGATCGGCGACCTGTCCGGCGGCGAGCGGCGCCGGGTGCAGATGCTCCGGCTGCTCATGGCCGAGCCCAACGTGCTGCTGCTCGACGAGCCGACCAACGACCTGGACATCGAGACGCTGACCGAGTTCGAGGACCTGCTCGACGGCTGGCCGGGCACCCTGGTGGTGGTCAGCCACGACCGGTACTTCCTCGAGCGGGTCACCGAGCACGTCGTGGCGCTGCTCGGCGACGGGCGGCTCGCCTTCCTCGGCGGTGGCATCGACGAGTACCTGGACCGCATCCGGACCGCCCGCGCGGGGTCCGCCGGCGGTCCCCAGCGCGGCCACGGCGGCACCCGCCGCGCCGCGGTCATCGGCCGCCGAGGAGCGGACCGCGCGCAAGGAACTCCAGCGGCTGGAGCGCCAGCTCGACCGGCTCACGGTCCGCGAGACCGAGCTGACCGGCCTGCTGGCCGCCAACGCCACCGACTACGAGAAGCTCACCTCGCTCGGCGCCGAGCTCCGCGCCGTCCAGGCCGAGAAATCTAGACCTGGAAGACCGCTGGCTAACCCTCGCCGCCCACCTCGAACCCTGAGCGAGCCGGGGGATAACTCAGCGTCGAAGGGGGCGAGCAGGATGCGCATCAGGTCGGCCAGGTGCTGACGCTCGCCGTGGTCCAGGCCCGCTAGCAGCGCGCGCTCGCGGCGCAGCAGGTCGGCCAGGGCCGCGTCCGCCTTCGCCATGCCCTGCTCGGTGAGCGTGACCAGGACGCCCCGCTTGTCCGTCGGGTCGGGCTCCCGGCGGACCAGGCCCGCCGTGGCCAGCCGGTCGATCCGGTTGGTCATGGTGCCCGAGGTCACCAGGGTGGCGCGGAGCAGCGCGCCGGGCGTGAGCTGGAACGGCGGGCCCTGCCGGCGCAGCGCGGAGAGCACGTCGAACTCCCACGCTTCAAGGCCGTGGTCGGCGAACGCGCCGCGCCGCGCGATGTCCAGGTGCCGGGCCAGCCGGGAGATCCGGCTGAGCACCTGCATCGGCTCCACGTCGAGGTCAGGACGCTGCGCCCGCCACGCGGCGACCAGGTCGTCCACTTCGTCCCGCAGCACGGGCTCCTCGAGAATCCCGGCGTCGGAGCCATCCTCAGTGCTCGGAGCGGCGCGCTGGGCCATTACTAGAGGGTATCTCTTGACGTCAAGAGGCCGGTCGCTGTACAAGGGGATTAGCGGGCATGTGGCTCTCAGTATTGGAGAAGGATTAGGACCATAATGTGGGACGCGACCCAGTACCTGAGGTTTGGAGGCGAGCGCACCAGGCCGTTTATCGACCTGCTCGCCAGGGTCGGAGCTGAACTGCCCGAGTACGTGGTCGACATGGGCTGCGGCCCGGGAACCCTGACGGTCCTGCTCGCCGAGCGCTGGCCGTCCGCCGCCGTGTGCGGCGTGGACAGCTCGCCGCAGATGATCGAGGCGGCGCGGAAGCTGGTCGGCGCCGCCGCGCCGCGGTCCACCGGGTCCGGCCTGAGCAGTCACGCGCCCGGGCTGTCTGTCATGCTCGATGACGTGCGGCACTGGGAGCCGCAGAGCCTGCCCGACGTGATCATCTCGAATGCGGTGCTGCAGTGGGTGCCCGGCCATCGTGAGCTGCTGGTCCGCTGGGCGGACTGGCTCGCCGACGACGGCTGGCTGGCGTTCCAGGTGCCGGGAAACTTCGATCAGCCGTCGCACGTGATCCTGCGTGAGCTGGCGGCCTCGACCCGGTGGCGCCCGCTGCTGCGGGACGTGGAGCTGAACCGGCAGTCGGCCGATCCGGCCGACTACGCGGAGCTGCTCGCCACGGCCGGCTGCGAGGTCGACGCCTGGGAGACGACGTACGTGCACATCCTGGAGGGCGATGACCCGGTGCTCGAGTGGTACAAGGGCACCGGATTGCGTCCCGTCCTGGCCGTGCTCGACGCCGACCAGGCCGCGGATTTCCTGGCCGACTACGGCGAGCGGATCCGCGCGGCGTATCCGCCGAGGTCGTTCGGTACCGTCTTCCCGTTCCGCCGGGTGTTCGCCGTCGCCCATCGAGCCAAGTAATCGGCTTTTCCTATTGATTTAATAGGGAAACTCTGGCAGGATCTCCGCATGCGCCGTGACCTGCCTTTCCGACCTGTGTCTTTCCGATCAGGGCTCTGCCGTCACCGCGTTCTCGTCGGCGTCTGTCCGCTGGTGCTTCACGTCCAGTGGTGTCCGGCCGGCTCGCTCTGACCGGCCCTGACCCTCGGTTCACCCAGTTCTTACTGGCTTTCCCGCAGCCAGTTCTGTTAGACGTGAGGAGAAAAAGCGATATGAGCACGATGACCCGGCCAACGTCCCTCGCCACTGTTCCTGGCCGGCTACTCGGCGCGCGGCAACTAGGCGACCTGGTGCGGCGCGTGGCGGCGAGCCCTTCGGAGTGGCTCACGCGGGTCCGGCTTAATCCGGCCGGCCGCTGGTACGAGCGGATCCATCTCGACGACAGCCACGAGGTCTGGGTGATCAGCTGGCTGCCGGGCCAGGCCACCGGCTTCCACGATCACGGCGGGGCCGCGGGCGCGTTCGCGGTGGTGTGGGGCACCCTGATGGAGCGCCGGGTGGTCGGCGGCCAGGCGACCGGGCACGTGCTGGCCAAGCCGGTCGGCGCGGGCGGGGCGCGGGCGTTCGGCCCGCGCTACATCCACGACGTGCGCAACGCCGCCGCCACCGCGGTCGCGGTCAGCGTGCACGCGTACTCCCCGCCCATCCCGCAGATGACGCGGTATGAGCTCACCGCCGGCGGCCTGGTCAAGCTGGCCACCGAGGGACCCGCGGCATGGTGACGACCCGCCCGGCGGGCGCTCACGGCATCGACGAGATCCTGGCCGACGCCCGCGGGCGGCTGCGCCGGGTGACGCCCGACGAGGCGTTCCGGGAACAGGCCGCGGGCGCGGTGCTCATCGACATCCGGCCCGCGGCGCAGCGCGCGCTTACGGGCGAGATCCCCGGCTCGGTCATCGTGGAGCGCAACCACCTGGAGTGGCGGCTGGATCCCGGGTGCGAGGCCCGGCTGCCCTGGGTCACCGGCTACGACCACCGGATCATCGTGTTCTGCGTAGACGGCTACACCTCCAGCCTGGCCGCGGTGGCCCTGCACGACCTGGGGCTGCGGCGCGCGACCGACCTGATCGGCGGGATCCGCGCCTGGTCGGCCGCGGGCCTGCCGATCGCGGCGGCCGGGGCGGGGGCCGCCACGCTGGCGCCGGGGGCGGCCGCCGTGATGTTACCGGCCGCCGTTCGCGTCCAGGTGGGACAGGCCGTTCCAGGCTAGGTCGATGAGGTTGGCGGCGACCTCTTCCAGCTTGGGCTTGCGGGCGTCGAGCCACCACTGCCCGGCGAACGCGACCATGCCGACCAGCATCTGCGCGTACAACGGCGCGAGCTTGGAGTCGTGGCCGCGGGAGACCAGGAAGTCGGCCAGGATGTATTCCACCTGGCCGGCGATGTCGCTCAGCAGCGTGCCGTAGGTGCCGGATCCTGGCCCGGGGCTGGAGTCCCGGACCAGGATCCGGAACCCGTCGGCGTTGTCGTCGATGTACCGGAACAGGCTCACCGCCGCGGCCTCGAATTTGCTTCGGGTGTGGTCGCCGTCCAGGAGCGAGGTGGCCATGGCCAGCAGCCGCTCGACCTCGCGGTCGACCACGACCGCGTAGAGCCCCTCCTTGCCGCCGAAGTGCTCGTACACCACCGGCTTGGACACGCCCGCCTGAGCGGCGATCTCCTCGATCGAGGTTCCCTCGAACCCGCGCTCGGCGAACAGCCGCCGCCCGATGTCGAGCAGTTGCTCCCGCCGCTCCTTCCCGGTCATCCGCTTGCGGCCAGATCTTGGGGGCTGAGCGTTCACTGAGTCATCATCGCGGCTCCGCGGACGCGGCGCCAACCCGGGCGCGCCGCGTCATCGAGCCGAGTTTCCGCGTGGCGGTGGCGGGACGCTTGGCCGACAGCCGGTCCTCGTCCGGCCAGCGGACGTCGTAGGCCCAGCCCAGCTTCTCCGCCGCCCAGATGACGCGCGCGCTCGGGTCGAGCTGGCCCTTGAGCGCGCCGTGCCGGGCGCACGTCGGGTCGGCGTGATGCAGGTTGTGCCAGGACTCCCCGAACGACGCGATGGCCAGCCACGCGACGTTGCGCGACTTGTCCCGCACCTCGAACTCCTCGCTGCCGAAGGTGTGGCAGATGGAGTTGATCGACCAGGTGATGTGGTGCAGCAGCGCGATCCGGACCAGGCTGCCCCAGAAGAAGGCGGTCAGCGCGCCGTGCCAGGACATCCCCCACAGCCCGCCGATCAGCGCGGGGAGCAGCAGCGAGACCCCCACCAGCGCCGGGAACCAGCGATCCACCCGCCGGATCCTGCGGTCCGCGAGCAGGTCGGGCGAGAACTTCTCCTGCGAGGTCTTGTTGGGGTCGAAGAGCCAGCCCACGTGCGCGTACACCAGGCCCTTGGTCAGCGCCTTCCAGTCCTCCCCGTAGCGCCACGGCGAGTGCGGGTCGCCTTCCCGGTCGCTGTACTTGTGGTGCCGGCGGTGATCTGACACCCAGGTGATGACCGGCCCCTCGATGGACAGGCTGCCCGCGATGGCCAGCGCCACCCGCAGCCCGGTCTTGGCCTTGAACGAGCCGTGGGTGAAGTACCGGTGGTAGCCGACCGTCACGCCGAGGCCGGACACCCAGTAGAAGACCAGCGCGATGACGACGTCGTGCCAGCCCAGGCCCCAGCCCCACAGCAGCGGGATCGCGGCGACCAGGGCCACCAGCGGGACGGTCACGAACAGGCCGACCATGAAGCGCTGGAATGCCGAGTTCGGCTCGTCGTCGAAATCCGGCCGGGGCGTGCGTGGCTGGGTTCTGACCGCTTCCCCGAGCGTCCCGCCAGGCGCGGGCGCAGGGTCCGTGAGAGCGGAGGGCCGCGCCGCCGAGGCAGCACCGGTCGCGTGGACGATGTTGGGAGAAGTGGTCATCGTGCTCCTCTGGGTACAGCAGACAGGCCGGAGCGTCTATACGCTTACGTAACCGTAGCCTACCCGACCGTAGGTTAGGAAACTCCTCGCCAGATGAATTTCTGCAAATAGACCCATAAATTTCGTCCGCTGACCCCGATCAGCGTCTCAACATGCGAGACAAACAGCGGGGCGTATCGCTCTCGTCACGGCTCGCCGACTTCCGTCCGGTGCGCGCCGATGTGGCGTGCGTACTACCCGCGGTGTCCGCTCTCAGTCGAGGGCGGCCGGACAATAACGTCGGCTCGGGGGCAGCGCCGGCTTGACTGAATCGCGGTTCTGCCGGGCGGATGGTTCGAGATAGAGTGAGGATCGAACAATCCCGGGTCGTCCAACCAGGCAAGACAACGGGTTTTGGTCCCGTCAATGAAGGTTAAATCCTTCCCCGGGAGCAATTTCTTCGGGAGTAACGTCCCGGGCGGAATCACCTGACCGTGCCTCAGCAGGCCGGAGCCCCGGCACTTGCCGTCACCGCGGAGGCCCAGCCTTCGATCTTCCGGTAGAGCTCGCAGCTGCGACTGACGTCCACGCGCAGGCAGCCGTGATAGCCCTCTCCGATGTTCTTCCGCATCGTTTCGGATTGCCCTGCTTCAGCGAGACCTTGCAGAACTGATCTGGGCGCGCCCCGGTCACGGTGAGCCAGAACCGTTTCGCCGCTGCCACGTCGGCAGTCCCGTGGATCTGCAGCCGGAAGCCAAATCTGAGCGCGGGACCCCGGCGGTCGTCGAGGAAGCGCAGGAAGAACCAGATCAGTTCCGGGTCGCTGTTTATGAACGTCACCCGGTCCCCCCGTCGGTGCGGCTTGTTCCTCGCACCCTCGCACCAGTAGGCGACGGCGCCGGCGATGAGGATCTCACGGCCGGTCAGGTCGCCGACGCTTTGGCGGCCGCGTCACTGGCCGCCGCGCGTCGTGCCGCGCGGACCGGACGCTCGGCCGCCCAGTAACGGCGTATCCCTTCGGACCGCTTCGCGCATTCGTCCGGAGCCAGCCTTGGCGGCCTGGGCAGGTCTCGGACCCACAGGGAGACCGAGCTCTTGGCGACACCAAGCGCTCGACGATCTCCTCATAGTCCAGGCCTTGCCGTCGCAACTCCCGGGCCTCGGGCCCGTAGGTCGTCCTTGGCGTTGGGTCGCCGGGTCCACTCGGGTGGCGGCTCTCCCCGCAGAGCGTCGTGCAGTGCCGTCATTGCCGACGGGGCCGAGGATCTGCTTGATCTGACGGACGGACTTGCCGGCCCGCCGCAGTGCGATCGCACGCTCACGCAGCTGAGCGGATTCCCGGCTGGCTCGCGCGGTCATTCCGGACCACGCCGCCTGGCGGTCATGGCTCCGTGCGCCCAGCCGCTGATCTCCCGGTACAGCGTGCTGCTCTTGGTCACGGACACCCGCAGGCAGCCGTGATAGTCCACGTTGCCGGACGGTCTCGATGTCCGCGGTGTGTGGTGCTTGATGACGGGCCGGGTGAACTGATCTAGCTGCGGCTCCCGTCATCCTGGCCCAGTAGCGGGTAGCCGCCTCGACGTCCGCGCTCTCGTGGATGTGCACGCAGTAAGCGCAGACGCTGCCGCGATACTCCGGCCCGATCGAGGAACGCCAGGAACAACCTGATCAGTGCCGGATCGCTGTTGATGAAGCGGACCTGCTGATCCATCCGGTACGGCTTGCTCTTCGCGCCTTCGCACCAGTAGGCGATCGCGCCGGCGATCATGATCTCGCGGTCAGTCAGTTCCCCGAGCTGCGCCGCGGCAGCGGCGCTGACGGCTGCTCGCGCGGCTTCCCTGGCGGGATGCTCAGCAGCCCAGTAGCGCCGGACTCCCGCCGCGGCCCGGGCCCTGGACTCCGCATAGCCCGGCCCGGCCCGGTCGGGGGCGGGGGCTCGCCCTTCAGGGCGCCGTGCAGCGTGGCATTGCTCACCGGACCGAGGATTTCCCTGATCTGGCGTAGGGACTTGCCCTGGCGGCGCAGCAGAACGGCCTGCTTTCGCAGGTCATCGAGTTCTTGCGGCGTGCGCATATTCGAACTCTAGCGCGAAGCACCGACATTCCGCCGGCCAGAGCCGGGGAGCGAGACGAGCTGGTCTTAGCTTCCCCGGGCCGGCGGCGGCGCGGGCAGCGGATCCCCGGACTGCGCGGGCACGAGGCACCGGAACCGCCCGGACCGGGGCGGGGAATTCGGTTTATAATTTACTTGGTTAACGCGAAGCAAGTGATCCGGGTCCTGAACCACGTCTTGGGGGCTTACCGGCAATGACGGCCAAATCCAGCGTTACGGGCGTGCCCGCGGGTGAGAGCCGCGGCCCGGCGATCGGGCCGCACTACAAGTGGATCGCGCTGTCGAACACCACGCTGGGCGTGCTGATGGTGACCATCAACCAGTCCATCGTGCTGATCGCGCTGCCGGACATCTTCCGCGGCATCGGGCTCAACCCGCTGAGCCCGGACAACACCAGCTACCTGCTGTGGATGTTCATGGGGTTCCTGGTGGTGTCCGCGGTGCTGGTGGTGTCGTTCGGCCGGCTGGGCGACATGTTCGGCCGGGTCCGGATGTACAACCTCGGGTTCGCGATCTTCAGCGTGGCCTCCATCTTCCTCACCGTCACCTGGATGCACGGCAGCCCCGGGGCCCTGTGGCTGATCATCTGGCGGGTCGTCCAGGGCATCGGCGGCGCGTTCCTGTTCGCCAACTCCACCGCGATCCTCACCGACGCGTTCCCGGCCAATCAGCGCGGCACCGCGCTGGGCATCAACTCGATCGCGGCCATCGGAGGCTCGTTCCTCGGGCTGATCCTCGGCGGCCTGCTCGGCCCGATCAACTGGCACCTGGTGTTCCTGGTCTCGGCGCCGATCGGCGCGTTCGGCACCGTGTGGGCGTATTTCATGCTGAAGGACATCGGGGTCCGCAAGCACGCCCGGATGGACTGGTGGGGCAACATCTTGTTCGCCGCCGGGCTGGTGGCCATCCTGGTCGGCATTACCTACGGCCTGCTGCCCTACGGCGGGCACCCGATGGGCTGGACCAACCCGTGGGTGCTGACTGCCATCTTCGGCGGGGTCGCGGTCCTTGTCCTGTTCGGCGTCGTGGAGACCAAGGTTGCCGAGCCGTTGTTCCGGCTGTCGCTGTTCAAGATCCGCGCCTTCTTCTGGGGCAACCTGGCCAACCTGATGCTGGCCCTGGGCCGCGGCGGCATGCAGTTCATGCTGATCATCTGGCTGCAGGGCATCTGGCTGCCGCTGCACGGGTACAGCTTCAGCCAGACCCCGCTGTGGGCCGGCATCTACCTGGTCCCGCTGACCATCGGTTTCCTGCTCTCCGCGCCGCTGTCCGGCATCCTGTCTGACCGGTACGGCGCCAAGGGGTTCACCACCGGCGGAGCACTGCTGACCGCGGTGACCTTCTTCGTCTTGCTGTTCCTGCCGGTGAACTTCAGTTACTGGGAGTTCGCGCTGATCATCGCGTTCAATGGTTTCGGCTCCGGCCTGTTCGCCTCGCCGAACCGGGCCGAGATGATGAACGCGGTGCCCGCGAACTCAGCGCGGTGCCGCGGGCGGCATGATCGCCACCTTCATGAACACCGCGTTCGTGCTCTCGATCGGGGTCTTCTTCTCGCTGATGGTGGCCGGGCTGTCCAGCAAGCTGCCGGGCACGCTGTCCAGCGGCCTGACCGCCCAGGGCATCCCGGCGGCGGCGGCACACACGATCTCGCACCTGCCGCCGATCGGCGTGCTGTTCGCCGCCTTCCTCGGCTACAACCCGATACAGCAACTGCTCGGCCCGCACCTGCTCGGGCACCTGCCGGCCGGGCACGCCGCCTACGTGACCGGGCGCCAGTTCTTCCCGCACCTGATCACCGGGCCGTTCCACGACGGCCTGGGGGTGGCGTTCGCGTTCGCGATCGCGGCCAGCCTGATCGCCGCGGTCGCGTCGCTGCTCACCGGGCGGCGCAAGCCGGGCGCGCCGGCCGAGTCGCTCGGCGCCGAACTGGCCTCGGTGGCCGCCGACGCCGGCCTCGAGCCGAGCGAACTGGTCGCCCCGGACCCGGATGGCGTTCCCCGGGTCAACGGGCAGTCAACGGCGATCACCGAGTCGGGGGGAAAGAAGTCCGGCTGACCCGGCCCGGCCCTAGACTCGGATCCGGACTCAGGACGCGGATCCGGTCCGGCGGCCAGGCATCGGGCCTCCGAGCACGGCAACCGGGCGGTATCCTGCACGTGAGGGATGGGTGAACACGTTCGCCAGCGCATCCCCGATCCCGAGTGTGGGCGATACCCCTGAAGCCCCCGGAACGCAGACATCGGCGCTACCCGAGGAGACTTGCCGCGTGAGCGAACCTCGCCCGGTCGCTGTCCTAGTCCTCGCCGCGGGCGAGGGCACCCGGATGAAGTCGCGGATTCCGAAGGTGCTGCATCCCCTGTGCGGGCGCAGCATGCTCGGGCACGTGCTCGCCGCGGCCAGCCAGCTCGATCCGCACCGCATGGTGGTTGTCGCCGGGCACGGCCGGGATGAGGTCGGCGCCGAGGCCATCCGGTACGAACCGGACGTGGCCGTGGTCGTGCAGGACCGCCAGGCCGGCACCGGCCACGCGGTGCGCATGGTGATCGAGACCCTGGGCGTGATGCCCGGCATCGTGCTGGTCACCTACGGCGACATGCCGCTGCTGCGGGCCCGGACGCTGGCCGAGCTCGTCCGCGAGCACGCCGCGGCGGGCAACGCGGTGACCGTGCTGACCGCCCGGGTCGGCGACCCGAGCAGCTACGGGCGGATCGTCAGGGACGAGCACGGCGCGCTGGCCGAAATCGTCGAATACGCCGACGCGACGCCGGACCAGCGGGCCATCGACGAGATCAACTCCGGCTGCTACGCGTTCGACGGCGCGCTGCTGGCCGACGCGATCAAGCGCGTCGCGACCAGCAACGCCCAGGGCCAGGAGTACCTGACCGACGTGGTGGCGATCCTGCGCGGCGACGGCCACCCGGTCGGCGCGGTGCTGGCCGCCGACCCGGGCGAGGTCCAGGGCGTGAACGACCGGGTCCAGCTGGCTCAGGTCCGCCGGGCCTATAACGACCGGCTGCTCGAGGACTGGATGCGGGCCGGGGTCACGATCGTGGACCCGGCGTCGACCTGGATCGATGCGGACGTCACCCTCGGGCAGGACGCGGAGATCCTGCCGGGTACCCACCTGGAGGGCCAGACGTCGATCGGGCCAGGCGCCACGGTCGGCCCGCACTGCCGGCTCACCGATACGTCGGTCGGCCAGGACGCGTCGGTCAGCTTCACGGTCTGCGTACAGGCCGAGATCGGGCCTGAGGCCACCGTGGGGCCCTACGCCTATCTGCGTCCCGGGACCCGGATCGGCGCCGGCGCGCACATCGGCTGCCACGTCGAGCTGAAGAACTCCGTGGTCGGCGCGGGCGCGAAGGTCCCGCACCTGTCCTACGTCGGAGACGCCGACATCGGGGAAGGCGCCAACATCGGCGCGGCGACGATCTTCTCCAACTACGACGGCGCGGCCAAGCACCGCACCACGATCGGCGCGGACGTCTTCACCGGCAGCGACACGATCCTGGTGGCCCCGGTGACGGTCGGGGACGGCGCGTACACCGCGGCCGGCTCGGTGATCACCGAGGACGTGCCGCCGGGCGCGCTCGGCGTCGCCCGCGGCCGGCAGCACAACTCCGAAGGCTGGGTGGAGCGGCGCCGCCCCGGGACCCGGGCCGCCGCGCGCGCCCGCCGGGCGGCCGAGGCCGCGCCCGGCGCACCGGGATCGGCTGGCGAGCCGGCCCGGGATGACGACGAGGGGGCGCAGGGCAGGTGAACGACGTGATGGAGCCGGGCGCGAAGAAGCTGATGATCGTGTCCGGCCGGGCCTTCCCGGAGCTGGCCGAGGAGGTGGCCGCGTGCCTGGGCATCAAGCCGACGCCATCCAAGCTCTTCGACTTCGCGAACGGCGAGATCTTCGTCCGGTTCCTTGATTCGGTCCGCGGCTGCGACGTGTTCGTCCTGCAGAGCCACACCTCGCCGATCAACGAATGGATCATGGAGCAGCTGATCATGGTCGACGCCCTCAAGCGGGCTTCGGCCAGGCGCATCACGGTGGTCGCGCCGTTCTTCGGCTACGCCCGGCAGGACAAGAAGAACCGCGGCCGCGAGCCCATCTCGGCCCGGCTCATGGCCGACCTGTTCGCCACCGCCGGGGCGGACCGGCTGATGGCGGTCGACCTGCACACCGCGCAGATCCAGGGTTTCTTCGACGGCCCGGTGGACCACCTGTTCGCGCTGTCCATCCTGGCCACCTACATCGAGAAGAAACTCGATGTCAGCCAGGTCACCGTGGTCGCGCCGGACGCCGGCCGGGTCCGGGTCTGCGAGCGGTGGACGGACCGGCTCGGCTGCCCGCTGGCCATCATCCACAAGCGCCGCGATCCGGACGTCGCCAACCAGGTCAGGATGTTCGAGGTGGTCGGTCAGGTCGCGGGCCGCACCTGCATCCTGGTGGACGACATGATCGATACCGGGGCGACGATCGCCAAGGCCGCCGAGGCCCTGTTCCACCAGGGCGCGACGCAGGTCATCGCCACCGCGACGCACGGGGTGCTGTCCGGCTCGGCGGTGGACATCCTGAAGAACTCCAGGATCAGCGAGATCATCATCACCAACACGCTGCCGGTCCCGCAGGAGAAGCGGTTCGACAAGCTCACGGTGCTCTCGATCGCCCCGCTCCTGGCCCGCGCGATCAGCGAGGTGTTCAGCGACGGCTCGGTGACCAGCCTGTTCGACGGCCAGACCTGAGGTTCCCCGGCGACCGTCATCCCCGCCCCCGCCAGAGGGTCGAGGACGACGGCCATGTTAACCGGGGGGACGACCCCCCAACCCCCCGCTCACGGGGGCTACCCGCCCCCCGTACCCCCGGCCGGCGGTCACGGGCGGTCCTGGCCGCTAGGCCGGTCCCTCCCTCCCCAGCTAGGGCCAGGACCGCTTCCCGCACCACCCACCCCGCTAGGCGAGCGGGCGTTCTAGGCACCGCGGACGGCGCCCCCGTGGCCGTCCGGCTTCGTCGCCATGGTCAGGGTCCTCGTCGCCGAGGCGATAGGGTCATGCTCGGGCACCAGGTTTACGTCTGTCTTGAGCCGTGATTAAGTGAGAGCTTCGACGGCCGAGTCCAACTAGCCGGAGGCGAGTGATCCCAGGTAATGATGAGGTTCCGGCTGCTAGGGCCCCTGGAGATCCGGACCGGGGAGGACGACTGGCGGGGGATCGGGGCCCCGAAGTGGCGCGCGGTCCTGGCCGCCCTGCTGATCAACGCCGGGCAGATCGTTCCCGCTGACGTCCTGATCAACGAGGTATGGCCGGACACCCCGCCCGCCAAGGCGGGCAACCTCATCAGTATCTACGTCCTGCGGCTGCGCCGGCTGCTCGGTGACACCGACAGCACCGTCCTGGTCACCCGCGCTCCGGGCTACCTGCTGCGCCTGGGCCCGGCGGACACCGACGCCCAGGTGTTCGAGGCCCTGGTCCGCGAGGGCCGGCGGGCGTACGCCGCCGGCGACCCGGAGCGGGCGGCGGCCCAGCTGGCCGAGGCCCTGGCGCTGTGGCACGGCAGCCCGCTGGCCGATGTCCCGCCCACGCCGCTGGTCGAGACCGAGGCCGAACGCCTGGACGAGCTGCGCCTGGACGCCGCCGAGCTCCGGATCATGGCCGAGCTGGCCTGCGGCAGCCACGCCCAGGTCATCCCGGAGCTGCGCAGGCTGCTGGCCGACCATTCGCTGCGGGAAAACCTGTGGCTGCTGCTCATGCAGGCCCTGGACGGCGCGGGCCGGCACGCCGAGGCCCTCGAGGCGTACGGGCAGGCGCGCCGCGTCCTGGCCGAGGAACTCGGCGTCGATCCCGGTGCCGAGCTGCGCCAGTACCACGCCGACCTGCTGGCCAAGGACGACGCGCTCACCAGGGACGCGGGCGACGCGCCGGGCAGCATCTCGGCCGCCACGGTGACGGCCGAGCTCCGGGCCAGCGAGCTCCGCTCCCGCGCCGCCCGAAGCCCGGGTCCCGCGACCGGTGCCGGTTCCGGCCCAGCTGCCCGCGGACGTGGCCGACTTCACCGGCCGTGACGACCAGGTCCGGCACCTGGTCGACCTGCTATCCAGCGCCGGCGCGGACGACGAGTCCGGCGCGGTCCGCATCGCGCTGGTGGCCGGCGCCGGCGGCCTGGGCAAGACATCCCTGGCGGTCCACGCGGCCCACCGGGCCCGCGGCCAGCTTCTCCGACGGCCAGCTGTACGTCGACCTGCTCGGCGCGACCCCGCATCCGCTCCCGGCCGCGGACGTGCTGGCCAGGTTCCTGCGCGACCTCGGCGTTGACGGCCGGGAGATACCGGTCGACGAGGATGAGCGGGCGGCCAGGTACCGCACCATTCTCGCCGGGCGCCGGATGCTCATCGTGCTCGACAACGCGCGTGACGCGGCCCAGGTCAGGTCCCTGCTGCCGGGTAGCGCGTCGTGTGCGGTACTGGTCACGACGCGCAGCCGGATGGCCGACCTGGCCAGCACCAGGCTGGTCGACCTCAACGTGCTCGACGACGATGAGGCGCTGACGCTCTTCACCAGGGTGGTGGGCGACGAGCGCGCGGCGGCCGAGCCCGAGGCCACCGCGGAGTTGCTGCTGGCCTGCGCCGGGCTGCCGCTGGCGATCAGGATCTGCGCGGCCCGGCTGGCCACCCGCAGCGGCTGGACCATCCAGGCGATGGCGAACCGGCTCCGCGACACCCGGCGGCGCCTGGACGAACTGAGGGTCGGGGACCTGGCGGTCCGCGCCAGCTTCCAGGTGAGCTTCACCACCTTGCCCGCCAGCGCCCAGCCAGACGGGATCGACCCGGCCGACGCGTTCCGCATGCTCGGCCTCTGGCACGGCCCCTCGATCTCGTCCGCGGCGGCCGCGGCTCTGTTCGGCACCACGGAGGATCTGGCCAGCGACGCGCTCGAGATCCTGGTGGACGCGCGGCTGCTGGAGTCCACCTCCCCGGACCGGTACAAGTTCCATGACCTGCTACGTGTTTATTCTTCCGAACGGGCCGTGGCTGACCTCCCCGAGCCAGCGCGTAACGCTGCGATCGCCCGCCTGCTCGAGTGGTACGTGCGCACCGCCGACGCGGCCAGCACGGCGGTGTCGCCGGATCGCTACGATATCCCGCTGGCGCCCGCCGAGGCGGCCCCGCCGCTCAGCTTCGGCACCGCCGAGGAAGCGCTCGGCCTGGTACGACGGTGAGCGCGTCAACCTCGTCGCCGCCACCCGCCAGGCCGCCGAGTCCGGCCTGCATGAGATCGCCTGGCGGCTACCTGCCCCGCTCTTCCAGCTCTTCAGCAGCCGGGGCAACTGGACGGACGGCATCGCCACGAACCGTATCGCGCTGGAGAGCGCCCGCCAGGTCGGCGACCGTCAGGGTGAGGCGTGGATCCTGAACAACCTCGGAGACGCGCTCGGATTCACCCGCCACGCTGAGGGAATCGATTGCCTTGAACGGTCGCTGGCCATCAGGCGCGAGATCGGCGACCGGATGGGCGAGGCCCAGGCGGCGAACAACCTCGCCGATGCCTATCACTGGCTCGGACGCACGGATGAGGCTCTTGAGCTGTACCGGCTGCGCTGGAGCTGAACCGCAAGGTCGGCCGTCGCTATGGCGAAGGCATCGCCCTGGTCAATCTGGGCTGGACGCTGCTCGACCTGGCCCGGGCCGAGGAGGCCATTGATTACCTGCTGCAAGCCAGGCAGGCCTTCGCCGAAATCGGCTATGCGGACGGCGTGGGATACGCCCTGCACCACCTGGGGCGCGGCTATCTGTTGCTGGGCCGGGACGCGGACGCACTGGAGTCGCCTTCGGCAGGCGCTGGCTAGTCACCAGGCCACGGGCAACCGGCGCAGGCAAGCAGCGACCCTGAGGTCCCTGGCCGACGCGCAGAACCGAGCCGGCCTGACCGCTGAGGCGCGCGAGTCGTGGACTCAGGCCGCGGCCATCTTCGAGGCGCTCGGTGACAGCGCCGAGGCAGCCGAGATCCGCGCCGAACAGGACGCATCCGGCAGTTCCTGAGATTCCGGTAACGATCATGTTGTGACCGATACGATGCTGCGCGTCTCCCCCTCACCTATTTTGGCTTCGGCCTAGGAAGACGAAAGGATCACTATGGGGAATGTAGCCGTCGCCGAGGAGCTGGAGCACGCACTAGCTTTACCGAGCTCAACGCGAGCGAGACCGAGCCCGAGGGCATGCCGGACCCGGCCGAGCCTGAGGAGCATGCACGGACCCGAGCCAAGCCCGAGGGCATGCCGGACCCGACCAAGCCGAGGGCATGCCGGGACCCGGACCGAGCCCGAGGGCATGCCCGACCCGGTACGAGCCCGAGCGGCATGCCGCCACCCGATCAAGCCCGAGGGCATGCCGGACCCTGTCGATTGTGGCTCAGCGCGTGCCGGACTGCGGAACGCTCGTACTCCGCATCCGCACGGCGTATCGGACGCTGCCCGGCCTAGCGCGTGGGCGGACGCTCATGTACGGTGCCCGCTGCGACGTCGCTCCAGTCGCGCGGTTCATGTGCCCGGGACCGCACGCCGGCATCGCGGCACGTCGGCACTAGCTCGGTTATCTCGGCTACACTTCGTACCCGCATCGCACGTTGAGTTGAGGAGATAGCACCGTGCCCGAGGTCCACATCGCCGCCGAGACTCGTTCGGAGTTCGGCAAGGGCGCTGCCCGCCGTAGCCGCCGCGAGGGCCGGGTGCCCGCCGTGCTGTACGGACACGGCACGGAGACCCGCCACCTGAGCCTGCCCGGGCACGAGCTGATGCTCGCGCTGAAGACGCCGAACGTCCTGCTGTACCTGGACGGCCTGACCAAGGGCAGCGAGATCGCCCTGCCCAAGGCGGTGCAGCGGGATCCGGTCCGGGGCTTCATCGAGCACGTCGACCTGATCCTGGTCCGCCGGGGCGAGAAGGTCACCGTCGAGATCCCGGTCCGGGTGACCGGCCAGATCTCCCCCGTCGGTGACGGCATGCTCAACCAGCAGCTGGTGCAGATCCCGCTGGAGGCCGATGCGACCAACATCCCGCAGGGCATCGACGTCGACGTGACGGACATGGAGGTCGGCCAGGCGGTGCACGCCAGCGACCTGAAGCTGCCCCCTGGCGTCACCCTGCAGGTCGACCCGGAGACGCTGGTCCTGGCCGTCATCGCGCGGACCGCCGAGGAGCCGGCCGAGGGCGCCGAGGAGACGGACGAGGTGCCGGAGGCCGTGGATGACCAGGCCGCGGCCGGGGACGGGGAGCAGTCCGGCTGACCGGGGACCGCTGGATCATCGCCGGCCTGGGCAACCCGGGGCCGGAGTACGCGGGCAACCGGCACAACGTCGGGCACATGGTGACCGGTTTGCTCGCCGAGCGGGCCTGCGGGCCCGGGGCTCGGTTCAAGCCGCACCGGTCCGGCAACGACATCGCCGAAGGCCGGCTGGCCGGGGTGCCGGTCACCCTGGCCTGGCCGCGCTCTTACATGAACCTGTCCGGGCGGCCGGTCGCGGCGCTGACCGCGTTCTACAAGGTCCCGCCCGAGCGGCTGGTGGTCGTGCACGACGAGCTGGACATCCCGTTCGGCGCGGTCCGGCTGAAGCTGGGCGGCGGCGACAACGGCCACAACGGGCTCCGCTCGATCACGCAGGCGCTCGGCACGCGCGAGTACTACCGGGTCAGGTTCGGCATCGGCCGGCCGCCGGGCCGGATGGATCCGGCCGCCTTCGTGCTGCGCGACTTCAGCGCCGCCGAGCGCAAGGACCTGCCGTTCCTGGTCGACCGGTGCGCGGACGCCACCGAGGCGCTGGTCGCCCAGGGCCTGACCGCGGCGCAGAACCTCTACCACGCGGAGGAGCCCGCGCCGTGACCGCTGACGACCACGAACTCGCCCGGGACCTGGCCGCCGAGGCGGGGCGCCGGCTGCTCGAGCTGCGGGCCCGCGGCGGCGAGCCGGACCTGCTGCGCAAGGCGGGCGACCGGCTCTCGCACGAGTTCTTGACCGCGGCGCTCGCGGACCGCCGTCCCGGCGACGTGGTGCTGTCCGAGGAGGGCGCCGACGACCCGGCCCGGCTGACCGCGAGCCGGGTCTGGATCGTCGACCCGCTGGACGGGACCAGGGAGTTCGGCGATCCGGGGCGCACCGACTGGGCCGTCCACGTTGCCCTGTGGGAGCGGACCGGACCCGGCGAGCTCACCGCCGGCGCCGTCGCGCTCCCCGCCCAGGGCTACGTCTTGTCCACCGCCTCCCCTGGCGCCACCCCCGGCGAACCGCACCAATGGTCCATCGATGCGGCTATAGCGACACCGATGGTCCATCGGGTCGGCGGCGGTGCGCGGAGCGACGCGGCTGGCGAGCGTGAGGAGGCTGGCGGGACTGCTGAGACCCGGGAAGGCGACGGGCGGGTCAGGATCGTGGTGAGCCGGACGCGAGCACCAGGCTTCGTTCGGAATATTTCCGATCTTATTGATGCGGAACTGGTGCCGCTCGGGTCAGCCGGAGCTAAGGTGGCCGCCGTGGTCTGCGGTGAGGCTGACGCGTACGTGCACGCGGGCGGGTTCTACGAATGGGACACCGCCGCGCCCGTCGCGGTGGCGCGGGCCGCCGGGTACCACGCCTCGCGCATCGACGGGTCGGCGCTGGCCTACAACCAGGCCAACCTGCTGGATGCCGGATATCCTGGTCTGTCGGCCCGCGCTCGCGGGCACGCTCCTGCAAGCGATCCGGGAAGTCACGAATGCGTCCTGATTACCAGCTGTCCCAGCTCGACGTGCTCGAAGCCGAGGCGGTCCACGTGATGCGGGAGGTCGCCGCGGAGTTCGAGCGGCCCGTGCTGCTGTTCTCCGGCGGCAAGGACTCGATCGTGATGCTGGCCCTGGCCGAGAAGGCGTTCTGGCCGGCCCGGATCCCGTTCCCGGTCATGCACGTGGACACCGGGCACAACTTCCCCGAGGTGCTCGAGTTCCGCGACCGCCGGGTGGCCGAGCTCGGCGTGCGGCTCATCGTCGCCTCCGTGCAGGAGTCCATCGACGCGGGGCGGGCGGTCGAGGAGACCGGCCGGCACGCCAGCCGGAACCGGCTGCAGACGGTGACCCTGCTGGACGCCATCGAGGAGCAGCGGTTCGACGCGCTGTTCGGCGGCGCGCGGCGGGACGAGGAGAAGGCCCGGGCCAAGGAGCGGGTGTTCTCGTTCCGGGACGAGTTCGGCCAGTGGGACCCGAAGAACCAGCGGCCCGAGCTGTGGAACCTGTACAACGCCCGGATCCGCCGCGGCGAGCACATCCGGGTGTTCCCGCTGTCCAACTGGACTGAGCTGGACGTGTGGGCCTACATCGACCGCGAAGAACTGGCCATCCCGTCCATCTACTACGCGCACGAGCGGCCGGTCTTCGAACGGGACGGCCTGCTGCTGGCCGAGAACCCGTATGTGACCCGCGGCGAGGACGAGCCGCTGTTCACCGCGACCGTGCGGTACCGGACGGTGGGCGACATGACCTGCACCGGCGCGGTGGCTTCCACCGCGGCCACGGTCGCCGACGTGATCGCCGAGGTGGCCGCGACCCGGATCACCGAGCGCGGCCAGACCCGGGCCGACGACCGGACCAGCGAGGCAGCGATGGAAGACCGCAAGCGCGAGGGGTACTTCTGATGACTGTTGCTAGCCCGGGGGGGCGACCCCCCGGAACCCCCCGAATGGACATTCTGCGGTTCGCCACGGCCGGATCGGTGGACGACGGAAAGTCGACGCTGATCGGGCGGCTGCTGTATGACTCCAAGTCGATCTTCGCCGACCAGCTGGAGGCGGTCGAGCGGACCAGCCGGGACCGGGGCGAGGACTATACCAACCTGGCCCTGCTCACCGACGGGCTGCGCGCCGAGCGGGAACAGGGAATTACCATCGACGTCGCCTACCGGTACTTCGCGACGCCCCGGCGGAAGTTCATCATCGCCGACACCCCGGGCCACATCCAGTACACGCGCAACATGGTGACCGGCGCGTCAACGGCCGACCTGGCCGTGGTGCTGGTCGACGCGCGCAACGGGCTGACCGAGCAGTCCCGCCGGCACGCATTCCTGACCACGCTGCTCCGGGTGCCGCACATGGTGCTCGCGGTGAACAAGATGGACCTGGTCGACTACCGGGCCGACGTGTTCGAGCGGATCTGCGAGGAGTTCTCCGCGTTCGCCTCCCGGCTGGACATCGGCGACCTGACCTTCGTGCCGATCTCCGCGCTGCACGGGGACAACGTGGTCGACCGGTCGGCCAACATGCCCTGGTACGACGGGCCCTCGCTGCTGCACCACCTCGAGCACGTGCACATCGCCTCGGACCGGAACCTGATCGACGTCCGGTTCCCGGTGCAGTACGTCATCCGGCCGCAGGCCGCCACCGACGCCGCGCTGCACGACTACCGCGGCTACGCCGGCCAGGTCGCGGGCGGCGTGCTCAAGCCGGGCGACGAGGTGCTGCACCTGCCGTCCGGCTTCACCACCCGGATCCGCGGCGTGGAGGCGGCCGGCACGCCGGTGGCGGAGGCGTTCGCGCCCATGTCGGTGACGCTGCTGCTCGACGACGACGTGGACATCTCCCGGGGCGACATGATCTGCCGCCCGAACAACCGGCCCGCGGTCGCGCAGGACATCGAGGCCATGCTGTGCTGGATGTCCTCGGACCAGGTCCTGGCCCGGCGCAGCAGGCTGGTGGTCAAGCACACCTCGCGCACGGTGAAGGCCATCGTCACCGACCTGCACTACCGGATCGACGTGAACACCCTGCACCGCGACGAAACCGCGACCCAGCTCAGCCTGAACGAAGTCGGCCGGGTCCGGCTCCGCCTGACCCAGCCCATCTTCTGTGATCCCTACGCCCGGAACCGGACCACCGGCGGCCTGATCCTGATCGACGAGGCCACCAACGCCACGGTCGGCGCGGCCATGATCACCGACGCCCGCTAGACCGCCATGATCACCGAGGCCAGTCAGCGAGCGCACTCGCACTACAGCATCGTCCGCTCCTCACGCCTCACGGGCGAGGCTCGCCAACCGCTGCATGTGGCACCCTGATGGCTCTTGCCATCAGGGAGTGGCGTTCACCTGTTGTCGGCGGCGCCCGAGGCGCCGAGCGGGCGAGCGGGAGACCGCGCACCGTGATGGGTATGGTGCGGAACGGCGGCTTATCGAGGTAATGGGAGTGACTGTGAGCGCTGAAACGCCTGCTGAGGGTAGCCGGACGACGACCCCGTTCCACGACCTGGCGGACTTCGTGGCGATCCCGCGGGTAACCGCGCTGCGGCTGGCGCCGGACGGGACCTGGCTGGCCGCGGCGGTGCAGACGCTGAGCCCGGACCGGAAGAAGTACCTGACCAGCCTGTGGCGCATCGATCCCGGGGGCGGGCCCGCGCGCCGGCTGACCCGGTCCGCGGAGGGTGAGGCCAGCCCGCGGTTCCTGCCCGACGGCTCGCTGCTGTTCACGTCCAGGCGGCCCGATCCCGGTGCCAGCCCGGCCCGGCAAGCGGACGCCGAGGGCGCCGCGCTGTGGCTGCTGCCCCCCGGCGGGGGCGAGGCCCGGATCGTGGCCGCGCTGCCCGGCGGGGTCACGGCCGCGGAGGTGGCCCGGGACGCCGGAACCGTCGTGCTGAGCTCGACGGTGCTGCCGGCCGCGGGTCAGGACGGAGCGCCCGGCGGGAACAGCGCCGCGGACGACGCCAAGCTGCGCAAGGAGCGCGGCGATGCCGGGGTGACGGCCATCTTGCACGAGTCGGCCCCGATCAGGTTCTGGGATCACGACCTCGGCCCGGACCAGGTCCGGCTGTTCGCGGTCGACCCGGACCTGCTCGGCGAGGCAACCGGGACGGGCAAGGCGGCCAGGCCAGGCGGGACGGCCGAGGCGGCCGGGACGGGCGAGGAGTTCACCGGCCTGCGTGACCTGACCCCGGAGCCGGGCCGTGCGCTCGACGAGGAGGCGTTCGAGCTGACCCCGGACGGCGCCTCGGTGATCACCGGATGGCAGCGGTGGCACCCGGCCGGGCAGTCGCACGCCGAGCTGGTCATGATCGACGTCGCCACCGGCAAACGCCGGGTGCTGCTCAGCGCGCCGGAGTACAACTTCGAGGCGCCCCGCGTCTCGCCCGACGGGCGGTTCATCCTCTGCCAGCGTGAAACGCAGACCACCCCGGAACGCCCGCCGGACGTCACCCTGGTCGTGCTGGGCGTCAACGGCGCGGGCCCGGACGGGGACGCCGGCCGCGACCTGCTGCCCGGCCTGGACCGGTGGCCCGCCGAGGCCGCCTGGTCGCCCGACTCCCAGGCGGTGTACTTCGCCGCCGACGACGACGGCCGGCGGCCGGTGTTCCGCGTCGACCCGCGCACCGGCGAGGTGACCCGGGTGACCGGCGACGACGGTGCGTACACCGACCTGAATCCCGCCCCGGACGGCCGGTACCTGTACGCGATGCGCTCCACGGTGGGCTCGCCGCCCACCCCGGTCCGGATCGACCTGAACCTTGATCCGGGCGCGGCCGGCCCGGCCGCCCTGGACAGCCCGGGCACGCCGCTGGCGGTGCCGGGCCGGCTGACCGAGGTGCAGGCGGCCACCGACGACGGCCAGAACATCCGGGCGTGGCTCGTGCTGCCCGACGGCGCGTCGCCCGACCACCCCGCGCCGCTGCTGCTCTGGGTCCACGGCGGCCCGATGAGCAGCTGGAACGCCTGGTCCTGGCGGTGGAACCCGTGGCTCATGGCGGCCCGCGGCTACGCCGTGCTGCTGCCCGACCCGGCCCTGTCCACCGGCTACGGGCAGGAGTTCATCGCCCGCGGGTACCACGACTGGGGTACCCGGCCGTTCGCCGACATCATGGCCGTGACCGAGCCGGTCATGGCCCGCCCGGACATCGACGCGGACCGGGTCGGCATGATGGGCGGCTCCTACGGCGGCTACATGGCCAACTGGATCGCCGGCCACACCGACCGGTTCCAGGCGATCGTGAGCCACGCCGGGCTGTGGGTGCTGGACCAGATGTTCGGCACCACCGACTACCCGATGTTCTGGCGGCCGCAGTTCGGCGACCCGCTCACCCAGCCCGAGATGTACGAGAAGAACTCGCCGCACCGGCACATCGAGCGGATCCGGACCCCGATGCTGGTCATCCACGGCGACAAGGACTACCGGGTGCCGGTGGGCGAGGCGCTGCGGCTGTGGTGGGACCTGTCCCGGCACGGGGCGCAGGCCAAGTTCTTGTACTTCCCGGACGAGAACCACTGGATCCTCAGCCCCGGCAACGCGCGGATCTGGTACGAGACGGTCTACGCCTTCCTGGCCGAGCACGTTCTCGGCCAGGAATGGCAGCGCCCCGCGCTGCTCTAGGCTGAGGCCATGACCCGTGCCGATCTGGACAAGCAGCCGGGCGATGTCGCGGCGATGTTCGACGGCATCGCCGAACGCTACGACCTGCTGAACGACATCTTGTCCGCGGGCCAGGTCCGGCTGTGGCGCCGGGCCGTGGCCCGGATCACCGGGGCGGGCCCGGGGACCCGCGTGCTGGACCTGGCGGCCGGCACCGGGACGTCCGCCCTGTCGTTCACCGCCACCGGCGCCGACTGCGTGGCCTGCGACTTCTCCCTGGGGATGCTCCGGGCCGGTCAGTCCCAGCGGGCGGGCCGGACCCAGCGCGGCGCCGGGCGCCTGGGCCTGGTCGCGGGGGACGCGCTGCGCCTGCCGTTCCGCGACGAGGCGTTCGACGCGGTGACGATCTCGTTCGGGCTGCGCAACGTGGCCAGCCCGGCCGCCGCGCTGGCCGAGATGCGCCGGGTCACCCGGCCCGGGGCCGGCTGGTGGTGTGCGAGTTCAGCACGATCACGATCGGCCCCCTGGATATGCTGTACCGGCGTTACCTGATCAATGTCCTCCCGGCGATCGCGCGGCGGACGGCGCGAAATGCCGAGGCCTACCAGTACCTGGCCGAGTCGATCGCGGACTGGCCGGCTCAGCGTGAGCTGGCCGGGGTGATCGAGGCGGCGGGCTGGTCGGCGGTGCGCTGGCGCGACCTGAGCCTGGGCGTGGTCGCGGTGCACGTCGCCCGGCGGGCCCCGGAGGCGAGCGGCCAGCCCGGCTGACCGGCGCACGGCTCCGCGCAGCGCACGGCTTCGCGCATCGCCCGGGCGGCCGACATCGCTAACCCCGCGTATGGCGAGGCCCATGGGGGTCTAAACTGAAGGCAAAGAATTTGTGAAGCGGTTCACAAGACGTTCAGGATCTCATCCCGTGACCGAGCACGTTCCCCCCGTTACCCAGGCCAGCACCGGAGCCGGCTCGCGCCGGCCGTCCGGCCCCGCCGGCGACGCCGATGTCATCGTGGTCGGCGCCGGGCCGGCTGGTTCGACGACCGCCTTTTACCTGGCTCAGGCCGGGCTTGACGTCCTGATGCTGGAGAAGTCCGCGTTCCCGCGGGAGAAGGTGTGCGGGGACGGCCTGACCCCGCGCGGGGTCCGGGCGCTGGTGGCCATGGGCATCAGCGTCAGCGAGCAGGACGGCTGGGTCCGCAACAAGGGCCTGCGCGTCATCGGCGCGGGCAAGCGGCTGGAACTGCCCTGGCCCGAGCTGTCCAGCTACCCGGGGTACGGCCTGGTCCGGCCCCGGACCGACCTGGACCAGATGCTCGCCCGCCGGGCCCAGCAGGCCGGCGCCAGGCTGCTCGAGGGCGTCACCGTGACCGGCCCCGTGCTCGACGAGCGCACCGGGCGCATCACCGGCGTCGCAGCAAAAGAGGCCGACGGCGAGCGTACCTACCGGGCCCGGGTCATCGTCGCGGCGGACGGCAACTCCTCCCGGCTGTCGGTGGCCATGGGGCTGCGCAAGCGCGACGACCGGCCGCTCGGCGTCGCGGTGCGGACCTACTACACCAGCCCGCGGCACGACGACGACTACCTGGAGTCCTGGCTCGACCTGTGGGACGGCGACCGGCTGCTGCCGGGATACGGCTGGATCTTCGGCATGGGCGACGGGACGTCCAACGTCGGGCTGGGGCTGCTGAACACCAGCGCCGCGTTCGGGCACACCGACTATCACGCCCTGCTGCGCAAGTGGCTGGCCGGCATGCCGGGCGAGTGGGGCTTCACCGAGGAGAACCGCACCCAGCCGATCCGCGGCGCGGCGCTGCCCATGGGCTTCAACCGGACCCCGCATTATTACCGGGGCCTGCTGCTGGCCGGCGACGCCGGCGGCATGGTGAACCCGTTCAACGGCGAGGGGATCGCGTACGCGATGGAGTCGGGGGAGATCCTGGCCCGCACCATCGCGCAGGCCCTGGCCCGGGCCCGGCGGAGCGAGACCGAGCGGGTCCTGGCCGGTTACCCGCAGGCGCTGCGCGAGGCCTACGGCGGCTACTACTCGGTGGGCCGGGTGTTCGTGAAGGCGATCGGCCGGCCGGAGCTGATGCGGTTCGCGACCAAGCACGCCATGTCCCGGCCGGCCCTGATGCGGTTCGCGCTCAAGCTGCTCGCCAACCTGACCGATCCGGGGGGAGATGCGACAGACCGGCTGGTCAACGGCCTGTCCAAGCTCGCCCCTAACCCTAAGTGAGGGGTCATGGCGGTTGTCCCTAGGATAAGGGGTTGGCATCCGGCCCGTGGCGGGAGGAAACATCGATGAGGCTGTACGTTCCGATCCTCGTGCTGGCCGTGCTGGCCTTCGGCTTTGCCGCCTTCTCCGTGACCTTCGGCGCCATCGCCGGGCCGAAACGATGGAACCGGGCCAAGCTGGACAGCTACGAATGCGGCATCGAGCCCACGCCGCACCCGCCGGGCGGGGGCCGGATCCCGGTCAAGTACTACCTGACCGCGATGCTGTTCATCCTGTTCGACATCGAGATCATTTTCCTGTATCCCTGGGCGGTCACCTTCAACCAGCTCGGCGCCTTCGGCCTGATCGAGATGGTGACCTTCGTGATAACCGTGCTGGTCGCTTACGCCTACGTCTGGCGGCGCGGCGGCCTGGAGTGGGATTAGCCATGGGTCTTGAAGAAAAGCTGCCGAGCGGCGTGCTGCTGACCTCGGTGGAGAAGGCGGCCGGCTGGGCCCGGGCCCGGTCGGTCTGGCCGGCCACGTTCGGCCTGGCCTGCTGCGCCATCGAGCTGTTCCAGACCGGCGGGCCCAAGCACGACCTGGCCCGGTTCGGCATGGAACGGGCCTCCAACACCCCGCGCCAGGCCGACCTGATGATCGTGGCCGGCCGGCTCAGCCAGAAGATGGCCCCGGTGACCAGGCAGATCTACGACCAGATGGCCGACCCCAAGTGGGTCATCTCGATGGGCGTGTGCGCCTCCAGCGGCGGCATGTTCAACAACTACGCGATCGTGCAGGGCGTGGACCACGTCATCCCGGTCGACATCTACCTGCCCGGCTGCCCGCCGCGCCCGGAGATGCTGCTCGACGCGATCCTCAAGCTGCACGACAAGATCATGAACTCCAAGCTCGGCAAGAACCGGGACCGGCAGATCACCGAGCTCGAGGAGGCCCGGCTGAACCTGCGGCCGGTGCACCTGGTCGCGCCCGAGGGGTCCGAGCTGTGAGCGAGTCCGGGGAGGGCCCGAAAGGCCGGCCCGGAGGAAACTTGGGGCTCCGAGGCACCGCAGGGCCCCGGACCCCAGGCCGATCCCGCCGAGGCGGACGCCAACCTGCCGGCCCGGCTCGGCGAGGAGCGGCTGAACGAGCCGGTCATCCGCATGGGCATGTTCGGCGTGCAGGACACCCCGGACACCTCCGGCTACGGGCTGCTCCGGGTGCACCAGGCGCCGGCGCTGGACAGCCCTCGCCCCTATGGCTCGTACTTCGACGAGGTCGCCGACACGCTCGGCTTCGCGGACGCCATCGAGCGGGTGGTGGTCGACCGGGGCGAGCTGACCTTCCACGTCCGGCGGGAACGGCTGCCCGAGGTGGCCGCGAAACTGCGCGACGACCCGGCGCTCCGCTTCGAGCTGTGCAGCGGGGTGTCCGGCGTGCACTACCCGGAGGAGGGCGGCCGCGAACTGCACGCCGTGTACCACCTGCTGTCCATCACCCATAACCGCCGGCTGCGGCTGGAAGTGAGCGTGCCGGACGCCGACCCGCACGTCCCGTCGCTGACCGGCGTGTACCCGACCTGCAACTGGCACGAGCGGGAGACGTGGGACTTCTTCGGCATCATCTTCGACGGGCATCCCGCGCTGACCAGGATCGAGATGCCTGACGACTGGAAGGGCCACCCGCAGCGCAAGGACTACCCGCTGGGCGGCATCCCGGTCGAGTACCGCGGCGCCAAGATCCCCCCTCCCGACGAGCGGAGGCACTACCAATGACCGACGGCATGCCGCACGCGGCGGCCGGGGCGAGCGACGCCGAGGCCGCCGAGGGCCGGGTCTACACCGTCTCCGGTGAGGACTGGGACGAGATCATCGCGGCCGCGAACGAGACCGCGGATTTCGAGAGCGGCGAGCGGATCGTGGTCAACATGGGCCCGCAGCACCCCTCCACCCACGGGGTGCTCCGGCTGGTCCTGACGCTGGAGGGGGAGACGGTGGCCGAGATCCGGCCGGCCATCGGCTACCTGCACACCGGCATCGAGAAGAACATGGAGTACCGCACCTGGACGCAGGGCGTCACGTTCTGCACCCGGGCCGACTACCTGATGCCGATCTTCAACGAGATGGCCTACTGCCTCGGGGTGGAGCGGCTGCTCGGCATCGAGGACCGGATCCCCGAACGCGCCCAGATCATCAGGGTCCTGATGATGGAGCTCAACCGGGTCTCCTCGCACCTGGGCGGGATCGCCCCGATGGGCCTGGAGCTGGGCGCGACCACGATCTACACCCAGGGCGCGCGGATGCGCGAGCGCGTGCTTGACCTGCTGGAGCTGGTCACCGGGCTGCGGATGAACCACGCGTACATCAGGCCCGGCGGGGTGGCGCAGGACCTGCCGCCGGGCGCGCTCGAGGCGATCCGCGCGTTCGACGAGAGCGCGCCGAAGCTGATCCACGATCTGCGCACGCTGATCGACGCCAACCCGATCTTCATCGGCCGCAACAAGGGCATCGCCTACCTCGACCTGCAGGCCTGCATGGCCCTGGGCGTGACCGGGCCCATGCTGAGGTCGACCGGGCTGCCCTGGGACCTGCGCAAGTCCCAGCCGTACTCCGGTTACGAGACCTACGATTTCGACGTGCCGGTGACGGACACGTGCGACGCCTACGGCCGGTACCTGATCAGGATGGACGAGATCGAGCAGTCGCTGCGGATCGTCAGGCAGTGCCTGGACCGGCTGGCCGAGCGCGGTTCACCCGGCCCGGCGGCCGACCCGGTGATCATCAGGGACGCCAAGATCGGCTGGCCCGCGCAGCTGTCCCTCGGCCCGGACGGGCTCGGCCCGTCGCCGCAGCACATCGCGCACATCATGGGCCAGTCCATGGAGGCGCTCATCCACCACTTCAAGCTGATCACCGAGGGGTTCCGGGTCCCCGCGGGCCAGGCCTACGCGGCAATCGAGTCGCCCCGCGGCGAGCTGGCCGCGCACGTGGTCAGCGACGGCGGGACCAGGCCGTACCGGGTGCACCTGCGCGACCCGTCGTTCACCCACCTGCAGGCGGTCGCCGCGGTGTGCGAGGGCGGCGCGGTGGCCGACCTGATCCCCGCGATCGCGAGCATCGATCCCGTGATGGGAGGCGTGGACCGGTAATGCCGTTCAGCGACGATGTGCGCGCCCGTCTCGAGGCGGACGCGGCGGTGATCATCGGCCAGTACCCGCAGTCGAGGTCGGCGCTGCTGCCGCTGCTTCACCTCGTCCAGTCCGAGGAAGGCTATGTCTCCGGCGACGGCATCGAGTTCTGCGCGCGCCAGCTCGGGCTGACCGAGGCCGATGTCACCGGGGTGGTCAGCTTCTACACCATGTACAAGCGCCGCCCGGTCGGCAAGTACCACGTCGGCGTGTGCACCAATACCGTGTGCGGCGTGCTGGGGGGCAACCAGATCCTGGCCGAACTCCACGAGCACCTCGGCGTGGGCGACGACGAGACCACGCCGGACGGCCAGGTCAGCCTGGAGCACCTGGAGTGCAACGCCGCCTGCGTGTACGCGCCGGTGATGATGGTGAACTGGGAGTTCTTCGACAACATGACGCCGGACTCGGCCCGCCAGCTCACCGACGACCTGCGCGCCGGGAACCAGGTGAGGCCGACCCGGGGACCGGGACGGCTGGTTACCTGGCGCGAAGCGGCCCGGGTCCTGGCCGGCTTCAACGACGACCTGGCCGCCGAGGGCCCGACCGCGGGACCGGCCGACCTGGTCGGCCTCAAGGTCGCGCAGGAGCACGGCTGGACCGCGCCCGAGCCAGGTGCCACAGGTGACAAAGCGGCGGGCGACAAGGCGAAGGAGCCGCGGTGACCGACATCTTGACCCCGGTGCTGACCGCGGACTGGGACCAGCCCGACCTGTTCACCATCGACGGGTACCGGCGGACCGGCGGCTGGCAGGCGCTGCCCAAGGCCCTCGGCATGTCCCGGGACGAGGTCATCGCGACGGTGAAGAACGCCGGGCTGCGCGGCCGCGGCGGGGCCGGCTTCGCGACCGGCGTGAAGTGGAGCTTCCTGCCGCAGACCGACAGCAAGCCGCACTACCTGGTGGTCAACGCGGACGAATCCGAACCGGGCGCCTGCAAGGACGTCCCGCTGATGATGGCCAACCCGCACGTGCTCATCGAGGGCGCGGCCATCGCCTGCTACGCGATCGGGGCCGGCCACGCGTTCATCTACGTCCGGGGCGAGGTCCTGCACGTGATCCGGCGGCTGCGCAACGCGGTGGCCGAGGCGCGCGCGGCCGGCTACCTGGGCCAGAACGTCCTCGGCTCCGGGTTCGACGTCGAGGTCATCATCCACGCCGGGGCCGGCGCGTACATCTGCGGCGAGGAGACCGCGCTGCTTGACTCGCTGGAGGGCAAGCGCGGGCTGCCGCGGAACAAGCCGCCGTTCCCGGCCGTGGCCGGCGTGTACTCCCTGCCGACGAACGTGAACAACGTGGAGTCGATCGCCACCGCCCCGTCGATCATCTTGAACGGCGCCGACTGGTTCGCCGGCCTGGGCACGGAAAAGTCGAAGGGCTTCGGGATCTTCAACCTGTCCGGCCACGTGACCATCCCGGGCACGTACGAGGCCCCGCTCGGCATCACGCTGCGCGAACTGCTCGACCTGTCCGGCGGGATACGGGGCGGCCGCCAGCTCAAGTTCTGGACCGCGGGCGGCTCGTCGGCCGGGATCCTCACCGACCAGCACCTGGACATGCCGATGGACTTCGAGTCGGTCGCCGCCGCCGGGTCCGGGCTCGGCACCAGGTCGGTGATGGTCTTCGACGACACCACCTGCGTGGTCGGCGCGGTGCTCCGCTGGACCGAGTTCTACCAGCACGAGTCGTGCGGGAAGTGCACGCCCTGCCGGGAGGGCACGTTCTGGCTGGTCCGCATCCTGGACCGGCTCGAACACGGCCAGGGCACCGAGGAAGACGTCGAGAAGCTGCTGGACATCTGCGACAACATCACCGGCCGGGCGTTCTGCGCGCTCGGTGACAGCGCGACGCCCCCGATCACCTCCGCGGTCCGCTACTTCAGGGACGAGTTCATCCAGCACCACAAGGAGGGCGGCTGTCCCTTCGACCCGGCCGCGTCGACGCTCTGGAGCGAGTCGTGACGGTGGAGACCACGCAGGGCACGGTGACCGTCACCATCGACGGGTTCGAGATCCAGGTGCCCAAGGGCGAACTGATCATCCGGGCCGCCGAGCTGCTCGGCATCCAGATCCCGCGGTTCTGCGACCACCCGCTGCTCGACCCGATCGGCGCCTGCCGCCAGTGCCTGGTCGAGGTGGAAGGCCAGCGCAAGCCGCTGGCCTCGTGCATCACCCCGTGCGCCGAGGGCATGGTGGTGCACACCCAGCTCACCTCGGCGGTCGCCGACAAGGCGCAGCAGGGCGTGATGGAGCTGCTGCTCATCAACCACCCGCTGGACTGCCCGATGTGCGACAAGGGCGGCGAGTGCCCGCTGCAGAACCAGGCCATGTCCAACGGGCGGGGCGAGACCCGGTTCACCTTCGACAAGCGGACCTTCGACAAGCCGGTCGCCATCTCCACCGAGGTGCTGCTTGACCGCGAGCGGTGCATCTCGTGCACCCGGTGCACGCGGACCTCGGAGGAGATCGCGGGGGACGCGTTCATCGAGTTCCTCGGGCGCGGCCCGGCCCAGATGATCGGCACCGCCGACGGCCGGCCGTTCAACTCCTACTTCTCCGGTAACACGGTCCAGGTCTGCCCGGTCGGCGCGCTCACCGGCGCGGCCTACCGGTTCCGGTCCCGGCCGTACGACCTGGTGTCGGTGCCGAGCGTGTGCGAGCACTGCGCCTCCGGGTGCCACCTGCGGACCGACGTCCGCCGCGGCCGGGTCATGCGCCGGCTGGCGGGCGAGGAGCCCGCGATCAACGAGGAGTGGAACTGCGACAAGGGCCGCTGGGCCTTCACCTACGCCACCCAGCCCGACCGGCTCACGTCCCCGCTGGTCCGGGACGCCAGCGGCGTGCTCGTCCCGGCGTCCTGGCCGCACGCCCTGGCGGTCGCCGCGGCCGGCCTGGTGGCGGCGCGCGACGCCGACGCCGAACAGCCGCGAGGAGCGGGCGTCCTGGCCGGCGGCCGGCTCACCCTCGAGGACGCCTACGCGTACGCCAAGTTCGCCCGGGTCGCCCTCGACACCAACGACGTGGACATGCGGGCCCGCGCGCACTCGGCCGAGGAGGAGCAGTTCCTCGCGGCCTGCGTGGCCGGGCGCGACATCGCGGTCAGCTACGCCGACCTGGAACGGGCGCCGGCCGTGCTGCTGGCCGGGTTCGAGCCGGAAGACGAGTCGCCGATCGTCTTCCTGCGACTGCGCAAGGCGGTCCGCCGCCGCAAAGTGCCGGTGTTCTCCATCGCGGCGCTGGCCAGCCCGGGGCTGGCCAAGCTGTCCGGCACGCTGCTGACCACCCGGCCCGGCGACGAGGCCGCCGCGCTCACCGCGCTGACCGCGGGCAGCGCGGCCAGCGCGCCGGGCTGGACCGCGTCCGGTACCGAGAAAGCCGATGAGGGCTGGAAGAACGCGGGTCAGGCGCTCGGTGAGACCGGTGCGGTGATCCTGGTCGGGGAGCGGCTGGCCGCCGTTCCGGGCGCGCTCGCGGCCGCGGCCCGGCTCGCGTTCGCGTCGGGCGCCCGGCTGGCCTGGGTTCCGCGCCGCGCGGGCGAACGAGGCGCCGTCGAGGCGGGCGCCCTGCCCGGCCTGCTGCCCATCGGCCGCCAGGTGACCGACATCGCGGCCCGGACCGAGGTGGCCCGGGCCTGGGGCAAGAGCTCGCTGCCCAGCACGCTGGGCCGCGACACCACCGCCATGCTCGCCGCCGCGGCCGACGGCGAGCTCGGCGCCCTGGTCGTGGCCGGGGTGGACCCGGCCGACCTGCCCGATCCGCAGGCGGCGCTGCGGGCGATCGAGATGGCGCCCTTCGTGGTCAGCCTCGAGCTGCGGGCCAGCGCGGTCACCGACCGCGCCGACGTGGTGTTCCCGGTCGCCGCGGTGGCCGAGAAGGCCGGGACGTTCGTGAACTGGGAGGGCCGCGGCGGCTCGTTCGGCGCGGCGCTGCGGGTCCCGGAGGTCCGCACCGACCTGTACGTGCTCGGCGCGATCGCCGATCAGATGGATGTCCACCTGGGGCTGCCCGACGCCGCGGCGGCGCGCGCGGAGCTCGCCGCGCTCGGTTCCTGGCGCGGCACACGCGCGGACCCGCCGGCCGCGACGACCGCCTGGCCCACCGAGACTTCGGCCCGGACGTCGAGTGGCCTGGACGTCCGGCTGGCCAGCTGGCACCAGTTGCTGGACAGCGGGCGGATGCAGGACGGCGAGCCGGCCCTGGCGGGCACCGCCCGCCCGGTGGTGGCCCGGATGTCCGCGGTGACCGCGGCGAAGCCGGCCTGGCCGACGGCGATAAGGTGACCGTGGCCACCGACCATGGCTCGGTGGCCGTGCCCGTCGAGCTCGTGCCGATGGCCGATCACGTGGTCTGGCTCCCGGCGGCGGGCCTGCCCGGCGGAACCACCCTCCGCGCCGAACTCGGCGCGGGCCACGGCGCCATGGTCACGCTGAGGAGGCCGGAATGACGCACGCAGGGGCGGTGCAGCACGTGCTCGCAGCTCCCTCGGTAGACCCCACGCTCAGCGACTTCAACCAGCTCATCTGGTGGCTGGTGCTGCTGAAGGTGGCCATCGTCTTCCTGTTCCTGCTGCTGACCACGATCTTCATGATCTGGGCCGAGCGCCGCGTCATCGGCCGGATGCAGAACCGGCCGGGGCCGAACCGGGCCGGGCCCTTCGGCTTGCTCCAGCCGATCGCGGACGCGCTCAAGCTGCCGCTCAAGGAAGACATCATCCCCACCACGGCGGAAAAGCTGCTGTTCATCGCCGCGCCGGTGATATCGGGGACGATCGCCTTCATCAGCTTCGCCGTCATCCCGTGGGGCCCGATCGTCTCGATCTTCCACCACCACACCCCGCTGCAGCTCACCGACCTGCCGGTGGCGGTGCTGCTCATCCTGGCCATGAGCTCGATCGGGGTGTACGGGATCGTGCTGGCCGGCTGGGCCTCGGGGTCGCCGTACTCGCTGCTCGGCGCGCTGCGCTCGGCCGCGCAGGTGATCAGCTACGAGATCGCGATGGGCCTGGCCTTCGTGGCCGTGTTCCTGTACGCGGGCTCGCTGTCCACCACCGCGATCGTCTCGGCGCAGCAGCACGAATGGTACGCGTGGCTGCTGCCGGTCTCGTTCGTCATCTACCTGGTCACCATGGTCGGCGAGACCAACCGGCTGCCGTTCGACCTGCCCGAGGGCGAGGGCGAGCTGGTGGCCGGCTACCACACCGAGTACTCCTCGATGAAGTTCGCGATGTTCTACCTCGGCGAGTACATCAACATGACCACCGTCGCCGGGCTGGCCACCACGCTGTTCCTGGGCGGCTGGCGGGCGCCGTGGCCGCTGTCGCTGTGGTCGGGCGCCAACAGCGGCTGGTGGCCGGTGCTGTGGTTCGTGGTCAAGGTCTACATCTTCCTGTTCTGCTACATCTGGCTGCGCGGGACCCTGCCCCGGGTCCGGTACGACCAGCTGATGGCGATCGGCTGGAAGGTCCTGATCCCGGTCTCCATCGTCTGGATCCTGCTCATCGCCACCGTGCGCGCCTGGCGGCTCGACACGCACAACACGATCCCGTACGTGGTGGGCGGCGTGGTCCTGGTCATCATCATCGCCCTGGCCTCGATGTGGGAAAGCGCCGCGCAGCAGCGGGCCGCCCGGTTCGCGGCGGCGGACTCCGCCAGTGCCAGCGAGTCCGGCCACGACGTGCCCTTCGGGGCGAGCACCTTCCCGGTGCCGCCGCTCGACCTGCCGCACTACCACGGCATCGACGTCGATAACGAAACCTCCACCAGGGAGGTCACTGGTGCTTGATTTCCTCAACCCGATCAAGGGGTTCGGGGTCACCTTCCACGAGATGTTCCGGAAGGTCGAGACCGTGGAGTACCCCGAGGTCAAGAAGCCCACCGCGCCGCGGTTCCACGGCCACCACCAGCTCAACCGGTGGCCGGACGGGCTGGAGAAGTGCATCGGGTGCGAGCTGTGCGCCTGGGCCTGCCCGGCCGACGCGATCTACGTCGAGGGCCGGGACAACACCGCCGAGGAACGGTTCTCCCCCGGCGAGCGGTACGGCCACGTCTACCAGATCAACTACCTGCGCTGCATCTTGTGCGGCATGTGCATCGAGGCCTGCCCGACGCGCGCGCTGACCATGACCAACGAGTACGAGATCGCCGACGACAACCGGGAAAGCCTGATCTGGACCAAGGAGCAGCTGCTCGTGCCGCTGCCGGCGGGCGCGGAAGCCCCGCCGCACCCGATGCGGCTCGGCGACGACGAGAAGGACTACTACCGCCTCGGCGCGGCGGGGCTGGTCCGCGGCCCGCGGGCGCCGGGGATGTCCGGGCCCGGCGGGCCGTCCGGCCCGGCGGTGTTCGCCGGGTCGCCCGACGCCTCGCTGTCGTGGGCGCCGCCGGAGGTCCGCGAGGAGGGGGGTGAGGACAAGTGACGCACGTCCTGGCGGCCGGCACCAACACCGACTCCATCGCGGTCGAGTCGGTGTTCTGGATCCTGGCCGTGCTCTCGGTCCTGGCCGCGCTGGCCATGATCCTGGTCCCGCGCGCGGTGCACTGCGCCCTGATGCTCGCCGTGGTGATGCTCTGCCTGGCCACCATGTACGCCATGCAGGGCGCGCCGTTCCTGGCCTTCGTGCAGATCATCGTGTACACCGGCGCGGTTCTCATGCTGTTCCTGTTCGTCCTGATGCTGATCGGCATCAGCTCGTCGGACTCGATCGTGGAGACCATCAAGGGCCAGCGGCTGGCCGCCGGCCTGGTCTCGATCGGCCTGCTCATCCTGCTCATCCTGGGCATCGGGCACGCGGCCATCGGCCCGGACACGCTGTCGAAGACGGCCGCGGGCACGGACAACCTGTCCGGCATCGCCACCTTGATCTTCACCACCTACGTCTTCCCGTTCGAGGTCACCGGCGCGCTGCTGATCACCGCGGCGGTCGGGGCCATGGTGCTGGCGCACCGCGAGCGCGCCACCCCCCGGCCCACCCAGCGGGAACTCGCCGCCCGCCGGGTGGCCAGCGGCCACCTGGCGCCGGACCCGCCGCCGGGCGTGTACGCGCTGCACGACTCCGCGGACCGGCCGGCCCTGCTGCCGGACGGCACGACCTCGGAGCTGTCGGTCAGCTCGGCGCTGTCACCCCGTGACCCGGCTGGTGAACCACGTTTCGTTCCGGCTGATGAAACGCTCGAGATCACCGCGGAAAGCGGCGAATGGGAGCCCGCCCCGTCCGGGAGGGCCGACTCATGACCCCGGTGCACTACGTGGCGCTGTCGGTGATCCTGTTCGTGATCGGCGGGGTCGGCGTGCTCGTACGGCGCAACGCCATCGTCGTGTTCATGTGCATCGAGCTGATGCTGAACGCGTGCAACCTGGCCTTCGTCGCGTTCGCCAGCATGCACGGCAACCTGGACGGGCAGGTCATCGCGTTCTTCGTCATGGTGGTGGCGGCGGCCGAGGTGGTGGTCGGCCTGGCCATCTTGATGGCGATCTACCGAGCCCGCAGGTCCGCGTCGGTCGACGACGCCAACCTGCTCAAGTGGTGAAGGGATGACGACAGTGACCGCCTCGGCTGGACATGCCCTGGCCACGACCGTGACCACCGTGCCGGCCACCGGTGTGCTCAAGGCTTCGTGGCTGCTGCTCGCGTTCCCGCTGTTCGGCGCGCTGGTGCTGCTGGTCGGCGGGCGGCGGACCGACCGGTGGGGGCACCTGCTCGGGTGCCTGATGCCGGTCGCCGCGTTCGGCTACGGCGTGATCGCCTACTTCACCCTGCTCGGGCACACCAACCGCGAGCAGGACCAGCACCTGTACACGTACATCCTGGTGGGGCACTTCCAGGCCAGCGTGAACCTGCTGATCGACCCGCTGTCGATCTGCTTCGTGCTGCTGATCACCGGGGTCGGTTCGCTGATCATCATCTACTCGGTCGGCTACATGGCGCACGACCCCGGCCGGCGGCGCTTCTTCGGCTACATGGACCTGTTCCTCGCGTCGATGCTGCTGCTCGTGCTGGCCGACAACTACCTGGTGCTCTACGTCGGGTGGGAGGGCGTCGGCCTGGCCTCCTACCTGCTGATCGGGTTCTGGCAGGAAAGGAACTCGGCGGCGGTGGCGGCGAAGAAGGCGTTCGTCGTCAACCGGGTCGGCGATGCCGGCCTCACCCTGGCCATCTTCCTGATGTTCAGCGAGTTCGGCACGACCTCGTTCACCGGGGTGTTCCACCAGGTTCCGTCCGGCGGCAGCGGGGTGGCCACCGCGCTCGGTTTCCTGCTCTTGCTCGGCGCGTGCGGGAAGTCCGCGCAGGTGCCGCTGCAGTCCTGGCTGCTGGACGCGATGGAGGGCCCCACACCCGTGTCGGCGCTGATCCACGCGGCCACCATGGTCACCGCCGGGGTCTACCTGCTGGTCCGGTCCAACCCGATCCTCGCGCTGTCGCCGGACGCGCGGATCGGGATCGCCGTAGTCGGCACGGTCACGCTGCTGTTCGGCGGCATCATCGCCGCGGCCAGGGACGACATCAAGAAGTCGCTGGCCGGGTCCACGATGAGCCAGATCGGCTACATGACGCTCGGGGCCGGGCTCGGGCCCGAGGGATACGTGTTCTCGATCGCGCTCCTGCTCTCGCACGGGTTCTACAAGGCCGGGCTGTTCCTCGGCGCGGGCTCGGTGATCCACGGCATGGACGACGAGCAGGACATGCGGGACTACGGGGCGCTGGCCCGCTTCCTGCCGGTCACCTACGTGACGTTCGGCCTCGCGTACCTGGCCATCATCGGCATCCCGCCGTTCTCCGGGTTCTACGCGAAGGACCCGATCATCGAGGGCGACTTCACCGAGCACGGCACGGGCGGCTGGATCCTCGGCATCTGCGCGCTGATCGGCGCCGGCCTCACCGCGTTCTACATGACCCGGATGATGCTCATGACCTGGCAGGGGAAGCGGCGCTGGAAGGCCGAGGCGCATCCGCACGAGTCACCGCCGGTGATGACCTGGCCGATGGTGGTGATCGCCGTCGGCTCGGTCGGCGCGGGAGGATTCCTCATCATCAACGACCGGCTGGAGAAGTTCCTCGCCCCCGTGGTCGGGGTGCCGCCGGTCTCGCACGGGTTCTTCACCGTCGCCGGGGGCGTGGCCCTGGCCCTGGCCCTGGCCGGCATAGGCCTCGCCTGGGTCATGTACGGCCGGGTCCCCGTCCCCGGGACCGCGCCGCGAGGCAACCCCCTGGTCGTCGCAGGCAGGAAGGACCTGTACGGCGACGCGTTCAACGAGTCGGTCCTGATGCGGCCCGGCCAGTGGCTGACCCGGCTGTCGGTCTACTTCGACAACCGCGGGGTGGACGGCCTGGTGAACTCGCTGGCCGCGCTGGTCGGCGGGACGTCGGGCCGGGCCCGGCGGCTGCAGACCGGGTTCGTGCGCTCCTACGCGCTGTCCATGTTCTTCGGCGCCGCGGTGCTGGTCGCCTTGCTCCTGGCGGTGAGGCTCTAGATGAACGGCTTTCCCTGGCTGACGATCGCCGGCGCGGTCCCGCTGCTCGGCGCGATCGTGATCATGGCCGTGCCCCGCCGGCCGGCCGACAGCGCCGCGGCCGACGTGCGGGCCCGCGACGGCCTGGCCAAGTACCTGGCCCTGGCGTTCTCGCTGCTGACCCTGGTGGTCGTGATCATCATCGCGGTCAAGTTCCAGATCGGCGGGCCGAACTACCAGTTCACCGAGACCTACTCCTGGATTCCCGCGTTCGGCGTGCACTACGCGCTGGGCGTGGACGGCATCGCGCTGGTCCTGATCGCCATGTCCGCGGTGCTGATGCCGGTGGTCATCCTGGCCTCCTGGAACGACGCCGACGGTGGCAAGCACAGCGTCAAGACCTACTTCGCGCTGATGATGACGGCCGAGACGATGATGATCGGCGTCTTCGCGGCCACCGACGTATTCCTGTTCTACGTGTTCTTCGAGGCCATGCTGATCCCGATCTACTTCATGATCGGCAGCTACGGGGTCGGCAAGCGGCAGTACGCGGCGGTCAAGTTCCTGCTCTACAGCCTGCTCGGCGGGCTGCTCATGCTGGTCGCGGTCATCGCGCTGTACGTGTACTCGGTCCGCAGCCCGGCCACCGGGCACCACGGCTCGTTCCTGTTCAGCGAGCTGGTCAACGTGTCGCTGAGCCCCACCGTGCAGAAGTGGCTGTTCCTCGGGTTCTTCATCGCGTTCGCGATCAAGGCGCCGCTGTGGCCGTTCCACACCTGGCTGCCCGACGCCGCGGCCTCGGCGCAGCCCGGCGCGGCGGTGCTGCTGGTCGGCGTGCTGGACAAGGTGGGCACGTTCGGCATGCTGCGGTACTGCTGGGAGCTGTTCCCGGCCGGCGCGAAGTACTTCACCCCGCTGGTCATCACGCTGTCGGTGATCGGGGTCTTGTACGGGGCGGTCGTGGCCATCGGCCAGCAGGACATGAAGCGGCTGATCGCCTACACCTCGGTCTCGCACTTCGGCTTCATCGCGCTCGGCGTGTTCGCGATGACCAGCCAGGGTGTCTCGGGCGCGACGCTGTACATGGTCAACCACGGCTTCGCCACCGGCGCGCTGTTCATCCTGGCCGGGTTCCTGATCAGCCGGCGCGGGTCGGACCGGATCGAGGACTTCGGCGGCGTGCAGAAGGTCGCGCCGCTGCTGGCCGGGCTGTTCCTGATCTCCGGCCTGGCCGGGCTCTCGCTGCCCGGGCTGTCCACCTTCGTCAGCGAGTTCCTGGTCCTGATCGGCACGTTCTCCCGGTACAAGGTGGCCGCCAGCTTCGCCACCGCGGGCATCATCCTGGCCGCGATCTACATCTTGTGGATGTACCAGCGGGTGGCGGGCGGCCCGGTCCGGGACCAGGTGGCCGGGATGAAGGACCTGCGGCCCCGCGAGCTGCTCGCCGTCGCGCCGCTGGTCGTGCTGATCATCGGGGTCGGCGTGTACCCCAAGCCGGTGCTCGACATCATCAACCCGGCCGTGCGCGTCACGATGGCGCAGGTGCACGAGACCGATCCGGTGCCCGCGCATCCCGCGCCCGGGTTCACTACCACCGCCGTGCAGAATGGAACCGCACCGTGACCGGGATCCTGGCTGCTGTCACCACCACCGGCACGATCAAGCCGCCGAGCATCGAGTACGGCCAGCTCTCGCCGATGCTGGTGGTGTTCGGCGCGGCGGTGGCGGCCATCCTGGTCGAGGCCTTCACGCCCCGCCCGCTGCGCCGCACCGTCCAGCTGGTGATCACCCTGGGCTCGATCCTGGCCGCCTTCGTGCTGACCATCGTGGCCGCCTCGTTCAGCATCTTCAAGGGCGGCAGCGCCGGCCACGTCGCCGCGGCGGGCGCGGTGGCGATCGACCGGCCGACGCTGTTCATCCAGGGCACGATCCTGGTCCTGGCGTTCGTCAGCGTGCTGCTCATCGCCGACACCAGCAACAGCCCGTTCGCCGCCCAGGCGGCCGCGCCGCCCGGCAGCCCGGAGGAGCGCGAGGGCCTGGTCACCGGGGCCTTCCACACCGAGATCTTCCCGCTGACCCTGTTCGCGGTGGGCGGCATGCTGCTGTTCCCCGCGTCCAACGACCTGCTCACCATGTTCGTCGCGCTCGAGGTGCTGTCGCTGCCGCTGTACCTGCTGTGCGGGCTGGCCCGGCGCCGCCGGCTGCTCTCGCACGAGGCGGCCATGAAGTACTTCCTGCTCGGCGCGTTCTCCTCGGCGTTCTTCCTGTTCGGCATCGCGATGCTCTACGGCTTCGCGGGCTCGGTCTCGCTCCCGGCCATCGCCTCCGCCGCGGCCAGCAACACCTCCAACGCCACCCTGCTGTACGCCGGGATCGCGCTGACCGGCTTCGGGCTGCTGTTCAAGATCGGGGCGGTGCCGTTCCACGAGCTGGAAGCCGGACGTGTACCAGGGCGCGCCGACCCCGGTGACCGCGCTGATGGCGTCGTGCACCGTGGTGTCCGCGTTCGGCGCGCTGCTGCGCGTCTTCTACGTCGCGTTCGGCAACCTGACCTGGGACTGGCGCCCGGCGCTGTGGGTCATCGCCATCTTGACCATGGTGGCCGGCGCGGTCATCGCCGTCACCCAGACCGACGTGAAGCGGCTGCTGGCCTACTCCTCGATCGCGCACGCCGGGTTCGTGCTGACCGCGGTCATCGCGACCAGCGTCGCGGGCCTGTCCAGCAGCCTGTTCTACCTGGCCACCTACGGGCTGACCACGGTGGGCGCGTTCGCGGTGATCACCCTGGTGCGGGACGCGGGCGGCGAGGCCGGGCACCTGTCCCGGTGGGCGGGCCTGGGCCGCAGGTCACCGGTGGTGGCGGGTATTTTCGCGCTGTTCCTGCTGGCCTTCGCGGGCATCCCGCTGACCAGCGGCTTCACCGGGAAGTTCGCCGTCTTCCAGGCCGCGATCGCCTCCGGCGAGACGCCGCTGGTCATCGTCGGCGTGCTGTCCAGCGCGATCGCCGCGTTCTTCTACGTCCGGGTGATCGTGCTGATGTTCTTCAGCGACCCGGTGCCCGACGGGCCCGAGGTGGTGCTGCCGAACGTGTTCTCCGGCACCGCGGTGGGCCTCGGCGTCGCGGCCACGGTGGTGTTCGGCATCGTCCCCGAACCGCTCCTGAGCCTGGCCGGCCACGCCGCGAATACCCTGTTCGTGAGCTGATCGCGCGGTCCGCGGGGGCCCGGCGGCCCCCCGGCCGTGCGATGCTACGGTGGAAACCAGAGCGGGTGTGCGGGGGGTTCCAGGGGGGTCGTCCCCCCTGGGGTACACTTGCGTGCCGATGACCTGGAGAGTGTGTGATTACCGCAGTTCCGGTAGATTTCCCGGACTCCGCCCTGGCGGCGGAGGTTCTTGACGATCTGGCCCGGGTCGAGGCGTCGCTCATGGCGACGGCGCATCCCGGCGACGAACTTTTCACCGAGGCCTCCAGGGCTTCCATCGTGGCGGGCGGCAAGCGGTTCCGGGCCCTGCTGGTCCTGCTCGCCGCGCAGTTCGGCGACCCGAAGGACCCGCGGGTCATCCAGGCCGCGGTGGCCATCGAGCTGACCCACCTGGCCACGCTGTTCCACGACGACGTCATGGACGAGGCTGAGGTCCGCCGCGGCCATCCGTCGGCCAACTCGCGGTGGAGCAACTCGGTCGCCATCTTGACCGGGGACTTCCTGTTCGCGCAGGCCTCGCGCATCCTCGCCGACCTCGGCCCGGAAGCGGTCCGGATCCAGGCCGAGACGTTCAACCGGCTGGTCGCCGGGCAGCTGGCCGAGACCGTCGGGCCGCGGCCCGGCCAGGACCCGCTGGACCACTACATGCACGTGATCACCGAGAAGACCGGATCGCTGATCGCGACCTCCGGGCAGTTCGGCGCGCTGTTCTCCGGCGCCCCGGCCGAGGTGGCGACGCGGATCGCGGTGGCCTGCGAGCAGCTCGGCGTGGCCTGGCAGCTGTCCGACGACGTGATCGACATCGCCAGCGACTCGGCGCAGTCGGGCAAGACGCCCGGCACCGACCTGCGCCAGGGCGTGCAGACCCTGCCGGTCCTGTACGCGCTGCGCTCGACCGCCCCGGGCGCAGCCGGCCAGACGGCTGGCAGCCAGTCCGATGCGGACCAGCGGCTGCACGAGCTGCTCGCCGGGGCCGACCTGACCGATGACGCGCTGCTGGCCGAGACGCTGGCCCTGCTGCGCGCCCACCCGGCCCTGGCCGAGTCCCGCGCGCACGTGCTGAGCTGGGCGCAAGGCGCCAGGAACGAGCTCGTGGCGCTGCCCGACGTAGCAGCCCGGGCGGCGTTCCTGGCCCTGTGCGACTTCGTGGAGAAGCGGGCCGGCTAGCTGACTTCCCAGGTGTCGTGGCCCGCTAGCAGCGCGCTCAGGTCCCCTGGTCCGCTGCGGGCCCGGGCCGCGGCGATCTGCTCGGCCATCAGCCGGTCATAGCTTGGCTGCTCCGCCTGCCGGAACACCCCGACCGGCGTGTGCCGGAAGTCGGCCGCGTCGAGCCGGGACAGCGCGAACGCGTAGGACGGGTCCGGCCGGTGCGCGTCGTGGGTGATCAGCGTGTCCGGGTCGGCGCCCTCGGCGTCGACCGCCTCAAGCTCACCGTGACGGCCGAACCGCAGCCCCCGCGAGCCCCCCGGGCCGAAGCGGACCGGCGCCCCGTGCTCCAGGCGGATCAGCCGCTCGCCCGCCGAGGCCACGTCCTTGAGCGGCTCGAACGCGTCGTCGTTGAAGATGGGGCAGTTCTGGTAGATCTCGATGAACGCGGCGCCCTGGTGGTCGGCGGCGGCCCGCAGCACCGAGGTCAGGTGCTTGCGGTCCGAGTCGATGGTCCGCGCCACGAAGCTCGCGTCGGCCCCGAGGGCCAGCGACACCGGGTTGAACGGATGGTCCAGCGACCCGAACGGGGTGGACTTGGTGACCTTGCCCTGCTCGGAGGTCGGCGAGTACTGGCCCTTGGTCAGCCCGTAGATCCGGTTGTTGAACAGCAGGATCTTGATGTTGACGTTGCGGCGCAGCGCGTGGATCAGGTGGTTGCCGCCGATCGACAGCGCGTCGCCGTCGCCGGTGATGACCCAGACCGACAGGTCCGGACCGGGACGCCGCCAGCCCGGTGGCGATGGCCGGCGCCCGGCCGTGGATGGAGTGCATCCCGTAGGTGTTCACGTAGTACGGCAGCCGCGACGCGCAGCCGATCCCGGAGATGACGACCACGTTCTCCCGCGGGACCTCAAGCTCGGGGAGGAAGGCCTGGAAGGCGGCCAGGATGGCGTAGTCGCCGCAACCAGGGCACCACCGTACCTCCTGATCGGATTTAAAATCTTTTGTCGCCGAACGGGCCGTGGCTTTAGGCACCAGGGTCAGCGAGGCGAGCCGGTGCCCGTCGGCGCCTCCATTCGTCACAGTGCCGTTTAGCTCAGGCATGCCCGATCACATCCTCGATGACGCCGGCCAGCTCGGCGGCCTGGAATGGCAGCCCGCGCACCCGGTTGTAGGAGATCACGTCGACCAGGTACCGGCCGCGCAGCAGCAGGCTGAGCTGGCCGAGGTTGATCTCAGGGACCAGCACCTTGTCGTAGCGGCGGAGCACCTCGCCCAGGTTCGAGGGGAACGGGTTGAGGTGCCGCAGGTGCGCCTGGGCCACCGCGTGCCCGGCATTGCGGACCCGGCGGACCGCCGCGCCGATGGCGCCGTACGTCGATCCCCAGCCCAGCACCAGCACCCGGGCGCTGCCGTCGGGGTCCTCGACCGTCAGCGGCCCGATGTCCGCGGCGATGCCGTCGATCTTGGCCTGGCGCAGCCGGACCATCCGGTCGTGGTTGTCGGGGTCGTAGGAGATCTCCCCGGTGATGTCGGCCTTCTCGATGCCGCCGATCCGGTGCTCGAGGCCAGCGGTGCCGGGGATGGCCCACGGCCGGGCCAGGGTGACCGGGTCCCGCCGGAACGGCTCGAAACCGCCACTGTGCTCGCCCGGTCCGGCCGGGTCGGCCGGCGGCTCGGCGAAGGAGAACTCGGCGCTCAGGTCGGGCAGGCTGGCGGTGTCCGGGATCCGCCACGGCTCGGAGCCGTTGGCCAGGTAGCCGTCGGAGAGCAGGATCACCGGGGTCCGGTACTTGACCGCGATCCGGGCCGCCTCGATCGCCGCGTTGAAGCAGTCGGCGGGGCTGGCCGGGGCGACGATGGGCACCGGCGACTCGCCGTTGCGGCCGAACATGGCCAGCAGCAGGTCGGTCTGCTCGGTCTTGGTCGGCATCCCGGTGGACGGCCCGGCCCGCTGGATGTCGCAGACGATCAGGGGCAGCTCGACCGACACGGCCAGGCCGACGGTCTCGGCCTTGAGCAGCATGCCGGGTCCGGACGTGCTGGTCACGCTCAGCGAGCCGCCGAACGAGGCGCCCAGGGCCGCGCCCACGGCGGCGATCTCGTCCTCGGCCTGGAACGTGCGGACCCCGAAGCGCTTGTGCTTGGCCAGCTCGTGCAGGATGTCCGAGGCCGGCGTGATCGGGTAGGAGCCGAGGAACAGCGGCAGCCCGGCCAGCTGCGACGCCGCGATGAGCCCGTAGGCCAGCGCGGTGTTCCCGTTGATGTTGCGGTACGTGCCGGGGGTCAGCGGGGCCGGCTTGACCTCGTAGCGGGCCGGGAACGCCTCGGTCGTCTCGCCGAAGTTCCAGCCCGCGCCGAACGCGGCCACGTTCGCGGCCATGATCTCGGGCTTGCTGGCGAACTTGGCCTTGAGGAAGCTCAGCGTGCCGTCGGCGGGCCGGTCGTACAGCCAGGACAGCATGCCGAGCGCGAACATGTTCTTGGCCCGCTCGGCGTCCTTGCGGGTGATGTCGAAGGCCTCCAGGGCCTTGACCGTCATCGAGGTGATCGGCACGGCGTGCACGTTGTACTGCTCGAGCGAGCCGTCCTCGAGCGGGTTCACCTGGTAGCCGACCTTGGTCAGGTTGCGCTTGGTGAACTCGTCGGTGTTGACGATCAGGTCGCCGCCGCGGGGCAGGTCCTTGATGTTGGACTTCAGGGCCGCCGGGTTCATCGCGATGAGCACGTCCGGGGCGTCGCCGGGCGTGAGGATATCGTGATCGGCGAAATGCAGCTGGAAGCTCGATACGCCGGCCAGGGTCCCTGCCGGGGCCCGGATTTCCGCCGGGAAATTCGGCTGGGTCGACAGGTCATTACCGAAGATCGCCGTCTCCTGGGTGAACCGGTCTCCGGCAAGCTGCATGCCGTCACCGGAGTCGCCGGCGAACCTGATGATGACGTGATCGAGCTGCTGGACCTGCTTGGTCACAGTCGGAGACCTCCTCGGCATGCCGCGGCCGAACACTCTCGCAGCACCACCCCACGGCCGGGGGCATTAGGACGGTACAAATCTTACGCCGGAACAGGCGGGCCAACGTTCATCTGCCCGTTGATATTCCCAGGCCCGTGATGATCTGGCCGCGCCGATGTAGTTTGTGACAGATTCCGGTAAGAACCCGCGGCCAGGTTTGTGCATAACGACCTGGCCTCGCGGCCGAGACTTAGTGTCATCATGCGACTGCTAGCCGAACGCGGGACCCGGGAGGTGCATGGCCGTGCGCGCTGACCGGCGCTCCGCGGGGCTGAGTTCCAGCCGGGCCGGCGCGGCCGCCCGGCTCGCGGCCGCCGCCGCGCCGCTGGTCGCCCTGGGCGCCGGGATCGGCGCGGCGGTCGCGGGCGGCGCCGGCGCGATCGCCGGGCTCGCGGTCGCGGTCGTCGCGGTGGCCGTGGCGGGCGCCTACTGCGACCGGCTGGCCCTGTCCGCGATGGCGGCCCGGCCGGTGAGCGAGGTCGAGCACCCCGAGCTCTACCGCCTGGTGCGGGAGCTGAGCAAGGGCGGCCGGCTCCCGGTGCCCCGGCTCTTCCTGTCCCCGGCCGGGCAGCCGAACTCGTTCGCGGTCGGCCGCAATCCGCGCCGCGCCGCCATCTGCTGCACCGCGGGCCTGCTCGCCTCGCTCGACGAGGCCGAATTGCGCGGCGTGCTCGGGCACGAGCTCGCCCACGTGTCCGGCCGGGACCTCCTGCCCGCCACGGTGTCGGCGGGCCTGGCCACCGTGATCACGTACCCGGCCGCCCTGGCCCGGCCGCTGATGCTGGTCCTCGGGCCGGTCGCCGCGCTCGTCGTCCGGCTGTCGGTAACCCGGGAGCGCGAGTACCGGGCCGACGCGGCCGGCGCCCTGCTGGCCGGCGACCCGGTGGCCCTGGCCGGTGCCCTGCGCAAGATCGAGGCGGGCGCCGCCGAGCTGGCCCTGACCCCCGGCGCCCGGCTGAGCTCCGTCGCTCACCTGATGATCGCCAGCCCGTTCCACCCCGAAGGCTTCGCCCGGCTGTTCGCCACCCAGCCGCCCCTGGGCGAGCGCCTGCGCCGCCTCGAAGCCCTGGCCGGCTACCGCCGCTGACCGTTCCTCCGCCGCTGAGCCGCCCGCCGGTCCCCGCCGCTGAGCCGCCCGCCGGTCCCCGCCGCTGAGCCGCCCGCCGGTCCCCGCCGCTGAGCCGCCCGCCGGTCCCCGCCGCTGCAGCCGCCTCTTGGCGCGCACCACCAGCCGCCGGAGCCTCACCGGTCCCGCCCGTCACTTCAGGCGGCATCCCGTTTCGTGTCGATGGCACATCGACCCTGTAAGAACAGGTACAACGGCGCATCGACCCGGAAAACTAGGGCGCGCGCCTAGCGGTAGTTGGTGAACTGGAGGGCGAAGTCGAACTCCTTGCCCTTCAGCAGCGCGATCACGGCCTGGAGGTCGTCCTTCTTCTTGGCCGAGACGCGTAGCTCCTCGCCCTGGACCTGGGCCCGGACGCCCTTCGGCCCCTCGTCCCGGATGATCTTCGACAGCTTCCTGGCGTTGTCCTGGTTGATGCCCTCCTTGAGGGCGACCGCCATCCGGTACTCCTTCCCGGAGAGCTTGGGATCGGCCGGGTCCAGCGTCTTCAGCGATACGCCGCGCTTGACCAGCTTGTCCTTGAACACGTCGAGGACGGCCATGGCGCGCTCCTCGCTGTTGGCGCGGATGTCCACGGCCTGCTCGCCGGACCAGGTGATGGACGCGCCCACGCCGCGGAAGTCGAACCGGGTACCTATTTCCTTGGCCGCCTGGTTGAGCGCGTTGTCAACTTCCTGGCGGTCGAGTTTGGACACGATGTCAAAGGAAGATTCTTGGGATGCCACGACACCCAGGCTAGACGCGTCAGCCGCGGCCCGTCATGCCGAACGCGCCGGCCGCCGGTCAGACCCGCCACAGCCCGCCGGGCGGTCGGCTAACGGTCCCGTCGCGTCTTGGGCTATCCTTTTCGATGCCGCCCGCGCGGACGGCATACGGCAGGTTGCCCGAGTGGCCAAAGGGAGCGGTCTGTAAAACCGTCGGCTCAGCCTACGTTGGTTCGAACCCAACACCTGCCACCACCTGGGAAAACGGCCCGCTAGCTGCGGAAACGCGGCCCGGCGGGCCGTTTCCTTCTCGTCACGTCGTGTATCAGTGCGTGTCACCGCGGGTCGATGCATGGCAGTGTGCACGTACATATGGTGTACAGCGTCCGGGCAAAACTAGCGGTGCGTATAACCGCTCGCTTTGCCGGTCCGCGTCCGTTTTGTCCCATTACCGGACCGCCGACAGCCGCGCATTCCGGCCGGCCGGTTCTTCGCTGTCCTCTCGCGCCAGGCGGCGGGCTGGCCCTGTTCGTACCCGAGGCCCGGGCGGGCTGGCCGGATCGGGCCCGCGCCATCTCCTCGAGACTCCACGGCGGGATGACCGGGTGTGCGTCGCCGGCCACCGGGATGAAAGACCAGCAAGCCGTGGGGAGCGGCGCTGTGCCCGGACCTGGACGCCGCGGCGAGCCGCGCCGGTGACGAGTCTGATCACGAGCCAGCGACGCCCGCTTGTGGCCTCTGCGAGAGAGATGCCCGGTCGGCCGATCAGGGGCGTCCCATAGGCGCCGTTCCGCGCTACCGGCCGGGGCAGGACCGAGGCGCAGGGTAGTGATCAGCTGAATTGTCATAGGGAACCCGGCAACTGGACCGATACGCCAGAGTGGGTGGCTCAGGCGCCGTGAGCAATCTGACGCCAGCGTGATGCGACCATCTCCGGCGTAGCAGGCGTCGCACCAAAGTCCACGCCCGCTACGCCATCGAAGACTCCGGTGGAGAAGCGGCCCCCGCCAGCGCGCAGGACGACACCCGCCATCTCGCATGCGGGAGAAGCTAGGAAAACGACGCCCGGCGCCACCTGCTCCGGCGATAGCCTGTCAGCAGCCACGGCGCCCGAATATACGCGCGTCGCTGCAACGGGCGAGACACAATTGACGAGCACGTTGTCCGCAGCAGCAAACGCGAGCCCGTTCATCAGGCCGAACTGGCCGCCCTTCGCGACGCAGTAGGCAACCAGATCATCGGTGTCATCCGCTGGGCGCAACCCGTTTCCCGAGGTAGTCAGGACGATGCGGCCATACCGGTTCCGGCGCATGTGCGGAACAAGCTCCCGGCAGAGCCAGAACGCGGCCTCAAGGTTGACAGTCAGCGACCGCGACCAAAGCTCAGGTGTGATCTCGTCAAGCGGTTTGCGCAGCACCAGCCCGGCACTATGGACCAGGGCGTCGACACGGCCATGCCGCTCAACGACGCCCGCGACGAGCGAGCGGCAGCCCGCGTAGGTACCGAGATCGTCGTATGCCGCCTCGGCGACACCGCCTGACAGGTTGATTGCGTCCGCCGCCGCGTCGGCGACCGACGGGTCGGACCCGCTCCCGTCTGAGGCGACTCCTGCGTCATGCACGATGACAGTCGCGCCGCGAGCCGCAAAGAGGCGTGCATAGGCTCTTCCCAGCCCTCGTCCGCCGCCGGTGACGAGGACGACATGCCCGCCGAGTTCGATCATGGTGTCAACCTGCGCTTGCCGATAGCGCTGCCGCCGCGCCGACCTGCTGATTGCTGAGCGTCACGACACTGTCAGATGTCAGTACCCGGACCGGGCTCATCAACGAGTTCCGCGGCGGCGTTCCTGGAGAGTGCCTCTACTTCCGTCAGCGTGATGCTCCGCGGGTGACGCAGCGCATCTGGCGGATTTGCTCGCCAGAGTACAGCGCGACCCGCGCCGGCAGCCCGGGTCGCGCGTCGACGCCGGGCCAGATCCCGGTGATGCTGGCCACCATCAGCCCGGCTTGGAACGCGGAAGCACAGGTGCAGCCAGCTGTGCGGCGTGCGGACAATCTGAGTGCGTGGCCGGGACTGCTTGTGACGGGCACAGCGCCGTGAATGAGGCAATGCCGTCGGCGCCGCCGTGATGCCGGTCCAGATCGATGCGGACGACGCCGCCAGTGCAGCCGACGCAGAAATTTGCGGCGGGCGGCCAGGTCCGGGCCAGTTCGGCGAGGTTGAGCATGCGCCGGGCCTCCTGCCGGGCTGCGCTTTCCGGCCGCCAGAAGCGCGCCCCCGGCAGATCCGGGCGCGGGTGACCGGGTTGACCACCGGCATCAGCACATCCGGCGGATGAACCCGCTGGACCGCGGGTTAATGGCCATGAGAGTCCTCCTCGCGCCACGTAGCCGACGTGACGGGCGGGGCGTCGGACGGGCTCGAAGGCGGGCATGCTCAGGGTTCCTGGACGATGAGCAGGGTGTTGCCGTCTGGATCCCGGACGCTGAACATCGGCGGCACGGGGTGCCCGGCGCGGGTGATACCGGGGTCGGTGTCGACGCCAGATGCGAGCAGGCGGGCGTGATCGGCGTCGACGCGCTGGGTGGCGAGGCGGATGCCGGGGTGCTGGCCCGAGCCCGGGGTGATGAGCGCGAGCGTGGCCTGCCCGCCGGGCGGCGCGACCTCGATCCAGCGGGCGCCGTCGCCGTAGGGCACGTCGAGGCGCTTTTCGAAGCCCAGCGTGCCGAGATAGAAGCTGAGCGCCCGGCCGGGGTCGGCGACCGGGATGCCCACGGTGCCGAGCCGGGTGATGCGGGTGGCGGGCTGGGGCTGGCTCATGGTGGTCCCTCCTGGTTCTGGTGTTCCGCGGCGTCGGCGCGATGCCGCCTGCTGGCAGTACGGGCACCGCCCGGTGACGGCGCCTTGTTGCATCAGCCGAGGACGCGGCGGATGGCGGGCAGCGCGTCAGAAGGGTCGCGGATCAGGATGATCTTCGACCGGGGTGCGTGGCTGTGGATGATGTTGAGCACCCGGTTGAACCACAGGGTCGTCTCGGATGTTGGCCGGACGTCCGGGTTCTGCCCGTTGATGAAGCCGCCGATGGCGACCCCGTCGTAGCTGGCTTCGCGTAGCTCGCGGACCAGCCTGGCGTCGCCGTGCGGGTCATCGGTCAGCGCGAAGGCCCGGGCGCGGATGCCCTGGGCGCGCAGCCCTTCCTGGAGCACCGCGGCCACCTCGGGCTTGCGGCCGAAGCCCAGCACCCGCCACCCCTGCGGCTCGGCGGTAGGCTTGGGCACAGTCATGCTGCCTCCAGATAACTTGATTTTATCGTCGATCTTTTTGTTTAATCGAGAGTAAGATGAATTAATGACCGATGTCAAGCCCCGGCGCGCCTACCGGTCCCGACTGCGCGAGGAAGCCGCGCTGCTGGGCCAGAAGGCAGTCGTCGACGCCGCTGCCGCCCTGTTCACCGAGCAGGGGTACGCCCGGACCACGATCGACCAGATCGCCGCCCGGGCCGGCGTGTCGCGGCCGACCGTGTTCGCGGCCGGGTCCAAGGCCCAGCTGCTCGCGCTGGCCCGCCGGGCGGCCATCGGCGGGGATGCCGTGCTGGGCAACGAGCCGCCCTGGCCGAGATCCTCGCCGAACCCGACCCCGCCGAGCTGCTGCGCCGGTTCGCCGGGCTGACCTCGGACATCGCCCGCCGCTGGGCACCGCTGCACGCCGTGCTGGAGGAAGCCGCGGCCAGCGACCCCGCGCTGGCCCCGCTCCGCCAGGCCAGCGGCGAGGAGATGTACGGCTGCGCGCATCGCGTCATCGCCGCGCTGCGCTCGTCGGGTTCACTGCGCGGCGACCTCTCGCCGAAGGCGGCGGCGGATGTGCTGTGGCTGCTCATCGAGCCCGGCCAGTACCGGCGGCTGGTCACCGAACGGCACTGGAGCCACCGGGCGTTCACCCGGTGGCAGGCCACCACGATGATCCGGCTGCTGCTGCCCTGAACCCTGCCGTCAGGAGCTTGTCACAGGTGAGGAACTCGACCGGCCCGTTGAACCCGCGCCCGCGCGGGCAGCGGATCTTGGCGCATTCCAGCGGCCCGTCGGTGGAGCTGACGGTGTACCGGTACTGGACCTGGGCCGGAAGCCCGCACCGGAGGGCACCGCCGCGGTCCATGTATGCCGGGCAATCCAGCAACATCATCTGGCTTCCTTGACTCAGCGTCCGCGCCGGGGCTGAACACCGTGGCCGAGGCGCTGTCCCACTATTGCCCGGCGCTGTCCCGCACCGACAAGATGATCAGCGCCTCCGGGTTCGCCGCGGCCAGTTCCGGCCAGAACGCCGAGGCGGGAAGGTCGACTGCGGCCTGGTAGCCGCGCAGGAATTCGTCCCAGTCCGGGAGCTGGCCGCGGGCGCGGTCTCGATCTCGAAAACGGTGCAGGCATTGCCGGTCTGCGAGGCCAGGATCTTGAACACGATCGGGTCACCGAGCACCTGGATCGCCGGTCCCTCGCCAGGTCCGAGAGCCCTCGGCACCGTCCGGCCCGGGCCGTCGTCCGGCGGGGTTCCGTCACCCATGGCCGCCGCCGTCCTGCCCGGCCGGGGCGGGCCGGCCCGCGGGCCGAGGGCGGATGTTCTGGTTGAACCGGAACGTGTTGCCCGGGTCGTAGGCGGCCTTGACCGCGGCCAGGCGGGCGTAGGGCGCGTCGCCGTAGGCGGCGCGGACCCGCTCCTCGGGCTCGTCCCGGCCCATCGCGTGCACGCCGGGGCCGAGGATGGTCCCGGCCGGCAGGCTGCCGGCCACATTCTCGGCCCAGGCGGCCTGCCCGGCGCCGGAGTCCTCGGGCAGCACCAGGGTGTTCACGGTCAGGTAGTGGGTAGCGTACCGGTGCCGGAACGCGGTGGCGTCGGCGGGGACGCGGGCCACCGCGCCGCCCAGCGGCTGCAGCATGACCGCGCACATCGGGGGAGGCTCGGCCACCGCGGAGGTGATCGCGTCGATCCCGCCGGCGCCCAGCGGGCCGGTGAACCCGCCCAGGCTGGCGGCGCGGACCCGGCGCGGCACCATCGCATCGGACATCTTTTGCAGCTCCACGTACGGCATCGGCCGCGGCTCGCCGACGCCGGGCGGCCCGAACTGGCGCAACTCATCCAGCGCGGCCCCGGCCCGCGCGGCCGGGCCGAACCAGGCCGCGGCCAGCAGCACCACCGGGTGGCCGCGCAGCGGTTCGGGGACGAACGGCGCCGGCGGGGCGGTCAGCAGCATGGCCCGGGCGAACAGGTCATCCCCGCCGGCCTGGCACAGGTGCTGGTAGGCCGCCAGCGCTCCGGCGGCCCGTTCCATCGGGCACATGACCAGGCCGACGTGCACCGGACCGACCGGGTGCAGGGCGAAGGTGAACGCGGTCACCACGCCGAAGTTCCCGCCGCCGCCGCGCAGCGCCCAGAACAGCTCCGGGTGCTCCTCCGCCGAGACCCGCAGGACCTGCGCATCGGTGGTGACGATCTCGGCGGCGAGCAGACTGTCGCATGTCAGCCCGAGCTTGCGGTGCAGCCAGCCGGCCCCGCCGCCCAGCGCCGATCCGCCCACCCCGACCGCGGAGACATCCGCGCCGGTGACCGCCAGGCCCGCCGCCTGGGTGGCCTGGTCGACCACTCCCCAGGTCGCGCCGCCCCCCACGGTCACCACGCGGCGGGCCGGGTCCACCCGCACCGAGACCATCGCGGACAGGTCAACCATCACCGCGCCGTCGGCGACCGCGTAGCCGGCGTGGTTGTGCCCGCCGCCCCGCACGCACACCGGCAGGCCGTGATCCGCGGCGAACCTGACCGCGGCCCGGGCGTCGGCCACCGACAGCGGCTGCACGACCAGCGCGGGCCGGCAGTCGTGGCTGGCATTCCACACCTGGCGGGCGACCTCATACTCCTGCTCTCCCGGGAGCACGAGACGCCCGGCCAGGCGCTCGCGCAGCCCGGCGGCCTCTCGCGGCGAGATACTGACGGTCATCGGGAAACGCTCCTCCCTCTGGTGCTCGGCTTCCAGGGCGCAGATCATCGCTCCCGGGCCGCTGGCTATCTGACATCTCCTTGCTAGCCGGGCGCGTCCCGTGCCGGCCCACCCGCCGTCCACTCCCCGTCCCGCTCCTTGTCAGCGCCGCTCGCCGGGGGCTGGCTGGATGCCTTCGCTGGTGCCGTCCACGGCCAGGAGCAGGGCGTATCGCTGTGCGCGGTCAAAATGACTACTAATGGTCGCCGGGAGGACGTACTATCCCGCCATGGGGGCTTTTGCGTTCATGATTCTCGGTCCCCTCGAGGTGCGGCACCGGGCCGAGCCGGTGCCGGTACGGGGGTCACGGGAACAGGCGGTGCTGGCCGTGCTGCTGCTGGAGGCGGGCCACGTGGTCCCGCTGGCGAGGCTGGTCGAGGCCGTCTGGGACGGTGACCCGCCGCAGGCGGCGGAAAAGGCGGTCCGCAACGCGGTATCGGCGCTGCGCTGTCGCCTCGGGCAGGCCGACGCCGCCGCGGCGATCATCGAGACCAGCCCGGCCGGCTACCGGCTGCGGCTGGATGACTGCCGGCTGGATGCGGCCGAATTCCGGCGGCATGCCGCGGCGGCCCGGGAGCTGGCCTCGGCCGGGCGGGCCGGGGAGGCGGCCGCGGAGCTCCGCGCCGCGCTGGAGTTGTGGCGCGGCCCGGCGCTGGCCGGACTCAGCGGCCTGGTTATCGAGGCGGCCGCGGCGCGGCTGGATGAGCAGCGGCTGGCCGCCTGGGAGGACTGCCTGGACCTGGAGCTGCGGCTGGGGCGGCACCGGGAGATAACCGGCGAGCTGCAGATGCTGGTCAGCGAGTGGCCGCTGCGCGAGCGGGCGGCCGGGCAGCTGATGCTGGCGCTGTACCGGTCCGGCCGCCAGGCCGAGGCCCTGGACGCCTACCACAGGCTGGCCCGCAAGCTGGCCGATGAGCTTGGCATCGACCCGTCCGGCGAGATCGCCCGGCTGCATGAGGCCATCTTGCGGCAGGACCGGGCGCTCGACCTCCCTGTGGCGCCGGGGCCAGCAGGGGACTCCCATCCGGTAACCGGCCAGGGCAGCGCCACGGCGCCGCCGGCCGCCCAGCCCAGGCCGGCGCAGCTGCCGCTGGATGTGCCCGGCTTCACCGGCAGGAGCGCCGAACTTGCCCGGCTGCACGCCTTGATCCCGCAGGCCGGTGATCCAGATCCCGGCGCGGTCGCAGTGGTGATCTCCGCGATCGGCGGCACCGCCGGAATAGGTAAGACCGCCCTTGCCGTCAAGTTCGCCCACCAGGCCGCGGATCGCTACCCGGATGGGCAGCTGTACGTCAACCTGCGCGGCTTCGACCCGTCCAGGTCCCCGGTGGCACCCGGCGACGCGCTGCGCGGTTTCCTGATCGCTCTGGGCGTACCGGCCGAGGCCATTCCCGCGGATGCGGCGAACCAGGCGGCCCTATATCGCAGCGTGCTGGCCGGCAAGCGCGCCCTGGTCCTGCTGGACAATGCCCGCGACGCCGCCCAGGTAAGGCCGCTGCTGCCAGGCAGCCCCGGCTGCCTGGTGATGGTGACCAGCCGCAGCCAGCTCACCGGCCTGATCGCCGCCGAGGGTGCCAGGCCGCTGACTCTCGATGTTCTCACCAGCGGGGAAGCACAGAGCCTGCTCGTCAGCCGGCTGGGGCAGCACCGGGTGGACAGCGAACCTGATGCTGCGGCCGAGATCGTCCGCTTCAGCGCAGGGCTGCCACTGGCGCTGGCCATTGTGGCCGGCCGCGCCGCCGCCCGGCCACCGCTAGGCCTGGCCGACCTGGCCGCGGAACTGCGTGACGCGCAGTCGCGGCTGGACGCCCTGTCTACCGGCGACCCGGCCACCGACCTGCGGGACGTGTTCTCCTGGTCCTGGCATCAGCTCGGCGAACCCGCGGCCCGGATGTTCCGCCTGCTGGGCCTGCACCCCGGTCAAGACATCACCGCCCCCGCGGCCGCTAGCCTGGCCGCCCTCCCGCTGCCGCACGCGCGGGCGCTGCTCGCCGAACTGTCCCGGTGCAACCTGCTGATCGAGCACGCACCAGGCCGGTACACCCTGCACGACCTGCTCCGTGCCTACGCCGCCGACCTCGCCGGCGCGCCAGGCGCGGCCGAAGATTCTCGCGAGGCAGTCGGCCGGCTCCTCGACTATTACCTGTCCACCGCCGCGGCCGCAATGGACTTGCTCCACCCTGCCGAGGCGCACCGCCGGCCCCGCGTCCCGCCTCCCGAGGTCCGCACGCCCGAACTGACCGGCGCGTCTGCTGCACTGGCCTGGCTGGACGCCGAACGACCCGCCTTGGTGGCGGCCACCGCGCACGCCGCCGCGCACGGCCGGCCCGGCCACGCCGTCCGGATCTCGGCCACCTTGATGCGCTATCTCGACGGCGGTCATTATGCCGAGGGCGTGGAGATCCACACGCTGGCCTGCCGGGCCGCCCGGCAAGCCGGAGACCGGAACGGCGAAGCCGACGCCGAGCGCGATCTTGGGACCGTATGCTGGCGGCTGGGCCGGTACCTGGAGGCTTCCGGATCCCTTCAGCGAGCCCTGGCCCTCTATCGCGGCGTCGGCGACCCGCTCGGCGAAGCCGGCGCCTTGAATGATCTCGCCATCGTGGAGTGGCGCCTGGGTCGGCCTCTCGCCGCTATCGGGCACCACGAACGGGCTCTTCCCCTGGCCAGGCAGGCCGGTGACCGGGTCGGCGAGGCCAGGATCTTGCTCAACCTCGGCGACTTGCTGTACCACCTCGGCCGCCACCAGGAGGCTGCCTGTCATCTCCGGCGGTCGCTGACGCTGGCGCGGCAGTGCGGCGACCGAATCAACGAGGCATACGCCCTGAACAACCTGGGCGAGGCCGCCCAGCGCGTGGGCAGCCTGCGGCAGGCCGCCGAGCACTACCAGCAGGCCATCGCCATCTTCCAAGAAGTGCCCCACCGGGCCGGGGAAGCAGGCGCCTTTACCTGCCTCGGCACGGTTCACGCCAGCCTCGGTCAGCACGAGCAGGCCAGGGAATGCCACCGGCATGCCCTGGCCGTGTTCCGCGACCTGGGAGACCGCGACGGCGAGTCGACCGCCCGCAACGGTCTCGGCGAAGCCGCCCTGGCGGCCGACCACCCGGATGAGGCTGTTACCCACCACAGCGCCGCCCTGGACATCGGCCTCGATGTGGGCAACCGCGAGCAGTGGGCCCGCGCGCACGCCGGCTTGGGTCTTGCGTACGAAGCCCTCGGCCAGGCAGCCCTGGCCCGCGAGCACTTCCAGCACGCCCTGGACCACTTCACCAGCCTCGGCTATCCCGACGCCGAAGAAATCCGGGGCCACCTCGCCCGCGCTGGCGAATCCTGCCCGGCGGCCAGCACCTGAGGTTCCAGCCCTGCCGCCCTGCCGGGCCCGCCGGTGGACGTGCCGAGGAGGGCACCTTGATGCCAGGGGGTGTCGCTCAGGTGCAGGCGGCGGTCGCGGCAGATGCGGTGACGTAACAGGTGCCTCCGGGGTATGCGGGTTGGTCCGTCAGCTGGATCTGCAGGACCCCGTCCGGGGATGGTGAAGGTCCCGACGCTGAACCACTGGCCGCGGTGGTGGGTTGGATGACATCGAGGTCGCTGATCTTGCTGTCGGGCGCGATGGTGGCGGGGTGGACGTCATAGTGGCCGATTCCTGACCAGTCGTCGGCGTCCGGGACGAAGATCTGCACTGCGCAGTTCGCCGGGTGGCCGATCCGGAAGCTCCACGTGTAGGTGTCCCGCACCAGGCCGGGGGTGCCGGTCGTTCGTGTGGCGAGCGCCATCTCGTCGCACGACGGCGGGCCGCCGGGGACGCCAGTCCAGCCGTCGCCACCGCGGCCGGGCATCCGGCCGAAGCCCGGAACCACCACGAGGCCGCACTCACCATCGCGCTCGGCATAGGCGACCGTGACCAGCAAGCTCACGCCTACGCCGGCCTTGGCTGCGCCCGTGAAGCGCTCGGCCAGCCGCCCAGGCCCGCGAGCAATTCCAGCACCCTCTCAGCCTCTATACGGCCCTCGGCTACCCCGAGGCCGAGGAGATCCGCGGCCCCACGTCGCCACCACGACGGACTCGTACAGATCGCCCGCGCCCGCGGCCAGGTAGACGGCTGCTCGAGATACGGCCGACCGCCGACCAGATCGTAGTCCGGCTGCCCGTACCTGTGGTGGCCCTGATCTTGGCAGGCCGGGCGCCCCGGCGGTGGATTGGATGTGCAGGGGACGAAGAGTGGACAGCCAGGGGACGGCCACGGCGAAACTGGCGCCAGGCCGGCGTTGACCCGGCCCGCTTCCGACGCCGTGAGGTAACTAGTGCAGTTCGTGTTCCGTGACGGCAGTGCCGAATGGGAACTGGAGCTGCTGCCGGGCCGCCCGGACGCCCGCGTCGTGGACCTGGCCGCCGCGCTGAACGCGCCGGGTCCGGAACTGTCCATCGACGGTCGTACGGTTAGCGGCGACCTGGCGCTATCCCAGTCAGGGCTGGTCGTAGGCTCAAGGGTCGAGGCGGCACGGGCGACCGCCCCGCCCCGCGCCCCCGCTGCCGCGGTGCTGCGGATCACCGGCGGCCTGGAGGCCGGGCAATCATTCCGGCTCCCGGCCGGGCGCACCATCGTGGGCCGGGGCGGCCGGGCCAGCGTACGCGTCGATTCTTCCGAGGTCTCCCGGGAACATTGCGTGCTGGACGTCACCCCGGCCGGCGGGGTCACGCTCACCGACCTGGGCTCGCGCAACGGAACGGACCTCAACGGCTCCCGCCTAGCGGGCCCCGTGACCGTCGGCCCGGACGACATCATCTCCCTGGGCGGGGCGGTGCTCGTCCAGGTGCTGCCCGCTGCGGCGCTGCCGCCGCCGGCCGTGGTGGACCCCATCCGCGAAGCCCGGCCCGGCGGGCGGCTGCCGTTCACCCGGGCGCCCCGTCCGGCAACGCCGCAACCGCCGCCGCCGCTGCGCGCGCCGACCGCGCCGCCACGTGCGGGCAAGCCGACGTTCAGCATCTCGGCCATCCTCGGCCCGCTGGTCATGGCGGGGGCCATGGTGGCGATCACCCGCCAGGTGATGTACGCGGCGATCTCCGCGCTGAGCCCGTTGATGGTGGTCGCGAACTTCGTCGAGGAGCGGACCAGGGGCAGGCGCAGCGTCCGGCGCGGCGCGCGTGCCTTCCACGACGAGCTCGCCCAGTTCTCCGGCCGCCTGCGAGCGCGTCACGCCGCCGAGGTCGCGCAGCGGCGTGCGGCTGCCCCGGATCCGGCCGAGATGTGGTTCCGCGCCGACGGCCCGGCCCGCACGCTGTGGGAGCGCCGCCCGGGCGCGGCCGGCTTCCTCCAGGTCTCCGCCGGGTTCGCTACCCTGCCATGGCAGGTGCCCGTCGAGGCCGACGACCCGGCACCCGAGGTCGAGCGCGAGATCGCCGCGGTCGCCAGCCTGCCGGCGGTGCCCGCCGTGATGGACCTGGCCGCCGGCGGCGTGGCCGGCCTCGAGGGCGATCGCGATGCGGCGCTCGCGGTGGCGAGGTCGCTGCTGTGCCAGGCGGTCACCGGGAGCGGGCCCGCCGACGTCACGGTGGCCGTCTTCACCGACGCCGAACGGGCCAGGTGCTGGGACTGGGCCAAGTGGCTGCCGCATGTGGCCGACCGGCGCGGCGGCTCCGGGCGGCTGCTCGCGGTCGGCGCGGAGGAGGCCGAGGCGCTGGCGCGTGCGCTGCTGAGCGCCGCCCCCGCCGCTCCGGACGGAAAACCCGCGCCGGAGAACCCGGTACTGCTCGCGGTCGTCGACGGCGCCGCCCTGCTCGAGGGACGGCCCTGCGCGCTGCGCGACCTGCTGGCCGGCCGCGGAGGCCCGGCCTCCGGCATCGTGCTCACCGACCGGCTTCCCGCGCTGTGCACCGCCACGCTGGCCGTCAGCGCGGACGGCGTCGCCGAGCTGCGCAGGCTGACTGCGGCGGAAACGACCTCTGGCGTGCTGGCGGCCGGCCTGACCGAGCCGTGTGCCCGCCGGCTGGCCCGGCGGCTGGCCCGGTTCGAGGACCCCGAGCTGCGCGTCGAGGGCGCCGGGCTGCCGGACGCGCTGACCCTGCTGCCGCTGCTCGCGCTCCCCGAAGTGTCCGGGGAGGCGCTGGTCCCGCGGTGGCGGGACGGTGCCGCCAGCCTGCGCGCCGGGGCCGTCCTTGGCGTCACCGCACACGACGTGTTCCGCATCGACCTGGACGATGACGGCCCGCACGGCCTGATCGCCGGTACCACCGGCTCGGGCAAGAGCGAGCTGCTGCGCACGCTGATCATCAGCCTGGCCGCGGGCAACGACCCGGAGCACCTCACCTTTGCGCTGGTCGACTACAAGGGCGGCGGCGCGCTGGACGAGTGTGCCGGGCTGCCGCACGCGGTCGGCCTGGTCACCGACCTGGACGAGCAGCTCAGCGAGCGTGCGCTGCGCTGCCTGGAAGCCGAACTGCGGCACCGCGAGCACCTGCTGCGCGACACCGGGGTCAGTCACGTGACGGACTACCAGAAGCTGCGCGACGGCGGGCGCGGGGACCTGGAGCCGATGCCGCGGCTGGCCGTGGTCATCGACGAGTTCGCCACCCTGGTGAAGGCGCTGCCGCACTTCGTCGACTCGCTGGTCAGCCTCGCCCAGCGCGGCCGCAGTCTGGGCATCCACCTGATCATGGCGACGCAGCGGCCCGCCGGGTCGGTCAGCGACGCGATCAAGAACAACGTTAAGCTGCGCATCGCGCTGCGGCTGGAAAGCGCCGGCGACTCCACCGACGTGATCGACAACCCCGCCGCCGCCGCGATCGGCGGCCGCCAGCGCGGCCGGGCCTTCTACCGGGTCAGCGCCAAGGAGGTGCTCCCGATCCAGACCGCCCTGTCCACCGGCCGCAGCGCGGCCACCCAGGCCGCCGCGCCGGTCACCGTGACCCCGTTCCTGTTCGGCGCCGCGCAACAGCCAGGCGGCGGGCAGGCAGGCGACGGCCCCACTGACCTGGAACGGCTGGTGGCCGCCGCGCGGCAGGCCGCGGACCTGTGCGGCATTGGGCCGCCGCGCCGCCCGTGGCCGGACCCGCTGCCGGCCCGCATCCCGCTGGACGCCCCATCCGGCCGAACGGCCCGGGGGTTCCAGTCCGAGACCACGGGACTGCCGCCGCTCGCGGTAGCCGACGACCCGGACCGGCAGACCCAGTACCCGGTCGGCTGGGATCCGGCGGCCGGGAACCTGCTGCTGTACGGCGCGTCCGGCTACGGCACGACAAGCGCGCTGGCCGCACTCGCGCTCGCCGAGGCGCGCGCTCACCCGCCGGACGCCCTCCACCTGTACGTCATGGACCTGGGCGCCGGGAAACTCGCCCCGCTGGGCGAGCTGCCGCACGCCGGCGCCTACATCGGGCCTGCCGAACGCGAGCGTCAGGCCAGGCTGGTCCGGCTGCTGCGCCGCGAACTGGACGCCAGAAAGGCATCCCCCGGCACGCCCCGGCCCGACTGGCTGGTGCTCATCGACAACGTCGCTTCGTTCGGGGCCGAGTACGGCAAGGACGCGGCCGGCATGCAGGTGCTCGAGGACCTGGACCGGGTGTACGCCGAGGGGCCGACGGTCGGCATCCGCCTCGCGGTCACCGCCGACCGCAACGGCGCCGTGCCGGGACCGTGGGTGGCGCTGACCCAGCAGAAGCTGCTGTTCCGGCTGGCCGACCCGGGCGACTACAGCAGCTTCGACGTGCCGCGCAACGCCGTGCCCAGCCCGGTCCCCGGGCGCGCGGTGATCGCCGCCACCCGGCAGATCATCCAGCTCGCCCGGCCCGGAGACGACCTCGCCAGGGCGGTGGCGGAGGCCAGCGAGCGCTGGCCGGGAGCGCGCCGCGACGCCCCCGCCGTGGGCCTGCTGCCCTCCCAGGTGCGGGTGAGCGATCTCGCCATGACCGCGCGGCTGCCCGGCGATCCAGCGTGGATACCGGTCGGCCTGGGGGACAGCACGCTGTCCCCGGCCGGGCTCGAGCTGTACGAGCACGAGCACGTCCTGATCGCGGGACCGCCCCGGTCGGGCCGGAGCAGCGCCCTGTGCGCGATCGCCCAGGTCCTCACATCGTCGCCGGGCCGGCCCGCCATCCTCGCGCTGGCCCCGCGCCGCTCGCCGCTGCGGGACTGCCCGCACGTGGACAGGGTCATCGCCGCCTGCGACGAGCTGGAAGCCGCCGCAGCCGAGCGCACGTCAGGCCCGCTGGTGATCCTGGCCGACGACGCGGAATCCATCGACGACCCCGGGGGCGTGCTGGAAGGGCTGATGAAGTCGCCGGACGGGCGCGTCACCGTGGTCGCGGCGGGGCGCTCGGACTCCCTGCGCCGCGCCTTCGGCCACTGGACCCAGCAGGTCCGCGAGAGCCGCTGCGGCGTGCTGCTTGTCCCCGACTATGACCTCGACGGCGACCTGCTCGGCGTCACCCTGCCCCGCCTGAACCGCCTGGCCCCCGTCCCCGGCCGCGGCTTCCTGGCCGTGAGCGGCGCCTGCGAAGGCATCCAGCTCGCCCTTCCCGACGAGGGACGGGACGAGGAGTGGACGGCGGGTGGACCAGGAGGGGACGCGCCCGAATAGCAAGGAGACGTCAGATACGAACTGCCGGGACGAATGTCCAGGCCCGTCCGATCCGAGACAGGAGGTTGCCATGCGGCCGTGGTTCGGAGGCTACGACTTCGAGGCCGCCAACCACCTCGAGGCGACCTTGAACCAGGCCGCCGGGAAGCTGCGGGATTTCCTGGCCCAGCGCGACAAATGGGCGAGCATATATCTCTCCTACCAGCCCAAGGGGCCGCAGCAGGGCTGGGTCGGGCAGGAGTACAACACCTGGGCCGGGCAGTTCGATGAGTCGCAGTATCTGCTGGGCATGTACGTGAACGAGCTTGGCCGTAAAGCCAACGAGCTCAACAACCGTTCGCGCAATGAGGAACTGAAGGCTAATATCGCCCCACGCCCACTGAAGGACTACCCAGCTAATGCGCAGTGGCATGGAGCTCCCCGCAACACAGCCCCGGACAATACCGAAGGCGCCACACCGGAATGCCTGTACAGTTTCGCGAAGAACGCGACCTACGCCAATGACCAGATCAGGCCGTTCTTCTCCGGTACGCTGGCCGCCGCGGCCGACGCGGCGCCCGCCGTCGGCGGCACCTGCTCCCACCTGGCTCAGGTCATCACCCGCTTCCTCCAGGCCGAGGTCCTCGTGCTTGACGCAAGGGTCCGCATCGTCGGCGAGGCTTTCGAGTTCGCGGGCGGGCGCCCGTCCCCTGGTAACCCGGGGTTCCTCACCTTCAGGGACTCACAGCAGCTCGACAACCTCGACAACGCGGTCAACCACGAAGCTCAGCAGATCCAGAAGGCAAAACAACTCGTCAAATGGGTGGATCAGCATGGAATGACTCCATACGCCTGGAGCCAGCTCAAGGAGCACCAGAACGATCCGGTGTACACCGCGACATTCTTCAACGGGCTAACTCAGCATCAATTTCGCGATCTCCTAGAAACCTATGGTACTCCGGTACCTCTGCTCGGCCGGGTGAACGGCCCGGACGAAAGCGGCGTCCTGGTTCAGGCGCTCGTCAGCTCCTACGCTGAGGGCGGGCTGGACGTAGAAGTTCAGGGTCAGCTCGAAAAGTGGCTTGACATCACGCCAAACCGAGTCAGGCTGCCGTTCTACGACGGCCTGGCCAAGAATCCGCGAGCCGCGGCTAACTTCATGGCCCAGTTCCAACAGGCTAATGGTGTCCCGCTGGAGCAGTACCTATCTATACCCTTCCATCACCCCTTGGCCAAAGACGATGAACAACGCTTTGCCAATATCATTCTTGCGGGTACCGTCGGCGCAGAAAACATTGACCCGATCCTAGCCGCACAGAACGTTACGTCGCTGGCCACCTACTATCAGCAGAACCAAGGAATACATACAGACAGGCGTATCGATACAGTTTACGGGAAGATCATCGAAGCGTTTGGGAACGATGTTACGTTCTCTCTCACTTCGACTGCGCCAGATCCGCACGGATATCTCACATCGCCCGATGGGCTGAAGCTCACGCCTGCCCAGTGGGCTGCATTCACTCAGGAGGCGATGCGTGACGGGCGTACTGCAGGTGAGCTGCTCACGTTCGCGCATGGCCAAGCGGCGGAGCTGCAGAAGCAGGGGTCTGAGCAGCCCGGCGGACCTGACATCGGTAACAGCTACGAGATGCAGGCCGGACTAATAGATGGCTTCTTCGACTATCAGGCGAAGAGCACATATGTGACGCTGTCCAAAGAATCCCAGGATGAAGCACAGAATTGGCTGGATGCCCTAAACACAGCGGTCGGAGATGCTGCGGGACTCGCTATCAATATCATCTCCAATCCAGGCACGGCCGCGAAAACAATCATCGTTGCGGCAGGCCAGGACTTGGAGGATTTTCTTCGGAGTGCGGTCTTCCGTAATCTCAAAAACAATCCCGATGCCCTTCCGCCGCCACATTACCAGACCTGGGAAGATAGCTGGTCCAGAAGCGTTTACGACGACTTCAACAGCGGCGTCCAACATGCCATCCAGGGCAACAACCCGTCTTTGGCGGAATTGATCGACAGCGCCAAAGGCCAGAACTTCATCATCCAGGGAGGTCCCCAAAAGGGCCAGATCATAGATCCGAGCAATATGAACCCGCAACAATTGAAGGCGTATAATGCCTGGCTGATGAGCCCGTATGTCGTTCAATACGAGAGCCATGGAGGGCACTACACTGCGTACCAGGCAGGTTATATCAATGGTGGCGACGGAACAGCATCAGAGAATCCTGCGAGCGCGCCGTGAACTGGTTTTGATGGGTGCGGCGGGCAGCACCAGTGTAATAAGCATGACTATCACTTTCAAACACCAACGACGAAAGGAATACAATGGCAACCAGTGTCAAGGCCGATGACTGGGCCAAAGGTGCGAGCAGGGACTTCCTGAACGTCATCAACAACCAGCTGGGTCCGGCGTTCTCGTCGCTCACCAAGGCCGGCAGCACGCTGGCCGACCCGATGCACTGGGAGGGCAATGACGCCGCCAGCTTCCGGAGTCAGATCTGGCCGCAGGCCCAGAAGGACATCAGGAGCATGCAGAACGCGCTGACCGACCTTCAGGGCAAGGTCGACAAGGTGCTTGGCAACATCATGGCGGCAGGCGGGAACCCCTGACCTGCCCGACCGCGGACGCGGGGTGGACACCGGACCGGAGATGACCCGGGACCGGCTTCCGCCTTGCGAGACGCCGATGACAGGAGGAATCCACCATGCCGGCATTGCGGTGGCGCCCAGCCGCCCGCGTGGAGGCGGCTGGGGCTGATGCCGAGATCCCCGGGTACCGGGTGCTCGAGCCGGTGGGCCGCGGCGGGTTCAGCGTCGTGTACAAGGCGCACCAGGAGGCGCTGGACCGGGTCGTCGCGCTGAAGGTGCTCACCGTGGAGCCGGCCGACGACCGGGTCCGGCAGCGCTTCCTCCGCGAGGTGCGGCTGACCACCCGGCTGAGCGGGCACCCGCACGTGGTGACGGTGCTCGACGCGGGCATGACCACATCCGCGCGGCCGTACATCGCCATGGACTATTTCGAGTCCGGCTCGCTGCACGACCGGCTGGAGGCCCAGGGATCGCTGCCGGCTGCCGACGTGACGGCGATCGGGGCCAAGATCGGCGGCGCGCTGTCCGCCGCGCATCAACTCGGCATCCTGCACCGAGACGTCAAACCGCAGAACATTCTGGTCTCTCGGTTCGGGGAACCGGCGCTGGCCGACTTCGGGGTGGCGCTGCTGGTGTCCTCGCCGGGCAGCACGGGCCGGACCGAGGCGCTGACCCCGTGCCATGCCGCGCCGGAGATCCTCCAGGGAGCCGAACCCAGCGCCGCGGCGGACGTCTACTCCCTCGGGTCGACACTGTATGAGTTGCTGGCGGGCTGGCCCGCCTACCAGCAGGACGGCCAGGGCATCGCACAGCTGATAACGCGCATCGTCAACGAGCCGCCCCCACCCCTGACTAGGCCGGACATACCAGAGCCGCTGCGTGCGGCGGTGCTGCGGGCGATGTCCAGGGACCCTGCTGAGCGCTTCGGCACGGCAGCCGCCTTCGTCGCCGCGCTCGGCTCCGCGCCGGCCGCGGCGACGCGGCAAGAGGTGGCCCGACGGAAGACGGTTCGGCAGGAGACCCCGACCCGTTCGGCGGAACCCGGCCCCGCCGAAACCATGCTCCGGCCCGGTAGAGGTCGGCCCGCCCCGGCGCGCCCAGCCGGACCCCGTGCTCGGCGCGGCTGGTGGCAGCTCGCGCTCGCGGCCTGCGTGATCGCCACCCTGGCCGCTGGGGGCGTCTACCTGGGAGTGAAGCGCAGTGCGGCCGCCCAGCGCGGCGCCATCCCGGTCGCCGGCCACCACCGCGCCACCGTCACCGGCTCCCGGCTTGCGCCGGCGACGACCGCTCCGAGTCCGCGGCCCAGCCCGTCCCGGGCGCCGACGGCGGCGCCGCCCCGTAGCGCGCCCTCGGCCCCGCAGGCCCTGACGGTCACGGCGACGGCCAACCACTCCATCGCGCTCGGCTGGTCCGGGCCCGCCTCCGATGGCGGCGCGCCGGTCAGCTACGACGTCAGCTGGACCGGGGCGGCCAGCGGCAGCGTCTCTGGCCTGATCGGAACATCGTTCACGGTGACCGGCCTGGTGAACTCCGCGACGTACTCGCTTTCCGTGACGGCGGTGAACTCGGCTGGAACCAGCCAGCCCGCCACCGTGTCGCAGGCGCTTACGCCCCCGCCGGAACCCTTCAACACGTTCCGTAACAGCCAGCTTCCCCTGCTTATCAAGGCCCAGCCGAATTTGCAGTCCGACACGGTCGCTACGATCCCGGTGCTGACTGGCAGCCTCGGGCCGCAGGTGATAGTGGCCTGTCAGGTCATCGGCTCGGATGTGACCGACCCCGTCAACAGCGCGCTGACCGGCGACGTGTGGGACAAGGTCAGCTACAACGGTGTCACCGGGTATACCAGCGACCTTTACGTGGACACGCCGCAGTCGCAGGCGGGCAACTTCGGCGCATTCTCTGACCCACCGCTGTGGCAATGCACGTAGCTCTGCGACTGGCACGCCTCAAGCCAGCCGGTGCTGGATGGCATACATCCAGATGACTGGAAGCCAGCGTGCGCGGCTCGGTGTCCGCGCCAGTGCCGCAGAATTGGAACGGGAGAGCCGGCCGGGGTCTATGGGTAGCGCAGCGTGCCGTCTTGAATTCTCATTATTATTTCGGCCGCCGTTTCACCAGGTGAGCCAGGTAGATCAGTCAGCACGTGTCGTTGGCCGATTTCGGCTCGCGTGAACTGCCGGTACATGTGCCGGGTGGCGTCTTCGTCGGTGAAGCCGTGACCGGAGCGGTTCGCCACCTGGGCCACGCACCGCTCCACCGAGGGGAGAAGGATGACGTAGTGCAGCTGGTCGAGACCAGCCTCGGCAGCGAAGTCAGCAACAAACCATGGCCCGAGAACACCGTCGTACACGGTGATGTAGCCACCGGCGACGAAGCGGCCGGTGGCAGCCGCAGCTACTCGTATGACAACCTCGTTCTGGCCATGGGCGGCGGGCAGCCAGGGGGCGATGGCGCCCCGGGCGAGGAACCCAAAGAATGCATCGCCTGTGACGAGCACGCTCCGCTCGAACTTGTCGGCCAGGGCGCGGGCCACCGTTGACTTCCCGGCGCCGGGCGGCCCGGTGACCACGATAAGAAAGGCCATAGTGGGATTGTTGCTCAACCTGCGGGAGGGCACTGTTCACCTGGCGCGGCAAACCGCGCCGCACTCGCTACAGCCAGGGAGGCGTCGCGGTCGAGGTGGAACTTACCGGCCGTGGCGTATCGGCTGGACGTCCGTATACCTCACGTCGCCCTGGAGGTACCGCAGGACGCGCGGGCTGGTCCTCTGGAATGCTTCCCGTGTACCCGGCCGTTTCGGTAGGACCCGGCTATTCGCTCGATGGCGGCCTCCCGAAGCCCTGGTACGCCACCTTGACTGCATTATGCAGTCAATGATGCTAAAATTACTTCATGACTGCGCTTACCATCCGGGATGTCTCCGACGACGCCGTACGCACCATGAAGATCCGCGCGGCGCAGGCCGGCCAGTCCTTGCAGGCATATCTCCGCGGCCTGATCGAGAAAGAGGCCGCGAAGCCCACCGTGGCGGAAGCCGTGGAGCAAGCCCGCAGGGAGGCAACCGCTAACATCAGCACCGCCGACATTCTCGCGGCCATTGACGATGGCCGGGCCGGGCGTTGACCGTCGTTGACTGCTCGGCCATGGTCGAACTGCTGGCGGCGAAGACGCAGGCGGGAGAATCCATCGCCCAGCGGCTGACCACAGCGCAGACCCTGTACGCGCCATACGTACTCGACGGGGAAGTCATCTCCGCGCTGCTCGGGCTCATGCGGGGGAGGAAGATCACCGGACGTGAAGCTGATGCGGCGCTCTCCAATTACCGCGCGTTCCCCATCGAGCGGTACGACGTACTTCCCTTGTGGCCACGCATCAAGAGCCTCCACGCCAACCTGTCCGCCTACGACGCGCAGTATGTCGCCCTAGCCGAAGCCCTCCATGTCTCGTTGATCACCGCCGATGCCCGTATCGACCGAAGCGGAGCAGCCCGCTGCGGAATCGAAGTCTTCGGCGCGCATCTCTGACCGCCGGTGCCGTGGAAGGGGAACCACGGACCGTTAGGTCAAAGAATTCATTACGCCGATCCGCGCGCCGTTTTTCCGGCGCCTGTGTATTCGGCGGCTAAGGGGCTTCTGCCTGCGGTTTTGGAGAGCTGTACGCGCCTGACGTGGCTGTCCGCGGAATTGGCGGCAGGGGAGCCCGTGCGTACGTACATATAGATGACATGCATCGGGCCAGGCTGAGCTGAGGCCGGTGCCTTGTGCGCGGGAGACCTCCCCAGCTCAGACGCGTCACGATTGACCGTGTAGGCATTCGCGCGGGGTGCTGATGCCCCGCTGGAGCTTGAGGAGGTCCCGCTCACCGATCGAGCGGCCGCCGGCGGTGACGGCCAACGGCTACCTGCGTTCGGCGATCGCTCGCCTGCACGCGGCGCACGTGCTGCTGTTCGACCTCGGCCAACTCGACCGGCCACCCACCGGACGCGTCAACGCCGGCAGCTGGGTCGACCAGCTCGCCCCGTCCCACGCGCAGCCGAAGATCCGCGCCGTCATCGAGCGCTACCTGCGCCTGCACCTGGACGCCAACCTCGGCCGGCCGCAGACCGTGCGCCACGCCCGCGACGCGCTGCGCTGGCTGGTGACCTGAATGGCCCAGGCGCACCCGGAGATGACCAGCCTCGCCGACCTGCATCGCGAGCACGCCGAAGAGTTCCTGCGCTGGCTCGGCACGCAGGCCAACCAGCAGACCGGCGCACCGTTGAGCGTGAGTTTCCGACGATCCGTCATCACGCTGATTACCCGGTTCGTGACTGAGACCGCGGCCTGGAGCTGGGTCGACGTCCCAGCCCGGGTGCTGTTCACCGGGCCGACATCCCGAAGATCGCCAGACCGCTGCCCCGGTTCATTCCCGACCACGAGCTCACCGCGCTGATGACCGCCGTCGACCAGCTGGCCAACCCCTACCAGCGGGCGGCGCTGATCGTGGCCCGCTGGAGCGGCGCCCGCCGCGACGAGATCCGCCGCCTCGCCGTCGATTGCCTCGACACCTATCCCGACGGTCACCCACGGCTGCGGATCCCAGTCGGGAAGGGATACACCGAACGCAGCATTCCGCTGCACCCGCAGGCCGCCGACGCGCTGCACCCGCTGATCGAGGCAGCCAGGCAGCAGCGCGGGCGCCGCCGCTACGACCCCAGCGCCGACCGGGAGGTCCAGCACATCTTCGTAGTGCGCGGCAAACTGCTGTCCAAGTCACTGCTGTTCGACATGGCCCTCGCCGAAGCCTGCACCGCAGCCGGCCTGGTCGACTCGGCCGGCAAAGCGCCGATCACCGCACACCGGTTCCGGCACACGATCGGCACCCAGCTCGCCGAAGGCGGAGCCCGCATCCAGACGATCATGGCCGTGCTAGGGCATCGCACTCCGAACAACATGTCGATCATCTACGCCTCCCTGTCCGATCCGACCGTCAAGCAGCAGTACCAAGACGCCCTCGACCGCCATCTCGGGCCCGAGGTGACCCTCGCCGGCCCGGCCGCCGACGCGCTGCGCGAGCACCGCCTCGACCCAGAAGCGTGTCCTGGCTGCAGACCAACTTCCTCAAGACCGAACTCGAACTCGGCCACTGCCTGCGCACCCCCGCCGAGGATCCTGCGAATGCGACCTCGTGCTCATCTGCTCGAAGTTCCTCACCACCAGCGACTACGCGCCCCGGCTACACGCCCGGCTCGCCGTCGAACAGCAACTCATCGACGACGCCGCCGCCCGCGGCTGGCAACGTGAGATCGAACGGCACTCAGCGACGAAGACACGCATCGAGAGCCTGCTCCAAGATCTCGGGTAAGCAATAGCCTCTGGGTTCGTGAGCTTGCCAGGAGATCGTTACCTTCATGGGTCCCGGGCGGCTTGCCGCTTGTAGTGGCAGGTCCGGGCGGTGTGCTGATGGCGTCGGCGGCAGGCTGACCGGCGCCGTTCTGAGGTCAGGGGCCTCGGTGCGTTGACTGCGTGGTCAGGCCGCCGGGCCTTCGAGTACCTGCCGGATCTGGTGTGCGGATTCGAGGGACATGTTGCGTCGCACGTCGTCCACCGCGGAGCCGAGGTGCGGAGTGAACAGGGTACGGGGATGGCGCAGGAGCCGGTCCGGGACACCGGCCGGGTGACCGGGCAGCGCCCAGTCCTCCATGGCGGACACGTCGGCTGCGTAGCCGCCCAGGCGCCCGGCCTCCAGCGCGCTGGCTACGGCCTGCTCGTCCACGACGGAGCCCCGCCCCACGTTGACCAGGAAGGCCCCAGGGCGCAGGCGCTGCAGCAGCGGCGCGTCGATGAGATGGCGGGTCTGGCTGGTGAGCGGCAGCGCCACCAGTATGACGTCGCTTGTCTCGGCGAGCCGGACCACGCTGTGATAGGACACCGCCAGCGCCCGCTCGGTCTGGGCGTCAAGGCGCCGGGCGTCGTGGTACACGACCTGTGACTCGAATCCTGCCAGCCGGCGGGCCACCGCCTGGCCCAGCTGTCCCATCCCGAGCACGCCCACCGTGGCGCCCTGAAGCGTCGATCCGTACAGCTGCGGGCGCCACCCCGCGAAGCCCCCGCCGCGGACATGGCCGTGCCCTTCGGCGATCCTTCGCATCAGCCCGATCACCAGCCCGAGGGTGAGTTCGGCGGTGGGGCGATCAGGGTGCCGGGCACGATCGTGAGCCACACCCCGTGCCTGGCGCACGCCTCCGCGTCGAAGTTGTCGTAGCCCTTCAGCGTGGCGCTGACCACCCGCAGCCGTCGGCAGCCGGCCAGGAACGCCTCGTCGATGCTGTCGGCCATGCATACCATCAGCCCGTCGGCATCAGCCGCTAGCTCGGCTACCTTCGACCGAGGCCAGATTCCCTCGTCCCTGGCCGGCATCACGGCGTCGCAGAACCCGGCCAGGTAGTCACCGACCTCCGGGTGCACCCAGTGAGTCACGACTACCCGGGCTTTCCTCGCGCTCACAGACGCTAGCCTGCCCTGACGTCGGGCCGGAGAGCGACAATGGGACGGTGACCGCGCCCGGAGAACCCGCCCTCACCGTCACCTTCGCCGGCTGCGGCGACGCCTTCGGCAGCGGTGGCCGCTTCCAGGCCTGTATCCACCTGCGAGGCGCCGGCGGCTCCGGCCCGGTGCTCCTGGACTGCGGCGCCACCTCGCTCAGCGCCCTCAAACGCCTCGGACTCGACCCCGGCGAGATCACCGCCGTGTTCGTCTCCCACCTCCACGGCGACCACTTCGGGGGCCTGCCCTTCCTCATCCTCGACGGCCAGTTCTCCCGCCGCAGCAGACCGCTCATCGTCGCCGGGCCGCCGGGCATCGCCCGCCGCCTGGCCGACGCCATGGAGTGCATGTTCCCCGGCTCGTCCACGGCTCCCCGCCGGTTCGGCATCGAAACGGTCGAACTGAACTCGGGGTCTGCCAGGACAGTGTCCGGGGTGACGGTCAGCGCCTGGGAGGGCGATCACCCCAGCGGTGCCCCGGCCCTCCTCCTCCGCCTGGACATAGCAGGGAAGACGCTCACATACACCGGCGACACCGCCTGGACCAGCACACTCGTCGATGCCGCCGCGGATACCGACCTGCTCATCGCCGAGGCCTACTACCGGGACAAGAACATCCCCTACCACCTCCGTCTCGCTGACCTCGACGCCCACCGGGACCGGCTCACCGCCAAGCGCATCATCGTCACCCACATGTCCGCCGACGTGCTCGGCCACCAAAACGAGGTCTCCTTCGAGCCCGCCCACGACGGACTCGTGATCAACTTGTGAAAGACAACGGAGCAGCACAGCTAACCGCCATAGCGGTTCCCGGACGACCACGGCCAGGTCCAGTTCCTCTCCCGATCCACCAGCCGAGCTTGCACAAACTGACTTGTCCACATAATGGAACGCGACCTGATCTGCGAGCGCACCCTGGACGGGCTGCGCGCCGCCCAGGACCAAGGCCGCCGCGGCGGCCGCCCAGCCGCCGTCAACGCCAACACCGTCGACCACGACCCAGACCGGCGTGCTGACGGGCCGTCCTCCTGCCCGGAAGGTGGTGAGCGTCATGCATTTACGTCTCGCCCGGGGCACCGGCCCCGGTTGATGACGGAGCCGGTGCCTGAGCACGCTCACGCCTTCTCCAGATGAGTTGTCACCCCGTCGGCCGCGGGCAGGCCCCCGGCTGGCAGCCGCCGGCCGGTGAACACGCCGCCCGCCATCCGGTCCGGCCGGGGCCACGGACAGCGGCACCGGTGCAGGACGCAAGCGCCGCCAGCCGCCTTCGGGGCGCCGCCCGGGCGGCGCCAGGGTGCGGACCGCGTCGTTGTGCCGCTCGTAGGCGCCGATCATCGCGTCCTGGTCCGACAGGTAAGCCACGCCGAGCCGGGCGCCAGCACGCCGGTGATCATGTCCGCGAACCCGGCCTGCGCCGTCCCGGCCGCCGGCGGCCGGGACGGGTTGAACACCGCCTGCGACGCGCTGTCCCACCACTGCGCGGCGCTATCGCGCACCGACAGCACGATCAGCGCGCCCGGGCTGGCCGCGGCCAGCTCCGGCCAGAACGCCGAGGCGGGCAGGTCGACCGCGGCCTGGCAGCCGTCCAGGAGCTCCTCCCAGCCCGGGAACTCGCCGCGGGGCGGCCCGATGCCAGGCCGGGATATGTGCGGGGTGGGCGAACAGTTCGAACATGTGGTAGCAGGGCCCGCCGAGCAGCCGTTCCAGCGCGATCTTCAGCGACGCCGGTCCGGTCCGGTCCGGGCCAGGCCCGCGCCGACGACCCGCAATGTCATGGTGATCTCCATTTCCCGCGGGGGTTTGCCGTTGCTTGTGTCCCGGTCGCTACTCACCCGCGGCCGCCGCCTCTCTTCCCGGGTAAACGGCCACAGGCGCGTCCCGGTTCATCCGGCCGGGAATCGCCGGCGGGAATCATCGTCGGCGGCCCTGGACCTGCGGCTGCCTGCGCTGCCGCCAGGCCGAGACCTGGCTCGCGACGGCCGGGCACTGGGACGCTGACCCATGTTTCGCCTGCCTGCTGTCATGGCCGGGGATGAGCGGCCGCGCGCCTGGCGCTGACCAGGTCATGGGGACGGGGGCGAACTCCAGCACGGTAATCCCGATGCCGGTACCAGAATGCGGCCTCGCGCAGCCCGGTGCGGATAGTCACGAGCCGCGCGATTACCGCGGGAAGGAGAACGCCGGGAAGGCAGCAAGGTACACCGCGATGACGAGGCCGCCCACCGGGCTGGGATGACCAGCGCCGGGGCGGCGGCACGGCGGAATGACCACGGCGCCCAGATGCCAGCTTCGGCGGCCGTCCGGATCGAGCCGGTGTCCGAGCCGGCCGGATTCATGACGTCGGCGGGTGCCGGTGTGCGGTGATAGCTGGCGTGAGCATCCGCGATCCGTCGGCGACCCGGGCCGGCCGGGTAGTCGCCGCCGCCATCGTGTTCATCGCCTCCCTGGTTGCGGCGGGGGCGGCGGGGCAGGGGTGGGCGATCGGGGCGTTCCCGCGCAAGACGAAGGCGCGCATGCGGTGGCCCTGGTCGCCAGCCCGTTTGCCGCCATCGGCCTGCTCGTCGGGACGGGTTTCGCGGCGCCGGCCCGTTGGCGGGCCGGCGACCCTGGCGGCCCCGTGCTGGCAGGCCAGGCCGGTCTCCTGCTGGTAGCCGGGGCGCGCTGGCATGGCTGTGGCCCGGATCTCGCTGCCCGGGCCGAGGCCGGTGGTGCTGCCGGGCATGACGGTCGATGCCGTCCTGGGCGTGGCGCTAGTGCTGGCCGCGACGCTGATCCGGGCCGGTTCAACGACGCGTCGGGCACGACCCGCTGGGTTACCAAGCACACCACCACCTGGCATCCGCCGGGCGTCGGGCAACAGGTCATCGTCTACTTCGACCCATCCCGGCCCGGCAACCGGCGACGCATTGAGATATCCCGGTGACTGCCACATGACCTCGGACACAGGGCGGCATCAGGCACTGGCGGACCGGGCCAGCGGGCCGGTCCGGGACGTCAGGCTGTCGGCCAGCCCGGCGGAGAGGTCACCGCCGGGTCACGCGGCGTCGTGCGGAGCAAGCGCCCTGGTCGCCCGGTCGGACGACCCGGCCGGCTCCCAGATGACGACGTTGAAGTCCAGGTCGGGATCTAGCGTCCGCTGCTGGCCCGCGCCGTCGATCGCGCTGCGGATGGCCCGTGCCATCGTCCGCGTCTCGAAGTCCCCGAACTCGCCGTCGTGCTGATCCCGGCGCAGCATGGCTTGCACGCTCTCCAGCACAGTCTCGATGCCCTAGCGTCGGAGAAGCGCAGCACGCCCTCTCCGGAGCGCACGTTGAGGATGATCTCGGCGCGATCCGCCGCGAGGACATCAATGCCCTCATCGTCGCCTGCCTGGTCATTATTGCCGTGCTCGGCGAGGCGGTCCGGGACAAGGAGCTCGCCGTATCACCGAGCACCGGCATCGCCCATGGCGGCCTGGTCACGCAGCAGGACTTCATCCTGTGTACCACGCGCAGATGCAGGAACTGGCCGCCGGGCTGGGTCATGCGGCGCTATAGGCCCACTCCGGCCACGCCCGCGCAGGCGGAGTGCCGCCCTCTTCCGGGCCCGGCGATCGCCACAGACTCTGCGGGTTCGCTGGGTCGTCCGGCGTCATCCGGTGCCTGGCGCGGCTTGCGGGGGCAGGGCGTTGAGTTCCCGTCCCAGGGCTTGGACGAAGGCGCTGATTGTTTCCCGGTCGGCCTGGTAGAGGACGTAGTAGCCGTGCCGGGTGCGGGTGAGCAGGCCGGCGGCCAGCAGGGTCTGCAGGTGCTTGGAGACCGCGGCCTGCGAAAGCTGGGTGAGCCGGGCCAGTTCCTGGGTGCTGCGCGGCTCGATGCTGGTCAGCCGGAGGAGTTCCAGGCGCGGCGCGGCGGCGATGGCGGTCAGCTGGCGGGCGAGCTGGCCGGGGGTGAGGGTTGCGGCCAGCGGCCGGGTCAGCGGGTCGGCGGGGTAGATCAGGGTCAGCGGCCAGGGCGGGTGGTCGCAGGTCACCCGCACGTGCGGCCAGGCGTACACGCTGGGCACCAGGGTGATGCCGCCGTGTTCGCCGACCGCGACCTGGTGGTGGTGGGACCGCGGGATCAGGACGGTGCTGCTGGCGGGGTCCAGGATCACTTCGGGGATCAGCTCGCGCAGCAGGCCGAGCGGGCCCGCTGCGGCCAGGTGCCGGGCGGCGTCTTCCATGGCCTGGTGCAGGCCGGGTTCCAGGCGCTCGAACTCGGCTGCGAAGCATGCCTGCCAGTAGTCTTCGATCACGGTGAGCAGCTGGTCGCGGACCCGCCCGGGGTCGGCGAAGATCCGCCGGAGCCGTGCCGCGTCGTGCTGGTCGCGGCCCGCGCCGATGATGAGGTCTTGCACGCCGGGGTCGGTGAGGTCATCGCCGCGCGGCCAGTCGACCAGGGTGAGCACGAGCTCGGGGGCCAGCTGCCGCGCCGGGACGGCGCGGATGAGCGCGATCTCCTCCTCGATCGTGGAATCGGGGTGGGCGATGCCGGCCTCCAGGAAGGCCGGCAGGTAGGTCCGGACGGCCCAGGAGTGCTCGCGCAGCTGCTGGCGCAGGCCTGCGGGCAGCTGGCGGCAGGCCCGCACCCAGGGCAGGTGCAGGGCGTGATGGGAGGGGTCGGTCAGCACGTGCCAGGACTGTGCCGCCTCCAGGACCCTCGATGTCCCCAGCCGGATCTGCTCCAGCGGCTGGGGCGGGAACGTCAGCCGGATCCCGTCCGCCAACTGTTTCACCTTCTGCCGAATCTGTTGATCTGATCAGTATGCCGGGCCGACAGTGGGCCCATGAGCACACCGGCCGCCCCGACGCCAGCGCTCAGCCCGGGCCCGCCCGGCGCGGGCGGCGGGCCCGCCCCCGGCGCTGCTGGGCCCGCCCTGCGGTCCCGGCCGTTCGCGCTGCTGGCTGCTGGCCAGGCGGTCTCCCGGCTCGGCGACGGGCTGTTTGCCACTGCCCTGGTCTGGATCGCGCTGCAGAGCCGGGGGGCGGCCGGGGTCGCCCTGGTAGCCAGCGCCGCTACCGCGCCGCTGCTGGCGGGTTCGCTGGCCGGCGCGTCCTACGCCGACCGGCACGACCGGCGGCGGCTGATGATCGGCGCCGACCTTATCCGCCTGGCCCTGCTCGCGGCGCTGGGGGCAGCGCTCGTTCACGGGCGGCTGCCGGTCTGGGCGCTGGCGGGCTTCGCCCTGGCCGAGGGCTCGGCGGCCGCCCTGTTCACCCCGGCCCGGCTGGCGCTGGTGCCTGCACTGGTGCCCGCCGGGCAGCTGCTGCGGGCCAACGCGATCATGCAGGCCTGCTTCATGGCCAGCTTCGGGATCGGCCCGCTGCTGCTCGGCCCGCTGCTGACCGTCACCGGGATGCCCGGCGTGGCAGCGGCCGACGCGGCGACCTTCGCCGTCTCCGCGGCCACCCTGGCCGCGATCCGGCTGGCACCCCCGGGCGGGCCGGCCCCGGCCGACCCCGGGATCCGGCGGGACCTGGCTGCGGGCTGGCGCGCGGTGCGCTCAGCCCCGGACGTGCTGCTCGTCCTCGCCACCTTCGTCGCCGCGCTCACCCTGGCCAGCGGTTTCCTCGCCGTCGGGTTGCCGGCCTGGGTGTCCCGCGCGCACGGCGGGGCCGGGACCCTCGGCCTGCTGCAGGGCGCCGCCGGCATCGCCGAACTGGCCGGCGCGCTGGCCCTGGCCCGGCTGCGGCTGCGCCGCCTGGCGATGATGGCCGTCGCGCGCCTGGGCAGTGCTCGGCGGGTTCCGGCTGTTCCTCGGCGGCACCAGCAGTCTCGCTGCCGGGCTGCCGCTGATGGCCGGCACCGGCCTGGCCTCGGCCGCCACCGACATCCCGCTCATCGCGCTGCTGCAGGCCCGCGTCCCCGGCCAGCACCTCGGCAAGGCCATGGCCCTGTGGTACACCGGCATCGCCGCCGCGACCACCATCAGCCCGCCCCTGGCCGCGCTGGCCATCCGCGCCTGGGGCCTGACCGCCAGCTTCGCGCTGTCCGGCTCGGCGCTGGTCGCGCTCAGCGGCCTCGCGCTGCTCCGGCTCGCCCGCCGCCCGCGGGCGGCAGACCCATCCCCCGCCCCAGAAAGCCGCCTGTCATGACTGACGTCCTCACCCTCATCGGCAGCCTGCGCGCCGCCTCGCTCAACCGGGCACTCGCCCGCGCGGCCCGGGCGGCGGCCCCGCCCGGCCTGCGCCTGCACCTCACCGGCCTGGCCGGCATCCCGGTCTTCGACGAAGACCTCGAGGCACACGACCAGCCAGCACAGGTCCGCAGACTCGCCGACGGCATCCTGGCCGCCGGCGCCCTGCTCATCATCACCCCCGAATACAACTTCAGCATCCCCGGCGGCCTGAAGAACGCCCTGGACTGGCTGTCCCGTGACCCGCGGGAACCGCTGCGCGGCCGCCCGGCCGCGACCGCCGGGGCCACCCTCGGCACCGGCGGCACCCGGCAGGCCCAGGCCGCCGTCCGGCACGTCCTGCACGGCCTCGGCGCTTACTGCCTACCGCTGCCGCCGCTGGAAATCGGCCGGGCCAGCGGCAAGTTCGACACCGCCGGCCAGCTCACCGACCCCGCCACCCGCGACCAGCTCGACGAGTACCTCAACCAGCTCGGCAAATGGCTCACAGCACCGCGAGCCGCGACCCCGTTCCCCGCCCTGCCGAGCCGGTCATGACCGGGCCAGATGCTGACGGCATCCTCCACACCCACGGCGCCCACCACGGATCCTGGGCCCGGGACGACGGCGCCCCGCTGCTCACCCTGCCGTCCCTGGCCGCCGGCCTCCCCGGCCGCGACGGCACCGCCAGCCGCCCCGAGGCGCTCGGGATGCTCACCCTCGACGACCTGATCCGCGCGGCCAGCGGCGAACTCGACCGGGCCGGCTGGCAGCGGGCCGTCACCGCCGGGCATTCGCCCGGCGGCGCGGTCGCCGCCGGGCTGGCGGCCCCGGCCCGCGGCGGGCGCCTCACCTGGTCCTCATCACCGCCAGCGTGCCCGGACCGGACCGCCGCGCGCTGGACAGCTGGCCGGCCGCCACCGCCGGCCGCCTCGGCGCCGCTCTCATCAAGATCGGCAGCGGGCACGACCCCATGCTCGCTCACCCTGCCGCCGTGGTCGCATCATCAACCGCGCCGCCCGCACCCCGGCTGCGGCTCAGGCCGGCTACACCGCGGTCCCGCGCGGAGCCGGCCGACAGGCCCCATCCCGGCCCGCTCCCCCAAAGGCCCGTGAACCATCGTGAGGAGAACACGCCATGACATCACCCCCCTCCCTCGCCCCGCCCGGCGATCGGCGGCCACCACCCGGTCCTGCGCAAACTGAACCGGCCGGGCATCCGCGACGCGGCCAGGCAGCGGCGGCGCCGCCAGCCGGCGCGGGCGGCCCGGACATCGCGGAGTTCCCGGCGGTGGACCGCGCCCCGGACCCGGCGGCGCTGATCGGCTGGATGGACGACGCGCGTGCCCTGCCGGGCGTGCGCATCGCCAAGTCGCTCGCAGTGCAGGCGCTGGGGCTGCGGCCCGGGCTGGCCGTCGCCGATATCGGCTGCGGGCCCGGCGAGGACGCGCGGGAGATGGCCCGCCGCGTCGCTCCCGGCGGATCAGTGACCGGCATCGACGCCAGCGCGGCCATGATCGCCGAAGCCCGCGGCCGCGCAGCCGCGCGGGACCTGCCGGTCACCTTCCGCGCCGGCGACGCGCTGAGCCTGCCGCTGCCCGGCAACTCGGTGGACCGCTGCCGCGCGGATACCCTGCTCCAGCACGTGCCCGACCCCGCCCGGGCGGTCGCCGAGATGGCCCGCATCACCCGCCGCGGCGGGCGGATCGCCCTGGTGGAGTTCGACCTGGGCACGCTAGCCGTCGACCACCCCGACCGGGCCACCACCCGCCAGGTACTCGACGCCGCCATCGACGCTGCCGCGGACGGCTGGGCCGGACGCGGGCTCCGCCGGCTGCTGACCGCCGCGGGCTTCGCCGACATCACCCTGGACGCCAGGTTCGTCGAGGCAGACTACCCGTTCCTGCGCCGCCTGCTCGCTCCGAGCCTGACCCGGCTCGCCGCCTCCGGCGCGGTCCCCGCCGAGGTGCTCCACCGCTGGCAGCAGACCCTGGAGAATACGTGGGACACCCGCCACTACACCGGCGGGGCGGTCATCTTCGCCGCCGCCGCCCGGCTGCCCTAACCCCGAGCCCACCCGGACTGGGCTCCGCAGACACCCGGCCCCCCGGCCGGCCGGACAGCAAAGGCGAAAGGCTGACACGATGACCGAACCCTCCGACGACGGCACCGCCCTGCGGGTCGCCCGCGCATACCACCGAGCCTGGCGGCCCGGCCAGTTCGACCAGGCAGGCGAGCTGCCCAGCGACGGCCTCCACATCGACGTACCAGTCAACCACTACGCCACCAAGCAGGAGGTCCTCGCCGCCGCGCGCATGACCCGGGGAAATGGCCAGCGATATACGCACCCTCGCCGAATTCGGCAACACCACCGGCGCGCTGCTGCTCTACGACATGACCCTGCCGTTCGGGACGCTGCGGATCGCCGAGCAGTTCGACGTCGCCGCCGGACGGATCACGCTGATCCGCCACGTCCACGACACCGCGGCCGTCCGCTCCGCCGGACTGGGCCCCGCGAGCTGAGGAGAGGGGGCCGCCCCGGCGCTGCCAGGCAGGAGCCGGACCGGGGTTTGCTCCTGGCCGGTGCTGGCGTTGAGGTGGTCGGCGCGTCCTGGGCCTCAGCCGGCGATGCCGGCGGTAGTGCGTACCGTGGCGGCTCGACGTCTACCCGGCCAGGCTCGGCCACTGGCTCGCCGGCATGCCCCGGCATGCCGGGCTGGCAATGACCGCAGGACCAGGGCACGGTGTGCCAGCCGGCGGCACCGCCATGACGCGGGCCTCGGACGCGGACCGGGAACACGCCGTTGACATGCTCAGCGCAGCGTTCGCCGAGGGCCGCCTGACCAGGGACGAGCACAGCGCGAGGGTGCAGCGGGCCTACGGCTCGCTGACCCACGCTGAGCTTGCCGCACTGTCCGCCGACCTGCCCGCCGGGCCGCCGGGAACCCCGTCACCCCCCGCAGCCGTCCCGCGGGCCGATCCGATGGCGGTAGCCTCCTTCGCCTGCGGCCTCATCCCGCTGCTGCCAGCCACGATCGCCGCGGTCATCCTGGGCATAGGTGCACACCGCCGGATCCGGCGCACGGGCGGGCGCGGTGCCGCCCTCGCCACCGCCGGGCTCGCGCTGGGCCTGCTCTGGCTGGCGCTGACGGTGCTCGTCGTTTTCGTCTTCTAGGCCGGCGCGCGGATGCCGACGCACAGGGGCTCACCAGCCCCGTCCGCCGAAGTTCCGCCTTAAGGCCTGGAGCCGGAACTTAGTGCGGCGCAGCACGGCGACCTCGTGCCGCGGCACCAGCAGTTCCGCGTTGACGGACGCTGATGAGCGGCCGAGCAGGACCAGCCAGCCGCAGAGCCGAATGAAGATCAGGTAGAGCAGGCGAAGGGACACGGCCGATCATCATGTCCTACGGGCTGACCTTGGCGCATCGCCCCAGCTCACAGGAACAGCAGACTTTTGGCACCCCGCAGGGCTTCGCGCAGGCAGCAGGAGCCGCCGTCGGGGGACAGACGCTGGCGCGGCACAGCAGCCGGGGACGCTGACGGCGGTGATGTTCCCGGGCAGGAGCTGGCCCGGCTGGCCCGAGGCCAGTGACTGGCGATGCCCAGCGGGCGGCGGACAGGGACGAACAGCCCGGCGCGGAAGCTGGTCAGCCAGGTCCGCAGCGGCTGACTGCGCCGGTGAGGCGATTCGCTTCGTCTCGCCCACGGGATTGACACTTCCCGGCCGCTGATGGAACGGTCATGATCTCACAGCAGCACGAAGAAGGAGGCGGCGTTGCGCGTCGCGGTTTTCGGCACTGGTCGTGTCGGTCAGGTGCTCGCTGCGGGGCTGGCGGTCCGCGGCCACACGGTGACGGTCGGCAGCCGGCGCCCGGAGGACCCCGGGGTCGCCGGGCGCTTCGCTGGCACCCCGGCGATAGCGCTCGGCTCGCACCGGCAGGCTGCCGCCGACGCGGAGTTCGCGGTATTCGCCCTGCCTTTCCCTGCCCTGCGACCCGTGGCCGCCGAGCTGGCTGCCGTGCTCCCGGCGGGAGTCACCATGCTGGACGCCAGCGACCCGGAGGGCAGGGACGCGCAGGGGACGACGCAGCTGCTGCTCGGACACGAGGACTCCGGCGGGGAACTGCTGCAGCGGCTGGTGCCGCAGGCACACGTAGTCAAGGCCCTGAACATCCTCAACGCCGCGGACATGGTCGATCCCGCGTTCCCCGACGGGCCGCCGACCCTGCTGGTCTGCGGTGACCACCCCCCGGCCGTGCAGCAGGTGATTGCCCTGTGCCGGGAGCTCGGCTGGAGCGACATCCTGGACATCGGCCCGCTGGCGCGAGCGCGCCTGACCGAAGCGCTGGGCATTTTGTGGGTCCATGCAGCGGAAGCCGCAGGCTCTTACGACGTTGCGTTCCGGCTCGTGCGCCGCTAAAAGCGGGCGCACTTCCTGAACTCGTCCAGATTTGCGCCCTGCCGCCGCCTGCGCCATCGCCGCCGCCGGCCCCCGCCGGGCCGCCGCTGCCACACCGCTCTTCGGTCGCAACACGCCGCTGACGCCACTCCGAACCCGTCCAGCTCATGCAGCTGGACACCACACCGAGCCCGGGCCATCACAGCCCCGCAACCCCGTCGGCGAAAACAATCCGTAGCCGGAATTGGCGGGCGCTCGCCGCGCCGCCGAAGGCCCACCCGCGCGATCGCGCACTACTACATGGCATTGCGTGGGGCTGTCAAGTTAACGGCTCTGTCGTTGAAATTACAGTCCCCATTGCGTCTACCGCCGCCGCGGAAACGTCCGGCGGATGGTGCTCGCGCGGTCGTTTCCGGCGGAGGGGAGCCCGGCGGCCGGAGGTGCTTCTGCCTGCGGTTTTTGGGGTGCTGTACGGGCCTGTACGTGGCTGTCCGCAGGATCGGCGGCGCGGATGGCCTGCGGACGTACATATAGATGACATGCAGCGTCGCGGCCGGGGGCCATGCGGGGTCGTTTTCGCAGGTCAGGACCCATGTAGAGGTGCAAGCAGGAGCGGTCTGTAAAACTGTCGGCTCAGCCTACGTTGGTTCGAACCCAACACCTGCCACTACCTGCGTAAACGGCCCCCTGGCTGCGGAAACGCTCCCGTGGGGCCGTTTTCTTCTTGTCACGCTATGTATCGCTCTGTGTCACCGTGAGTCGACATGTCGCGGTGTCCACGGACGCATAGCGGACGGTGTCCGGACCTGTGGGTGCCAAAAACTATGCCACCAGGCGATTTTCATGATCACGCCCCCGGCGCGGTCACGCCGCTGAACCCGGAAATGGTCCAGGTCGGTGACGCCGTTCGGTAGCGGGCGTAGCGGCGCGGCTTGCTTAAGGGTCCGGTGCGGCCGGTGGGTGTTGTAGAAGTGCTCGTACTCGCGCAGGACGATCATCAGGTGCCGCTGGTTCCAGATCAAGGTCCGGTCCAGCAGCTCACGCCGGCAGCTGCTGATCCATCGCTCCATGACCGAGTTCATCCGCGGTGCCTGAACGGCGGAGCGGACAATCCTGCCGCCAGCGGCCTGGAACACTGCGTCGAACGCGGCGGTGAAGCTGGCGTCCCGGTCATGCACCACGAACTTCACCCGTGTCCCGGTGTCCTCCAGGTCCATCAGCAGGTTCCGTGCCTGCTGCACGACCCAGGCCTGGACGGGGTGCTCGGTGGCGCCAAGGATCCGGGCGCGGCGGGAGCCGTGCTCGATGACGGCCAGGACATAGACCTGGCGCCGTTGAGCAGGTCGGCGGTGAAGAAGTCCAGCGCCAGGATCCCCTGCGCCTGGGACCGCAGGAATTCGGCCCACCCCGGGCCGTCCCGGCGGGGCGCCGGATCGATCCCGGCGCTCTTGAGGATCTGCCAGACCGTGGACGGCGCGACCGTGATGCCCAGTCCGGCAAGCTCGCGGTGGATCCGCCGGTAGCCCAGGACTCGTTCTCCCTCGCCAGACGTAGCACCACAGACCGCACGTTGCGGTGCACCGGCGGACGGCCGGAGCGGCCACCGTGCGACACGCGCCCACCGGCGGCGCACGATGTCGCGGTGCCATCACATGATCGTGCCGGGAGTGACGATCAGCCGCATCGCGGCGAGGCGGCCGGCGGGCAACGTCACGGCCAGCAGCGCCAGCCACGCACGGTCCGGCCACGTCAAACGCGAATGAGCGCGAGGCCGCTCGCGCTGGGCGACAGCGAGCTGATGGCGCAGCATCAAGATCTCCGCGTCCTTCCACCACGACTCCCGCCGCGACAAGCCCAGCACCGACACCGCACGGGACACGATCAGGAAAATCAGCTTCAAGCCCACAGGCCGAAGATCATCCCATCTCCAGCCGGACCAAGACCTGCCCGCGGCACCCGAACACGGGACCGAGCCAACCGCGATCTGCAGAGCATCTGCCCAGCTGGCGCAGGTTTCGGCACCCACAACTACGCCGAGCGCTGGATACGGACCGTCCAGTCTGAGTGCACTGACCGGATTCTGATCTACAGCGAGAGTCACCTGCGAGCGGTGCTGCGGGCCTACGCCAGGCACTACAACGGGCACCGCCCGCACCAATCCCGGCACCAGCGGCCACCCATCACGACGAGATGATCGTCATCCCGCTGGACGCACCGGTGCAGCGCCGGAAAGTACTTGGCGGTGCGATCAATGAGTACCACCGCGCCGCGAAACTAACTCGCCGAATCTGCAGGCCAGACCTGTGACGACAGTTTTGAAGCGGTACAGGGCACCCGGCGGCCGAGGACGTCATCCGCGCCGCGCTGGCCGCCGTGTCGCGGTGACCAGCCCCGGAATGAGTTACCTGGAGATCCCGGCAGCCTTGCACACGGACGCGTACTGGCCAGCGCAGAGCTCTGATGCGGTGACGAAGTTGTCCTTGATCACGGTGTCGTTCATGTTCGCCATGGTGACCCACTCCGGGTTGGCGAGGATGGACGGGACGGGGACCTGGGCCACCACGTCTGTGACCGAGCCGTTGACGAGCGACGGCGGCGGAGTCCGGCCGGCACGCAGGTACATCGCGAGCGCGGCGGTGGCCCCGGCCTCAAGGTAGATTGGCTTGTACACCGTGCCGCACTGGTAGCCGGCCAGGATGTTCTGCAGGCCGGCCAGCGAGGCGTCCTGCCCGGTGGTCGGGAAGGTCCTCGGCTTTACGCCGTGCGTCTTCAGGTAGTCGATGATCGCCGCGGCGTTCGCGTCGTTCGGCGTCAGCGCCGCGTTGATGCTCTTGTGGGCGGTGAACTGCTCCTGGAATTCACTCAGTGACAGGGTGGGGTCCCAGGAGCCAGGCGGGTCGCTGACGAACATGTACGTGCCCGAGGCGAAGAACGGCGCGAGGACGCTGTCGTAGCCCTGGGCGAACAGGGTCGCGTTGTTGTCGGTCGGCGCGCCCTTCATCACGATGACGTTCGGGTCCTTCACGTCCCAGTCGGACATGCAGGAGACCAGCCCGCGGCCCATGACCGTGCCGACCTTGACGTTGTCGAAGCTGACGTAGTACCCGCGGGTCCCGCCGAGTGTCAGCCGGTCGTAGTCAATGACCGTGACCCCCGCCGCCTTGGCGAGCTGCTCGATGTGCGCGCCGGTGCCCGAGTCGAGCGGGCAGATGATCAGCACGGTCGCGCCCTTGGTGATGGCCGACTGCGCCATGCTCACCTGCGTGGCGTCGCTGCCGAGGGCGTCCTGCACGGTGAGGTTCGCCGACGGCAGCCCGGCGGCCGCGAACGCGGCCTTCAGGTAAGGCGCGTCGAATGCAAGCCACCGGGTGGACGACGTGGTGTCCGGCAGGATGACCGCCACGTTGCCTTTGCCTTCCGGAGCGAGCGGGGCGAGCGCCTTCAGGGCGCTGAACGTGGGGCTGATGTCACTGACAGTCAGGGACGGCGCGCTGGCGCTTGAGCTTGAGCTTGAGGGTGCGGGGCTCGCAGCGGTCGGCGCCGAGATGGGGCTGCTGCCCGGGCTGCAGGCCGCGATCAGCAGCGCGGCACTAAGGCCCGCCGCGGTCAGGCCTGCTCTCTTCCTGAAGCCTGCTGTTTTCGCAAGAGAAGACAAGAACGTACCTCGCTTTTCGCTTACCCGCCTGGCAGCCGCGGCGGGAGTCGGGCCGCCGGGCGAGCGCCTGCCGGACCTGTGCGGGCGCTCGCCGCAGAGAGACCCAGACCTGGCCGCCGGCCGCCGGCGAGCACTTGGGCGAGGCCGCGTCGGAGTCCAGGGCCGCAGCGCCGCGTCGGCCTCGGCCAGCGCGCCGTACCGTTCCGCGTCGGCGAACGCACCGGGCACGACCCCCTCGTGCCACGAGGCGTGCCGCCATGGGGGGATGAACAAGCTGCTACATGTCACTCATCGTGGTCCCTTCTTCCGTCTGCCGCCCGTCTGCCGCCCGGTGCGGGCCCCGCTGCAGGCTGCTCATCCGGGCACGACCGTGTCCGGGTTAAGCTCGGCGGTTCCTGCGCGTCCGCGGGCTGCCCGCCATTCCCCGGGCTGTGCAGGGGGTTGGCGTTCGGGACCCGCGCGGGCAGTCCGGTGTCGGTCTGGCCGTCGCGGCCCGAGCCGGCCAGCGCGGTGGCCACGCGGTCCCGGCGGGTATGGAACCAGTTCATCGGCTGCTGTCCGGCGTTCACCAGGCTGCCGCCGGTGTCCTCGGTAGCGCCCCTTCCTGGCTCATCGTCCGTGATCGCGCGCACGAGACCGAGCTGGCCGGGCGACCGCCTGCCCTGGATGCCGCCGCCGCCCTGCGCGGCCTGCGGCGCCCTCCCGCCGGAATACGGGGCCGTGCGCTCGATGACCGGGGCAGGCAGCCAGACCAGCGCGCTCAGCCCCTGGGGGCTGGCGGGGCGCAGCCGGACCTTCACGCCGTGCCGCTCGGCAAGCCGCGCGACTGCGAACAGGCCCATGTGTCGGGACACAGACACGTCGATCACCGGCGTGGTCTGCAGCCGCCAGTTCATCTCGGCCAGCCGCTCCTCGGGTATGCCGATTCCCTTGTCGATGATCTCCATCAGGACGCCGCCGCTGCTCAGCTCGTGCCCCGATACCTGAACCAGGGTGTCGGTCGGCGAGAACAGCGTCGCGTTCTCGATCAGTTCGGCGAGCAGGTGCGCCACGTCGGAGACCGCCAGCCCGGCGACCGCGATGCTGGGCTGCACGCTGAGCACCACCCTGCGGTAGTGCTCGATCTCCGAGGTCGCGGCCCGTGCCACATCCGCCAGTGACACCGGCTCGCTCCACTTGCGCGCGCCGTCATGGCCGGCCAGCAGCAGCAGGTTCTCCGAGTTGCGGCGCATGCGGGTGACCATGTGGTCCATCGAGAACAGGCTGGACAGCCGGTCGGCGTCGTCCTCGTTCTGCTCCAGTGAGTCGATCGTCCGCGCCAGCCGCTCGATGAGCGTCTGGCTGCGCCGGGACAGGTTGACGAACATCGCGTTGAAGCTGGTCCGGAGCATGGCCTCGTTGCCCGCCAGCCGCACTGCCTCGGCATGCACCTGGTCGAAGGCCCTGGCAACCTGGCCGATCTCATCGGAGGTCAGCACGTCAATCGGCGCCACTTCAAGTTCGGTGTCCGGGGACTCGCTCAGCCGCTTCATCCGCTGCGGCAGCTGCACGGTGGCGATGTCGAGCGCTTCTGCCCGGAGCCGGCGCAGCGGCGCGGCCAGCGACCTGGCGACGAGGAGCGCCGCCGCCAGCACGATCAGCAGCACCATAACCACGCTGACCGAGATGAGCAGCGCTGACTGCCCGGCGCCATGCTCCAGCGACTCGGCGCGCGCGACGGCGTCCTGCGCGATTCCCTGTTCGACCGCCTGCGTCTCATCGAGTTTCTGCGAGGCGGCCTGGTACCAGGACACCGGGGCCTGGGCCACGCTGAACCCCACAGTCTCGGTGTTGATGTTCGAGCTGAGGAACGGGTCCTTCAGGTCACCGCCGCCGTCGATCAGGAAGTAGTCCTCTGCCCGCTTCACCTCCTTGACGCCGGGCCCGGCGACCGTTGTGTCGAAGGCGTGCCGCTCCGCCGGCGTGGCGGCCGCGAGGAATCCCGCCTCGTCGGACTGCTCGGCGGACCGTGCCGAGATCAATGCCTGGAGCACGCCGTCGGAGAAGAACTTCTGCGTGAAGGCGTTGAGGAAGAGCCCGCGCTGCTGCGAGACCTGGTCCTTCGCCAGCGAGAGCAAGTTCAGCTCGCGGACGTCGATGGCCAGGCTGGCGTCGGAGATTCCCTGCGCGAGCTCGTCGTTAAGCGTAATGAGGTTGTTGATGAGCGGCTCGTACTCGGTGATAACGCCGAGGCCCTCGATGCTCGAGCCGCGGGACCTGTCCCAGAACTGCGTCGTGACGGTGTTCCTCAGCCTGGCTAGGCTGCCGCCGAGCCCCGACCGGACCGCGGCCACGCTGGCCTGGATGTTCGCCGGGTAGGAGCCGTCGACCCCGGTGGCGAGCGCCAGGAACTTGGCGGCCTCGGCGTCGGTCGCGCTGCGCAGTGCGTTGAGATCTCCGGTGCCGCCCCCGGAGGTGAGGCCGACGGTGTAGTCCCGCTCGTTCTGCAGGTCCTGCGCCAGGATCACGCCCTGCTGGCCGAGCTTGGCCAGCTGAAGTTCACGGCCGAACTGGGTCGCGCTGCTTTTGGCGCTTGCCACCTCCATGCCGCCGAAGACCAGCCCCATAACCAGCGCGAGGGCGATGACCGAAAATAGCCGGCGCGACACCGGCCAGTTTGACAGCGTTATCAGCCCCCGGCTGCCGGGCCTGGCACCTCTGGCCGGCCTCTCGGCGCCGCTGGCCGCGCCGGTCCGCGCTCTCGCGCTGGCGCCATCATGGTTTCCCATTTCTTACGTCCTTTAAGGATGCGCTGATGCTGCAAGCCGGAGGGCGGTGAAGGCGCAGTCAGCTCGCCTCCCGTGCCCCGGCAAGCGTCGCCTCCCGTGCCCGGCGGGCGACAGTGCGCTATCGGGAGAGCGAATGGCCTGCTGCGTCCTAGAGATGCAGGAGATATATGGGTGTGCGGCAGACGCTACGGCTTAAACTCGTAGCAGGCCAGTTAACCTAACGACATTTACTGTAAAAATTTCGTAACCGTCCCATCCGCTAGGGGATGCCTGACCAGCGGGGAGGATGACGGGCGTCGATATCGCGTCCACCCTGTGACGCGATGTTAACGCGGCAGGAGCGTCTCGCCCGTGCGGGACCGCCACCCGGTCGAGGTCGGCCGGGGAGCAGGATGTCGCCGTAGTAGGCGGCGGTCCGCGTCGCGCAGCAGCTGCTTGACGACGCGCACCTCCTGATCGCGCAGCAGTCCCGAAATGTTCGACCGCTTCGCTGCACATCGGCCGCCGACGATCAGGAATCTCTCGCCTCGCACGCGCCGCTTCACGATCGGCACCGCCGCGGTGATCCCCGCCCTGCTCGCCGGCGTGCTCGGCGGCACCCATTCGGCCGCGCCGCAGGATAGCGGCCTCGTCGCCTGCAGGTACCCGTTGAGCACGCAAGACGTCCTGTGGCCGACTACCAGAAGATCCGCGCCCAGTTCGCCGGCTCGCGCTGGCCGGACCTGCGCAACGCCGAGACGGCATATGTCGATCTGGCCACGCAGCTGCCCAGTACGCGGGGCACCGACGGATACCAGACCGTCTGGTTCTACCAGAGGCTGTCCGCCACCTGCGCAAAGCACGGACAGTGAACGCTGATTCGAACTCCAACACCCGTCATCTGCGAAACGGCCCGCTGGCTGCGGAAACGCGGCCCGGCGGGTCGTTTACTTCTCGTCACGTCGTATATCAGCGTGGGTCGATGCAGGGCAGTGTCCACGTGCCTATAGCGGGCCGCGTCCGCGCAAGACGAGCGGCGCGTCGGCAGCGCCACGTCGCGGATCCCGCCGCTGGTCAGGCTCGCCCGATGACGACCACGATGATCGGCAATCTCGGAGGAGGGCGGCCCGCGGCCGTCTGCTTATGTTTGTCTCGGCAGCAGGGTCAGCGAGGACAGTCACCAGACCCCCGTTTCGAAGTGGAAGAGCTGGGCGCGATCGATATGGTGTCTTGGGCGCTGGCGACGCTGGATCTGGTGGGCCATGACGACGCGCGGCCGGCCTTCCCGGCTCTATATCTCGAAGGTCAGGCCGTGCTGTCCTACGGTGAGCTGGCCGGTTTGGTCGGTGAATCCGAACGGGTACTGCGCCGTGACGGCAAGGCGCTGGTGCTGTGCGCGGGAGATCGCGATCTGCCCACGCTGCTGGCTTATCTGGCGGCGCTGCGCCTGGGGCACGCCGTCGCGTTTCTGCCCGCGTCGGAGGAGATTCTCTCGGCCTACCAACCCGAGTTCGTGGTCCCGGCGCCCGGCGGGGGGGCCGGGCTGGCCGATCTTGGCTACCGTCCGGCCGCGGAACCGGTCGCTGGTACCACGGTCTTCCAGCGAGCCAGTCAGTCGGCCGGTGAGATTTACCTGGATATGGCGTTGCTGCTCGGCACGTCGGGCTCGACCGGCAGCTCCAAGGCGGTGCGGCTGTCGTATTCCGGGCTGGCCGCCAATACCGCCGCTGTTATCAGCGCGCTGGGCATCACCGCGGCCGAACGCGCCCCGACTACGCTGCCGATCACGCACGCCTACGGATTGTCGGTGCTGAACAGCCACCTGCTGGCCGGCGCGGGCGTGGTGCTGGGCGGGCGGTCGCCGCTGTCGTTGGCGACGTGGGATCACCTGGTCCGCTCGGGTGCCACGTCGTTCGCCGCGGTGCCGACGACCTACGCGGCGTTCGGCCCGGCGCACGTCGACCTGCTGGGCCGCAGCAAGATCCGCACCATGACCCAGTTGGGCGCGCGGCTGGGTGATGACCTGACCATGCGGCTGGTACGGATGATGGGCCAGCGAGATGGCCGGTTCTTCGTGATGTACGGCCAGACCGAGGCGACCTCCCGGATCGCCCGCCTGGACCCGGCTGACCTGCCGGGCCGCCTGGGATCGGTCGGCACCGCGGTACCGGGCGGCACCATCACGATCGGGCCAGCGCCGGCCCACGCGCGGGCCGTGCCCGGTGAGGGCGCGGTCCGCTACCGCGGCCCGGGCGTCATGCTCGGCTACGCGACCGGGCGCGCGGACCTGTGCCGCGGCGCCGAGGTGGACGTTCTGGATACCGGCGATCTGGGGTACCTGCGCGAGGGCTACCTGTACCTGACCGGGCGTGCCAAGCGAATCGTCAAGGTGCTCGGCGTCCGCACGAGCCTGGACGACCTGGAGCGCATGGTGGAACGGCCGGGCCACCCCGCCGCGGTGATCTGCGGCGCCGACGACGTGGTGCACCTGGTCGGCGCGGGCGACGCGGCCGTGCATGAACAGCAGCGCCGGCAACTGGTCGAGTTGCTCGGGGTACCGAGCCGGCACGTGATCTTCCGGCACGTCGGCCGTCTGCCCCGGACACCCGGCGGGAAGGTCGACTACCAGAGTTTGGCGACGGTCATGGACTCGCACGGAGGCCCGGTTGATGGAGCTGACGAACTGGCGGCAATTGTCCGGCCGGGGACCTGATCTCGATCCCCTGCCTGGACTATCCCGGAGCGCGCGCGGCGGCGGGCTTCGCGGAGCTGGCCGCCGGGGTGCCGGCCGGCGCCTGCTTCCTCCACTACAGGCCGGCCGGCGCCGGCCCGCTGGCGGCATGCGTCGGCCGCTGGGCGGATGAGCTCCTGGCCACCGGCCGCCCGGTGCGCGCGGTGCTCGGATACTGCGCCGGTGCCGCGATGGCCACCGGTCTGGCCGACGCGATCGCCGCGACCGGGCCGCCGCCCATGGTGGTGCTCTTCGACGCCGTGTCTACCACCAATGGCTCGCTGGCCAGCCAGTTCATGTCGGCGCTGGAGTCCAACGCCAGACACCTGACCGCGGACGAGCTGGCGGACGCCCGCGCCCTGTCGGCGCAGCTGGTGAAGACGTACCCGGGCGACCTGCCGAAGATCGCGGCGGCCCTGACCGACCGGTACGACCAGTTGATCCGCGCGGTTGCCGACCGGCTGTCCGTGCACGAGTTCCTCCGCCAGGAACTCACCGGCGCGTTCACCGCCTACCTGGACTACCTGCTTCTGGCGAGCGAGGGCGGGTTCGGCATGCGCATGACGACCCCGCTGTTCGTGTGCTCGGCCGGCTACGAGCCGCCGGTGGCGGGCGCGCGGACCATCGTGCTCGACATCGGCCACGACGACCTGCTCCGCGCCCCCCGGGTGCACGAGCTCGTTACCGATCTGCTGACAGGAGAGCATCCGTGATGACCCTGCCTGAGATATCCGAGGCATTGTCCGCGCATCCCGGTGTCCGCCGGGCCGAGACCGCGATCGTGCGCCACGACGGCCGGGACGTGGCCATCGCGGCCGTCGAGCCGACCGGGTACGTGAGCGGGCTGATCCTGCGCAACCACGTGCGCCGGGAGCTGGGCGAGGACAGCGGGCTGGCCGGCGTGCTGATCGTGGAGCACATGCCGGTGACCGGCGGCGCGGTGGACGCCGGGTACCTCGCGTCGGCCGTAGCCGAGGGCCGGTGCATCCTGTTCGAGGATCCGCGCGATGACGTGGAACGCCGGGTAGCGGCGATCTGGTCGGCGCAGATGGACCTGCGGTCAGTCGGCGTGAACGACGACTTCCTGGAACTGGGCGGCGACTCGCTGTCGGCCCTGGGCATCATCGCTGCCATCGAGACGGAGTTCGGCAGGCCGCTGGACGTGTATGAGTTCATGAGCGCGGCCAATGTCCGCCGGCTGGCCGAGATCCTGCGATAACGATGGCCCTGTCCGTGCGCCGCCGGATCGCCGGCACCGCCCGTGCCGAGCCGGACCGGACGGCCCTCGTCGGTTTCGGCACTGACCTGGCCGAGCAGGTCATGTCCTGGCGGGAGTTCGCCGGCCGGGTCGCGGACGCGGCCGACGCGCTGGGCGCGGCGCTGGACCGGCGCACGCGGTCCTGCGCCGTCGTGCTGGCTGGCAATACCCTGCCAGCGGCCATCGGCATCGCGGCGGCGCTCACGGCCGAGGTACCGGTCTTCCCGCTGAACCCGGGCACCCCGCCGGCCGAGCGGGACGCCCTGCTGGGCCTGCTAGGCCGGCGGTTCGAGCACGGCTACCTGATGGACGCCCAGCTCCGGCCGCAACGGATGGACTTGCCCGCCGGAGCCGAGGCGGCCGGCGGCAGCGCCGCGGCCGAAGGCCCAGGCCAATTCAGTACTGCGGCCGAAGGCCCAGGCCAATTGGGCACCGTTGCGTACCTGCTGGCCACCGGCGCGAGCACGGGCATTCCGAAGATCTCCGCCCGGCCGGGACCACTGCGGTACGACCCGGCACGGACGCCGTCCGTGGTGATCCGGCAGGCCGGCTGGCGCAGCGGGCAGCGGCAGCTCATCGTCGGTCCGCTGTACCATGCCGCCCCGTTCAGCGCGTTCCTGGACGCCCTGCTGGACAGCAACACCGTCGTCCTGCAGCCGTTCTTCTCGGCGCAGTGGACGGTCGAGCTGGTGCGCCGGTACGCCGTCGAGTGGCTGCAGCTGACCCCGGCGCACATGCGGGAGATCCTGCGACTGCCGGACCCGGACCCGGCGGGCTTCGCCAGTGTGCGGGCGATGCTGCATACCGCGGCCCGCTGCGACGCGGACACCAAACGCGGCTGGATCGACCTGCTCGGCCCGGAACCGGGTCTACGAGCTGTACGGCGCGACCGAGGGGATCGGCGTGACGCTGGTCCGCGGCGACGAATGGCTGGCCCGGCCCGGCACGGTCGGTCGCGGCTTCCTGACCCAGATCCGCATCCTGGACGACGCCGGCCACCCGATCCCGCCCGGCACGACCGGCACAGTGTTCATGCGGACCCCGCAGCGGGTCGGCCGCTCCGACTACGTCAACGGCCGGGCCATCCGTACCACCCTGGACGGGTTCGCCACGGTCGGCGACCACGGCCGGCTGGACCGGGACGGCTATCTCTACCTCGAACCGCGCGACCACGACACCATCAACGTGGGCGGCGAGAAGGTCGACCCGGACGAGGTTGAGGCGGCGTTGCGGGATCACCCCGCAGTCATCGACGCGGTCGCCGTGGCCGTGCCGCACCACACGCTCGGGTCGGTGGTCGCCGCGCATATCGTGCTGCGCCCCGGCGCGAGCGTGCGCAAGGCCGAACTCGCCGCGCATTGCGGACGCCGGCTGGCCGGCTACAAGATCCCGAAGCATTTCACGTTCGTCGACCAGGTCCCCCGGTCAGCGGCCGGCAAGATCCAACGCTGGCGGCTGGCCCCCTATCACCAGAACGGTGCGACCCCGCCATGAACCCTGCCCTCAACGAGCCGATCGACACTGGCTACCAGCGCCCCAGGGACCCGGCAGAGATCTGGCTGGCCCGGCAGTGGCAGGACGTCCTCGGCTTCGCCGTCGGGATCCGGGAGAACTTCTTCGGTGTCGGCGGCAACTCGCTGGACGCCGCCCGGGTGATCGACGCGGTCATGGTGGAGTTCGGCGTCCAGCTCCCGCTCAACGTGCTGACCGAACACCCGACCGTGGAACGCCTGGCCACCGTTGCTGCGCGACCATGCCGGGTCGCTGTCCGGTCCGCTCGTCGCGATCCAGGACGGCGACGGCACTCGTCATCCGCTGTTCCTGGTCCACCCTGATCACGGGCAGGTCGGCCCGTACTGCGGGCTCGCCCATGCGCTGGGCGAGGATTTCGCTGTGTTCGGCATCCAGGCGGTCGGCCTCTACACCGATGCCGAACCCCGTCGCACGGTGCCGGCGATGGCCGCTGCCTACGTCGACACGGTCCGGGCGGTATGTCCCGCCGGTCCCTATCTGCTCGGCGGCTGTGCCATCGGCGCGGCGATCGTCTATGAGATGGCCGCCCTGCTCGACGACGTGCGGCTCGTGGCCGCGATCGACCATGAGCTGCTGGAACCGCCGGGCACCGGCACCGAGTCCTGGTGGCAGCAGCCGCCCGGACGGTCGGACCTGCCGCGGATCCTGGCCAGCTGGCAGGAGCGCGACCTGGTACCGCACGACGTGGCACCCGAGTTCGCCGCGCGCTCGCTGCGCGTGTGGCAGGCCAACCAGGACGCCGTGCGCGACTGGCGGCCATCGCCGTATACCGGGCCGGTCGACGTCTTCGGCCTGCCGCCGGCCATGGCCCTGCCGGTGACGGTTGTCCAGCGGATACACGAGTGCAGCACGGACGGGCGCCTGGCCGACGCGTTGCGTGAGCTGCTCGGCTGACCAGCGATGAGCACCGGAACCGAAACCGGTCAGCGCCGGCGCCGCCTGCGGCTGACCCCGATGCGGTCGATCCCGGTCGAGTTCGCCGGGGAGCGGGCCGGCGAGGGACCGCTCACCTTGGGCCAGCTCGACCTCTACGACTGGCTGAGCCAGAACCCAGACCACCTCTACGCGATCTTGTGCGTCGAACTCCCGGTGCCGGCGGGGGTGTCCGCCGATGACGTGGCCGAGGCGACCGCGGCGCTGATCGCGCGGCACGAGAGCCTGCGCACCACCTACCTGCCGGGCGAGCCACCGCGCCAGCGGGTCGCGGCGGCCGGCGTCCAGCTGCTGGAGGTCTGTTCGCTCGGCGAGGGACAGTGGGGACCGCGGGACCGCCCCGCCGTGGCCGGGGCGCTCGTGCGGTGGCTGCGCGAGTCACCCCATCCGGGACCGCGGCCGGTGCGCATGGTGGTGGCGATCGCTCCCGGCACGGGCGATCGGGTCATCGCGTGCGCCGCCGCGTTCACGCACCTGGCGGTGGACCACGGCTCGATCGAGATCCTCAAGCGCGACTTCGCCGGCCTGCTGGGCGATGCCGCGCGAGGGCCGGCCGGGCGGCCCGGCCACCAGCCGCTGGACCAGGCCGAGCTGGAGGCGACGCCGGCCGAGCGGCGCAGGGCCGACGCGGCACTGGACTACCTGCGGGAGCAGTCGCGGCGGATCCCCCACTGCCTGTACGCGTTGCCGGGCGCCCGGCCCAGCGGCGAGTCGCTGGCGGTGGAACTGTGGTCGGTGGCCGCGGCGATGGCCGTGCGGCGGGTGGCGGCGCGCACCCGGACCAGCCGGTCCAGCATCGTGCTCGCGGCCATCTGCGCCGTGGTCGCCCGCCGCGCCAGCTACCCGGAGCTGGTGTTCCCCGTGTCGTCCAGCAACCGTTTCGAGCGCCACCTGGTGAACTACGTCGGCTCCCTGGCCCAGTCCTCCATCGCCACCGTCGAGATCACCGGGAGAGGTTTCGACGAGCTGGCCGGCCGCACCTGGACCGCGGTGATAGAGGCCAGCCGGCACGGCAGGTACGACACGGCCAAGCTGGACGCCATGGACAAACTGGCCGGGCACGAACGGGGCCTGCGCCTGCCCCCCCACGACCCGTGGTTCAACAGCCTGGTCGCTGAATCGTGGTCCGGACTCACCGCCGGCGTCGGGTTCCAGCCCGAGGAGATCGACGTCGCGCTGGCCCGGACCGAGCTGCGGTGGCGGCCGCTGCCGGTCAGCGCATTGCCGATCCGGTTCCGCCTGAACCAGATCGATGGCTGCCTGCGCCTGGACATGTGGAGCGGTGACGCCGGCCTGGTGCCGCGGGCCGAACTGGAGTCGGTGCTGCTGGCCGTCGAACGCCTGCTGGTGGCCGCCGCGGACGGTGACGTGGCCGGCGGCCGGATGCCCGGACTCATCGGGCTGGAACCCCTCGCCGGCCCCCCGCACCGGATACTGGTCGATCACTGCCGGGTCGACGTAACCGACGTGCAGCGCCTGGTGGACGACGCCCTCGCGCCCGCGGCGGCCCGCGTCTTCGCTACGGCCGGCGGCCGCCCGCTGGTCGCCCGCCTGACCGCCACCGACGCCGTCCGCACGCCGGAACAGGCGCACGCCCGCTGCATGGCCGTCCTCGCGCACCACCCTACGGCCATCACCCCGCGCCACTACGTCATCTGCCGCACCGCCCCGGCCGACCCGGCCGACCCCGCCGCCTGGCCCGCACCCCTGGTCACCGGCACCGGCCGCGCCTGAAAACCTCGGGGCCTTAAACGCGGTTTTCTTGTCGCGAGGCGGGGCCGGCCAGCAGCCTCCAGTCCCGGTCAGGCTCGCGGACGGCGCCGGCCAGGATCTGCCGCAGCCCGGCGGCCCAGCCCGCCACGGTGCTCTCGTCGAATTCGTCGAGGTTGAACAGCACGTCTCCGTTTAGCTCGCCGGACGGTCGCGCGGACAGATTCCACACCGTGCCGCTCGGGATGTCGTGGACCTCTGATCCCTGCAACGTCTGATCGATTACCCCGCGGGCGCCCTCGGCGATGGGGAAGGTGAGATTGGCGCCGAGTTGGCCCTGCTGATTGGCGATGATGAACTGTGACGTGCGCAGGTCCTCGCGTGACTTGATGAAGTCGGGGAAGGTCTGCTCGATCACGTTGACCGGGAGCTCGTGCGCCATGGCGTCCACGAAGGTCTCCCTCGTGGCCGCGACGATGTCGCGGAAGCTCGTGCAGCCGGCGATGTCGGTACGGAAGGGCACGCAGTTCAGGAACAGCCCCATGGTGTTCTGGAACTGCAGCTCGTCCCGGCCGGCGGTGAAGGCCCGGATCGCCAGGTCGGTGGTGCCGGTGAGCTGGTGAGCCAGGATGTAGAAGGCCGAGAGCATGACCGTGAACAGGGTGCTGCGGGTCGCCGTGGCCAGAGCGGCAGCGGCGTTCATGACCTCGGGTTCGATGTCGTGGACGTGCATCGAGTAGGGCCTGGAATAGCTGTCCGGGTGCCCGTGGTCATTCGGTATCGTGAATTCACGCGCGCCGTCAAGCTTCTGCTGCCAGTATCTGGGCGCGCCGTCCTCGGCGGTGCTGGCGGCGCTGGCTCGCTGCCAGGCCGCGTACTCGCGGTACTGCCGTATCTGCGGCAGCACCGCCGCGATGCCGGCCCGCCGGGCCGTGTAGAAGGCGCCGAGGTCACGGTAGATGACCTGGATCGACCAGCCGTCCGATACTGAGTGGTGCACGGTCAGGAGCAGGACGCTGTCGCGGTCATCGAACTTGCACAGCAGCGCCTTGATCAGCGGTACCTGCCGGGCGCTGATCGAGCCTGCCTCGGCCTCAAGGAACAGTTCCTGGACGACCAGGTCCCGGGACTTGCCGGTGACCGGCGGCAGGTCCCTGACCTCCAGCGGCACCCGGCACGGCGGAAGCACCATCTGATACGGCGGATCAGCGTCCCTGACCACCAGGGTCCGGAGCAGTTCATGGCGCGCGACCACGTCGTCGAGCGAGCCCTGGAGGACCGCGAGGTCCACGTGGCCGGTCACGCGCAGCGCGCTGACGATCATGAACCGGGGGCCGAACGTGCCGCCTTCATCACCCTGATCCAGGGTGATGAACCATTCCTGGGTGAAAGACAGCGGGTACCGAGTCGATTCCTGGTCCAGCGCGAGCGAGGATTCCGTCATTTCGCCACTCCCTTTGCCAGCTCACTGTCCATCAGCGTGTGCGCGCGGATCAGCGACCGGCTAGCTGCTGGCCGCGTCATCACGCTCGCATGGCGCAAAGGCCATCGCACCTTCCCGGTTGCGAGGCCCGCGCCGCGGGCGGCCAGCCGCTCATGCTCCGGGAATCCGTATCCCGTTATCGTGGCATTGGTCCTCTGGGTGCCCGATGGTGTAAGACTTTGGGTCGTGACAGGTGCAGACAGGACGGGCCCCGGACGCACCATCGAGAGCACTGTGCCGCTGGCCGTCGAGCTGAAGGACGTCAGAAAGCACTTCGGGCCTGTTCAGGCGGTCCGGGGTGTCGACGTGAACATCGCGTCGGGAGAAATCGTGGCGATGCTCGGGCCTAACGGCGCGGGCAAGACGTCCACCATCGACATCATCCTCGGCTTGTCCCGGCAGACGTCCGGGCAGGCGCTCGTTTTCGGCATGCATCCCCGGCAGGCAGTCACCCGCGGCCTGGTCTCGGCGGTGATGCAGACGGGCGGGCTGCTGAAGGACCTGACCGTCAAGGAGACCGTGCAGTACACCGCCAGCCTGTTCGCACAGAGCAAGTCGGCCGCCGAGGTGCTGGACCGGGCGGGAATCACCCAGATCGCGGACCGCCGGGTGGGAAAGTGCTCGGGCGGCGAGCAGCAGCGGCTCAGATTCGCGATGGCACTGGTTTCCGACCCCGAACTGCTGGTCCTGGACGAGCCGACCACCGGGATGGACGTCGAGGGGCGGCGCAGCTTCTGGGCGTCGATCCGCAAGGACGCCGAGCAGGGCAGGACGGTGCTGTTCGCCACGCACTACCTGGAGGAAGCCGACGCCTATGCCGACCGGATCATCCTGCTGCGGCACGGGCAGAAGATCGCCGACGGCACCGCGTCCGAGATCAAGGCGATGTCGGCGGGCCGCACCGTACGGGTCACCATGGCCGAGCCCAGCGAGGCTGAGCTCCGCGCCATTCCCGGCGCGGACAGCGTGGAGATCCGCGGCGAGACCGTCCTCATCCATGCGAACGACAGCGACGCGGTGGCCAGGTACCTGCTGACGCGCACCTCAGCCCGGGACCTTGAAATCACCGCTCGCGGCATCGAGGACGCGTTCCTCGCACTGACCGGCGACGACGCCGTGCCAGGCAGCGTGAACACTGGAGCTATCGGATGACCACAACGTCAGTGCCAGATCTGAGCGGACGGCGGTCCCCGGCCCTCGGCGGCTTCAACCTGACCGCGCTGAACCTGGAGATCCGCCGGCTGCGGCGGAACCCGCGCGCCGTCATCATCACGGTCATCGTGCCGGTCATCTTCTTCTTCGCCTTCGGGCTGAATAAAGTAAACACGACAGGCAACTACGGCCACGGGAACTATGCGGCGTGGGTTCTGGTCAGCCTTGCGCTTTACGGCGCCATATTCTCGACCACCTACACGGGCGCGGGGGTGTCCGTCGAGCGTGCCCAGGGCTGGAGCCGGCAGCTCCGCCTGACGCCGCTATCGCCTGCCGCCTACATCGGCATGAAGGTGGCGACCGCGCTGGTTCTCGGGCTCGTCCCGATCACTGTCGTGAACGTGGTCGGCGGCATCTTGACCCACAAGGCCTCGATGCCCGTCTACCTGTGGATCGTAAGCGCCCTGTGCGTCTGGATCGGCTCGCTGCTTTTCGCCGCGTTCGGGCTGTTCATCGGCTTCCTGGTGCCCGCCGATGCCGTCCCCCAGCTCCTTGGCCTGATCATGTCGCTGTTCGCTTTCGTGGGCGGCCTGTTCATCCCGGTCAACCTGCTCCCGGGCGGGGTGCAGGGGATCGCCAAATGGAGTCCTGAGTACGGGCTCAACCAGCTTGTGCACGCGCCGCTGCTCGGCGGCGGGGTCCAGTGGACCTGGGTGGTCAACGTCGTGGCCTGGCTGGTCATCTTCGCTGGCGGCGCGATCTGGCGATTCGGCAAGGACACCGCGCGCGTCTGAGCCACGCCGCACAACGACCACGAAACCTCGGCCCGGTCCGTGCGCAATGTCAAAGGTGCGGGTGCGCAGGCGGGCCTGCGAGGCTGCCGGGGCGGGAGGCTCATCTGGGGCGGTCGGCTGGGCTTGTGGGGTCAGCCGCTGCGGACAGCCTGGGAAGGCTGCGCGCCTCTGGCATTGCCGATCGGAATGAGGATCACCATGGCGAACCCCTTCGAAGACCCGGACGCTTCCTACCGGGTGCTGGTGAACCACGAGGGCCAGCACAGCCTGTGGCCGGCGGACCAGCCGGTACCGGATGGCTGGACCATCGCGCACGACACGGACTCTCGGGCCAGCTGCCTGGAGTACACCGAGGAGAACTGGACCGACATGCGCCCCAAGAGCCTGATCGAGGCCCAGGACGGCTGACACGCTTCCCCTCCGCCGAAACGACGCAGCCCTCTTCGCCGCTGCACGTGTGGCTGCATCGTCCATCAGAATGAGGATCACATGGCCAACCGCCATCGACGAGGCTCGGCCGGCCGGGGAGTGGCGGGGCTGACCCCGGCGGAGCGGCGACGGGTGCTGGAGGACGGTAACGACACGCGCGGGTGAAACCGGAGGTGACGCTGCCGGAGTTGCTCGAGGCGCAGGCGGCCCGGACCCCGGACGCCCTCGCCGTGACCTTCGCCGGCACGCAGGTGTCCTACGCCGAGCTCAACGCCCGGGCGAACCGCCTCGCCCGGCACCTGGTGTCGCTGGGCGCGGGCCCGGAGCGGCTGGTCGCGGTCGCGATGCCCCGTTCCCCGGAGATGATCGTCGCGGTCCTGGCCGTACTCAAGGCCGGCGCCGCCTACGTTCCGCTCGACCCGGCTTACCCGGCTGACCGCATCGCTTTCATGCTCGCTGACGCCTGCCCCGTCGCGGTGCTGACCACGGTCCTGGCCGGACGGGACCTGCCGGGCGGGACAACTAAGGTGGCCCTCGACGACCCGGCGACGGTGGCCGCGGTATCGGATCTCGCTGACGGTGACCTGGCCGACGATGAACGGCTCGCTGTGCTGATGCCTGCGCATCCCGCTTACGTCATCTACACCTCGGGATCGACGGGCCACCCCAAAGGGGTCGTGGTCCAGCACCGGAACGTAACCCGGCTGGTCACGATGACCAGCGGCTGGATCGATGCCGGGCCAGCCGATGTCTGGACGCTGTTCCATTCCTACGCGTTCGACTTCTCGGTCTGGGAGATGTGGGGGGCACTGGCGACCGGAGGCCGCCTGGTCATCGTCCCGTACCTGGTGTCCCGGTCAACCGCAGAGTTCAGGGACCTGCTGGCCGCGGAGCAGATCACCGTCCTCAGCCAGACACCCGCGGCGTTCTACCAGCTGACCGACAGCTGGGGCGACGGTACCGGGCTCGCGGTACGGTACGTGATCTTCGGCGGCGAGGCACTGGACTGCGCCCGGGCCGCCCGCTGGGCGCGGGCCGTCCGGGATGCCCCGGTCCTGGTGAACATGTACGGGATTACCGAGACAACGGTGCACGTGACCGGGCATGTCGTGGACACCGCCGGCCAGGGCACGGCGAGCGTGATCGGGACACCCATCCCCGACCTGCGGGTGTTCGTGCTGGACGAGAACATGCAGCCGGTCCCGCCAGGGGTGGCCGGTGAGATGTACGTGGCGGGCGCCGGACTGGCGCGGGGGTACCTGGGCCGTCCGGGGCTGACCGCGGAGCGGTTCTTGGCGTGCCCGTCCGCCGCGGCCGAAGGCCCAGGCCAATCCAGCACCGCGGCCGAAGGCCCAGGCCAATCCAGCACATGCGGCGGGGGAGCGGATGTACCGGACCGGGGACCTGGCCCGGTGGAACACCGCGGGGGAGCTGGAGTACCTGGGCCGGACCGATGATCAGGTGAAGGTCCGGGGGTTCCGGATCGAGCCCGGCGAGATCGAAGCTGTCCTTACCGCTCAGCCGGGAGTGGCGCAGGCCGCGGTGGTGGTGCGCGAAGACCAGCCGGGGGACCAGCGCCTGGCCGGGTACGTCGTCCCGGTGACCGGAATGGCCCTGGATCCGGCCGTGCTGCGGGACGCCACCAGCGAGGTGCTGCCGGGGTCCATGGTGCCGTCCGTGATCGTGGTGCTGCAGGCGCTGCCGCTGACCGTGAACGGGAAGCTGGACCGGCGGGCCCTGCCGGCCCCGGAGTACGCCGCGGGCGGCGGCCGGGCTCCGGCCACGGCCGCGGAGCGGGCGCTGTGTGAGGTGTTCGCGCAGGTGCTGGGCCTCGACGCGGTAGGGGCGGAGGACAGCTTCTTCGACCTGGGCGGTCATTCGCTGCTGGCGACCCGGCTGGTATCCCGGATCCGCGCGGTGCTGGGGGTGGAGGTGCCGGTTCGCGCGGTGTTCGAGCACCCGACCCCGGCCGCGCTGGCCACGGTGGCGGGCCAGGGCGAGACAGCCCGGCCGCCGCTGGTGCCGGTGCCGCGGCCGGACCGGCTGCCGCTGTCGTTCGCGCAGCAGCGGCTGTGGTTCCTGGAACAGTTCCACGGGCGAGGCACGGCCTACAACCTGCCGTTCGCGTGGCGGCTAGAGGGGCAGCTCGACAAGAGCGCGCTGGCCGCGGCGCTCAGCGACGTGGCGGGCCGGCACGAATCGTTGCGGACGGTGTTCGCCGCCGAGGATGGCGAGCCGTACCAGCGCATCATCCCGGCCGGGGAGGCGGAGGTCCCGGTCACGGTGGCGGCCGCTTCTCATGCGGATCTTGGCGGCCTGGTCGAGGCGGCGGCGCGGCACGAGTTTGACCTGGCCGTGGAGCTGCCGGTGCGGGCGTGGTTGTTCACGGTGAGCCCGGATGAGCATGTGCTGGTGGTGCTGCTGCATCACATTGCCGGTGATGGCTGGTCGGTGCGGGTCCTCATGTCCGATCTGGGAACGGCCTATGCGGCTCGCCGGGACGGGCACGCGCCGGACTGGCCCGACCTGCCGGTGCAGTACGCCGACTACGCGCTGTGGCAGCGAGACCTGCTCGGCGGTGACCAGGACCCGGGCAGCCTGGTATCTGGTCAGGTGGGGTACTGGCGGGAGCAGCTGGCCGGGCTTCCGGACGAACTGGCGTTGCCGGCCGACCGGCCGCGGCCCGCCGAGCCGTCCCAGCGAGGCGGGGTCATCCGGTGGCAGCTCGCCGGCCCGGGCCTGCATGGCGCCCTGGCCGGGCTGGCACGCGAGCATCAGGCGACCATCTTCATGGTGCTGCACGCCGGGCTGGCCGCATTGTTGTCCCGGATGGGTGCGGGGACCGATATCCCGCTGGGTGCGCCAGCGGCGGGGCGGACCGATGAGGCGCTGGATGGCCTGGTCGGGTTCTTCGTGAACACGCTGGTACTGCGGGCAGATCTGTCCGGCGACCCGAGTTTCGCGGGGTTGCTGGGCCGGGTCCGGGAGACGCTGCTGGCCGCCCAGGCCCGTCAGGACGTGCCGTTCGAGCGGCTGGTCGAGGTGCTGAACCCGGTGCGGTCGCCGAGCCGGCATCCGCTGTTCCAGGTGATGATCGCCGATGAGGATGTCGGCGCGGTCGACTGGCGGCTACCCGGCCTGCATATCGAGGCTGAGCCGGTCCCCGATGTGGCCGCCAAGTTCGACCTGACCCTGGCCTTCCGGCAGGACCGCGACCCCGGCGGCAACCCGGCCGGGATCAGCGCGTCGTTCGAGTACGCCGCCGACCTGTTCGACCCGGCCACCATCGAGGCGCTGGCCGCCCGGCTGACCCGGCTGCTGACCCAGGCCGCCGCGCGCCCGGACTGGCCGCTCAGCACCCTCGACGTCCTCACCGCCGCCGAACGGCGGGAACTGGCGCACTGGAACGACACCGCGCAGGTGGTACCGGAGGTGACGCTGCCGGAGCTGTTCGAGGCGCAGGCGGCCCGGACCCCGGACGCCCCCGCCGTCATCACCGGCGATGAGCACCTGTCCTACGGCGGGCTGAACGCGCGGGCGAACCGGCTGGCCCGGTACCTGGTGTCGCTGGGCGCGGGCCCGGAGCAGCTGGTCGCGGTCGCGATGCCCCGCTCCGCGGACATGATCGTCGCGGTCCTGGCCGTGCTCAAGGCCGGCGCCGCCTACGTTCCGGTCGACCCGGACTACCCGCCCGGCCGGATCGCCTACATGCTCGCCGATGCCTGCCCGGTCGCGGTGCTGACCACGGCGGCGGCCGGACGCGACCTGCCGGGCGGGGTACTGCAGGTGGCGGTCGATGACCCCGCGACCAGCACCGCGGTTTCCCGGCTGGCCGGCGGGAACCTGGCCGCCGCCGAGCGGAGCGGTGAGCTGCGGCCGTCCTGCCCGGCGTACGTGATCTACACCTCCGGCTCCACCGGACGCCCCAAGGGCGTCGTGATCGAGCACCGGTCGCTGGTGAATTACCTGGCGGCAGCAGTGCAGGGGTATCCGGGTGCGGGGCGGGGGGCGCTGCTGCATTCGCCGGTGTCGTTCGACTTGACGGTGACGGCGCTGTTCGGGCCGCTGGTGTCGGGCGGCGCGGTGGTGGTGGCGGGCCTGGAGGGACTGGACCGGGCAGGGGGTGCGGGGTTCGGGCTGGTGAAGGTGACGCCGAGTCATCTGCCGGTGCTGGGCCGGGTGGCCGGGTGGGCCGCCGGTGGTGACCTGGTGGTCGGGGGTGAGGCGCTGCCGGGAGGGATGCTGCGGGAAGTCCGGGAGCGGTACCCGCGGGTGACGGTGGTCAATGAGTACGGGCCGACAGAAGCGACGGTGGGGTGCGCGCGGTTCTGGGTCCGCCCGGCCGATGAGCTGCCTTCGGGGGCGGCGGTGCCGGTCGGCCGGCCGGTCCTGAACACCCGGGTGCTCGTGCTGGACGAGGGGCTGGGCCTGGTCCCGCCGGGGGTGGCGGGGGAGCTGTACGTGGCGGGGGTCCAGCTGGCGCGGGGGTACCTGGGCCGTCCGGGGCTGACGGCGGAGCGGTTCGTGGCGTGCCCGTCCGCCGCGGCCGGAGGCCCAGGCCAATCCAACACTGCGGCCGGAGGCCCAGGCCAATCCAGCACTACGCCGGACCGGGGACCTGGCCCGGTGGACGCGCGGCGGGCAGCTGGAGTACCTGGGCCGGGCCGATGATCAGGTGAAGGTCCGCGGGTTCCGGATCGAGCTGGGCGAGGTCGAGGCGGTGCTGGCGGGCCTGGATGGCGTGGGGCAGGCCGCGGTGGCGGTCCGGGAGGACCGGCCGGGGGACCGGCGGCTGGCCGGGTATGTGGTCCCGGCGGCCGGCGCCGAGCTGGATCCGGCGCTGCTGCGGGCGGCCGCGGCCCGGGTGCTGCCCGGGTACATGGTCCCGGCCGCGGTGGTGGTGCTGGCCGCGCTGCCGCTGTCCCCGGCCGGGAAGCTGGACCGGCGGGCCCTGCCGGCCCCCGAATACGCCGCGGGCGGCGGCCGGGCTCCGGCCACGGCCGGGGAGCAGGCGCTGTGTGAGGTGTTCGCGCAGGTGCTGGGCCTCGACGCGGTAGGGGCGGAGGACAGCTTCTTCGACCTGGGCGGTCATTCGCTGCTGGCGACCCGGCTGGTATCCCGGATCCGCGCAGTAATGGGGGCTGAGCTGCCGGTCCGGGCGGTGTTCGAGCACCCGACGGTCGCGGCCCTGGCCGGGGTGCTCGACAGCGCGGAGGCGGCCCGGCCGCCGCTGGTCCCGGTTGCGCGGCCGGACCGGCTGCCGCTGTCGTTCGCCCAGCAGCGGCTGTGGTTCCTGGAACAGTTCCACGGGCGAGGCACCGCCTACAACCTGCCGTTCGCCTGGCGGCTGCGCGGGCCGGTGGACGCGGCCGCGCTGACCGCCGCACTGGGTGACGTCGTGGCCAGGCACGAAGCACTGCGGACCGTGTTCACCGTCGAGGACGGCGAGCCGTACCAGCGCATCATCCCGGCCGGGGAGGCGGAGGTCCCGGTCACGGTGGCGGCCGCTTCTCATGCGGATCTTGGCGGGCTGGTCGCAGGCGGCGGCGCGGCACGAGTTTGACCTGGCCGTGGAGCTGCCGGTGCGGGCGTGGTTGTTCACGGTGAGCCCGGATGAGCATGTGCTGGTGGTGCTGCTGCATCACATTGCCGGTGATGGCTGGTCGGTGCAGGTCCTCATGTCCGATCTGGGAACGGCCTATGCGGCTCGCCGGGACGGGCATGCGCCGGACTGGCCCGACCTGCCGGTGCAGTACGCCGACTACGCGTTGTGGCAGCGAGAGCTGCTCGGCGGTGACCAGGATCCGGGCAGCCTGGTATCTGGTCAGGTGGGGTACTGGCGGGAGCAGCTGGCCGGGCTCCCCGGCGAACTGGCCCTGCCGGCCGACCGGCCGCGCCCCGCAGAACCTTCCCAGGCCAGCGGGGAGCTCAGGTGGCAGCTCGCCGACCCGGGCCTGCACCACGTACTGGACCGGCTGGCCCGCGAACATCAGGCCACCGTGTTCATGATCATGCTGGCGGGGCTGGCCGCGCTGCTGTCCCGGATGGGGGCCGGGACGGATATCCCGGTCGGCGCGCCGGTGGCCGGGCGCACTGATGAGGCCGTGCACGACCTGGTGGGGTTCTTCGTGAACACGCTGGTGCTGCGGGCTGATGTGGCCGGTGACCCGGGCTTCGGTGAGCTTGTAGGCCGAGTCCGGGAGACGGTGCTGGCCGCCCAGGCCCGCCAGGATGTCCCGTTCGAACGGCTGGTGGAGGTCCTCAACCCGGCCCGGTCGCCCAGCCGGCACCCGCTGTTCCAGGTCATGCTCGCCGATGAGGAAACCGGTGCGGTCGACTGGCAGCTCCCCGGGCTGCGGGTCCGGCCCGAGCCGGTCCCCGTCGGGGCCGCCAAGTTCGACCTGACCCTGGCCTTCCGCCAGGACCGTGACGCCGGCGGTGCCCCGGCCGGGATCAGTGCTTCGTTCGAGTACGCCGAGGACCTGTTCGACCACGCCACCATCGAGGCGCTGGCGGCCCGGCTGACCCGGCTGCTGGGCCAGGCCGCCGCCGCCCCGGCCCGCCCCCTGAGCACCCTCGACGTCCTGATCCCCGCCGAACGACGGGAACTGGCGCACTGGAACGACACCGCGCGGGATATCCCGGCCGCGACCGTGCCGGAGTTGTTCCAGGCGCAGGCGGCCCGGACCCCGCACGCTCCCGCCGTGATCTCCGAGGGCGAGCAGGTGTCCTACGCCGAGCTCAGCGACCGCGCCTGCCGGCTGGCCCGGTTGCTGGCGTCGCGGGGGGCGGGGCGGGGGACGCTGGCCGGGGTGGCACTGGAGCGGTCCGCGGACCTGGTGGCGGTGCTGCTGGCGACGTGGATGACCGGGGCGGCGTACCTGCCGCTGGACCCGGCCTACCCGGCCGAGCCGGTCGCGTTCATGCTGGCGGATGCGGCGCCGGCCGTGCTGGTGACCTCGCGGCGGGAGGCGGCCGGGTTGCCGGCCGGGGACGTCCGGCTGGTGCTGCTGGACGACCCGGCGATCGTCGCAGAGCTGGCGGGCCTGGGTGCCGGGCCGGTGGCGGGCGGCCCGGCGGCGGGAGATGTGGCGTACGTGATCTACACCTCGGGGTCCACGGGCCGCCCGAAGGGGGTGATGGCCGAGCACCGGGGAGTGCTGAACTTCCTGCACTGGCATCTGGCCGAATTCGGCATCGTGGCCGGGGACCGGCTGCTGCACCGGACCTCGGCCAGTTTCGACGTGTCGGTCTGGGAGATGTTCGCGCCGCTGATATCGGGCGCGGCTTTGGTCGTTGCCCGTCCGGACGGGCAACGGGATCCCGCTTACCTGGCCCGCCTGATCCGCGAGCAGGGCGTGACCGTGGCCGAGCTCATGCCGTCGATGCTGCGGCTGTTCCTGGCCGAGCCTGCCGCGGCGCGGTGCCGGTCGCTGCGCCAGATGCTCAGCGGTGCGGAGGACCTGCCGCCCGCCACCGCGGACATGTTGTCCGCCGTGCTGCCCGGCGTGCTGCTGGGCAATGAGTACGGGCCGACGGAGACGACGGTCGTCGCGACATCGTCCGGGCCGGTCAGGAGCAACGGGGTCCGGTCGCGGTTCCCGATCGGCCGGCCGGTGTGGAATATGCGGGTCTTCGTCCTGGACGACAGGCTGGGACTGGTGCCGCCCGGGGTGGCGGGCGAGCTGTACCTGGCGGGTGTGCAGCTGACGCGAGGGTATCTGGGTCGTCCTGGGCTGACGGCGGAGCGGTTTGTGGCGTGCCCGTTCGGGGGGCCGGGTGAGCGGATGTACCGGACGGGGGATCTGGCGCGGTGGGCTCCGGGCGGTCAGCTGGAGTACCTGGGCCGGACCGACGATCAGGTCAAGGTCCGGGGGTTCCGGATCGAGCTGGGTGAGGTCGAGGCGGTGCTGGCGGGGCTGCCGGGGGTGGCGCAGGCGGCGGTGGCGGTGCGGGAGGACCGGCCGGGGGACCAGCGGCTGGCCGGGTACGTGGTCCCGGCGGCCGGGGCCGTGCTGGACCCGGCCGGGTTGCGGGCGGCGGCCGGGCGGGTGCTGCCAGCTCACATGGTCCCGGCGGCGGTGGTGGTCCTGGACGGGCTGCCGCTGACCGGGAGCGGGAAGCTGGACCGGCGGGCGTTGCCCGCCCCGGACTACGCCGCGGGCGGCGGCCGCGCGCCGGCTACCCCCGCCGAGCGGGCGCTGTGTGAGGTGTTCGCGCAGGTGCTGGGGCTGGACCAGGTCGGAGCCGAGGACAGCTTCTTCGACCTGGGCGGGCATTCGCTGCTGGCGATGCGGCTGGTGTCCCGGATCCGCACGGTGCTGGGCGCTGAGCTGCCGGTCCGGGCAGTCTTCGACTACCCGACGCCGGCGAGCCTGGCCCACGCGCTGGACGGGGCGGACGCGGCCCGCCCGCCGCTGACCCGGGCCGCGGCGCGGCCGGAGCGGCTGCCGCTGTCGTTCGCGCAGCAGCGGCTGTGGTTCCTGGAACAGTTCCACGGGCCGGGCACGGCGTATAACCTGCCGTCCGCGTGGCGGCTGCGGGGCCGGCTCGACGCTGACGCGCTGGTCGCGGCGGTAGGGGATGTCATAGCCCGGCATGAGTCGCTGCGGACGGTATTCGCGGTCGCGGACGGGCAGCCCTACCAGCAGGTGATCCCGGCGGGGCAGGCGGTGGTCCCCGTGACGGTCGCGACGGCCAGGCGGGGGGAGCTGGCCGGGCTCGTGGCGGACGCGGCGCGGCACGAGTTCGATCTCGCCGCGGAGCTGCCGGTCCGGGCCTGGCTGTTCACCCTAGCCGAGCAGGAGCAGGAGCAGGAGCAGGAGCAGGAGCATGTGCTGGTGCTGCTGTGTCATCACATCGCCAGTGACGGCTGGTCGGTGCAGGTGCTGATGGCGGACCTAGCAGTGGCGTACGCGGCGCGGCGGGAAGGGCGGGCGCCGGGCTGGCCGGACCTGCCGGTCCAGTATGCCGACTACACCCTGTGGCAGCGGAAGCTGCTCGGCGGGGACGTGCCGGACGGTGACGGCGGGGGCGTGCTGGCCGGGCAGGTGGGGTACTGGACCTCGGCGCTGGCGGGACTGCCGGAGGAGCTGATGCTGCCAGCCGACCGGCCGCGGCCGGCCGAGCCGTCGCAGCGGGGCGGAGAGGTCTCATGGGAGCTGGCGAGCGCGGAACTGCACGGGGCGCTCGCCGCGCTGGCGCGGGAGTGCCAGGCGACGGTGTTCATGGTGCTGCTGGCGGGGCTGGCCGCGTTGCTGTCCCGGATGGGTGCCGGAACTGATATCCCGGTGGGCGTGCCGGCGGCGGGGCGGACCGATGAGGCGGTCCATGATCTGGCGGGGCTGTTCGTCAATACGCTGGTCCTGCGGGCTGATGTGGCCGGCGACCCGGGCTTCGCCGAGCTGGTGGCCCGGGTCCGGGAGACGGTGCTGGCCGCGCAGGCCCGCCAGGACGTCCCGTTCGAGCGGCTGGTCGAGGTGCTGAACCCGGCCCGGTCGCCCAGCCGGCATCCGCTGTTCCAGGTCATGCTGGCTGATCAGGACGTCGGGGCGGTGGACTGGCAGCTGCCCGGGCTGCGGGCCTGGCCCGAGCCGGTCCCGGCCGGGGCCGCCAAGTTCGACCTGAGCCTGGCCTTCCGCCAGGACGTTGGCGCCGGCGGTGCCGCGGCCGGGATCAGCGCTTCGTTCGAGTATGCCGAGGACCTGTTCGACCAGCCCACCATCGAGGCGCTGGCGGTCCGGCTGACCCGGCTGCTGGCCCTGGCTGTGCAGGATCCGGCCCGGCCGGTAGGCGACCTCGATGTTCTCACCGCCGCCGAGCGGCGAGAACTGGCGCACTGGGACGACACCGCCCGGGACACCCCCGTCATGACCGTGCCGGAGTTGTTCCAGGAGCAGGCGGCCCGCACCCCGGACGCCCCCGCCGTGATCTTCGAGGGCACCCGGGTGTCCTACGCCGAGCTCAACGCGCGGGCCAACCGCCTGGCCCGGTACCTGGTGTCGCTGGGCGCGGGCCCGGAGCGGCTGGTCGCGGTCGCGGTGCCGCGGTCGGCGGAGATGATCGTCGCGGTCCTGGCCGTGCTCAAGGCCGGGGCCGCTTATCTGCCGGTCGACCCGGCCTACCCGGCGGACCGGATCGCCTACATGCTCGCCGATGCCCGCCCCGTCGCGGTGCTGACCACGGCGGCGGCCGGACGCGACCTGCCGGGCAGGGTACCGCGGGTCGCACTCGATGACCCCGCGACCATCACCGCGATGTCCGGGCTGGCTGACGGGAACCTGGCCGCCGCCGAGCGGCCCGGGCAGCTGTCGCCGTCCAGCCCGGCGTACGTGATCTTCACGTCGGGGTCGACGGGGCGGCCTAAGGGCGTGGTGATCGAGCATCGCGGCGTGGCGGGCCTGCTGTCCTGGGCCCGGGCCGAGTTCGGCGCCGGGGAGCTGTCCCGGGTGCTGGCCTCGACCTCGCTCAGCTTCGACGTGTCGGTGTTCGAGATCTTCGCGCCGCTGACGGCGGGGGGCTGTATCGAGATCGTGCCGGACCTGCTGGCGCTGACCTCCGGGCCCTGGACCGGGTCCCTGATCAGCGCCGTCCCGACCGCGCTGGCGCAGGTCCTGGCCGCCCCGGGCACGGCCGCGACCGCTGGCGTGGTGGCGCTGTGCGGGGAGGCGGTGACCGGGCCGGTCGCCGCCGCGGTCCAGGCGGCGGTGCCCGGGGCGCGGATCCTGAACATCTACGGGCCCACCGAGACGACCGTGTACGCCACCGCCTGCACCCTCGGCGGGGAGCCGGGAGGTGCGCCGCCGGTCGGCCGGCCGATCCGGGGCCGCGGGGCGTTCGTGCTGGATCAGCGGCTGGGGCTGGTGCCGCCGGGGGTGGCCGGGGAACTGTACCTGGCCGGCGGGCTGGCCCGCGGGTACCTGGGCCGGCCGGGGCTGACCGCGGAACGGTTCGTGGCGTGCCCGTTCGGGGCGGCCGGGGAGCGGATGTACCGGACCGGGGACCTGGCCCGGTGGAATACCGGCGGTCAGCTGGAGTACCGGGGCCGGGTCGATGACCAGGTCAAGATCCGCGGGTTCCGGATCGAGCTGGGCGAGATCGAGGCCGTGCTGGCCGCCCAGCCCGGCGTCGCCCAGGCCGCCGCCGCGGTCCGCGAAGACCAGCCCGGAGACAAACGGCTGGCCGGGTACGTCGTCCCCGCCGCTGGAGCCGAGTCCTGGACCCGGCCGCGCTGCGCGACGCCGCCGCCCGCGCCCTGCCCGGCTACATGGTCCCCGCCGCGATCATGATCCTGGACGCGCTGCCGCGGACCGCGAACCGCAAACTGGACCGCCGCGCCCTGCCCGCCCCCGGCTACGCCGCGGCCGCCGGAACCTTCCAAGCCCCCGCCACCGCCGCAGAACAGGCCCTGTGCGACCTGTTCGCCCGCGTCCTGGGCACCGGCCAGGTCGGGGTCAACGACAGCTTCTTCGACCTGGGCGGCCACTCCCTGCTCGCCGCCATGCTCGTGGCCAGGCTGGCCGAGCAGCTGAGCATCAAGATCACCCTGAAAGCCTTCATGGCCAACCCGACCGTCCGGGCCATCAACAGATACCTAGACCAGTAGCCCAGACCGCAGGCCCATTCTCGATGGGTGCCGGGTTAGAGCGTTTTCCAGTCCTGGTCGGGGTTGCGGACGGCGTTAGTGAGGATGTGCCCCAGGTCGGCGGCCCAGCCCTGCACGGTGCCCTCGTCGAATTCGTCCTGGTTGAACAGCACGCTGCCGTGGAGCTTGCCAGGGGGTTCCACGTTCAGGTTCCACACCATGCCGCTGGGGATGTCGTGGTAGACGGGTTCTTGCAGCAGGCGCTCGCTTATTACCCAGGCGCCTTCGGCGATGGGATGGGCCAGATCGTCGTCGAACAGTGACACGGAGCTGGAGATGATGAACTGTGATGTCCGCGGGTCCTCGCGTGATTTTATGAAGTCGGGGAACGCTTGCTCGATCACGTTGACCGGGAGCTCGTGCGTGATGGCGTCGAGGAACGTTTCCTTCGCGCGGATGACGATATCGCGGAAGCTGGTGCAGTCGGCCAGGCTGGTCCGGAAGGGCACCACGTTGAGGAACAGCCCCATGGTGTCCTGGAACTGCGGTTCGTCGCGGCCGGCGGTGAAGGCCCGGATCGCCAGGTCGGTGGCACCGGTGATCTTGTGGGCCAGGACATAGAAGGCCGAGAGCAGGACCGTGAACTGGGTGCTGCGGGTAGCCGTGGCCAGAGCGGAGGCCCCGGCTATGACGTCGGCGTCGATGACGTGGACGTGCAGCGAGTAGGGCCTGGAATAGCTCTCCGGGTGCCCGTGGTCGTTCGAGATCGTGAATTCACGTGCGCCGTGAAGTTTTTCCTGCCAGTATCTCGGCGCGCCGTCTTCGGCGGGGCTGGAGGCATTGGCTCTTTGCCACTCGGCGTACTCGCGGTACTGCCGGACCGGTGGCAGTACCGCCGGGACGCCGGTGCGCCGGGCGGCATAGAAGGCCCCGAGGTCGCGCAGGATCACATTCAGCGACCAGGCATCGGAGACCGAGTGATGCACGGTCAGGAACAGGACGCTGTCCCGGTCGTCGAACCGGCATAGCTCCGCCCTCAGCAGCGGCACTTCCCGGACGTTGATCATGCCGGCCTCGGCCTCGACGATCAGTTCCTGGGCGATCATGTCCCGGGACGTGCCGGTGTCCGGCGGCAGGTCCCTGACCTTTAGTGGCACCGCGCACGGCGGGCGCACAATCTGGTACGGCGGGTCGGCGTCCCTGATCACCAGGGTGCGGAGCAGCTCATGGCGCGCGACCACGTCGTCGAGCGCGCCCTGCAGGACCGCGAGGTCCACCGGGCCGCAGACGCGGATTGCGGAGACCAGGATGAACCGGCGGCCGAACGTTCCGCCGTCATCGCCCTGGTCCAGGGTGACGAACCATTCCTGGGTGAAAGACAGCGGGTACCGCTTCGATTCCTGGTCCAGCGCGAGCGAAGGTTCCGTCATGGTCGCTATTCCTTTGCCTGGTTACTTCCGGCCGTCAGCCTGAGGTCGAGCCGGCGGTCCATGTGTCACCGTCGCCGAGCGGCAAGGTCACTGCACCTTCCCGATTGCGCCCTGGCCCCTCAGGCGCGGGCAAGCTCCCGCAACTGTGCGAGCGCATCCGCTATCCGCTTGATGCCCTCGGTCAGGATTCCCTCGCCAGGCGAAAGGCTGATCCGGAAGCAGCGCGTCTGGTGCCCGTCGCCGGAACGGGTGTCCGCCGGGATGACGAAGAAGTTGCGGCCGGGAGTCACGAAGACGTGCTTCTCCTTCAGCAGGCGGTACAGCTCCATGTCGTCAAACCAGTCTTCGTCGATCCATACCCAGCAGAACATCCCGCCCGCGGCCGCGTGCACCCGCCAGCGGATGTCGGCCGGCATGGTGTCCGCCAGCAACTGCTCCGCCTTTGTCCGCCGAGCGGCGTAAAAAGGCGTGATCACGGTGGACACAAGCCGGTCCAGGAGGCCTGACCGCAGGCTGCTCGCCACCGCCGCCTGAGCGAGCCGAGGAGCATGGAGCGCCGAGTTCGACAGGAAGGCCACCATCTCGGTGATGTAGCGCTCTGCTCCGATCGCGAAACCGATCCGCTCCCCCGGCAGTCCCGCCTTGGACAGCGTGAAGGAATTGATGACGTTGGGGTGATAAGCGGGGGGTGTCGTGGTCCGGCAGATCTGGGGGAACGGCTCGCCATAAGCGTTATCGAGGAGCAGCGGAACGTCGCGCCGCTCGGCGATGCGGATCAGCTCGCCGAGTTCGTCCTTGTCGACGCACCGGCCCGTAGGGTTGCTCGGACTGGACAGGAGCAGCATGCCGATGTCCGTGCGCTCTTCCAGAGCCGCGAAGTCAAACGTGTAGCGGAAATGCCGCCTGCTGTCGCCGATCTCGATTCCCGGCGAGATCCCGGCGATGTCGTCCGTGCTCATGCAAAGGCCCTGGTAGCCCGTGTAGTCGGGCATCATGGGCAGCACGGTGCGAGTCCGTCCTGCTTCCCCCGGTCCGGCGTAGAGGGCCGCTGCGATAAAGCAGAGCAGCTGGCTGCCCGGGCCCACGATGACGTTTTCGGGGCGGATGCCCCACCCGTACCGCTCGTTAAAGTAATCCGTGATGGCGAGAACGAGCGATGCCGCACCGCGAGAGGGGCCATAGCTGCAGCTGGCCTCGCCGAAGTTCTTGACCAGAGCCTCCTCGGTAAGCTCCTGCCACGCTTGCATCACCGCCGGGATAGGCGCCGGGTTCCCGATGCTCAGGTTCAGCCATTCTCCGGCGTCGGATCCCGCGGTCGAGGTGGCGATGTCCTCCATGATGCTGCGCAGCCCCGACATGCTGGCCATCTTGTCGCCGATAAGGGACCGCGTCATCGCTGCTCCCCTTTCCGGGCGGGGCGACGGGCGGCCGCTGGTGTGATGACGAAGGCAGCGGCGATCAGAAAACGACCAACCATAGTTACCCATTTACCACGGGTTGCCGCGGCGAGCCAGACCTGGCCGGATTTGGCCCGGCGGGGTTCCAGGACTCGATCATCGGTCCTGACCTGGGCTTTTATGCGACTCACCACCCGCCGCAGGGCAGCATCTGTTCCGGTCAGAGGGCAATATAAGAGACAGATGTTAGCGAACTGTAAATCGCCGGCCGAAGGAGTCGCTGAACGGCCTGGCCCCTGATCAGGGACTTGATAGAAACGGCACGGTCCAGCAAGAAAGCCGCGCGGTGACGCAGGCTAGCAACAGGCGAGTTGCGGTCGTCTTTGCCCGCTGCGAGCGTCAGGCGTGCCCGGCGCTGGCCGATGCTGCGCGTGACCAGGTACGTCGTCGACAGCTACTGCCACGACCTCGCCGGGCGCGAGGGGTCGTCGCTATGGCACCGAGCTGAGGACCATCACCTACGACAGCATTACCGAGGATTAGGGAGCTATGAATTCGGGTGCCGCGAGTCAACCGCAGGATTGCCAAGCACGCGGACCGCGAATAACGCAGCCACGATAACTTCCCAGCCTTTTCGCCGGATAGCCAGGTAAGTATGCCCGCTGGTAAGAACGCTTTTCTCCCGTATTTTCACCTACCGGCGACATGGGCCATCCCGCGGGATTTTGCGCCACCAGCATAGGCCAGCTGGTCGTCAGTTATGGGACACGCAATGTCGAAGGTGCCGGTGTCGGGCCCGGATTGCGAGACTGCCGTCCGGGGCTGCTTGTGAGCTGCGGATTGCCTATGGCGTGACGGCGCCTGTGGCACCGCCCAGCGGAATGAGGAACCACTATGGCTAGTTCCCTCCGACCGGGGTCGTCTGAGGGGAGCACGTCCGGGGCGGCGACGCCGGAGTCCGCCGGGAACGGCGGCCGCACGGCCCGGCCGCCGCTGACCCGGGCTGCGGTCAGGCCGGAGCGGCTGCCGCTGTCGTATGCGCAGCAGCGGCTGTGGTTCCTGGAGCAGTTCCACGGCCCGGGCCCGGCGTTCACGTTGCCGTTCATGTGGCGGTTGCACGGTCCGGTAGATACCGGGGCGCTGACCGCCGCGCTCGGTGATGTGATCGGCCGTCATGAATCGTTGCGGACCGTATTTGCCGTCGACGGCGGACAGCCCGGCCAGAACGTGATCCCCGCGGAGCAGGTGGTGATCCCGATGACGGTGGCCCCTGCGCGGACCGGGCAGATCGACGCCGCAGCGGGGCACGTGTTCGATGTGGCCCGTGAGCTGCCCGTCCGGGCGTGGTTGTTCACGGTGAGCCCGGATGAGCATGTCCTGGTGCTGGCGTGTCATCAGATCGCCAGTGACGGCTGGTCCATGCGGGTGCTGATGACGGACCTGGCCACCGCGTACGAGGCACGAGCCGCGGGTAAGGCACCGGACTGGCCGGACCTGCCGGTCCAGTACGCCGACTACACGCTGTGGCAGCGGGACCTGCTCGGCGGCGGCCCAGAAGGCGGCGGTGTGCTTTCCGGGCAGATCCAGTACTGGCGGGAGGTGCTGGCCGGGCTGCCGGACGAGCTGGCGTTGCCGTTCGACCGGCCGCGGCCGGCCGAGCTGTCGCAGCGTGGCGGTACGGTGCGGTGGCAGCTGGCCGATCCTGGCCTGCACGCGGCACTGGCCGGCCTGGCGGCGGAGCATCAGGTGAGCGTGCTGACGGTGCTGCGCGCGGGGCTGGCCGCGCTGCTGTCCCGGCTGGGCGGGGGCACTGATATCCCGCTGGGTGTCCCGGTGGCCGGAAGGACCGACGATGCTCTGCACGACCTGGTCGGGCTGTTCGTGAACACGCTGGTGCTGCGCACCGACCTGGCCGGCAACCCCAGCTTCGCCGAGCTGCTCGGCCGGGTCGGGGAGACCGCGGCGACCGCGCAGGCGCGCCAGGACGTGCCGTTCGGGCAGCTCGTCGAGGCGCTGAACCCGGTCCGGTCCCCGGCCCGGCATCCGCTGTTCCAGGTCATGCTGTCCGACCAGGATTTCGGCGTGCCGGACTGGCGGCTGCCCGGGGTGCGCATCGAGGCGGAACCGGTCGCCAAGATGGCGTCTGAGCTGGACCTGATGCTGGGCTTCGCGGAGAACCATGACGCTGGCGGGATCAGTGCCTGCCTCGGATATGCCCAGGATCTGTTCGACGAGGCCACCGCGCAGGCGCTGGCCGCCCGGCTGACTGAGCTGCTGCGCCAGGCCGCCGCGCGCCCGGACCGGCCGCTCAGCACCCTCGACCTGCTCACCGGCGCCGAGCGGCGGCTGCTGACGCAGTGGAATGACACCGCGCGAGAGGTTCCCGAGCTGGCCTGGCCGGAACTGTTCCAGGAGCAGGTGGCGCGGACCCCGGACGTCGTCGCGGTGATTCATCACGGTACCGAGCTGACCTACGCCGAGCTGAACGCGCGCGCCAACCAGCTGGCCCGGTACCTCAGTGCCCGTGGCGCGGGTCCGGAGCGGACGGTGGCGATCGCGGTGCCCCGGTCGGCGGAGATGGTCGTGGCGGTGGTGGCGGTGCTGAAGACCGGCGCCGCGTATGTGCCGGTGGATCCGGGGTATCCGGCGGACCGGATCGCGTTCATGCTGGCTGAGGCCGCCCCGGTCGCGGTGGTCACCACCGCGGCGACCGGGCGGGACCTGCCGGGCGGCGCGCCTCAGGTGGTGCTGGATGATCCCGCGACCGCTGCCGCTTTGTCCGGGCAATCCCGCACCGACCCGGCCGTGGCGATCGCGCCGTCCGGGCGGGCGATCGTGATGTACACGTCGGGGTCCACGGGCCGGCCGAAGGGGGTGATGATCGAGCACGGCGGCCTGACCGATCAGGTCTGCTGGATCGGCGCCGAATTCTCGGCGGCGGAGCTGTCCCGGATGCTGGCGTCCACGTCGCTCAGCTTCGATGTGTCGGTATTCGAGATCCTCGGGACGCTGGCGTGGGGCGGGACGGTGGAGGTCGTCCGCAACGTGCTCGCGCTCGCCGATGAATTCGCCGACCCGGACTCCCTGCGCCTGGTCAGCGGCGCGCCGTCGGCGATCGCGCAGGTCATCACGACCTCCAAGGTGGGGGTCCGGGCGCGGACGGTGGTGGTGGGCGGGGAGGCGTTCACCGCGCGTGCGCTGGCGCAGATCCAGGCGACGTGGCCGGGAGCGCGGGTGGTGAACATCTACGGACCGACCGAGACGACGGTCTATGTCACGTCGTGGAGTTCAGGCCGCGAGCCCGGACAGGTCCCGACGATCGGCCGGCCGACCGGCAATACCCGGACCCTGGTGCTCGATGACCGGCTCCAGCTGGTCCCGCCGGGGGTGACCGGGGAACTGTACCTGGCCGGCCGCGGCGTGGCCCGGGGCTACCTGAATCGTCCGGGGCTGACCGCGGAACGGTTCGTCGCCTGCCCGTACGGGGCCCCGGGAGAGCGGATGTACCGGATCGGCGACCTGGCCAAATGGAACCGGGCCGGGGAGCTTGAGTACCTGGGCCGGACCGATGACCAGGTGAAGGTGCGCGGGATCCGGATCGAGCTGGGCGAGATCGAGACCGTGCTCGCGAGCCTGCCCGGGGTGGCGCAGGCGGCGGTGATCGTCCGCGAAGACCAGCGCGGGGACCAGCGGCTGGCCGGGTACGTCGTGCCGGCCGCCGGGACGGCCCTGGACCCGGCCGGGCTGCGGACCGCCGCGGCCAGGCTGCTGCCGGCCTTCATGGTGCCCGCCGGGATCGTGGTCCTGGACCGGCTGCCGCTGAACCCGAACGGCAAACTGGACCGGCGGGCCCTGCCCGCACCGGACTACGGGACCGGCGCATCCGGCGGCCGCGCCCCGGCCACCCGCCGCGAGCAGGCCCTATGCGACGCATTCGCGCACGTCCTCGGCCTGGACCAGGTCGGACCCGAGGACAGCTTCTTCGACCTGGGCGGCTATTCACTGCTCGCCACCCGCCTCGTATCCCGGATCCGGACCGTGCTCGGCGCCGAACTGACGATCCGGGCCGTGTTCGAGCACCCCACCGCCGCCGCGCTCGCTGAGCTGCTCCAGGACGCAGCCGCGGCGCGGCCCCCGCTGACCCGCGCCGCGGACCGGCCCGGGCGCCTGCCGCTGTCGTTCGCGCAGCAGCGGCTGTGGTTCCTCGAGCAGTTCCACGGCCCTGGCACCGCGTACAACCTCCCGTTCGCCTGGCGGCTCCGCGGTCCGGTGAACACCACCGCACTCAACACCGCACTCGGCGACGTGATCGGCCGGCACGAATCACTGCGGACCGTGTTCGCGGTCGCGGACGGTCAGCCCTACCAGCACATCATCCCGGCCGAGGAGGCCGACGTCCCGCTCAGCGTGATCAGGTCCGACCGCGCGGAGCTGACCGCGCGGATTGAGGCCGCGGCGCGGCATGTGTTCGACGTGGCCACTGAACTGCCGATCCGGGCCTGGTTGTTCACGGTGGACCCGGCGGAGCACGTGCTGGTGCTGCTGTGCCACCACATCGCCAGTGACGGCTGGTCGATGCAGGTGCTGATGACGGACCTGGCCGCCGCGTACGCGGCACGAGCCGCGGGCCAGGCCCCGGACTGGCCGGACCTGCCGGTCCAGTACGCCGACTACACGCTGTGGCAACGCGCCCTGCTCGGCAGCGGCGGCGATGACGATACGGCCGCTCGCGGGGTGCTGTCCGGGCAGATCGAGTACTGGAAGCGGGCGCTGGCCGGGCTGCCCGAGGAGCTGACCCTGCCCGCCGACCGGCCGCGCCCGGCGGAACTGTCGCACCGTGGCGGCGCGGTGAGCTGGCAGCTCGCCGATCCTGCCCTGCACGCGTCGCTGACCGGCCTGGCGCGGGAGCATCAGGCCACGATCTTCATGGTGCTGCACGCCGGCCTGGCGGCGCTGCTGTCCCGGCTGGGCGCCGGGACCGACATCGCGCTGGGGGCCCCGGTGGCGGGGCGGACCGATGAGGTCATGCACGACCTGATCGGGTTCTTCGTCAACACGCTGGTGCTGCGCGCTGACCTGTCCGGTGACCCTGGTTTCGGCGAACTGCTGGCCCGGATCCGGGAGACCGTGCTGGCCGCGCAGGCCCGGCAGGACGTCCCGTTCGAGCGGCTGGTCGAGGTGCTGAACCCGGCCAGGTCCGAGTCCCGGCACCCTTTGTTCCAGGTCATGATCGCCGACGAAGACATCGGCGCCGCTAACTTGCGGTTGCCCGGGCTGCGGCTCACCACCGAGCCCGTCCCGGATCCGACGGCCAAGTTCGACCTGACCCTGGGCTACCGGCAGGATCGCGATGCCGACGGCAGCCCGGCCGGAATCAGCGCGACTCTGGAGTATGCCGAGGATCTGTTCGACCGGGTTACGGTGCGAGGGCTGGCCGAGCGGCTGACCCGGCTGCTGCGGCTCGCCGCCGCGGATCCGGGGCGGCGGGTCAGTGAGCTGGACCTGCTGACCGCCACCGAGCGGCGCAGGCTGATCCGTGACTGGAACGACACGGCGCGCGATGTGCCGAAGGGGGCCGTGCCGGAACTGTTCGAGCAGCAGGCGGCCCGTACCCCGGACTCGCCCGCGGTCCGGTCCGCGGCCGGCGGGTTGTCGTACGCCGAGCTGAACGGGCGGGCGAACCGGCTGGCGCGGCACCTGATCGCCATGGGGGCGGGGCCTGAGCGGCTGGTTGCCATCGCCATGCCGCGTTCGGCGGATGTGGTGGTCGCGATGCTCGCCGTGCTCAAGTCCGGCGCCGCCTACGTGCCGGTCGATCCGGAGTACCCGCCCGACCGGATCGCGTTCATGCTCGCCGACACCGGCGCGGCGATCGTCCTCACCACGGCCGGCTCGGCCGGGTCACGGCCGGCGGCGGGCACCCTGGTCCTGGATGACCCGGCGGTGCAGGCGGAGGTCTCGCGGTATCCGGCCGGGGATGTGTCCGGTGCGGAACGGCGCGGGCTGCTGCATCCGGCGCACCCGGCGTACGTGATCTATACCTCGGGGTCGACCGGGCGGCCGAAGGGCGTGATCATCACGCATCAGAACCTGGTGAACTACCTGGCGCGGGCGCGGCAGGCGTACCCGGATCTGGCGGGCCGTACGCTGCTGGTCTCGCCGGTGTCGTTCGACCTGAGCGTGACCGGGCTGTACGGCTGCCTGCTGGCCGGCGGCGAGGTGTGCATCGGGGAGGTGGATGAGGAACTGCCCGCGCTGGCCGCCGAGGTCGGCGGGTTCACGTTCATGAAGGCGACGCCGAGTCACCTGCCGCTGCTTGCTCAGCTCCCGGCAGGCTGTGTTCCCACCGGACAGCTGATGCTGGGCGGGGAGGCGCTGCCGGCCGCGCTGCTTGCCGAGTGGCGGCAGCGGCATCCCGGCCTGGCCCTGGTGAACCATTACGGGCCGACCGAGGCGACGGTGGGCTGCCTGGACTACCGGATGAGCCCGGGCGACCCCCTCCCGGACCTGGTGGTGCCGGCCGGGCGTCCGATGTGGAATACCCGGGTGTTCGTGCTGGATGCTTCGCTGGGGCTGGTGCCGCCGGGCGTGGCCGGGGAGCTGTACGTGGCCGGGGCCGGGCTGGCGCGAGGGTACCTGGGCCGGCCGGGACTGACCGCGGAGCGGTTCGTCGCGTGCCCGTACACCGCACGGGGGGAGCGGATGTACCGGACCGGGGACCTGGCCCGGTGGAACCGGGACGGGCAGATCGAGTACCTGGGGCGGGCCGATGACCAGGTGAAGATCCGCGGGTTCCGGATCGAGCTGGGCGAGGTCGAGGCGGTCCTGGCCGGCCTGGATGGCGTCGCTCAGGCGGCGGTGACGGTGCGGGAGGACCAGCCGGGGGACCGGCGGCTGGCCGGCTACGTGGTGGCCGCGAACAGTGCCGAGCTGGACCCGGCCGCGCTGCGGCACGCGTGCGGGCAGAAGCTGCCCGGATACATGGTTCCGGCCGCGATCATGGTGCTCGGCCGGCTGCCGCTGAACGCCAACCGGAAGCTGGACCGCAAGGCCCTGCCCGCCCCGGAGTACGCCGCGAGCGACCTGGCTCCGGCCAGCCCCCGGGAGGAGGCGCTGTGCGAGTTGTTCGCCCAGGTGCTGGGCCTGGACCGGGTCGGGGTCGAGGACAGCTTCTTCGACCTCGGCGGTCATTCCCTGCTCGCCGCGGTCCTGGTCGCCCGGCTCGCGGACCAGCTCGGGGTCCAGGTCAGCCTGAAAACCTTCATGACCAACTCCACCGTCCGCGCTATCGACGGATACCTGGAGCGTCAGCACAGCTAGGCAGCACAGCTAGGCAGCACAGCTAGGCAGCGCGGGAATCCGCGCACGCACAGCTGGACGGCGGATTACAACTGCCGCCAGTCCTGGTCGGGGTCGCGGACCGCGCTTGTCATGATCCGCTTGAACGCGGCGGACCAGGTCGCCGGCGTGCTTTCGTCGAATTCGTCGAGGTTATAGTGCAGCGCGCCGGCCAGGGCGCCGTCCGGCAGCGTGGCCAGGTACCACACGGTGCCGCTGGGGATGTCGGAGCTCTCCTCCTCCTCCAGCAGGACCTCGCTTATCTCCTTGGCTCCCTCGGCGATGGGGATGGTCATATCGCCGTACTGAAACGGCGTGGCGGACAGGAGGAACTGCGATAGCCGCGTGTTCTCGCGCGACTTGATGTAGTCGGGAAATGCTTCCTCGAGCACGCCCATCGGCAGCTCATTCGCCATGGCGTCGATGAACGTCTCCCGGGCCTTCAGCACCACATCGCGGAAGCTCGTGCAGCCAGCGATGTCGGTCCGGAACGGCAGGACGTTGAGGAACAACCCGATGGTGTTCTGGAACTCAAGCTCGCTCCGGCCCGCGGTGATCGCGGGCTGCGCCAGGTCGGTGGCCCCGGTGAGCTGGTTCGCGAGTACGTAGGTAGCCGAGAGCATGACCGTGAACAAGGTGCCCCGGGTGGCGTTGGCGAGATCTTCCGCGCGGGCCATGGTGTCCGCGTCGATGCCGAAGACGTGCAGCGAAAACGGCCTGGAATAGCGCTCCGGGTGGCCGTGGTCGTTCGGCAGGAGGAACTGCCGTGCGCCGTCGAGTTTGTCCGCCCAGTATCTCATCGCCCCGTCGTCGGAGGTATTGGCCACGTTCGCCCGCTGCCACTCGGCGTACTCGCGGTACTGCCGCATCTCGGGCAGCTTAGGCGCGGTGCCGCTGGCCCGCGCCGCGTAGAACGCCCCGAGATCGTGCAGGATCACCTGGACCGACCAGCCGTCGGAGACCGAGTGGTGCACGGTCAGGAACAAGGCGCTGTCCCGGTCGTCGAACCGGCAGAGCAGCGCGCGCAGCATCGGCACCTCCCGCGCGCTCATCGTGCCGGCCTCGGCCTCGGCGAGCAGTTCCTGGATGACCCGTTCCCTGGTTTTGCCTGCCACCGGTGGCAGGTCCCTGACCTCCAGCGGGACCTGGCACGGCGGGCACACCATCTGGTAAGGCGGATCGGCGTCCCTGACCACCAGGGTGCGCAGCAGCTCATGGCGGGCGACCACGTTGTCGAGCGCGCCCTGCAGCACCTGGAGATCCACGTGGCCGGTGATGCGGGCGGCGATGATGATCACGAACCGGCGGCCGAACGGCCCGCCGTCGTCGCCCTGGTCCATGGTGATGAACCATTCCTGCGTGAAAGACAGCGGGTACCGCTTCGATTCCTGGTCGTGCGCTACCGAGGTGTCTGTCATTGCCGCACTTCCTTTCGCCCGCTAGCCGCCGACCTCACCTCACGCTCGCAACGCGCCGAGGGCCACCGCACCTCCCCGGTTGCGCGGCCTGACCGGCCCGGAGAAAGGAGGGAGAGGGGGGAGGGGGTCTTGGGCTGCGTACCTGGCTCCCGTAGCGTTGTCTCACTGGACCCTTACCGCAGTGACACCAGGAGCAGGCCATGACGCAGACGCCGCCTTATCAGGTAACCGACCCGGCGACCGGCGAGGTGACCGAGACCTTCCCCTTCGCCACCGACGCGGAGGTGGCGCAGGCGCTCGCCGCCGCGACCGAGGCGTTCACGGCGTGGCGGCTGCGCCCGGTCGCCGAGCGGGTCGCGGTCGTGAAGCGGGTCGCCGAGCTGTTCACCGAGCGCGCCGCCGACCTGGCCGCGCTGATCACCAAGGAGATGGGCAAGCGGCCCGCGCAGGCCGTCGGCGAGGCCGAGTTCTGCAGCGACATCTTCAACTACTACGCGGACAACGGCCCCGGGCTCATCGCGGACAAGCCGCTGCCCGGCCATGACACCGCGCGCGTCGAGTACCGGCCCGTCGGCCCGGTCCTCGGCGTGATGCCGTGGAACTACCCGTATTACCAGGTGGCCAGGTTCGCCGCGCCCAACCTGATCGTCGGCAACACCGTCATCCTCAAGCACGCGGAAAACTGCCCGACCTCGGCCCTGGCCATCGCGCAGATCATGCGGGACGCGGGCGTGCCGGATGGCGTGTACATCAACCTCTTCGCGACCCACGAGCAGGTGGCCGCGATGATCGCCGACCCGCGGCTGCGCGGCGTGTCGCTGACCGGCTCCGAGCGGGCCGGTACCGCGGTCGCCGAGACGGCCGGCCGCAACCTGAAGAAGGTCGTCCTTGAGCTCGGCGGCTCCGACCCGTACATCATCCTGGACACCGACGACGTCGAGGCCGCGGCCAAGACCGCCTGGGTCACCCGGATGGAGAACGTCGGCCAGGCCTGCAACTCCAACAAGCGGATGATCGTCATGGACGACATCTACGACGACTTCGTGGCCGCCCTGGTCAAGCGGGCTACCGCGATGTCACCGCGCCAGGCCGGCGATGACTCCCCGCGCTCCTACAGCCCGATGGCCTCCCGTAAGGCAGCGGAGAACCTCCTGGCCCAGGTGCAGGACGCGGTATCAAAGGGTGCCACGCTGCACGTCGGCGGCACGCTCGACGACGGTAAGGGCGCGTACTTCGCCCCGGCCGTGCTCACCGGCGTGACCCCGGACATGCGGGCCTACCGCGAGGAGCTGTTCGGCCCGGTCGCCGTGGTCTACAAGGTCAGCACCGACGACGAGGCGGTCCAGCTCGCCAACGTGGTGGACTTCGGCCTGGGCGGCGCGGTCTGGTCGACCGACGAGGAGCGGGCGGTCAAGGTCGCCGGGCAGCTGGAGGTCGGCATGGCCAACGTCAACACCCCGGCCGGCGAGGGCGCGGACCTGCCGTTCGGCGGCACCAAGCGCTCCGGCTTCGGCCGCGAGCTGGGCCCGCTCGGCATCGACGAATTCGTCAACAAGCGCCTCTTCTACGTCGAGAAGTAGCGGGGTCAGGCGAAGTGCGGCAGCACCTCGGTGGCCAGGAGTTCGGCTGACCGCAGCGCCTCCTGGAGGGTCATGTCGCCGAAGCAGGTTTCCAGGGCCATGTAGTTGATCCCGCCGAGGTCGCGATGGCGGGCGACCCATTCCCGGGCGCCCGCCGGGTCGCCCGCGTAGAAGTGGCCGGTCGCGTGGATTCCCTCGAACGTCTCGGCCGGGAAGACCGGCGGTATCGGGAGGTCGTATTTCTTCCACAGGTAATACAGGCTCTCCTTGAACCGGGCGAAGGCCCGGTTGGCGATCTTCATCGCCTCCTCGCTGGTCGGCGCGAGCACCATGTTCCGGGTAATGCCCAACACCGGCCGGGAAGCCGCCGGGCGCCCGAGCGACGCCCACTCGGCCTTGTAGGCGTCGGTCAGCGCCCGGACGGCCGGCGACGGGACCAGGGCCATCATCGGCATGCCGAGCTGGGCGCACCATTGCGCCTTGGCCGGCGTCCGGGTGCCGTACCACAGCGGCGGGTGCGGCCGCTGCACCGGGCGCGAGGTGACCGGTGCGTCCTGCAGCTTGTAGTACGTCCCGTCGAAGGTCACGCTGTCCGAGGTCAGCCCCTGGCGCAGGATCGCGAAGGCCTCGTCGAACCGTCCTTGCGCCTCCGCCTCGCCCGACACGCCGTGGAACGCCAGTTCGGCGGGTGAGACGCCCCGGCCCACGCCGAGGTCGAGCCGCCCGTCGGACAGCTGGTCCAGCGTCACCGCCTCCTCGATGACGCGCATCGGGTGGTACAGCGACAAGATCGTGATGAGCGTCCCGAGCCGCAGCCGCGAGGTCCGCTGCGCGGCCGCCGCCAGCATCAGGTGCGGCGACGGCGTGACCGCGAGCGGCGTCCCGTGGTGCTCGGTCAGGTGATAGGCGTAAAAGCCCAGCCGGTCGTAGGCCTCGATCAGCTCCAGGCGCTCGGCGATCTGCCGGACATGGGGCCGTCCCGTGTCGTCGTTATGGTCGATGATCCCGAAGCGCATGCGCTGAACCTAACCCCCGCGATCCCCCCCGCACCAGGCGGCGCAACCCGGAAGATGGCCGTGGCCTATGCGTCATGCGAGCGTGATGGCGCGGCCGGTCGCCGATCCGCGCGCATACAACAGAAGGACGGAGAGCGCTGATGACGTCTGACCACATCGGTGAAGCCAGAGCCGCCCTGACGGCCTTTCCGGGGCTGGCCGACGTGGCGGTCATCGAGCATGGCGCCGGCCAGGACGACGAGTGCCTGATCGCCTACGTGGTGCCGTCCGGTCCCGGCCTGGACCTGGCTGAGCTGCACGCGCACGCCCGCAAGAGGCTGGCCGGCGCCAGCATGCCCGCGGTGATCATGGCGGTCGACCAGATCCCGGTCACGGCGGCGGGCACCCCCGATGCCGCCGCGCTGCCGGTCCCCGAGCTGGCCGGGCTGCTGCCCTACCAGCCGCCGGCCACCCCCCGCCAGGAACTCCTGTGCGAGCTGTACGCCCAGGTCCTGGGGGTCGCCCGGTGCGGGACCGGCAGCGACTTCTTCGACCTGGGCGGCCGCTCGGTCGAGGCCATGATGCTGGCCGGGCGGATCAGCTCCGCCCTGGGCATCCGGCTGACCATGGCCGACCTGTTCAAGGCCCCCGCCGTCGCCGACATGGACCACCGGATCGACCAGCTGACGCAGACCCGGAAGTAACCCAGGGCAACCCAGCGGGCCGGGCGGCTCGTGTATGCTTTCGAGCGCCCGCGCCACCGCTGAGTTGATTGGAACACGATGCCTGTCCGGTTCCAGCTCGTGATCGACTGCCAGGACCCCGAACTGCTGGCCCGGTTCTGGGCCGCGGCCCTGGGATACGTGCTTGAACCGCCGCCCGAAGGGTTCGCTACCTGGGACGACTGGCGGCGCGACAGCGGGCTTGCCGACAGCGTGGGCATCGGCGCGGACAGCATCGTCGATCCCCGCGGTGACGGCCCCCGGATCTGGTTCCACGCCATGCCGGAGGCCAAGGTGGTCAAGAACCGCCTCCACCTCGACGTCCGCGCGAGCGGCGGCGCCGGCGCCGGCCCGCCCGACCGGTCGGTCCCGCTCGCCACCCGCAGGCAGCGGGTCGACGCCGAGGCCAGGCGGCTGACCGAGCTCGGGGCGACGCCCACCGGAGCCCTGGGCGCCGACGGCCTCGATCACTACGCGATGGGCATGAAGGACCCCGAAGGCAACGAGTTCGACATCAACTGAGGTAACCGGTCCGGTGCGGCTCGCAGCCACGGTCCGTTCGGAATAAAAGATTTTTCAGCCGAACGACCCGTGGTTCACCGCCCCCGGACCTGGCTACGGGCGCGCGGCGCCGACGAGAGTCGACGCGTACCAGCTGGTGTCCACGGGGATCTTTTCCACGTCCATCCCGGTCTGCGGCGCGTCGATGATGTAGCCGTCGCCCACGTAGATGGCGACGTGGCCGACGCCGTCGTAGTACAGCAGGTCACCGGGCTGGATGGCGGCGGAGGCGATGTGCGGCAGGGCGGCCCACTGCTCGTAGGTGTCGCGCGGGATCGCGACCCCGGCGCTGGCCCAGGCCGCCTGGGCCAGCCCGGAGCAGTCGAAGCTGGACGGCCCGGTCGCGCCCCACTGGTAGGGCTTGCCGAGCTGGGCGTAGGCGAAGGCGACGGCCTTGTCCGCCTGGCTTGAGGCCGGCCCGGTGTAGGTGGCCGTGGTCGTGCCGCCGGCCCCGATCGTGCTGGTCGTGACCGTCTGCTGCTGCGGCACGGTCAGGCTGGCCAGGGTGGCCTTCTCGGTGGTGATGAGCCCGCCCAGGGATTTCTTCTGGGCGGCGAGCTGGCTCTGCAGCGCGGCCACCCCGTTCTCGGTGCGCTGCAGCTGCTGCTCGACGCCGGCCAGTTCGCTGGCGTCGGTGAGCAGCTGCTGGGTCTGGGCGTTCCGCATGCCGGACAGCTCCTGCAGCAGCGACCCCTGCTGCAGGATCTCCGACGGGTCGCCCGAGGTGAGCACGCCCGCGACGGACGTCGCCCCGCTGTCTTCGAAGGCCGCGGCCGCGTTCTGCGCCACGCTGGCCTCGGCCGCCCGGAACTGGGCGTTGGCGTGGTTCAGCCGGGCGCGCACCTGGGACAGCCGGGACTGGGCGGTGGACAGCTGCTGGCTAGCCTGGTCGAGCTGCACGCTGACCCGGTCGAACTGCGAGGTGAGCTGGTTGACCTTGGCCTGAACCTGGCCCACGGCCGGCGGCGGCGACGCGCCGGCGATCCCGCCGTAGACGGCGAGCCCGCCGGTCACGGCCAGCCCGGCCGCGACGGCGACGGCCCGCCGCACCTTGAACGCTCTCGTGCCCGGTTTGTTCATGTAGCTGTCGTGCTCCCTTTGCATGTCCGGGATCACGCTAGCGACGGGCCGACCTGCGCCTCAACCGGATCACGTAAATATCACGGAACTATTACGGATGATGCCCGTCACGGTTAACGGCGCTCCCAGCAGTCTCAACCCCGCGCGGGCCTTGCCGGACGCTCTGGTCGAGGTACCGTAGAGCAAGCAGGTCGTGCCGGGCCGGTCCTGGCCGCGGCCTCGTTGCTCCAGACCCTGGCGACGTCAGCGCCGAGCGTGAGCTCGGACGGCGCCAGGAGGACAGAGCGACGATGAGAACCGCACCCGGCTCCGTAGCCCTGGCTTCCGGCCGCGACCCCGCCGCAGACGGTCTGCCCGCGGCCCTCGATCCTTCGACGGCCAGCTTCCGGGCCCTGGCCCTGCAGGTCCGGGCGATGGGCCTGCTCGACCGCAGGCCGGGCTACTACCGGGTGAAGATCACCCTGACCATCGTCGCCTTCTTCGCGGGCTGGGCCCTGTTCGTCGTGGTCGGCAACTCGTGGGCGGCCCTGGCGGTCGCCCCGCTGGTCGGGATGATGTTCACCCAGCTGGGCTTCCTCGGCCATGATGCGGGGCACAACCAGGTTTTCGGCGCGCGCCGGCGCAATCACCTGCTCGGCCTCGTCGTGGGGAACACGCTCATCGGGCTGAGCTTCGGCTGGTGGGTGCCCAAGCACAGCGCGCACCACGCGCACCCCAACGAGCTGGGCCGCGACCCCGATATCGGCGAAGGGGTCGTCCTGGCCTCATCTGGCACGCCGGGCGTTCTCGCATCGTGGCTGGCCCGGTGGCAGGCGCCGCTTTTCTTCCCGCTCATGCTGCTGCGCAGCGCGGGCCTGCACGTACTCGGGATCAAGCAGCTTGCGGGCCGGCGAGACCGGGCCGCGGCGGTGGAAGCCTCGCTCATCACGCTGCATGCCGCCCTGTACCTGACCGTGGTGCTGTGGGTGCTCTCCCCGCTCAAGGCACTGGCCTTCGTCGCCGTGCAGCAGGCGGTCTTCTCGCTGTACCTGGGCGTCAGTTTCGCGCCCAACCACAAGGGCATGCCGATCATCGAATCCGGGACGGCGGCCGGCTTCGCCCGCCGCCAGGTGGTCACGGCCCGGAATATCAGCGGCGGCTGGTTTACCACCTTCATGCTCGGCGGCCTTAACTACCAGATCGAGCACCACCTGTTCGAGTCGATGCCCCGGCCCAATCTGCGCCGGGTCCAGGGCCTGGTCAGGGACTTCTGCGTGGCGAGCGATCTGGGTTACCGGGAAGAAAGCTTCGTCGGGTCATTCCGCGAGATCGTCCAGCACCTGAGCGACGCCGGAGCCGCCGCCGGCCGCCGTCCCGACTGATCACCAGGCCCTAACCGCCGTGGCCCTCGGCGGTGCTGGTGACCAGGTCGGCGGCACAGTCGCGGAGCTTGCGGTGGGTGGACTGGGAGAGCCGGGTGAGTATCTCGAAGGCCCGCTCGGGGGTGCAATGCTGCTGGGCGACGAGGATGCCCTTGGCCTGCTCGATGACGGCGCGGGTTTCCATCGCCCGCCGCATGTCCTCGGCCAGCGCCGCGGTGGCCTGATAGAGGCGGGCGTTGGCGATGGCGACGGCGGCGTACCCGGCGAAGGTCCGGGCCAGCTCGATGGCGTCCCGGTCGAAGGCGGCGGGCTGGACGGCGTAGATGTTAAGCGCGCCGAGGACGGCTTCCTGGAGCGGCAGCGCCATTGACAGGGAGGAGCGGACCCCGGCGGCCAGGGCCTGGCGGGCAAACGCCGGCCAGCGGGTCTCGGCCGCCATGTCCGGGACGGCGACGGTCCCGGCCGACTGGGCGACCTCGAGGCAGGGGCCGAAGCCCTCCTGGTACTGCGTCTCGTCCAGGTCCAGGGCTAGCTGGCCGGCGAACGCCGCGGTGAAGGCCCGGTCGGACTCGACCAGGGTGACCGAGGCGCCGACCACGCCGGGCAGCGTCTGCCTGGCCAGCTCCGCGACCCGGCCGAGGACGGCCTGCAGGTCCCCTTCGCCCAGCTTCATCCGGCCGAGCTCGGCGAAGGCCACGAGCGGGTCAAGCGGTGTTCCGGTGATGACGGCTCCAGCGCGCATCGGCGACCGCCAGGGAATCTGCCAGCTCAGCACGTGACGGTTACGGGGTCGGCACCCCCGCCGGGGGGCGCTGCACGACCATGACGGCGGCCGGGACCCGCGCCATGCAAGGCCCAGGCGCTGGCTCGCTGCCGCCAGCAGGCGGCAGCCACAGGACCCCAGCCTATCCGCCCCCTGTCCGGTAAGGGTTATCCTGACATCGGGCCAGCAGCGTGCCCGGCAGCCGACCATGACTGCTGGAGAGCACGATGACCCAGCCCGCGTGCCCGGACCTCGCGCGCACCCCGTCCCGGAACGACTATGCCCGCCCTGGCCCGGCCCCGCCGGGTCTGGCCCGGCTGGCCGGCTCGGCGGCGTGGCTGCTGGGCCGGCGCGGTCTCGTTCCGGGCTGGGCGGTGGTCTCGGCCGGCCTGTCGCCCGTGGTGGTGACCGCGGGCTGGCTGGTCGCCGGCGCGGTCCAGCCGGCCGCCTACGACCCGGTCCGGGCGACGGTCAGCGTGATGGCCGGCTACGCCGGAACCGACCGGTGGATCATGACCGGGGCCTTGCTCCTGGCGGGCGGGTGTCAGCTGCTGACCGCCGCGGGCCTGGCCGGCCTCCGGGTGCCGGCGCGCATCGTGCTCGCCGTCGCGGGCCTGTCCAGCATCGGCATCGCCGTATCTCCCGAACCGGCCCGCGGCTCGACCCCGCAGCACGTCGCCTGGACCGCGCTGGGCGCGGTGGCGATCGCGGTGTGGCCGGCCTTCGTCGCCTGGCGCGCGCCACCGCGGCCGTATCTGCTGGGCCGGCGGGGCTGCGCCGTCGTGACGGCCGTGTTCCTGGTCCTGCTCGGCTGGCTCGTCATCGAAACCCAGGGCGGCGCTGACCTGGGCCTGGCTGAGCGCCTGACCGTATCGACCGAGACCTGCTGGCCGTTCGTCGTCGCCGTTGCCCTGCGGCAACTTGCAGTCAGGCGATGAACCACGCGATCGCCACGTACTGGCAGGCCGCGGCGGCGCTGACGTAGGCATGAAAGACCTCGTGGTAGCCGAACACCGACGGATACGGGTTGGGCCAGCGACGATGGTAGGAAAGCGCGCCCGCGGTGTACAGCAGGCCGCCGGCCAGCATCAGCGCCGCGGGTGCGACGCCGGCGTGGATCCACACCCACGGCAGCGCCAGGCCGGCCGCCCAGCCCAGCCCGACGAACGTCGCGCCGACCAGGAGCTCCGGTGCGTTCATCCACGTCAGGTGGATCGCGGCGGCGGTGAGCGTCAGGGTCCACATCGCGATCAGGCAGGCCCGCCCGATGAGCCCGTGGGTATCCAGGAGGAACGCGGGAGTGGCCGTGCCGGCGATGAGGAAGAAGATCATCGCGTGGTCCAGGCGCTGCAGGCGCCGCCGCCCGGCTTCGGTCCAGGTACCGCGGTGATACAGCGCGCTGATCCCGAACAGCGCGCTCACGCTGGCTGAGTAGACGGCGACCGCGATGATCTGCGCGGCTCCGCGCGCGCTGGCCAGCAGCAGCGGGCCGAATACCAGCGACGCGCCGAAGCAGAGCAGGTGCAGCCAGCCGCGCAGGACGGGCTTGACGTAGTAGACACCGCGCCGGGCGTCGTACAGCAGCGGTGCCGTCGGCGAGCCCGAGATCGTCACCGCCGGCCTCCCTCTCATGTCCCGGGCCTGGGCCCGGGCAAAAAAAAGCCCCTGCCGCTGCATCCGCAGAGCGTGCGGGTACAGCTGCCGGGGTCCGGAGCAGGACCTCATCGTATGCTGCCCCGACTCTCCCGCACAGTCCGCCGCCGGATCATAAATCTCGCCCGTGGTAATGTCGGGTTGTCGCTCCGGACCCTGGTGGCTGATGGCGCTTGCTGACCGCGCCGCCGCCGAGATGTTCGGAGCTTTTCGATGCTGGGATCGAGTAAGGCCGGCCCGGTTCGTGCCGGTGTCGCGCCCAGCCCGGCCCGCGGCCGGGACGCTGACCTTTACCGTCGTTACGCCGTCGGCCTGTGCCGGCAGGCGCTGCTGACTCGCGGCGAAGACGACGCGCATGATCGCCCGGGCCCCCGGGTTCGCGCCCTCCTGCAGGCGGTAATACGGAGGCTGAACTCCTCATCCGCCGTGGCCAAGGACCGCTCGCGCGGATCCGCCGAAGAGCCCCGGTGACTACTCACATCCGGTTTGAGCGAGCTAGCCGCTGGGCCCGGACGCCCGCCCGGCTGCGGGATCTGAAGGAAGCCCATGCTTAGCGTGGAGTTCAGCATCGGTGATTTCGACGGCCAGCCCGTCGTCGCCCTGCGCGGGGAATCCAACCTGGCCGACACCCCCAGTGTCGCGTCTCATCTGATCGCGGCCGTGGCGGCCTGCGGGCCGTCGGTCATCGTGGACCTGGCCGGCCTGGAGGGCATCGGCTACAGCGGCCTGTCGGTGCTGCTGCGAATACGGAAATGGACCCGGCAAAGCGGCGGTGACCTGCCCTTGGCCGCGCCGCAGCAGACGGTGCGCCAGATTCTGGAAGCCACCGGCCTGATCGATGTCTTCTCGGTGTATCCCAGCGTGGCGGAGGCCGCGAGCAGCCTCAGACAGGCCCGGGCGTGGGCGCCGCAGGCGCCGCGGCGGCTCCGTGTCGCCCTGGTTACCCGGCCCGTCGCCCGGCGCCCGGCATGCCGCGCTGCCCGGCACCCGCCGATCGGGCCGCCGCCCAGGCGCGGAATGGCCCGGCCGCGGCACATCGCGTGAGGCCTGCGTCAAGTGGTGCTCCGGCCGGGCCGGGTCTGGGCCCTGGTGGCCGGGCAGGCGGCCCGTCACGGCGGCCCGGTCTCGGCGGCGGATGCGTGCGTCGCGGCCGTCGCCGCGGTCGAGGTCACTGGTTCCTGGCTGATCGCGGCGGGGGGCAAGGAGGCGGATCACCTGATGTGGGCGACTGATGAGGTCAGCGAACTGCTCGCCGAGCTGCAGCTGACCTTGGGGGAGGGCCCGGGCCCGGATGCCCTGGCCCGCGGCGGGCCGGTGCTGGCCTCGGACCTGGACGATCCGGGAGCTGCCCGCCGCTGGCCGCTGTTCGCCCCGGCGGCCGGCCAGGCCGGGGCCGCGGCGGTCTTCGTGTTCCCGCTGCAGGTGGGGGCGATCCGAGCCGGGGTGATGGGCTTGTACCGGGAGCGGCCAGGTCCGCTGAGCGGTTCCCAGCTGGGTGATGCGCTGGTCTTCGCCGATACCGCGACCTTGCTGCTGCTCGAGGCTCAGGATCAGGCGGCAGGCCCGGCCGCGGCCGGGTCCGGGCCGGGTGGCCAGCCCGCGGGGCTGGCCGTGCACCGCGCCGAGATCGATCAGGCTACCGGGATGCTCACCGAGCAGCTCGGCGTCGGCATCGCGGAGGCCTTCATCCGGCTGCGGGCCTACGCGTATGCTCATGACCGGAGGCTGTCCGACCTGGCCGGCGACATCGTCGCGCGGCGCCTGCGGCTGCGTCCTGACCCAGATCCGCGCGAGGACGATCAGACGTGAGCCCGCGCATGCTGATGCCCGCTGGCCGGTCATGCTACCTGTCGCTGAGAGGGTGAGCGGGGATGGACGGAGAGCTGCTGTCGGCCACGTTCGTGGAGCTGACCGACACGCTGGTGGCCGGCTTTGACGTGATCGACTTCCTGCACGTGCTGACCAACCGCAGCGTGCAGTTGCTGGACGTGTCCGCGGCCGGGCTGCTGCTGGCTGACCCGCGCGGTGAGCTGCGCGTGGTGGCCGCCTCCAGCGAAGCCGCCCGGCTGCTTGAGCTGTTCCAGCTGCAAAACGATCAGGGGCCGTGCCTGGACTGCTTCCGGACCGGCCGGGCCGTGCAGGCCGCGGACCTGGCTGCCGCGGAGCGGCGCTGGCCGCGGTTCGTTCCCGCCGCCCGCGCGGCCGGGTTCGGCGCCGTGCAGGCCCTGCCGATGCGGCTGCGGGAGCAGGTCATCGGCGCGCTGAACCTGTTCCGGGCCGGCCCGGGCACCTTGGCGCCCGCGGACATCCGGGTCGGTCAGGCGCTGGCCGACGTGGCCACGATCAGCTTGCTGCACGAGCGCAGCATGCGGCACAGCGACACGCTGAACGAGCAGTTGCAGACCGCGCTGAACAGCCGGGTGATCATCGAGCAGGCCAAGGGCAAGCTCGCCGAGCGGCTCGGGGTGGATACGGACCAGGCGTTCAGCGTGCTGCGGGACCGCGCCAGGACCAGCAACCGCCGCCTGTCCGACCTGGCCCGGGCCTTCGTCGACGGCACAGAACCCCTCACCAGCCTGAACGTGAGCAAGACCCGGCCGCGGCGGCCCGGCGACGGCACCGCGCGGCCAGCCCCGGGCGGGCTGAGCACCCGCGTGTGCTTCTCGCCTCAGGCTGACGTCGGCGGCGGCGTGCTGATCTGCGCGATCGGCATCGATGCCGTCCGCCATATCCGCCAGCGCCGCGAGTTCATCGCGCTGGCCTGGATCCCCGTGCTGCTCGGTGCCCACCAGTTCATCGAGGCGCTCGTCTGGCTGTGGCTCCAGGGCCATGTGCCGCGCGGAATCGGCCATGTCGCGCTGTGGGCCTACCTGCTGATCGCCTTCGTCGTGCTGCCCGTATTCATCCCCCTGGCCGTCATCGCGGTTGAGCCGACCAGGAGGCGCAAGCAGATGATGGCGCCCTTCGCGCTGCTCGGGGCCGCGGTTGCCGTGACGTTGCTCGCGGCGATGGTCCGCGGCCCGGTCGGCGTGCGGCTGGCCCCGTATCACCTGTCCTACAGCATCCGGGTCGCAGACGGCCTCCTGATCATCGCGCTGTATGTCATGGCCGTATGCGGGCCGCTGCTGGTCTCGGGCTACCGTAACGTCGCGCTGTTCGGCCTGGTCAACCTCGTGGCCGTCATCGTCATCGCCCGGCTCACCATCGCCGGGTTCGCCTCGGTGTGGTGCGGCTGGGCGGCCCTGTCCAGCGCCGCCATCACGCTGCACTGCCGCTTCGCCAGGCCCCATCCGCAGCGCACGGGGTCCGGACCTGACGGGCTCATCTCGGCGGTCTGACCCCGGCTCAGCGCTGGGCTGCCTGCAGGCCGCGGATGACAGTGTCCAGACCGAAGGTAGAACGCTGCTCGCGGTCGTCGGCCCAGGCGTGGCTGCCGTGCGCGGCCAGGGTGGGGAAACGGCGGTCAGGCGTGCCGCTCCCGGCCCCAGATTTATTTCAATGCCATGAGCGCGGTTTGCCCGCCCGGCCTTCGCGCCCGGCTGATCTAGTCCGTTGACATTGATGTCATCAAGATGTATCGTGAAATATTGCTCCGGACCCCGGCAGCTTCCCCGCAAATACGGCGGGAGAGGTGCGGGAAGCGGAGTTTTCTGCGTTCTGGCCGATACCGGGAAAGTCATGTCGGCCAGAAACGGCGGTAACCCTTCGGGAGATACCTTTCCTTATGCTATTTGTCGCGCCGGGCCGGCTATCCGCACGTCAATTCATCACTGACTGAGGAGCCGGTTTCGGTGAACAGGCCTGGCCCTGTCCAGCCCGTGGGCTGCCGGTCGGTAATGACCACCGGCATCGGGGTCGCTTTGGTCGCGGCCGGGGCGATCTTGCGTTTTGCCCTCCCCGCAGCGTTCATCCATGGCCTTGATCTGCGCGTCGCAGGCGTCATCGTGATGCTGGCCGGCGTCATCGCCCTGCTATTGTCGCTGCTGGTCTGGGGTCCGCTGAGCCGTCGCGGTAACCACTCCGGCGGTTACGGCTCCGGGACGCCGCCGCTCGCCCGGCAGCGGAGTGTGTACCAGGACCAGACGCCAGCCCGAAGGCCGTTGCCGCCGTGACCGGTCGCTCACCCGGTTGACGTCCGCGGCCACGGGGACGGGCACGTCCACGACGGCACGTGCCCAGGGGCCGCACGGTCAAGGACATAGCCCTCCATCATCCGAACCCGCCGTCCGCTAGGATGGCCTTAGTGACTATCGCCCTCGTCGTGCCAGCGTGCGCGCGAGATTGCGACTCCGGCTGCTCCGGACCCTGGCGGCACCTGACAACGTAGGTCGGCCAGGTTATGCGCCATGATAGGTCCTAGCTGCCAGCCGGTACCGACGCCGCCCGCTCCGGCAGGCTGGTCGCGTCAGGAGCTGGCCGGCCTTGATGACCGCGAGCTGCTGGGCATTGCCGGTTCGCTGCCGCGCTTCGGTCCGCGGCGGATGGCCGCGTGCGAGCTGCTGGTCGTCCGCTACCGTTACCTGGTCTGGTCCTGCGTCCAGCGATATCGCCGCGGCCCCGAGCCGGTCGAAGACCTGCTGCAAGTGGGATACGCCGGCCTGGTCGCGGCGATCAACAACTTCGATCCGGCCGTCGGCTGCTCCCTGGCCACCTATGCTCGCTCGCACATTAACGGCGAGATCAAACGGTACTTCCGGGACAAGCGCTGGCAGGTTCACGTCGTCCGGCCCGTCAAGGAACTGGTGATGCAAGCCCGTAGGGCGACCTGGCAGCTGGCCCAGGAGCTCGGGCGTATGCCGGCCGAGTCCGACCTGACCGCTTCCCTAGGGGTCAGCGGCCATGATCTGCGGAATGCCCAGCTGGCCGAGATGGCGTTTGAGCTGTCCTCGCTGGACGCTCCGCTGTCCGGTCAGCCCGGTACGGCTCCGCTGGCTGACCTCCTCGGCGAGGAGGATCCGCGGCTGGGTCACATGCTCGACATGCAGGCTGTCGCCACGCACTGGGGCGAATTGTCGCCAGCTGAGCAGAAGATCCTGCTCATGCGCTTCTACGGTGGCATGACCCAGGACCAGATAGGCCAGCAGCTCGGCATCTCCCAGATACAGGTCTCCCGGCTGCTCGGCCGTGCGCTCGGCTACCTCCGGCCGCGCCTGCTCGGGCTAGAGGACGCAACGCTTAGATGAGGACCGTTCGGGCGCAGGCCGGCAGGAGGCATGTATGGATGTGACAGACGTGTGGGTCGCGAATGATGAGGGAACAGAAGTCGTCCGCGCGAGGGACATCGCGGGCGCCAGCCTGGATTATGACGGAAACGTCACGGTGCGGCTGACCGGCGCAGACGGCGCGGTAGTGACGATCGCCGGGCACAAGACGCAGCATGAGGAGCACCGGCCTGACGACTTTCACCGCCAGCTGGTCCGGGTCGTCGCGGAGCTGTCGGACGCTGCGGGACCGTTCCTGGTGCGGGCGGTACACCACGAGACCCGTGGCTGGCAGTGGGTCAGCGAGCCGCTGTGACGGCGATAAAAATCATGAAGCCGAACGGTCCCGCGTGCACGTGGCCCGGTCCCGGTATCGCCCAGGATGGCGTACGGTACGCTGTCCAGTACGTACGGAGGCGTTGCCATCAGGGCACGCCGGTCGTCTGTCGCTCGGTAAGCGAACTGGTTTCCACGGATGTGGCGCCTTCGACAACGCGGCCACTCAACTCCTGGAGACCACTGTCTTGACCGCTCTGCCCATAGAAAAGAACGCAGAAAAGCCCGTAGTTACGCCCGTCGGCCAGCCGCGAACGACCCGGCGGCGGCGCGAACAGCGCCCCGCGCTGGCTGCGGCTCCGGTCGCCACCTTCGCTGATCTAGGCGTACCGGCACCCCTGGTGACCGCCCTGGGGAACGACGGCATCACCGTCCCGTTCCCGGTCCAGGCCGCGACGCTGCCCGACGCCCTGGCCGGCTTCGACGTCCTCGGACGGGCCCAGACCGGCTCGGGGAAGACGCTCGCGTTCTGCATCCCGCTCGTGGCCCGGCTGGCCGAGGGGTACACGATGGCGTGCCGCCCGCGTGGCCTGGTGCTGGTGCCCACCCGCGAGCTGGCCACCCAGGTCGAGGCGGTCCTCTCGCCGCTGGCGCACGCCATGGGGCTGAGCGTCGCCGCCATCTTCGGTGGTACCCCGCAGAACCCGCAGGTGGCTGCCCTGCGCAACCGCGTGGATATCGTCGTGGCCTGCCCCGGACGCCTGGCCGATCTCATCGGGCAGGATCACTGCCACCTCGGCGATGTCGAGATCGCCGTGCTCGATGAAGCGGATCACATGGCCGACCTGGGGTTCCTGCCGGTCGTCCGGCGGCTGCTTGAGGCAACTCCGCCCGAAGGCCAGCGGCTGCTGTTCTCGGCGACCCTCGACGGTGCCGTGGACGTCCTCGCGCGTCGTTTCCTGACCCGGCCGGCGCGGCACTCCGTCGACGATGCCTCCCCGCCCGCCCAGATCATCCATCACCTGCTTACCGTCACCCCGGCCGAGCGGGTGGCGGTTGTCGCGACCCTGGCCAGCGGTGACAACCGCGTGCTGATCTTCACCAGGACCAAGCACGGCGCGCAGCAGCTAGCCCGTAAGCTGAACGCAGCCGGGGTGCCCGCGGCAGAACTTCACGGGAACCTGGTCCAGGGCGCTCGCAGCCGTAACCTGGCCGCGTTCGGATCCGGCGAGGTGCGCGTCATGGTGGCGACCGACATCGCGGCCCGCGGTATCCACGTGGACGGTATCGACCTGGTGATTCACGCCGATCCGCCGACCGAGTTCAAGGCCTACGTGCACCGGTCGGGCCGCACGGCCCGCAACGGAGCCGACGGGGCGGTGGTCACCGTGCAGACCGCGGCGCAGGCGGCCGAGGTCCGCATCCTGATGCGCAAGGCGGGCGTGACGCCGCAGGCCGCCCCCGCCGGCCCGGGTTCGCCGGTGCTGCGCTCGATCGCGGGTCCTCCGGTCAGGCGCCTCGCCCCGGTGACCAAGCTCGCCAGGGTCCCGGCCGCGGACGGCGCCCGGGCCACTGGCCGCGGCGCCGCCGCCGCGTCCGGAAGCTTCCGCGGGCGGGGACGGCGCCGCTGAGGGCCCGCCCGCCCGGGCTCCTGGCCATCGCGGAATACGGTCAGCTCTAAGACCGCTCGGCGTGGGTAAAAGCGTAAAAGCAGGGTAGTGTCGCAAATGTTGCTCCGGACCCCGGCAGCGGCTGCGCCCGTGAAATGGCAGGCCGTCGGCGGGAACCCGGAGTTTTTCATGCCCGGGCACCATAAGCGTGGTGTTTCGTCAGCGAAAGGCTGAACCCCCGCGGCAGGTACTCGCACCGCGATGTGCATTTTCTCGGCTTGGCCGCTGCGTCGTTCCCGGCAGCTCCCGCCGCGCCCAGAGAGAGAACGATCGCGATGACTGACGAGCTCACTGTCGACTACGAAGGCACGGAGGCGTTCCCGGACGGGGGCACGCCGCCGCGCACCTTCGAAGGCGGCGTCCGGATAGCGGTGACCGCGGCGATCGTCCTCGTGCCGTTCGGCGGGCTGGCGGTGGCGGTGTGGCTCGCCTGGGGCCACGGCCTGAATCTCGCCGACATCCTGCTCGCGGCGGCGTTCTACCTGGTGACGGGGCTCGGGGTGACCATCGGCTTCCACCGGTTGCTCACCCACCGCAGCTTCACCGCGGCGCCGGCGCTGCGGGTCGTGCTGGCCGTCGCGGGGTCGATGAGCTTCGAGGGCGATGTCATCGGCTGGGTCGCGATCCACCGCCGCCACCACGCGTTTGCCGACCGGCCGGGCGACCCGCATTCGCCGTACCGGTACGGAACCAGCCTGCCCGGGCAACTGCGCGGTCTCGCCCATGCGCATGTGGGCTGGCTGCTCCGCGACGATCCCACCCCGGCCGCGCACTATGCCCCGGACCTGGTAGGCGACCCGGCCCTGCGGGCGATCTCAGCGGCGTTCCCGGCCTTGTGCGTCGTGTCGCTCGGGCTGCCCTTCGCCGCGGGCTGGGCCATCGGCGGTAGCTGGCGCGCCGCACTGGCCGCCCTGCTGTGGGCCGGGCTGGTCCGCGTCACCTTGCTGCAGCACGTCACCTGGAGCGTCAACTCGCTGTGCCACGTGATCGGCACCCGCCCCTTCACCACTCGCCGCTACGACCGCGCCACCAACTTGTGGCCCCTCGCCCTGCTCTCCCTCGGCGAAAGCTGGCACAACATGCATCATTCCGATCCCACCTGTGCCAGGCATGGCGCCGATCCCCGGCAGATCGACATCTCCGCCGGCGTCATTCGCGTCTTCGAGCGCTTCGGCTGGGCGACCGGCGTGCACTGGCCTGCGCCCGGCCGGCTGGACGCCCGCCGTCGCGATCAGGGTCAGCTCCCGTCGCGGCCGGTCCTGCACGACAGCGGGACGCCTGCCCCGGCGTTGTCCGGTTTGACTGTGAACGCTGTTCACCTTACAGTGAACACTGTAGCTCGGAACTGAAGAGTGTTCACCTGAGCGGCACTTCGCGCACGACTCCTCCGCCGAGAAGATGCACCGCACCGAGCGGTTCATGGTGCCGAAGGCACCCGAAGTACAGGCCAAGCGCATCCAGGTAGTCGTCGGCCCGGGGCACACCGCCATGAAGACAGGCGCAGCGGCCAAGAAGAACGGCAGCTGACCCTAGGCCGCGCATGACCTCTTGCCGTCACCGCTCAACAGGGCGGTGACGGCAAGCAGCACGCGCCGGCCGTTAAAGCGTGCGGGAACCTGCGGTGCGGGCTGAAAGGTTAACGATGGGCGGCGGTTTCCCGCGGCCGTGGACAACCAGTGCCACAGCGGAGTAAATATGAAGAGCATTGCTCCGGATCCCGGCAATTGCGTCCCGTAGAGATATTGCGGGAGCAGTGCAGGACCGGAGTTTTTTGTTCGGGTCAGCGCGGTAAAAGGCGCAGTGGCCCAGAAAAGGGCAAGAGCCCGCAGGAGTTATTTTCTCCCACCGCGATCCGTCGCGCAGGACCGGCTACCCGTACGTCAATTCGTCACTGACTGAGGAGTCGGTTATGAGTGTTATCGCATGGATCGTTCTCGGCCTCGGCGCAGGCCTGCTGGCCAATATGCTGATCCCCGGCAGGGATCTCAGGGCCTCATCCTGCCCTGCGTGATCGGGGTGGCCGGGGCGCTGCTGGGGGCTGGGCGGCGACCAAGTTGTTCCACGTCGTCACCCTGCACGGGTTCTTCAACCTCTCCACCTGGCTGACGGCCATCGCCGGGGCGGCGGTCCTGCTGCTGGCCTACCACCTGGTCACCAGCCGCGGGAACACCGGTCGCACCCGTACCCGTACCCGTACCCGTGCCCGCCAGCGCCGGCCGGGCTGGGCACACCGGTGAGGCCACCGCATCAGCACCGCAATCCGCTTACCCCAGTAACCAGCCAGGCGCCGACGATGGCCTGGTCGCCGCCAGCCCGGGCACCTCAACTCGCCTGCCCGAGTGATCATGGCCTGCCAGTCAGCCACAGCCGGCCAGGCCTGAGCTGAGTCCCGCACCTCGCGGTGCTGGCAGGTGAAAGCGCTTTGAATCCCGGACGGATCGTGGTGATACGAGTCGATTCGCGCAAGAGCAAGCCGCCAGGCCCGGGTTGCGTCCGGCGGAACAGCCAGGTGCGTTACGGCTGGTGCCCGGCCGGGCAGAGCAGCTCGGTCAGGGCGGGTGAGTCCGTGATCCGGGCGGCTGTGTCGGCGCCCAGGGCCCGCATTTCGGCGTCGGCGTGCCGCGAATGCGCGGCAAAGCAAAGCTCGCCCACCGGTGAGCGCATCGTCCAGGCCCAGTACCGGACGGCGACCGCCCTGAGCAGCGGCCTGTGCAGGATGGCGAGGTTGCGCGGGAGTCCTGCCACGCCTTCAGCCCGCAGGCTGGCGAAGGCCCCGGTAATGGCCCGGCACATGAGGGTGAGTGTCGCGCGGTCCGCGGCCAGGCGGATGGGGTCGGTTCCGCAGCGGTACAGGGCTGCTGCTACGCACCCGACGAACGCGGCGTGGTAGGCGAGCCAGCCGTCCATATCGATGACCCGCTGGACCGCGAACCCGCGCCCCAACAGGGTCGATTCCAGCGCGGCCAGCCGGGGATCACAGGTCTGCGGCAAGGCCGTGGGCTGCTGCCGGATGCGGACATAGTCAGCGATTCCGTCAGTCATGACGCCACCAACACCAGGGAACCCGAGGTAGACATCGCCTGGCACGTCACCGGGGATGGCCAGCCGGCCCGCCGGGTTGTTGCCGAAGAAGACCACGGCCGGCCTACCGGCCAGGCCCGCAAGCCCAGCGCAGGCCGAGGCCAGCTGATCACGCCGGACCGCGACGAGGACGACGTTATAGTCCCCGCCGGCGTCCGGCACTACGCCGGCTTCGGCGTCGACGCGGTCCCCGCCGAGAACGTCGCGGGCGCGCAGGCCTCCCGCGGCCACTTCATCGGTCCTCGGCGGGTGGCTGAGCACCGCTACCTTGTTTCCTGCGGCCGCGATATGGGCGCCGTACACAGTTCCGACCACGCCCGCGCCCACGATAAGCATTTTCACGGTTAGTTCCTATAGCCAGTTTCTAGGGCAATTAGTTAAATCCCGGGCATCCCGGGCGCGCGTGCGCCTGCCCGGTGTCGTGCCCCAGTACCTGACCACCAGCGGCTTTTCTCAGCAGCGGATTGTCATAAAAGTAAATCTGGCCGACCGAAGTCGCCGCACCGATCGGTCCTTCCTCGGTGACTCGCTACGTCACCAAGGTCTGGAGCGACGTTCCCTGGCTACAAGCGCACTTAGGGCAGTCAGACAGCTACATTCCCGACCATACGCTAACAGAACGGCCCCTGGGCAACGGACTGCTCAAGGCCCAGCCAATCGCCTGATCGGTTCCGGTAATCACTCCCGCAGATCCTGTTCCGGGCAGCGGATTGCCTCTTCTGCCGATTCGTGGAACAGTGGTAGCACTTAGCGAGCCTGGATCTGTCCGGACCATGTGCGCCCTCGCCGCTAGCGGTTTCCGCGTTGAAGACGGCGAGAATCATGATGGATCCTGATCTCAGGCGGCCCAGCGGAAACATGGCGCGGCCTGAGCAACGACCCGATGCGGCCCGGCCCGTGCTGTGCATCTACTGTCGCACGGACAAGTTTGTCTACTGGCCGCCAGTGAGCAGACCGCCCTCGTCTGACTGCCCGGGCTGCCAGCGACGGATAACCCAACTAGCCGCGACTTCACCCGGTCCGCACGTCGGACGTCAGCATCCGGGCCATGCGGTGGCCGCCAGCCGGCTCGTACTCGACCGACGGCGCTCGCGGCGTGGGAGTCGCGTGGTCCCTGACCGGGCCCCGGTGGACCACTCCGTTGCAAGTTGATATTCGATCGTTATCACTGTATGTTTACTTCGTAGGTCTACTATGTAGACATCGCGCAGGTGCTGACTGGCCGCCATCGGGCGGTTGCCCTCACCGCGCAGCAAAGGGAGATGACCATTTCATGACCGTGACCCTGGATCGCGACGTCGAGGCCTTCATCGGCTCCCCGCGACAGCTCTTCATCAACGGGCAATGGTGCGACGCGGCGTCGGGCAAGACGTTCGAGACGCCCAACCCCGCGACCGCGGAGACGCTCGCCCGGGTCGCCGAGGGCGATGCCGAGGACATCAACCGGGCTGTGCGAGCGGCGCGCCGGGCGTTCGAAGAGGGCCCGTGGGGCCGGATGACCCCGTCGGAGCGGGGCCGGATCATCTGGCGCATCGGCGACCTGATCCTCGAGCACGCCGACGAGCTAGCCCAGCTCGAGTCGCTGGACAACGGCAAGCCATTCGCCGTGGCCCGGGCGGCTGACGTGCCGCTGGCTGCGGACTTGTTCCACTACATGGCCGGGTGGGCGACCAAGATCGAGGGCAATTCGATCAGCATCTCGGTGCCGTACATGCCGGGCGCCAACTTCCACGCCTACACGCTGCGCGAGCCGCTCGGCGTGGTCGGGCAGATCATCCCGTGGAACTTCCCGCTGCTGATGGCCGCCTGGAAGCTTGGCCCGGCGCTCGCGGCCGGCAACTGCGTGGTGCTCAAGCCGGCCGAGCAGACCCCGCTGACCGCGCTGCGCCTGGCCGGGCTCATCGCCGAGGCCGGCATGCCCGACGGTGTGGTGAACGTGGTACCCGGCTTCGGCGAAACCGCCGGAGCGGCCCTGGCCGCCCACAACGACGTGGACAAGGTCGCGTTCACCGGTTCCACCGAGGTAGGCAAGCTGATTGTCGCGGCCTCGGGGGCCAGCAACCTGAAGAAGCTGACCCTGGAACTCGGCGGCAAGAGTCCCAATATCGTGTTCGACGATGCCGGGCCCGCGGCCATCGAGGGCGCCGCGAATGCGATCTTCTTCAACCACGGGCAGTGCTGCGTGGCCGGCTCACGGCTGTATGTCCAGCGCGGCCGGTTCGATGAGGTCGTCGACGGCGTCGCGCGGATTGCCAAGTCGATCAAGATGGGACCGGGGATGGAACCAGGGACGCAGATGGGCCCGCTGGTCTCCGACGAGCAGTTCCGCCGGGTAACCGGCTTCCTGGAGTCTGGGAAGGCCGACGGCGCCACTGCGCTGACCGGGGGCGGGCGGTACGGCGACCGCGGCTACTTCGTGGAGCCCACCGTGCTGACCAATACGCGTCCGGAGATGCAGGTCGTCCGCGAGGAGATCTTCGGGCCGGTCCTGGTCGCCGCCCCGTTTGCCGATCTGGATGAGATCGCCGCGGTAGCGAACGACTCCGAGTATGGCCTGGGAGCGGGCATCTGGACCAGGGACATCTCCAAGGCCCATGCCCTGGCCAAGAAGCTCCGGGCCGGCACCGTCTGGATCAACTGCTACAACGTGTTCGACGCGGCATTGCCGTTCGGCGGGTATAAGCAGTCCGGCTGGGGCCGCGAGATGGGCCACGAGGCGCTCCATGCCTACACCGAGGTCAAGGCCGTCACCACGCAGCTGTAGTAAATCAGCACCCGTAGCCCGGCCCGGACCGGCAGGTCCGGCCCGGGCTACGGGTCGCCCCGCTACTCCCGGGTACCGCCCGCCTCGGATACGCGTGCCTTCCGCGCCGCGGCATCATGATTTTTCATTTACTTGTACACGAGACTTTCGGGTTCAGGCCGGCGTAGTTGAGCGGGCCCGCGAGAACCGTCACGGCGATCGTGCTCGCCTTGCCGCAGTTCGGGTTAGAGCTGCTGTAGTAGTGGCGCTGGCCGCCGGCGATGGCACCAATGACCAGCCATACGACGAGCAGCACCGTTCCGAGTCGCATTGCTACCTCCGGAAAACTTACGTTCGGCTAAATGTGATGGTGTATCTGACAGTTACCTCGTGATTACCGGTCAGCGGCGGGTCCCGCGCCGGGGCACGGACCACTTCGTGCCCACGCCCGCGAGGTGGAGGGCGAGACACGCCAGCCCGGCCAGCAGCAGGCTCATCGGGGAGAAGACCGCGCTGGTGGCGGTGGACGTCGCGTTGATCAGGAACGCGATGACGAACAAGACAGCCGCGGCGAAGCCGAGCATGGCCGCATCCTTCCGGTAGGCGGCACAGGCGAATAAGGGTCCCGGAATACCGCGAGCCGGCTGGTCAGGTGACCAGGCGGCAAGCCGTGCAGGCCCGAATCAAAGTGGACGGGCGGGCGATCGCGCCCATGGCATTGTCCTGCCGCCAGCGGCAGAGATCGGCGGCGAGGAATACCCTGAACGCCGCACTGCATCATGTGTCTCCCGGAACTTGAAGCAATTGAGTGAGCTACCGGGGTCCGGGGACAGCTATTAACAGATTACTGGTCCCGGGCCTTTCCGTACAGGATGTGGTCAGCTCGATCATTCATAACGTTCTTCGCACATATCCAGGTCGCCGTTGACCGCCCAGATCTACCCAGCTCCATGCCCGCCAACCTCCCTCCCGCATAAGCGATTAGCGCCGGCCGCGACGACGCATGGCCCGTTGGCGGCTGAGGTGCCCTCCAGGTCGAGGAGACGCGAGCGGAGGTAGCCCAGCGCGTGGGCGCGCAGCCGGGAGACGTGCATCTGGGAGATGCGGAGCCGCTGGCCGATCTGTGCCTGGGTCATGCCGCCGCGAAAGTCCATCCGCAAATCTCCCCTCCGCGCGGCAGCTCGCCCCAGTGCGTGGCGACGGCCTGCATCCGAGTATGTGCTCCATCCGCGGATCCTCCTCACCCAGGACGTCAGCCAGAGATCATCTGGCTGCCGCCACGGCGTGAGTACGGCCAGAAGGCCAGCTCAGCCCGCCGGGCCTGCTGCAGGTCATCCCCGCTGACCCCCAGGTGCCGGGTCATGTCGGATTCGGCCGGCGTATGGCCCAGCTCCTGGGCCAGCCGCCAGGTCGCCTCACGGACTTCCAGGACCAGCTCCTGCACCGGGCGCTTGACCCGGACCTGCCAGCGCTTGTCCCGGAAATGCCGCTCGAGCTCGCCGCTAATGCACGGCCGCGCGTACGTGGCCAGGCTGCAGCCGGCCGCCGGATCGAAATTGCCGATCGCCTTGAGCAAGCCGACATACCCCACCTGCATCAGGTCCTGCGCCGGCTCAGGGCCGCTCAGGTACCGTCGCACGCAGGACCACACCAGGCTCTGGTGGCGGCTGACCAGCAGCTCGCTCGCCGCCGCCCGCCGCCCGCTGGCCTGCGGCGACACCCGGACGATGTCTAGCAGCTCCCGGTCATCCAGCCCGGCCAGGTCCTTCTTGAGCATCCCGTCTAGCGGGGCGGCCGAACCCCGCACGGGTACTGTTCCTGAAGAAATTGCTGCCATGTCAACCTCGGTTCGCAGAAGCCGGAGGAGAACCGCCGAGGTCTAGGGCAGATAAGGACGTAACCGTGCGCTCGCGAGCAGGATGACGCTCTTATTGTAGATCGGCTAGCACCCGGTAACGGCGACACTGTCTGCCCACAGAACCACGTGATCAGTTTCCGGTCCTCGTCATCGGCCCAGAGCCCGGGATCAGCTGAAGTTGGCTGCGCTGGTTACCGGGCTCGCGGGCGCTCGGCATGGTGCGGGGCCGGGGCGGCGAGGTGGCGGGCGATGGTTTCGGGGCCGGCCGGGCGTAGCGCTGGAGGGAGCGGACGGAGGCGTGCCGGGAGCAGGCCAGCTGGCCGGCCGCAAGGCGGATCATCCCGGCCGGTCCACCCGCCCAGCGCCTGCCGGGCCAGCCGGATCAGCTCATCGGCAGTGACCGGCAGTCCCGCCGGGCGCGACCCGGGTCGCAGCACCGACTCGGCGAGCGTGAACTCAGCAACTTCCTCGCCGCCGCAGTAGACCTCGAACTCGCCCCACTGGCTGCCGGAGCCAATGCCGAGGTGGTCGATCTCATAGGTGCTGCCGTCGTACTCGAAGGAGGCGACGGTCTCGCCGGAGCCGGGCGCGTCTTCTGCGGCCCGCAGGGTAAGACATTCCTCGCACTCGCACATGCAGGTCGCTGGCATGGTGGTCATCGGTCAGTCCTCTCCGCCCTGGCGGCTGGACGGAGGTTCGCGTCGACGAGCGCACTCCATCCAGCAGAGCGCGTACTGACGTCCTCGCAGCGCTCCTGAAGCCGGTGCAGCGACTCGCAATCGCCAAGCCGGAATGCCGCCTCCACGCGTGCGCTTTCCTGGACCTCGGGAAGATCCAGCACAGCATCGACCAGACTCGCGCGGCGCCCTGGAGTGATGTGCCCCGGCTCGGCGTGCAGCGACACCCGGGCGGTGCCTCCGGATCCTTCGGAGGTGGTCACCTCGGCCGTGGCGACTGTTCGGTCATCATCGCTGACCTCGACGCGCTGACGTAGATCATCCCCAGCCATGCGATTGGATTCCTGGAACTGACCCGGCCGCGAGCTTCTTGGCGGGTACTCATGGGCGGCGCGCCCTTTCTACTGGCTGGCCAGCGCATCTGTCTCTGCATCTGTCTGCGGGTCGGTCTGCGGGTCGGTCGCGGCGGAGCGGGCCGGCGCGCGAACCGGCCAGGCCGGCGCGAGCCCGGATCGGTGCCGTCCGGGGCGGTGCCGTTCGAGGCGGTGCCGTCAGGGGCGGTGCCGTCATCGCCCAGCGTGCTGGCGGTGTAGGCGCGGGCGGTGTCGCGCTGGCCGCGCAGGTCGTCGCGGTCCGCGCTGACGGCGGCGGTCTCGCGGCGGGACTGCGCCAGCCCGCGGCGGGCGTCGCGGCCGCGGCGGGAGGTGCGGCGCGCGCCGGCCAGCAGCACGCTCAGCCCGGCCAGGGCCAGGGCCCCGACGACGATGCCATACAGGAACAGCGTGCCGGTGGAGCCGGTCACGTGGTAGCCGAACACCGCGAAATGAGTCACCGCATGGGCGTGACCGCCGTTGGCCAGCACGCCGGCCATGCCGGCGATCAACGCGGCGACCAGGATGACCAGCCCGAGAATGACGATCATGGCGTGCTCCAGCCTGTTTACATGTAGGTCTACAGTAAATCACCTGGATAAAGGAGCTGTCAACATCGTAGATCTACATCGGTAGAGTATGGTGGTGGCCAGCATCCGCTCACCCGGAGGGGACGGTGCCCCCGTCATGACCACCCCGACCGCCCGCGCCGCCGACGGCAGCGGCAAGGTCACCCGCGATGCCGTGCTGGCCGCCGCGCTGGAGATCATCGACCGCGACGGTGCCGACGCGCTGTCCATGCGCCGCCTGGCCCGCGCCCTGGACCGGGATCCGATGATCCTCTACCGGCACGCGCCGGGCAAGGCCGCCCTGCTCGACGGCGTAGCCGAGACCGTCCTGGCCCAGTTGCACGTCGACTCCGCCGACCCCGACTGGGTCGGCCAGCTGCGGGAGGTCGCCCGCCGCTTCCGCGCGCTGGCGCTGGCCCACCCGCATGTGGTGCCGCTGATCGTCACCCGGCCGCTGGCCACCCCGCTCGGGCTGCGCCCGCTTGGCACCCTGCGCCCCCTGGAGGACATCTTGGCCCTGCTCACCCGGGCCGGGTTCAGCGGCCCCGACGCCCTGCACATCTACCGGGCCCTGTTCGGCTTCCTGCACGGCCACGTCCTGGACGAACTCCAGGAACTCACCGTCAGCCCCGACGAGACCGACGACCTGCTCCGGCTCGGCCTGCACCGGCTACCGATCGGCGACTTTCCCCTGCTCCGCAGCCTGGCTCCCGTCCTGGCCAGCTACGACGGCGGCGCCGAACTCGAACGCGGCCTCGACATTCTGCTCACCGGGCTGACCACCACCCTGACCCCCAGCCGGCCTCATCCGCCCGCGGGCGGATGAGGCCGGGCTGGCCGGTGTCGGCGAGTCTGGCGTGAATAAGCGCTGGCGCATGCCGCCAGGTGAGGCAGGCGATCACGCCGAGGGGGATGGGAGGCAGGTAGGTGACGGCCCGGTAGAGCAGCACGGCGGCCGTCACCTGCACACCATCCCGGTGGCCGGCGCCGGCCAGGGTGGCGATCAGCCCGAGCTCGGTGATCCCGAGACCGCCGGGGGTAATGGGCAGCACGGTCAGCAGCCGGACGAACGCGAAGGCCGCCAGGGAGGTCTGCCACGGTACCTGGGCCTGGGACAGGCCGATGCCGCGCAGGCAGGCCAGCAGGACGAGCCACAAGGTGAGGTTGCTCGCGGCCGTGGCGGCGGTGATCCGCCAGCCGCGCGCGGCGATCAGGGCACCGGCCCGGTCGCGGAAGCCGAGCAGTGATCCGGGGATGTCGAAGGACGCTGGCCGGCGTGCCACCCGGCAGGCCGTAACGAGCGCGACCTGCAGCGCGCGGCCCGCGCGGACCGCGAACGACTCACTGCGCATGAGCAGGCCGAGCCCGGCGGCCAGGGCGGCGAGCAGGGCCAGCCCGGCGCCGGCCGCGGCGATCAGGCCGGCGCCGGGCCGGCTGGCCGTCGCCAGGATCGCCAGGGCCAGGATCGGCAGGCCCAGGCGGGCGAAGACGTTCCAGACTCCCGACACCAGGGTGTAGAGCACGTAGTCTGCCGTGCTGACACCCCAGCTTGAGAGCATCGCCCAGCTGACTCCCATGGCCAGGGCCCCGCCGGCGGGCAGGGTACTCGCCACGGCGTTGGAGCCGAGGTTGACCGCGGCCGCTTCCCGCAGCCGTATCGATGGCAGTACCGAGCAGATCATGATCCAGGTAGAGATCATGCTGGCTGCGGCGGCCCCGGCCACGAGCAGTACCTGGGCCCACGTCATCGCCTCCATGCTGGCCCACACGCTGCGATAGGACGCGAAATGCGGGACGGCGAAAGCGAAGATGGCCGCGACCAGGGCGAGCGAACCTGCGGTCCGGAAGATCTCCCGGCCGCGCCGCGCCCCTGGCCGCCCCCGACGCGTAATAGCGGCGGCCGGATCGGCAACGGCCGTCATCGGATCCCGTGCCAGCCCGCCATTTTGGCAGGTTAACATATTCCGGAAAAAATTTGCTAGTTTTTCGATACAAGTATAGATTCTGACTGCCGGGTGCGCCGAGGATGCTGCGGCGGACTCCTCCTAGGCCAAGGAAGAAGTCATGACCGAACCAGCCGCACCGTATCCGTACCCGTATCCCGACCGGGCCCCGACCGGGCCGGGCTCGCCCCCTGACGACACCGTCCCGCCCATGCCGTCGGAGGTCACGAACGAGCGCCGGCTGCGGCATCCGGGCGGAAGATTGCGCCTGATGATGCGCAAAATCGGCCGCCGCCCGTAGCCTCCAGGAGCGCGGTAGCGGTCAGCGAGCCGTTGCGGTGTTCATGAGGCGGCCGTGCTGCAGGACGGAGATCATCGCCAGCGTGGACTCTGCGCCCTGGTTGCGGCTGCGGCTGTTGCGGCTGAGGGCATCGCTGCACCCGCCGGTTCGCTCGTCGAGCATCGGGATCCGGGCGTCGTTGTCGCCGAGCAGCCAGGTCACGCTCATTTCCACGCCCGTCAGCCAGGTGGTGTCGCCGGTGACCGCCGCCGCCCGCACGCAGGCGTCCGCGAGCGCCGCGACCTGGCTCGGGTGCTGGTCGAAAGAGGGGCGGTCCTCGCCGCGGCCCCAGCCCCCGGCCGGGACCACGGACAGGTGGCCGTCGCGAGTCTCGCTGGCCAGCAGCCAGCCGAGCATGTGCAGGCCGTTGCGCAGGTAACGATCGAGGTTGAGTTTCTCGCCGATCGCGATGACGGCCTCGGCGATGGCCGCGTTCGCGTAGCTGAGCCGGGGGGTTGGCCAGGGCCACGCCGGATCGGCGGCCGGCGCGCCGATGACGGCGCCGGCCGCGGCGAGCAGCGCCAGCGCGCCGGCATGGCCGGGCCAGCGCTCGAGTATCTCGGCCGCGCCGAGCGCGGCGAACGCCATGGCGTGGGGGTAGGGAGAATCCACCGCTGCGCTCGCGTCGAACAGGGCCAGGGCCTCCTCGCGGATGCCCGCGGTCGGACCGCGGGCGGCGGCGGTGCCCAGGGCCCACAGCGACCGGCCCCAGGCATCCTGCGCTTCGGCCGGGCCGTGCCACCGGCGGTCGACGCCCAGGCGGCTGCGGAACTTCCCGTCTGCCGTCTGGGCCTGGGCGAGGAAGTAAAGGTAGCGGCGGCCCAGCGTGATGATCTCGGCGGACGGCGCCGGCTCGCGGCACACCACGACCAGGCCGCGGGCCACGTCGTCGGCGCGGTAGCCCTGGCCGTACCGGGGCATGATCCCGTCGGCCCGCTCGATCACGCCGACGGTATCGGTCAGCCGCTGAAGGTGCCGGAACGGCACCGCCGGGCTGGACGAGATCTTCATCGGAATCCGGAGGCTAGCTAGAGCGGCCTCACATGCCCGCCGGCGTCCCGAGCAGTGGCTGAGCGTCCGCCACGGCCTCGCGCGGGGAACGCAAGACCACGATAGCCGACAACCTGGACGTGTGCGGGCGGCCCTTCCGCCCGGCACGGCCATCAGGACCGCCAGGAAGGCAGCCGTCGTGGCTGGAAGGGCGCATACTGGTATTGATGAAGCCTGCCCACGCCGCGTCCCGGCGTTTCCTGCCCGGAAGTCCCTTCAATGTCGTGCCCGTGGACCTGCCCATTGAGCAGTTCACCGTTCGCGATCAGGTGACCCACGACAAGTTCGGCCTCGGCCAGGTGGTCATGGTCGAGGATGACGATGCGGTAATCGTCAGCTTCGGCTCACGAAAGGTGCGCGTCTTGTCGCCTTTCGCCACGCTGACCAAGCTCTGACCGGTCGTACGTCGCTGTCGCGTCCGCACCTCGCCGGCGGCGTGTTCCCGGGTTGCCGGGTTGCGCCTGGCCGCGCCAGCGCCCGAGGTAATCAGGGCCCTGGCCGTCACCGGCCTTGATCTCACCCTACGCTGGCATTGCGAAACTAGTATTTCTTTTCCTGAATCTGATAGCTTGTCAGCGTGACGAGCTGGACCTTCCTGACCATCCATGCGCGGGTTTTGCTGCTGGTCGCGAATGACCCCGGGGTGCGCCTGCGCGACATCGCGGCCAGCCTGGACATCACCGAACGCAGCGCGTTCGGCATCATCACGGACCTGGTCGAGGCCGGCTACGTGATCAAGGGGAAGGACGGCCGCCGCAACCGCTACCACATTCAGGCCCACCTCCCGCTGCCCGAGCCCACCGCCCGGGAACGGACCGTCGGCGAGATGCTGGCCCTGCTGGCCGGTACCGACGCGGCACCGGGCGCCGCGACACAGGGCGAGGAGACACAGGGCGAGGAGACGGGGACGTGACCGACGTATGGGTAGCGAACGATGAGGGCACCGAGGTCATCCGCGCCCGGGATATCGCGATGGCCAGCCTGGACTACGACGGCAACGTCATCGTCCGGCTGGCCGGCGTGGATGGCGCGGTCGTGACGGTCGTCACGCACCGGGCACACCAGCAGGAGCGCCGGCCGGACGATTTTCACCGCCAGCTGATCCGTGTCATCGCCGAATTGTCCGACGCGGCAGGCGCCTTCCTGACCCGGGCCGTGCACGATGAGACGCGCGGCTGGCAGTGGATCAGCGAGCCGCTGTAACCCGCAAGCCCGGGGGCGCATACTGGAGATGATGAAACCTGCCCGCGCCGCCGGCCGGCGCCACCTGCCCACCAGCCCTTTCGCGGCCGCGCCTCCCGCTCCGCCTGCCGAGCAGTTCGCGGAACAGGACCAGGTGACACACGATAAGTACGGCCTCGGCCGGGTCGTCAGCATCGAGGATGACGCCGCCGCCCTGGTCATCGATTTCGGCGCGCGCCGGGTCCGGATCACGATGCCCTGCGCGAACCTGACCAAGCTCTAGGGACGCGGTTATCCCCGCGGGTCGGTATGACCCTCCTCGCGGCGCTGGTCCTCGATGATGGTCGCGACGTGCCGTACGCACACCTCGAACGCCAGCGGGTCTTGCGTGTGCATGCCCCGCAGCGTGTCCATGAACGTGACCATGTTCTCCACGGTGCGGTCCGGCAGGCCCTGCACGCTCATGAATTTCCCGCCGCCCGCCTCCGCGAAGCCAGGGATCGCGCCTATCTGGATTCCGTAGAATTCGGTCACCCTGAGCCTCAGATCGGCCGGACATGCTCGGCCCGCGGACCCTTCGCGCTCTGCGTGACCGTGTACTCCACCCGCTGGTTGTCCTCGAGGCTGCGGTGACCGTCGGCCTCGATGGCGGAGTGGTGAACGAAGACGTCGGGAGTGCCGTCGTCGGGGGTGATGAACCCGTAACCCTTGTCCGTGTTGAACCGCTTTACTGTTCCCTGAGCCACTGCGCTCTCCTGCCAAGGCGGTCATCGGGATGCACGGGGTGTACATCCCGGGCTGCGGCGACCGCCCGTCCCTCCGGGACCGGGCCTGGAAACCGAGGGCGCCCGCGGTCTGAATTTCGCGGGCGCTGTGACACGGACACGAACTTCGAGTGCAACCAGCTTCATTTAACACCATGCCGCGTCCGGCACAGTAGGCCGTGGCCGCTCACCCGCGGGTAGGCGGGCCACGCCAGGCCGGGCAGAATGGGCGGTAGATGCGTATTCGCCCGTTCCGGCCCACGGCGTCCGCGGTCGCGCTGGTGGCCCTGACTCTGGCCGCCGTGCCCGCCTGCACGTCCGGGGCGGACCGGACGACCGCGCACGGCACCGCCACGCCGGACACCGCCCCCCGGATCACCCCGATGACCGACATCAGCCGCTGCGCGGGGGGCAGTTCGGAGGTCGAGGAGGCGTTCGCGCCGCCCGGTTACGTGTACGCGGAATGGATCGGCTGCGGCGGCATCGGCTTCGCCCGCTCCGCCGATTCCGGCCGGCACTTCGGCCCGGCGCAGACCGTACCCGGTTCGCGCGGCCTCAGCTGGGACCCGGCGATCACGGTGGCCGCCGACGGCACCGTCTATGCCGCGTTCATGCACGAATCCGGTTCGTCCAACTACCCGGTGATCGCCGTCTCGCGGGACCACGGCGCCAGCTTCGCGCAGGTCCACCCGGACCGGTCCCCGGTGCCTGGCAACTGGGGTGACCGGGACTTCATCGCCGCGGGCCGCGGCGGCCAGCTGTTCCTGACCTGGGACTACGGCCCGTCCGCGAGCGCGGTCCGGACCGTGTGCGCCCGCGGCGGCAGCTGCGCCTACTCCGCGGGCGACCTCAACATCGTGCTCCAGACCTCCGCCGACGGCGGCGCGACCTGGGGTCCGCTCGTCCACCTGGAGCCGGGGTTCCCGCTCGGCGGCGGCTACAGCGCCCCGGTGATCGTGGCTCCCGACGGCCACGTCGACGTGCTGTACGACGCGCATCCCACCGACCGGGGCACCGAAGCGGTCCACCCGGGCTATGAGTACTTCACCTCCTCCGCGGACGGAACGCGCTGGCCCGCCGCGCCCCGCCCGCTGGGGCCCGGCCAGGGCACGCTGTCGCTGGCCGCCTGGTGGATCGACGGCGACCTCAGCGCCGACGCCGCGGGCAACCTGTACGCCACCTGGGACACGCAGACCGCGGCCGGCGACATCGGCTGGCTGACCTGGTCCCGGGACGGCGGCCGCACCTGGTCCGCGCCGGTCCGGGTCACGCCGGACCACGACCGGGCCCCGCACATCGTCGAGTCGGCCGGCGGCCGCGCGGGGGAGGCCTACGTCGCGTGGCAGACCAGCGGCGGCGGCCCGGGCTACGCCACCTACCTGCGCCCGTTCTCCATCACCCGCGGCTGGCTGGGCCCGGCGGTCAAGGTATCCGGCGCCTACGGCAAGGCCGGGATCTGGCCCGGGGACACCTTCGGCATCGCCCTGCTGCCCGACGGGAGCCTCTCGCTCACCTGGGGCAGTGCCGTCGGCACCAGCAAGGGCTCGGCGATCTACGCCTCGGTCGTTACGCTCCGCATTACCCCGATGTGGGTGTGCGTGATCGAGGTGAACTGACAGATCAGGGCCAGGCTGAGGAAGACCAGGCCGAGCGCGATCTCGTTGAAGTGGCGCAGTTCGCGGCCGCTGGCCGCGAAGGCGAACATGACCGTGGCCGCGACGGTCAAGATGAGGGCCAGTACGTCCATGCGGGCTCCCGGAGGTCAGTCCAGAGGTCTGGGCGGTAGCGGGCGGTCGTCTCCAGCTCGGCCAGGTAGGCCTCCGCGTGCTCGCGGGGCAGCGGACCATGGTCCGCGGCGACGTCGACGAAGGCGTCGTGAACGGCCGTCGCGCATCGGCTGCGAGCCGCACACGTAAACGTAGCCGCCCGCGGTGAGCAGGCGCCAGACCAGCGCGCCCTGCTCCCGGATGCGGTCCTGGACGTAGTCGCGGTGGTCCGGCTCGCTCGCGTGACGTCGACGATATGCACGTGATCGAGCACGCCCGCGGCGGCGAACTCCTCGATCTCGTCCCGGTAGATGAAGTCGAGCTGAGCTCGACCGGATGCCGTTGAACAGCGCCGCCTCGCCCAGCCGGACGCCCGTCCCGCCGCATCGCCAGCCGCTCCCACAGGAAAGCCCGCATCGGCGCGAAGCCGGTGCCGGCCGAGACGAAGATCATCGGCTTGGCCGCGATCCTCCTGCAGGTCGAAGCCACCGTTGCCGTCCAGGAAGACGTTCAGCCGGTCGCCCTCCCGCAGCGTGTGCAGGTAGTGCGAGCTCATCCCGCGGAAGTCACGGTCTGGCAGCCCCGGGCACCGCGTGGCCTGCAGGCCCACGGTCAGGTGCGCCACGGCCTCGCCGTGGATCCGCGGGCTCGAGCTCGTCGAGTAGTAGCGCGGCCGCAAGGGCTGCGCCACCCGGAGAAACTCGAAGATGTTCAGCGAGCAGGACGGGAATTCCGCCAGCAGCCGGAGCACGTCGTAGCCGCCCGCGTCGACCGCTTCGCGCAGCGCCGAGCGCGGGGCCATCCGGTACCCGCCAGGACGTCCCTGATCTCGGCCAGCCTCGGACCGCTCGGCCGGGTCGGCCGCCTTGGCCATGAGCAGGTCGAGCAGCGGCACGGTCGGCGGCCGGTGATGTCGGCCAGGGCGGTCAGGACGTTTCGGACCTGGAGCACGACGCCCTTGGGCACGGCGCGGACGTTCATGCGTCTTGGGCGCCATGAACAGGCCGTCGAGCGCCACGCCGAGGTGCCGCGCGAGCCGTTCGACCCGCTCCTCGTCGTTCTTCGGGCAGACCCCGATGTGGTTGCCGGCCCGGTAGGTGACGCCGGGCGGCAGGCTGATCTCCAGCTGCCGGGTCCGCTTCGGCGACTGCGGCGGCCTGGAGCTCCCGGGCTCCGAGGGCACGCGCCTCGACCGTGTGAATCCCGACGCCGTTCGTCAAGATCGTGGGCGCGAGCAGCACCTGCGGCTGGCTGCCGGTCCGGGACGACAGCGCGCGCATGATCGAGGTCAGGCCCGTCGGCCGCGAGCCCGGCCGGGACGCGCCCTGGTCCCCGTAGAGCGACCTGTGCATCGCGGTATTGGAGTCGGTGCCGGTCAGCGCCCCGGCGGCCGCCCGCCCCGCGGCGGCGCGCGCGGCCGCCGCCTCGGTCGGCCGCGCGCCGGACAGTTCGCGCAGGACCGGCCAGACCTGCGTGTTCCAGTCCGCGTGCCGGTGCTCCCAGCCTGGCGCGCCCACGTCGGCGTACCCCAAGCTCGGCCAGCGGCGAGGCGCCGAGCTCGGCCAGCTTGGCGCTGCACGTACGCGGGAAAGGCGAGGAACGCGTTCCACTGGGTGTTGCCCAGCCCCCAGACCAGGTACCGGCAGTTCCGCCACGTCGGGCCGCCGGGTTCCGTGCCTTCCAGCCACGCCTTGAACCCGGTCGCGTTCGAGGGCGCGTTCGATGTGTACGTGGAGGTCATGACGACCAGCAGCCACGGCCGGGCGCGCGGCGGCGACTCCGCGAGCTCGTTGAGCGTGATCACGTCGCTGGTGTAGCCGTAGAAATCGGCTCCGCTCGGCGAAGCGCTCGGCCAGTTCCATGCTCGCGCCGAAGTTGCTGCCGTACGCGATGACCAGCTGGCGGTAGGCGCTCGTCTCGGGGATCTCCGTCGGTTGCTCCCCAGTCGCGCCGCCGGCGGCCCGGACGGGCACGTGGGCCTGGTCGCGCGCGTGCCGCCGGCCGGGGCCGCGGCCCGTCCGCGCTGGCGCGGCAGCAAGATGACCGGGACCGCGGCCGGCTTGGTGCGTCACGACCGTGTTCTTCGCCACCGTCGCGCCCGGCGCGAGCCGCAGCCGGTAATGCTTGCGATCTCGAACAGGACGACGCGGAGCATCATGAACGTGACCTCTTGCGCCATGCACTGCCGCTTGCCGACCGAGAACGGGATCATCGCGTGCCGCGGCCGGTCGACGACCTTCTCCGTCGGCGAACTGCTCCGGGATCGAACCGGTCCGGCGTCGGGTCCCCAGTAGCGCGGGTCCCGCTGCGCGGCGAGCGCGCCGACCAGGATGATGTCCCCCTTGCGGATGCGGTAGCGGCCCAGCGTCCCGTCCTTGAGGCTGCGCCGGATCGTGACTGGCAGCGGCGGGTAGATCCGCAGCGCCTCCTTGATGACCTGGGTCGTGTAGGTCAGCGCGGCCAGGTCGTCGTACTGCAGGTCGTAGTCCGGGTCGCCGCCGGTGATCCCGTCGACCTCGGCGTGCAGTTTCTCCTCGATGTCGGGCCTGGTGGCCAGCATGTAGGCCAGCCACGCGCCGGTGATAGACGGCCCGTTGAAGCCGTTCGACAGGTGCATGAGGAGCTGATCGCGGACCGTCTCGTGGTCCAGGAACTGGCCCGTCTCGGGGTCCGGCGCGCTCGACCAGCCGGCTGAGCAGGTCGGTCTGCTGCCCGAGCGGGGTGGTGTGACCCGGGCCTGGACCAGCGCGTCGGCCGTCCGGAACAGTTCGGCGTTGTGACGGCGGTACGCCTTCATCCGCGCGCGTCGCGCCGCGGCCGGCGAGGACGGTGAAGTCGGGGCGGGGCTCGGCCACCCGCAGGATGCTCTCCTTGGTGCTCGCCGGCACGGCGGCGGCGAACGGGTGCGGCTCGCGCTGGCCGGCGTCGAGCAGGCCGAAGTCGTAGCGCACGCACCGCGGCCGGACACCTCGAGCGTGTAGCGCTCCATCCAGGTCGCGCGCGTCCAGCGGCTCGCCCTCCGGGGATCGCCGACCACGCGACGACGAGCTTGCGGGCCTGGTCCTTCATCCGTTCGAGCTGGGTCCGCTGGTGCGACGGCGCGTACCAGGGCAGCATCACCCGGCGGATCTGCTCGTAGTGCTCGCCGTCGCCGATCACCGAGATCCCGCCGCCGCGGGAGTTGGCGCAGCTGGGCGAAGAAGTTGATCTCCTCGACGCGCTTGCCGAACTGCTCTTCGTCCGCCGCCACCTCGTCGAGCAGGTCGGGGTCCGAGACGACGACGAGCCGCCACTTCTTGGCCGGGATCCCGACCGCGTAGATGTGCCCGAACCGGCGGTAGTAGTCGAGCTGCGTGTCGTTGTCGTTCAGGATGTCGAAGTTCGCGAACCGCTCGCCCCGCGGCACCAGCCAGCGGACCGCGTACGGGATCTCGGCCAGCCCGTCACCGGCCCGGGCAGCGGGCCCGGCGGGCACCGGCAGCGGCGCGGCAGGCACCGCCGGCAGCACATGATCCACGGCGGTCGAGGCCAGGCGGCCACCACCGGCGGGGCGGCTCCGGAGACCTCCCGCAGCTCGCGGCAGGCCAGCCGGAACGTGCTGGTGCCGAACCCAACGACGTCTCCTTCGGACAGCGCCGCGGCCGTGATCCGCCGCTCGTTGACGAACGTCCCGTTGCGACTGCCCAGGTCCACCAGGCGGGCGGCGCCCGCCGCCGTGTGCAGCTCGGCATGGTGGCCGGAGACGCTCGGGTCAACGAGCACCAGGTCGTTGTCCAGCGCCCGGCCGATGCGCAGCACCCGGGCCGGCGCGGGGACGGTGCCCGTGGCGGCGGTCATGACGGTACAGCTCAGGACCGGCCCGTTCGCCGGATGGCCGAGCCTGACCACGCAGGCTCCCTTGACCTCGACCCGGTCCACCCGCAGGTCGCCGGTGTAGGTGCCGTTGGTGCTGCCGTTGTCGGCCAGCACCCACCGGTCCTCCTCGAAGCTGAGCACGGCGTGCTGCCAGGACACCCGGTCATCGGCGATGACCACGGCACACGCGGGGTCGCGGCCGATCAGGTACGACGGGCCGGCCACCAGGCTCCAGCCGGCGGCCTGTGACCGAACGACCAGCGCTGGTCCGGTGCCCGAGGGGGCTTGGTCGGTATCCATCGGTCACATGTTCATCGGCGCGCCGGCGAAGCCGATGTTGTGGTGGACGCCGACCCACCAGTTCCATACGTCCTCGTGCACGGGCCGGCCACGTAGCCCAGCAGGCGGCCGTCGTCCTGGGTCCAGACGAAGTTCTCCTGGGCGTTGCCGAAGTCGCAGAAGACCCGGCCCGCGGCCTGGGTGTCGGTCACCATGCCCGCGCTCATCTGGCTCAGCGAGTAGGTCTTGGGGTGCTGGAACATGTGGTTCCAGCCGACTTCGCCCATGGTCTGGTTGATCCCGCAGTCCTGGAAGTTCGCCTTGAACGGCCCGGAGTTCAGCGCCTTGACCTGCGCGACGTACGCGTCGTACAGGGCGGTCAGCGACGGGAAGGTCCGGAACACGACCGCGGTGATCCCCGGGGCCGGGGCGGTGCAGGTGACCATCGTGGCGCTCTGCTGCTTGCAGCTCGCGGGCGGCAGCAGGCCCTTGGCTCCGCCGCTCTGGTCGGCGAGCATGATCGCGGCCATCAGCGCGCTGGGCGGCGCGGGCTTGGCTTTGGCCTTGGCCGTCATCGACGGCATCGTCATGGCGGTCGCGCGGGCCCCGTGGCCGCCGCTCAATCCGGCCCAGATGCGGCCCCGCCGCGACCAGGATCAGCGCGGTCAGCGCCGCGATCCAGCGCGGCTGGCGGAACCAGCGCCGCGGCGGCCCGTCCCGGCCCGGGCCCTGCTGGTTTCCGCCGGGCGGCGGCTCCCCGGCCGGAGACGCCTCGCCAGGCCGCGGCGGTGGGAGACGATGGTGTCACCCCGGTGCGTCAGCACGGCCTGCGGTACCGGCGCCGCAGCCTCGGCAGGCTGGCCCGCCGCCGGGGCGGCCGCCAGGTCGCCCAGGGCGGCGCGGGCCGCCTCGACGAACTCCCGGCAGCTCGCATACCGCTCGCCGGGCTGCTTGGCCAGGACCCTGGCGAAGACCTCGTCGACGGCCGGCGGCAGGTCCGGGCGCAGGATCCTGGGCATGGTGGGCGGTTCCTGGACGTGCGCGAAGATGATCGCGGCGTCCAGGTCCTTCTCGAACGGCACCCGGCCGGTCAGGCACTCATACAGCACGCAGCCCAGGGAGTACTGATCGGCCTGGCCGAGCACCGACGTGCCCTGGATCTGCTCCGGGGCAACGTAGTCGATGGTGCCGAGGAACTGCCCGGTGGCGGTCAGCCCGCTGCGGGACACGGTGTGCTTGGTGATCCCGAAGTCCGTCAGGTACAGATGGTCGGGGTCCTCGTCGTCGCTGCCCCGTTCGATCAGCAGGTTGCCGGGCTTGACGTCGCGGTGCACCAGTCCCTGCCGGTGCGCGGCATCCAGGGCCCGCGCCGCCTGGGCGAGCAGGAACACGGCGGTGGCCGGGAGTACCCGGCCGCGTTTCTTGATCATCTGCCGCAGGTCGGTCCCGGCCACGTACCGCATCGCGATATACAACAGGCCCCCGCTGGACCCGGTGTCGTAGATCGGGATCACGTTCGGGTGGTTCAGCGACGCGGCGGTCCGCGATTCCTCCAGGAACCGGGCCCGGAACGCGTCGTCGGCGGCGAGCTCGGCGCCAGCACCTTCAGCGCGATCACGCTCCCCAGGCGCGGATTCTCGGCCTGGTAGACCACGCTCATCCCGCCGCGGCCCAGCACGGCGCGCAGGCGGTAGCCCGCGAACTCATCACCCACCAAAGGCAGCTCAGGCAGATCGGCCACGACGCGCTCCCTCGTCCGGACTCCATACCGGAGGCGGTCCATCCCGTGCCATCCCGTTCCACGCCGGCCGGACGGGCCCAGATCACCGGCATAATACGGAGCCGGGATACGCGATCGTGATACGTCCCGTCAGTGCGCCTTGAGTCCCGGTTAAGGGCACGTACGGGTTCAGCGTGGGCAGCGCCGACGGCCCGGACGGGAGGCCGGTGCAGTGCTCTCCCGATGACCAGGAGGGCGGGCTCGGATGCCCCGACGCCTTGGGCTGCGGACCCGGCGAGTGCACCGGACCCGGCCCGCAGGACGGCCCGGTGACCCGCTGACCCGGTGACCTGGACGCGCCGGGCTTGAGGTTCGGCGTCGGGGTCCCCTGGCCGGCGACCGGCGCCGGGCTCGGCGAGGCGTCCGGCCGGCGGACGGGCTGGCTGCTGTGCCGTTCCGCGGGGCGCGTGGCCGCAGCTGTCCTGCCCGTGACCGACCGGGGCGGCCTGGCGCTGGGCGGGGGCGGCGCCGCCACCGTGACGTGCGCCAGTTGCTGAATGGGGCTGGGCAGGACGTCGATGTAGGCCGCGAAGACGCTGCCCAGCCCGGCCACCGCCACGACCAGCGCCGTGGCCAGCCTGGCCCGGGACCGAGCCGGTCTCCGGCCCCGCGGGCGCCGCCCTGCATGCCGCGCAGTGGCTGAGATGCCGGCCGGGGAGGACGCCCGGTTGAAGGCAGCCCGCACTGCCGCCTCCCCGGCCAGCTCACCGGGTTCGGCCGGCCCGGCCAAGGCGGCGAGCATACGCGCCAGGTCATGCATCGGCTGCGGCGCGTCGGGGGGGAGGACGCGCCGAGCGATGATCATGTCCAGCAGCGGCTCGTCGTGCTCGCCGCCGGGCCGGCCGGGGAAGGGGAACCCAGGCATCTCACTCTCTACAGCGTCGGGCTCGGTCAATGCGTTACACCCGCTCGTTCGGCCAGTTCGGCGAGCCGGCGCAGGGCGCGGTGGGCGGTCACCCGGACCGCGCCCGGGGTCTTGCCGACGATCCGGGCCACGTCGGCGGCCTCCAGGCCGGCCACCACCCGGAGCATGATGATCTCGGCGTGCTCGCGGGGCAGGGTCTTGATCAGCGCCACCACCGACCGGGTGGAGATCGCCTCCAGGGCCAGCTCGGCGGCGTCCGGCGCCATCGGCTGATCCAGGGTCTCGGTCACGGCCAGCGGCACGTCGGAGCGGCGCGACCGGGACCGGCCCGCGTCCACCGCCCGGTGCCGGGCGATGGTGAACAGCCAGGCCCGGAACGCCTCCTCGCCGCCGCGGAAGCCGGGCAGGCCCTTGACCACCTGCAGCCAGGTTTCCCCGGCCACGTCGTCGGCCTCCGGGGTGATCACGTGCAGGTACCGCAGGAGCGCGGGCTGCACGTCGCGGAACAGGCAGGCGAAGGCGGTTTCGTCGCCCCCCTGGGCGCTGGTCAGCGTGACGCTGAACGCGGCACCGATCACCGATCTAGTATCGGCCCGGCTTGCCCCGCGCCGCAGACGATCACCAGGTACCGGCCCGATTCCTGGCGCGGGTGCTGGAACACCGGTCCGTTCGGACAATAATTTTTCCGAACGAACCGTGGTGTTAGGATCCGTGACCATGCCCGGCCGCACCGTCCGGCTCACCGGCTGGGGCCGGATCTCGCCCTCCTCCGCCGAACTGGCCTCCCCCGCCACCGCCGCGGACGCCGCACGCACGCTGCGCGGGGCCACCCGCGGCGTGATTGCCCGCGGCCTGGGCCGCAGCTACAACAACGCCGCGCAGTGCGGCGGCGGGATGGTGATCTCGACCGCGCGGCTCAACCGGATCCTCGCGCTGGACGCCGCGACCGGCGTGGTGACCTGCGAGGCGGGCGTCAGCCTGGAGCAGCTCATGGTGGCCGGGCTGCCCGCCGGGTGGTTCGTGCCGGTGTCCCCGGGCACCCGGCAGGTGACCGTGGGCGGCGCGATCGCGGCCGACGTGCACGGCAAGAACCACCACGTGGCGGGCAGCTTCGCCCGGCACGTCCGGTCGTTCGACCTGGTGCCGCCCGACGGCGAGCCGCGCACGGTGACGCCGGCCGGCGACCCGGCCCTGTTCTGGGCCACGGCGGGCGGCATGGGCCTGACCGGGCTCATCGTGCGGGCCACGATCCAGCTCAAGCGGGTAGCCACCTCGCGGGTCCGGGTCGACACCGTGCGCACCGCCGACATCGACCAGACCATGGCCGTGCTGGCCGAGCACGACGGCCGCTTCGGCTACACCGTGGCCTGGTCGGACAGCCTGGCCCGGGGCGCGGGCCTGGGGCGTTCGGTGATCACCAGCGGCGATTTCGCCGAGCCGGGCGACCTGTCCGCGGCCGACGCCGGGGACCCGTTCGCGTTCCGGCCCGGCGCGCGGCTGGGCGTCCCGCCCGGGGTCCCGCCCGGCCTGATCAACCGCTACACGGTGGCCCTGGCCAACGAGGCCTACTACCGCCGGGCGCCGCGGTCGCGCAGCGGCGAGATCCAGGCCATCGGCCCGTTCTTCCACCCGCTGGACGCGATCAGGAACTGGAACCGGGTCTACGGCCCGGGCGGGTTCCGGCAGTACCAGTACGTCGTGCCGTTCGGCGCGGAAGACGCCGTGCGCCGCTCGTTCGAGCTGGTCAGCCAGGCGCGCGCGCCGTCCTTCGTGACCGTGCTCAAGCGCTTCGGGGCCGGGGATGACGGGCTGCTCTCGTTCCCGGTGCCGGGCTGGACCCTGGCCCTGGACTTCCCGGCCCGCACCCCGGCGCTGGCCGGGCTGCTGGATTCGCTGGACCGGCTGGTGGTGCAGGCCGGCGGCCGGGTGTACCTGGCCAAGGACTCGCGGGTGCCGCCCGAGGTGCTGGCCGAGATGTACCCGCGGCTGCCCGAGTTCCGCAAGCTGCGCGCCGAGCTGGACCCGGCCGGGATCCTCGCCTCCGACCTCTCCCGCCGCCTGGCCCTGTAAGCGCCTCCACCTGCCCCGGAGGCCCTCCGCAGCCCGGCCCGGCCAGGGTCGCAACGGCACCGATGTTCCATCGCTGCCGCCCTGACGACACCGATGTTCCATCGGTGCTGTCCCGGCACATGGACCGGCGGCTCGGCGCCGTTCCGCTCGCGCTTCCGCCGCGGCCGCAGGGACCAGCCGTCCGTTAGGGTGCCGCTTTCACCGGTCACCGGCGCATTCCCGGCCAGGGTCCGCGCCAAAGCGGACGAATGCCGCAAATGCCTTCCGGGTGAAATGTTAGCTAACCAGACCCGGCTCGACGCATTCCCCGCGCGCATTTGCGCTAATTCGGGCAAATTGCCGCGCGAATCGCGTAACCGGGGACGGTAACGGGCGCTAATGCCGGTGTTGCATACGTGTATGCAAAAATCTCCGCAGGCCAGACCGGGCTTTTGCCGCGCGGGCGTTTCCCGGGCGCTGTACAGTCGGCATGGTCGCTTTGCCTGGCGGCTAGGGCAACGTGATAACCGGGAAGACCGCCCCGGCTCCGTGCCGACTGTGTGGGATCAGGCTCCACGGAACCGGAAAGCGGACTCCCCTGTCCACCTTCTAGGAAGGAGGCGCGTTGTGCAAGACACTACTGTCTCGCATAGGCCTTGCGCGAGCGATTCCCGCGCAATGTTGCGACGTAATCTCCGCGTCAGATCCGTCGATTGGGGAAATGAGGACGAAGTGCTCGCGCGGGTGCTGATCACCAGCTGGACGCTGGCCACCGGGCGCACCCTGCGCGCGGGCGTCCCGCCGCACTCGCTCAGCGCGGACGAGCTGATCAGCTTCTGGGCCGACGACCTGATCGCGATCCCGTGAGCCACCAGGCGGCGGGCACGCTGACCACCAGCGAGCGCGACTGGCTCACGGTCCGGTCCTACCTCGCCGGGCACCGCTACGACCTGGCGGTGGACGCCGCGGCGGACTACCCGCCGGAGCGCCGGATGGCCGGCACCCCGCTGCTGACCGCGCCCGCCTGGGTGCCGCCCGCCCCGGTCCCGCTGCAGGACATCAGCCTGGAGCTGCGCGACGCCGGGCCGGCCGAGGCCGAGGTCACGACGCCGGTGCTGCCGCGGCGGGCGGACGGGACGCCGTACCGCCGCTACTCCGAGGCGATGGCGGAGCTGGCCGCCCCGCTGGTGTTCGAGAACCGCGCCACCTACCGGCTGACCGAGGCCGACCTGTGCGCCCGGCCGCCCCGGCTGGTGTTCGCCGGCGGCCGGTACTTCGACGGCATCGACACCGGGGAAGCGGCGGCCCACGAGTACGCCGCGGCCCGCCTGGGCCAGCCCGCGCCCGGACCGGGTCCGGCTGGCGTCCGGGCCCGCGTCGCCGACCCGTGCGACCTGCGGCGCCGCCCGGCCAACCTGGCCATCAGCACGCTGACCCTGCGGCTGGACCGCCGGGCGGGCCGGGCCTCCTTCCTGCTGCACTGGCGGGATCCGGCCAAGGTGGGCCACGCGGGTGGCCTGTTCCAGGTCATCCCGGTGGGCGTGTTCCAGCCTTCCGGCGAGGCGCCCTGGAATCGGGAGCATGACTTCTCGCTGTGGCGGTGCATGGTCCGCGAGTTCGCCGAGGAGCTCGGCGGGCGCTCGGAGGACTACGGCAGCGACCGCGGCGTGGTCGACTACGATTCCTGGCCGTTCGCCCGGCAGCTGACCGCCGCCCTGGAGCGCGGCCAGGTCCGCGTCTGGTGCCTGGGGCTCGGCACCGACCCGCTGACCTGGGCCACCGACCTGCTCACGGTGGCGGTGATCGACAGCGACGTGTTCGACGCCATCTTCACCGCTCCCCCGCGGCGCAACGCCGAGGGGGAGGTCCTGGCCGCGCGCGAGTTCGCCGCCCACGTGATCGACCGCACCGTCACCGGCGAGCCGGTCCAGGCGGCCGGGGCCGCCCTGCTCCGGCTCGCCTGGCGCCACCGCGAGGCCCTCGGCGGCTAGCTCCCGGCCTTCAGTCGGGCAGATCGGTGTACGAGTCGGCGTCGACCGTGGCGCCCGCCGCCTTGGCCAGCCACGCGTCCTTGCCCCGAAGGTGCTCCAGTTCGGCCCCCAGCCGGGTCAGGTCGGCGGTGAGCACCCCGGCGCTCAGCGCCGGCGCCCGGGACAGCGTCGCCACGGTCGGCCTCCCATCGCCGCCAGAGCATCCGCTCAGCATCTGCGCATATGCTCGTATCTGCAGTATCGGTCCGGAGGACGGGCGAGATCAAGGCCTGGCCGGGATTACCCGGAGCCGTCAGGCGCCTTCCAGCTCGAGCAGGCGCAGCGCGGTGAGCTCGTTCGTGACCAGGACGTCGAGGAACCCGCCGCGCAGCGCGCCCAGGATGGCGTCCACCTTGTGCAGGCCGCCGGCCACGCCCGTCACCTTCGGGATCTGGGTCAGGTCGGCGAGGTCGATCCCGATCCGGCGGTCGTGGATGGGCAGCTTGACCACCCGGCCGGCCGCGTCGAAGAACTGGCCGAGAATGTCCCCCGCCACGTGGTGCTCGTGCAGCGTCCGGACGTCGTCGGCCGCCAGGTAGCCCATCTGCACGATGGTCGCGTCGGCGGTCGGCGTGCCGACTCCGACGATGGCCTGGTCGACGTCGCAGGCCTGCTTGAGCACCGCCTGGATCGCGGGCTCGGCCTTCAGCGCGGCGGCCAGCTCGGGGGTGGAGGCCACGATGGGCGTCGGGATGACCGTGGCGCTGGTCATCTCGCCCTCGGCCGGCCCTTCGCCCTTTGAGGACAGGAAGGCGGGCAGGTAGGCGTCCACCCCGCCGGTCAGCGACACCATGTGGATCGGGCCGACCGCGCCGAAGCTGGTCGACGCGATGACGCGCGACACGGTCTCGCCCCAGCCGACACCGAGCGTCCCGCCCGGCCGCAGGTGGGTGCTCATGAACTGGGCCCCGCCCAGGCCCAGCCGGGCGTTCAGCTCGTGGTGGTCGCCCGCGTCAGCCTGGTGGTCGGGGATGACCAGCGCCTCGGCCAGCCCGAAGGTCTGGCGGAGCCGCCTGCTGACCTCGAAGGCGCCCAGATGGTCGGCGTTGAGGCTGATCGAGACCAGCCCGACCTTCCGGGCCCGGTCCAGCATCCGGCCCACGGACGCCCGGGACACCGACAGCCGCCGGGCGATCTCGTCCTGGGTCAGCTCGTCCTTGTAGTAGAACCAGGCCACGCGCAGCAGCAGGTCCCTGGCCGCCTCGGGCCGCGCTCCGGGGGGACTACTCGCGGTCAATGACCTGGCCTCCGTCCAGCGGGATGACCGCGCCGGTCATGAACGACGCCAGCGGGCTCAGCAGCAGCATGATCCAGTTCGCCACCTCCTGCGGGTTCCCGATCCGCCCCAGCGGGACCTGGCTGCCCAGCCACCGGTAGGCCTCGTCCAGGTCATCGGCCCAGGTGGCGTGGATCGGCGTGTCGACGGGGCCGGGGGCGATCGCGTTGACCCGGACGCCCAGCGGGGCCAGCTCGCCGGCCAGCGTCTGGGTCAGGTAGTCCAGCGCGGACTTGGTCATCCCGTAGACCGACTGCCCCGTCCGCTTCAGCGTCCCCGACGAGGAGCTGATGTTCACCACCGACCGGACCGGCGACTCGCGCAACGCGGGCAGCACGGCCTGGATCAGGAAGAACGGCGCCCGGATGTTGGTCGCGAGGTGCTCGTCGAAGCATCCGGTGTCCCAGTCGGCCAGCGGCATGTGCCGGACCACCGCCGCGTTGTTCACCAGCCCGTCGATCCGCCCGTACCGGTCCAGGCAGGCGTCCGCGATCCGCTGCGGGCTGGCCGGGTCGGCCAGGTCGGCCGGCACGCACAGCGCCTGGCCGCCGCCGTCGCCGATCTGGCCGGCCACCACCTTCAGCGGCGCCTCGCGCCGTCCGACCAGGACGACCGGGGCGCCGGCGGTACCGAGCTGGCGCGCGGTGGCGGCGCCGATCCCGCTGCCCGCACCGGTGACGATGACGACCGCACCGCGCAGTCCGACGTCGGTCAGCACGGCCGCGATCCGGTGCCGATCATTTGCTCGGCAAGTGAGCGCTTGTTCACGCGTTCAGTATGCGCGCCGCCCCCGGCGCGGGCAAGAGATGGCCCGCCCGCCGGCGTGCCGGTTCGCCTCGCCCGGTGATGTGACCGCAGCATGCATGTAGCGGCGATTGCTGGGCAGATAAGCCTTCGAGTTGATGTCATGCGTCACCCGATGGAGACGAACGTTGGTTGCGAGGACTGAATATCCGGACGGAGGCCACGTCGTCCAGTTTTATGGCCACGAGGAAGAACTGGCCGACCGGGTGGCCGGCTACCTGCTAGGCGCGCTGCAGCACGACGGGGTAGCAGTGGTCATCGCCACCGCGGCGCACCGGCGGGCGTTCGAAGCGCGGCTGACCCGGGCCGGCGTTGACGTGGCCGCGGCCGCCGGGGCCGGCACCTACCGGACCCTGGACGCTGGTGAGGCGGTACGCACGCTGACGGCCGGCGGGCAGCTCGACCGCGGCGCCTTCGACCGCGTGATCGGCCGCCTGATCGCCGACGCGGGCCAGGGGGAGCGCCCGGTCCGCGCCTACGGCGAGATGGTCGCCCTGCTCTGGGACGCCGGGCTGGTCAACGACGCCGTGCTGCTCGAGGAGATGTGGAGCTCGCTGGGCCTGACCCGCCCGTTCTCCCTGTTCTGCAGCTACCCGGCCCGCTCGGTGACCGGCGACGGCCACCTGGAGGCCTTCGCCGAGGTCTGCCGGCTGCACGGCTCGGTAGTAGGCGGCTGGCCCGCCCCGCCCGGCCCCGCCGCTACCCGCACCCCCGCCTCGACCCATGCCTCCGCCTCGTCCCACGCCTCCGCCGGCCCCGCCCCGTCCCGCGGCACCGCGATCCGCACCTTCGCCCTGTGCAGCGACGCGCCCGCGGCGGCCAGGCACTTCGCGGTCGATGCCGTGCGCCGCCTGGGCGCCGCGAACCTGGCCGACGACACCGCCCTGGTAGTGACCGAGCTGGCCGCCAACGCCATCGTGCACGCGCAGACCGGCTTCACCGTGGACCTGTCGGCGAGCCAGGACGTGCTGCGCATCACGGTCCGCGACGCCAGCCCGCTGCCGCCCGCGGCCGCCGAGGACCTGCCCGCCCTGCCGCTGCACGGCCTGGGCGCGGTGAACGCGCTGGCCAGCCGCTGGGGCGTCGAGCGACTCGGTCATTCTGGCAAGCTGGTGTGGGTGGAACTACGCCGCTAGCCCGGGAGGGCGGATGTTGCAGATCCGGGTCCGCCGCGTCTACGAGGCGCCCTCGCCCGCCGACGGCGCCCGCGTCCTGGTCGACCGGATCTGGCCGCGCGGCCTGCGCAAGGACGCGGCCCGCCTGACCGAGTGGGCCAAGGACGCCGCGCCGTCCACCGAACTGCGCCAGTGGTACGGGCACGACCCGAAGAAGCACGAAGAGTTCCGCCGGCGCTACCTCGACGAGCTGTCCGGCCGCCCCCAGCGGGCCGAGCTCGGCAAACTGCGCGCGCTGGCCGCGGCCGGCCCGGTGACCCTGCTCACCGCGACCCGCGACGTCGACCTCAGCCAGGCCGCGGTCCTGGCCCAGGTCCTGCGCCAGCCCCTGGACGACCAAGCCGGCGACGCCGCCTGCTGGGCCAATCTGGTCTGCCCTGATTGCGGCGCCATCGAGACCGAAGGCCACCGCGAAGGCTGCGCCCTAGCCTGAGCGCTCCCGGTGGCCCGGCGGCCCGGCCCGGCTACCTACCCCACATGCCCCATCCGCCCCGCAGGTCCCATTTGCGTGGTAATTCCGGCTTCCGTGGAAACTTTGGGCAACCCCAGTTGCCCAGATCGACCACGTAAGCCAAAGCTTCCACGATAATTTCCGGATGGCGGAACTGATGAGCAAGGACGGATGCCCGCGGGGTTAACGGGACGGGTGAGATTGCGCGCAGCACCCCGCCGCCCGCTTCGCCGGCCGGCTGCTTACACGAACGCGCCGAGGCCGGTGATGGCGCGCCCGACGATCAAGGTGTTGATCTCGCGAGTGCCCTCGTAGGAGTAGATCGCCTCGGAGTCGGCCACGAACCGGCCCACGTGGTTCTCCAGCAGGATGCCGTTCCCGCCCAGCAGCTCGCGGGCCCAGCCGGTCGCCTCGCGCATCCGCACCGTGCAGAACGCCTTGGCCAGCGCCGAGTGGTGGTCCTCGGCCAGGCCCTCCTCCTGCAGCGCGGCCAGCCGGGCGCACAGGCAGGCCGAGGAGGTGACGTTGGCCAGCATCCGCACCAGCAGGTCCTGGACCAGCTGGAACCCGGCGATCGGCCGGCCGAACTGCTGGCGCTGGCGGGCGTAGGCCAGCGCGTGCTCGTACGCGCCCCGGGCGCAGCCGGTGGCCATCCAGGCCACCCCGGCCCGGGTCATCCGCAGCACCTTGGCGGTGTCCTTGAAGCTGTTGGCCTCCTGCAGGCGATGCGACTCGGGCACCCGCACCCCGTCCAGGGTGATGTGCGCGTTCTGCACCACCCGCAGCGCGATCTTGTCCGTCATCTTCAACGGAGAGAAGCCCGGCGTGTCCCTCGGCACGACGAACCCCTTGACCTGGTCGTCCTCCAGAGATCTGGCCCAGATGATCACGTAGTCGGCGAACGTGGCGTTGCCGATCCACTTCTTCTGCCCGTCCAGCACCCACTCGCTGCCGTCGCGCCGCGCCGTGGTGGTCAGGCCGCCCGCCGCGCCGGATCCGACGTCGGGCTCGGTGAGGCCGAACGCCCCGATCTTCTCCATCCGCGCCATCTCCGGCAGCCAGCGCTGCTTCTGCTCCTGCGACCCGCACAGGAAGATGGACCCCATGGCCAGCCCGCCGTGCACGCCGAAGAACGTCGCGATGGACGGGTCCACCCGGGCCAGCTCCATCGCGATCATGCCGTCGAGCAGGAAGCCGCCGCCGGGGCAGCCGTAGCCCTGGTACAGCTGGCCGGCGATGCCGAGCTGCCGGAAGTCGCCCATCAGGTCGAACGGGAACTCTTCCCGGGTCCAGTAGTGGTTGATGACCGGCTGGACCGACTTCTCCATGAACTCCCTGACCCGGAGCAAGAGCTGGCGGCCCTGATCATCCAGGGAACGCTCGATCAGGTAGAAGTCGCCGTCGGTCAGCGCGGTCCGGCCCGAACCCGCCATAACAACACCCCTTTCAGTCAAAAGCGGTCAGGAAGCCGTCCACGACCGGCGCCAGCTCGGCCGCCTCGGTGATCAGCCCGAGGTGGCCGCCGTGGAAGACGTGCAGCCGCGATTTCGGGATGAGCAGTTTCATCAGCCTGGCGTTGGCCAGCGGGATGAGCGGGTCGTCGTCGCCGGACACGATGAGCGTCCGCTGCCGGAGCAGCGGCAGGAACGGCACGCTGGTCCACCCCGCGCCGGCCAGCAGCTGGTACAGGTATCCGCGCGACGGGCCCACCCGGTTGCCGTCGTGCATCGTCGCCCCGGCCCGTCCGGGGTGCTCCCGCGCGGAGCCGCCGTACAGCGTGCCCGCCACCCGCTCCAGGTAGGCCCGGTCCCAGTAGCGCCGCGGCGTGACCATGTGCGCGAGCACCGACGGCCGGGCCGGCACCATGAGCGAGCCGGTCGCGGTGGAGACCAGGACCAGCCGCCGGCAGCGGGCCCGCTGGAACGCGGCGAAGTGCTGCGCGACGGCCCCGCCCCAGGAGATGCCGAGCACGTCGACCTGATCGTGGCCCAGGGACGTCAGCAGGGAAGCGATCAGCGAGCACAGCCCGGTGAACCGGTACGGGCCGGACGGCTCGGGCGACCCGCCCACCCCGGGCGGGTCGAACCTGATCACCTCGACCCCCGGGTCGACGGCCTGGACGAACGGCTCGAGCAGCTCCAGGCTGGCGCCGATCCCGTTGATCAGCAGCAGCGGCGGGCGGGACGACGTAACGCCCGGCCGCACCGCGATCCGCAGCAGCCTGCCGTCGACGGCCAGGCTGCGGACCTCAGCGGTCGTGAACATAGGTTCCGGGCGCGGCGGCCCGCACCGGGTAGGCCTTGCGGCCGAGCGTCCGCGGGGCCCGGCGCTGGCCGCCGCCGCGTTCGGCCAGCCAGGCCGCGTAGTCGGTCCACCAGCTGCCCGGCACCACCGAAGCAGAGGCCAGGAACTCGCCCGCGTCGGCCGGGTTGGCCCCCGGAGCCACCGTCCGGAAGGCCGCCTTGGGGTTGGCCGGCGGGTTGACCATCGCCGCGATGTGCCCGCTGGTGGACAGGACGAACCTGACCGGCCCGCCGAGCAGCTGCGTGGTCCGGTAGCAGGACTCCCACGGGCACAGGTGGTCGGTGATGCCCGCCACCACGTACGCGTCGACGTCCACCTTCCCCAGGTCGACCGGCGAGCCGAGCATGGTCGCCGCGCCCGGCGTGACCAGCGCGTTGGCCAGGCCCAGCCGCAGGAAGTCGTGGTGCAGCGCGGCGGGCAGCCGGGTCACGTCGGCGTTCCAGTACAGGATGTCGAAGGCCGGCGGGCTCTTGCCCTGCAGGTAGTTGTTGACCCAGTAGTTCCAGATCAGGTCGTCCGGCCGCAGCCAGGCGAACACCTCGGCCAGGGCCCGCCCGTCCAGGTACCCGCGGGCGCTGGAGACCGCCATGGCCGCCTTGGCGGTCGTCTCGTCAATCGCAGCAGAAGCGGTGCCCGCCTGGGTCTGGTCCAGCACGGCCACGCCCAGGCACACGCTGGCCAGCTGGTCGAGCTGCCCGGTCACGGCCAGGTGCGCGGCCACCATGGAGGTCATGATGCCGCCCGAGCACAGCGCGCACACGTGCACCTTGGCCGCCCCGGTGACGGCCTTCACCGCGGCCAGCGCGTCGGTCAGCGCGCCGCCGTAGGTATCCAGCCCCCAGTCCCGGTGCCGCGCGTCGGGATTGCGCCACGACATCACGAACACCTGGTGGCCCGAAGCAACCAAAAATTCCACCATGCTGCGCCCCGGGGCCAGGTCCACGATGTAGTACTTGTTGATCATCGGGGGCACGATGAGCAGCGGGTAGCGGTATACGAGTCTCGGTCGACGGCTGGTACTGGATGAGCTCGAACTGGTCGGTGGCGTGCACCACCCCGCCCGGCGTGACGGCCAGGTCCTTGCCGACCTGGTACGCGCCGGCGGGCACCATGGACGGCACCCGCGGCGAGGTGGCCAGGTCCGAGGCCAGGTTGCGCAGCCCGCGGACCGCGTTCTCGCCGCCGGTGTCCAGCAGCGCCTTCCAGCCGGCCGGGGCCAGCAGCGGGTTGTTGCTCGGCGACGCCGCGGCGATGAGGTTGGTGAGCAGGAACTTCAGCCGGGTGTCGTCCCGCCAGTCCAGTTCCGCGCCATCCACGAGCTCGGACGCCGACGCGGCGGCGGCCAGGTAGGCCTGGACGGCGCGGCGCAGGAACGGGTTGTCCTTCCAGGCCGGGTCGGCGAACCGCCGGTCCCGCGGGTCGGCCGCGACCGACGAGCGCCCCACAGCGACCCGGCTGAGCTCGGTGGCCAGCGACCCCGCCTGGCGCCCCACAAAACCCGGCCGCCGGGCCAGTTCCCCGGCCAGCCGCAGCAGCGAGCTGTCCGGCCGGAGCCGGTGCCAGACGCCGAGCGCCGCGTCGGTCAGCAGCAGGTCGAGCCCGCCGGCCGCGTCGACCGCGTCCTCGGCCCAGACCTCGTCACTCAACTGGCCTCCTCGGGCAGGTGCACCTCGCGGCGCAGGATCTTACCGGTCGGCCCCTTGGGCAGCGCGTCCACCAGCCACACCTGCCGCGGGTACTTGTACGCCGCTACCCTGGACTTCACAAACGAACGCAGTTCCTCCGGCGTCGCGCTCGCGCCCGGCTTGAGCGCCACCGCGGCGCCCACCTCCTCGCCCAGGTCAGCGTGGGGGATCCCGATCACCGCCACTTCGGCGACCGCCGGGTGCTCGTGCAGGACCTCCTCGATCTCCCGCGGGTACACGTTGTAGCCGCCCCGGATGATCAGGTCCTTCTTCCGGTCCACGATGAAGTAGTAGCCGTCCTCGTCCACCCGGGCCATGTCCCCGGTGCGGAACCACCCGTCGTGAATCGCCTCCGCGGTGGCCTCGGGCTTGTTCCAGTAGCCCTTCATCACGTTGTGCCCGCGGATGGCGATCTCGCCGATCTCGCCGGCCGGCACGGTATTCCAGCCGTCGTCGATGAGCCGCATGTCGACGCCCTCGATCGGGGTGCCGATCGAGCCCGGCTTGCGCTCCTTGTCCGGATGGTTGAACGACGCGATCGGCGAGGTCTCGGACAGGCCGTAGCCCTCCAGGATCATGCACCCGAACCGGGACTCGAAGTTGCGCAGGATCTCTACCGGCAGGGCGGCGCCGCCGGAGGCGCACACCTTCAGCGTGGCGGTCTTGGCCGGGTCCGCATCGGGCAGGTGCAGCATGGCCGCGTACATGGTGGGCACGCCCTCGAAGACCGTCACCCCGTCGCGCTCGATGATGTCCAGCGCCTTGGCCGGGTCGAACCGCGGCAGCAGGGTCAGGGTCGCGCCGGTGGCCACCGACACGTTCAGCCCGCAGGTCAGGCCGAACACGTGGAACAGCGGCAGGCAGCCCATGACCACCGCGTCCGGGCTGACGCCGAACAGCGTCCGGGCCGCGATCTCGGCGTTGGTGACCAGCCCGGCGTGGGTGAGCTCGGCGCCCTTGGGCCGCCCGGTGGTCCCCGAGGTGTACAGGATGACCGCGTCGTCGTCCCCGCCCCGGTCCGAGGAGCCCGGCGCCGCGTCAACATCGGCGAGCAGCCCGCTCAGGTCCGGGGTCTCGGCCGCGATCATCTCGGCGCCCGTGTCGGCGGCGCCCTTGGCCGCCTCCCCGGCCGCCGCGTGCCACGCGATGACCGCCTTGGCCCCCGAGTCGCCCAGGTAGTAGCTGACCTCGCGGCTCTTGAGCAGCGGGTTCATCGGCACCACCACGGCGCCGGCGGCCAGCGCGCCGTAGAACGCGATCGGGAACGCGGGGACGTTGGGCAGCATCAGCCCGACCCGGTCCCCGGGCTCGACGCCCAGGGACTCAAGCAGCGTGGCCAGACGCCCGGCCGCCTCGCGCAGCTGGGCGTAGCTCAGCACCAGATCGTCCATGCGCAGCGCGGCCCGGTCCGGGTGCTCGGCGGCCGACCGGTCCAGCAGGGAGCTGATACTCGTCATGGCGTCCTCCAGCCGGCGCACGTCGCGGGGCCGTAACGGCCTCCCCGCCAGCATGCCCCAGTCCCGGCGGGCCGCGCTAGCCCCGGCCGATGTACGGCATCGTGGTCGCCATAATCGTCATGAACTGGACGTTCGCGTCCAGCGGCAGGGAGGCCATGTACACCACCGCCTCGGCCACGTGCCGGGCGTCGAAGACCGGCTCGGGCGCGATCGACCCGTCGGCCTGCGGCACGCCGCGGCCGAACCGCTCGGTCATCTCGGTGGCCGCGTTGCCGATGTCGATCTGCCCGCACGCGATGCCGAACGCCCGCCCGTCCAGCGACAGGGACTTGGTGAGCCCGGTGATCGCGTGCTTGGTGGCGGTGTAGCAGATGCTGCCGGGGCGCGGCGTGTGCGCCGAGATCGACCCGTTGTTGATGATCCGCCCGCCCATGGGTACCTGCGCCTTCATCATCCGCACCGCGTGCTGCGCGCAGAGGAAGGCGCCGGTCAGGTTGGTATCGACCACCGCCTGCCAGCCGGCCAGGTCAATCGCGTCGATCTGCCCGGGCGGGCCGAACACCCCCGCGTTGTTCACCAGCAGGTCAAGCCGGCCCCAGCGGTCGCTGATCCGCTGGAACAAGGCGGCCACCGAGGCCGCCGAGGTCACGTCGGCCGGGACGGCCAGCACCGCGTCCGCGGGCCCGGCCCAGGCCCGCGCGGTCGCCGCCAGCGCGTCGGCCCGCCGCCCGGCCAGCGCGACCTGCCAGCCAGAATCCAGCAACGCCAGCGCGATGCCGCGGCCCAGCCCCGACCCGGCCCCGGTCACCACCGCGACGCCCATGACCAGCTACCTTCTCACGGAACCACCGTGACCGGCCACCGCCCGGCCTTGACCAGCCGCACCGCCAGCGACCCGACCAGCCGGTGCCCGGCGCTGGTGGACGCGCCGACCACCACGGCGTCCGCCCGGACCTCGTCCGCCACCCGCCGCAGCTCGTGATACGGGTCGCCCGCCGCGACGACGAACGTGATCCGCACGCCCCGGTCGGCGGCCCCTTCCTCGATCCGCCGCTTCAGGTCGGCCGCGGTCTCGCTGAACGCCCGCTCCTGCTCGGCGATGACCGCCGCGCCCGCGCCGGCCGTGGCGCCGTACAGCGCGGACGGCTGCTCCACGTACACGCACACCAGGCGGGCGCCCTGCCGCCGGGCCAGCCCGACCGCGTAGGCGCCGGCCCGCAGCGAGGTGACGGAATCATCCACCCCCACCAGGATCACCATGGGCCCGTCGGTGCCAAGCTCGAAGGCATCGGTCACAAAAGAATTATTTCATCCGAACGGACCCTGGTGCGTGCCCCCGGACATACGTCAAGCCGGGGGCCCCGGATGGGACCCCCGGCTTGACGGAGCTGCCGCGGGAGGGGGAGCAGCGGCAGCCGGGTCAGCCCTACGGGAGGGCGAGCATCCCGTCGGTGTTGCCGGCCGAGTCGGTGTAGAACCCGACCAGGTGGCCGGCGTCGTTCACGCCGTTGATGGTGGTGGCGCCCAGGCCGTGCGGGTCGTCCACGGTGCGGAACCCGTAGCCGGGCCGCCAGGTGAAGCCGTGGGTGGCCGCGTTGCTGCCGCTGCCGGTGGTGTACGCGCCGACCACCTCATCGCGGTCGTTGACGCCGAACGCCTGGGTCATCGACGCCCCCGGCACGGCCAGCGTGATGAACCGGCCGTTGTGCAGGGCCAGGAACGCGTCGGCCGAAGATGAGCCCTGCGAGGAGCTCCGGGCGTAGAACCCGGCCACGTCGCCGGCGTTGTTGATCGCGGTGGCGGTCAGGCTCGGGCCGGACCCCGAATCCTCGCCGCCGTGAGCGCCCGGCACCAGCACCCGGGTGAACGAACGGGTCCGGATGTTGTAGGTGTAGCCGCGGTTGTTGCCCTGCGCGTTGGTGTAGAAGCCGGCCGCCACGTCGCGGTCGTTGACGCCCAGCAGCTGGTCGACCTGCGGGCTGGCGTTGTTGCCGGTCGGGAAGTTCACGGTGTGGTAGCGGCCGTCAATGCGGTAGAAGCCGAAGTTGTTGTTGGCGTTGTTCGCGGTGTTCTGCGTGGACCAGAACCCGACCGTGACGCCGAGGTCGTTCAGCCCGGTGACCTGGGTCTGCACCGAGCCGGGGAAGTTCTCGTTGGCGTAGTTGCCCATTGACGCCCGGTAACCCTTGTTCGCGTGGCCCTGGGCCCCCGAGCCGAAGTAGCCCGCGATCACGCCCTCGTTGTTAATGCCGAGCAACTGGTTGAAGGTCACGTCCCGCTGGTCGTTCAGCGTGCGGAAGTGGTACCCGCTGGAGCTCTGGGTGCTCGCCAAGGCCGGGGCGGCCAGCGTCAGGGCCAGCGCGCCCGAGGCGACGGCGGCCAGGCCCATGTGGCGCAAGGAGATCTTCATCATCGTGTCCCGTTCCGGCGGGCATCACGGCTTTAGTGGTGAGGCTGCCCGCCTTGTCCCTCACCCGAGACAGGATCACCAGCGATCCCGGGGGAATCTCGGGAGGGTCAGGGGGAAGCTCTGTTTCCACCCGCCAGGCGTCGGCCGCGATCCGCCACGCGCCGTCCTGCTGGACGGCGACCTGGTGGGCTTCGTGCCGCAGATCCCGGAGTCCGAGAACTTCGACGAGGCCCAGGTCGTGGAAGCCATCGCCCGCGCCGACTACGACCAGCCCGTCGGGCAGGAGCGCACCGAGGCCCCGCCGGACGCCCCGCCGCTGGCCCACGAGGGCGGCGTCTTCCGTCGCTTCGCCGACGGCTTCCGCTACGACTCCGAATAACCGGTAACCGCTAGGTCGTATAGACCGTCGGTGCCGTGGCATAGGTCCGGCCCGCGGGGGTGTGCCAGACGAGGACGCCCGGCTCGGGCTGCGCCAGCCGCCAGCCTTGGGCCTGTTTGCACCGGTGGTGGTGACGGCACAGAGGTGCGAGCCCGCATTCGCAGGTCCGGCCGCCCTGGTCCCACGGCACCGTATGGTCCAGGTCGCAGCGGGCCGCGGGACGGCGGCAGCCCGGCGCGGTGCAGGTGGCGGAGCGGGCCCGGATCAGGTGCTGGAGGGCGCGGCTCGGGTGGTAGCCGGCCTCGGCGCGGGCGTGGCCGCAGGGACCGCGGGCGACGGGGATCAGCGGGGTCTTCAGCGTGAGGGAGTGCTCCGGGGACCCGATGCCGGGGGGCGGGTGGCGGCCGGGAAGGCAAGCGTGGGCGGCGGCGGTGCCGTCGGGGTTGAGCGCGGTGACGCACCACCGGGTGGCGGGATGACGGGCCGCGGCGGCGGCCACGTCGCGAGCGTCGTCGCCGTCCAGCACACCGAACCCGTCGGCTTCACCGGGGGTATCGGACCGGCCTTGGTAGGTGGCAAGCGGGATGGTGATCGTAACCAGGGCGGCCAGGCTCGGCCCGGCGGCGGGACCGGGACGGGGAGCGGGACTGGGACCGCCTGGGCCGCCGGGACTACCCGGGCCGCTACCGGGTCCGTCAGGGCCTCCGGGGCTGCCGGGTCCATGTCCAGTACCGGGCGCGTCGGGCGGGTCGCCGTCTGGGGGCGTCTGGTCCGGGTCGCCGACGCGGGCGAGGTCGGGGTCAGTGTCGGCGGGAGAGGTGCGGGTGTCGCGTTCTTGGAGCAGGTCCAGGTAGGCGCGGACGCGGAGGTCTTGCAGGGTGCCGGGGACGCCGGCGGCGCGCAGGTCCAGGGCGCGCTGCTCGACGTGCTGCCATGACGCGAGGACTTCGTCGGAGGGGAGCTCGCGGGCGACCAGGCCGGCGTTGCCGGACTCTTCGCGGAACCGGCGGACGTGCGCTTCCCGCTTGGCGGCTTCCTTGCGCTTGCGGACCGCGTCCGGATCCAGTTTCAGTACCAGCTTGCGGGCGGCGTAGCGCAGCTCGCCGAACGTCATGCCCGGCGCCGCCCCGGCCAGGATGGCATCGGCCTTGGCGGCGTCCTCGGAGGACAGGATGCGGGTTTCCTCTTCGATGATCCGCAGGTGGATCGGGTGGATCTGGCCGGCGCCCAGCGCGGCGAAGGTCTTCGGGAGCCGCTTGGCGACGTCGGTGGCGAAGTCCATCTGCCCGGCGGCGGACTGCTGGCTCATGTGCAGTTCGCTGGCCAGCTCGTCGGCGGCGAACTCGCCGTCCAGGCCAGGGCGGGGGCGGCGGGCGAACTCCGCGATCGCGGCCATCTCGGTCCAGGCGGCGCGCGATTCCAGGCGGCGGGCGGCGGAGATGATCCCCGTCAGCTGGTCATCCGAGCAGCCTGCCAGCCCCGAACCGTCCGGCCCGATGACCGTGTCCACGACCGTGGCCAGCAGCGCGCCCGGGGCCATCGTGTCCGACGCGCCGCCCTGGCTGAAGCCGGCCAGGGTCAGGTGCCCGGCGGGGAGGGTGAGGTACAGGCCCTGCTCCGGGCCCGGGGCGTCCTCGTCCGGCGGGAAGCCACCGGGCTCCGCGTCGTCGGGCCCGGGGTCGGGGAACAAGTCCTGGGGCATGCACCACGCTCCGGTCGGGAGAAATGAAAGAGGAGGCGGTAAGAACAGTATAGCGTATCAACGGTGAATTACGGATATGATGCGAACACTAGTTCAAGATCTTTAATCCTGAGGGCTTGACTCCCGCGGCCAGCGCCTGGCGGGCGCCGTAGCCGGGCTGGCGGCCGGGTCCCCGGAAACGAGCGAGTGGCATCGTGAGGCCAGCGGTGGCAGGCTATCGGGGTGCGGTTGGCGACGTGGAACGTGAACTCGGTCAAGGCGCGGCTGCCCCGGCTGCTCGAGTGGCTGGACGAGGCCAAGCCGGACATCGTGTGCCTGCAGGAGATCAAGACCACGACGGCCCTGTTTCCCGCGGCCGAGGTCGAGGAGCTCGGCTACGAGGTCGCGGCGCACGGCGAGGGCCGGTGGAACGGGGTGGCCCTGCTGTCCAGCGTCGGCCTGGAAGACGTCAGCCCGGGCTTTGCCGGCGAGCCCAGCTACGAGGGCGAGGAGGCCGAGCCGACCCTGCTCGACGAGCCGGGGCTGCGTAAGCCCGAGGCCCGCGCGGTCGGGGCCACCTGCGGCGGGATCCGGGTCTGGTCACTGTACGCGCCCAACGGGCGCACCCCGGAGTCGGCTCACTACCAGTACAAGCTGGCCTGGTACGCGGCCCTGCGCACGGTGATAAAGGACGAGCTCGCCCAGACCGGCCAGCTGGTCATGGCGGGCGACTTCAACGTGGCGCCGACCGACGCCGACGTATGGGACCCGGCGGTGTTCGTCGGCTCGACCCACGTCACCCCGCCGGAGCGCCAGGCCCTGGCCGACCTGCGCGCCCTGGGGCTGCACGACATCGTGCCCAAGCCGATGAAGGGGCCGCACCCGTTCACCTACTGGGACTACCGGGCCGGCGCCTTCCCCAAGGACATGGGCATGCGCATCGACCTGGTCTACGCCAGCCAGGCCGTCACGGACCGGGTGGCCGGCGCGTACGTGGACCGGGAGGCGCGCAAGGGCCACGCCCCGTCCGACCACGCGCCGGTGGTCGTGGACCTGGACTAAAGACCTCGACTAAAGCCGCAGAATGCGCGCGGCGTTGTCGTGCAGCACCGCGCGGGCCGCCTCCGGCGGCACGTCCAGCTCGTCGAACTCGGCCAGGCCGCGCTCCGGGGTCAGCAGCGGGTAGTCGCTGCCCCACACGAACTGGCCCGACAGCCGGCCGCGCAGCTCGCGGATGACCTCGGGCGGGATCCGCCGCGGCGACCAGCCGGAGATGTCGATGTAGACGTTGGTCTTGTGCAGCGCCATCGCGATCAGGTCCATGTGCCAGGGCCAGCCGAAGTGCGCCGCCACCACGGTCAGGTCCGGGTGCGCCGCGGCCACCGGGTCCAGCTTGAGCGGGTGCGCGAGGTCGATGCGGATGCCCTGGCCGCCGGGCCGGCGCGCGCCGATCCCGCTGGTCCCGGTGTGGAACAGGGCCAGCAAACCGTGCTCCTGGCACGCGGCGAAGATGGGCCAGTAGCGCGGGTCGTCGGGCGCGAAGGCCTGCAGCGACGGGTGGAACTTGACCCCGCGCAATCCCAGGGCCGCGATGGCGGCCACCTCGGCGACGGCCGAGTCCTTGTGCGGGTCGACCGAGCCCAGCCCGGTGAACACGTCCGGGTAGTCCCGGCACGCGGCGGCCACGGTCTCGTTCGGCACCCGGGGCCGCCCGGTGGCCGTCTCGGCGTCCCAGGCGAGCAGGACCGCCCGGAGCCCCAGCCCCCGGTACCGCTCGGCGAGCTCGGCCAGCGACTGCCGCTGAACCGGCGAGCGGAAGTACGCCTCGGCCGCCTCGACGTACCCCGCCATGCTGCCGTCCAGCCAGTCCGGCGTGGGCAGGTGCACATGGAAGTCGATCGCGCGCAGCGGCATCGGACTACCTTAACCTGGCGGCAGGCCCTGGCTCTCCAGGTAGCGGGCCGCGATCGTCTTCGGCACCACCATGCACCACGCGTCGATGAGCAGCTCGCGCAGTTCTGCCGGGTCAAGGGCGCGCAGCCGGGCCCGGACCCACTGGTACCGCTCGTCGGCGGGCAGCGGCATCATGAACTTGGACGGCTCGCTGGCCACCAGCGCGGCGCGCTCCTCCTTGGGGAAGCCGAACCCGAGCCGTTCCTCGTCCGCCGACACCGAGGCGTAGACCAGCCGTCCCACCCGGAACTTGGTGTTGTCGCCGATCAGGTGCTCGGTGGTACGCGGCAGCGCCATCGCGATCCGCCGCACGTCGTCCAGGGTGGCCATTTACAGTCCAAGGACGCGTTCCGCGTTGGCGTGGAAGACGAGGTCCATGACGGATTGATCGTAGCCGAGTTCGTCCCATTCCCGCAGGATGCGCTCGTACGGCAGGCTCGGGTGGTCGCTGCCGAACATGATCTTCTCCCGCAGCCGCCCCCGGATGTCGGTGCGCAGCGAGGCCGGGAAGTACTTGGGCGCCCAGCCGGACAGCTCCCAGTACACGTTGCCCTTGTGCAGCGCCACCGCGGTCATCTCGTCGGTCCAGGGCCAGCCGGGGTGGGCCGCGATGATGGTCAGCGCGGGAAAGCGGGCGGCCAGGTTGTCGATGGCCAGCGGCCGGGCGTGCTCGAGCCGGGCGCCGAGCCCGCCGGGCAGCAGGAAGCCCTGCAGCCCGGGGCAGCCGAGCGGCAGGTTGTGCTCGATCGGCAGCACGTCGAGCAGCACGTCGCCGACGCCGATCTCGCACGCCGCCGCGGCCACCCGCGAGTTGTACAGGTAGTCGTTGTGCGTGCGCGGAATCAGCTTGGGGATCCCGGTCGTCCCGCCGGACAGCAGGAACAGCGCCGGGTCGCACGGGTCGATGCGGATCTCGTCCAGGGCCCGGGCCGGCCCGCGGTGAGCGCGACAGCAGGTCTTCCAGCCGCACGAACCGAGGGTCGTTCGGAAGCTCAGAAAAACCTTGGATGAGGCAGAGCCGCAGGTCCGGGCAGTCGGTCATGACGTCGGCGGCCATGGCCGCGAAGTCGAAGCCGCGTGCGGCGGCCGGTACGGCCAGGGCCCGGGCCCCCGATATCGACGCGAACTGGCTGATCTCCCGCCTGCGGTGGCCGGGGAGCGCCAGCACCGGCGGCGCCCCGATGCGCAGCAGGGCGAAGTACAGGTAGGCGAACATGCCGGTATTCGGCAACTGGACGATGACCCGGTCCAGCGGGCGCAAGCCCAGCTCGAGCAGGACCAGAGCCAGGCGCCAGGACCGCTCGTCAAGCTGGCGGTATGTGACCGGGCCGGTCTCGTCGATCACCGCGACCCGGTCCGCGTGCGCGGCCAGCGCGGCGGTGAACCCGTCGAACAGCGGCCGGTCCTCCCAGTAGCCAAGCGCCCGGTAGCGCGCCGCGAACTCAGCCGGGAACGGCGTCACTCCGTCAAGCACAGCGGACCCCGGGCGCCGACACGCGGCTAGCTTAACGCTCGGTTAATCTGCGCACCGGGGCCAGGACTAGGCTGGGGACCGGCACTTCCGGGTAAAGGGGCTGTCGGTGGAGAAGGATGAGTCCTCGATCGGCTGCGTCGGCGTTCTCACCGTCGGCACCCGGGGTACCGAGGGCCCGGGCGAGGTGCACATCAAGATCCGCGGCGGCTCCGAGCTCTTCCTGGCCTGGTCGGACAAGCCGCTGCCTAAAGGTTCGACCGTCCTGGTCATCGACTCACGCGGAGCGCGGGCGGTCGATGTCATCGAGTGGGAGGACGCGCTCGGCGAGAGTCCGCGCATTCCTGGTTTACCCTGTGCTTAGGAGATGAACGATGTTTGGTTACCGCGTTCCGGCCCCTGACGAAGCCATGCTGATTTCCGGACGGGGGGGCGGCGCAGAAGGTTCGCCGTTCAAGGTGGTGATCGGCCGCGGCTCCTTCGTCACGCCCGTGTTCCGCAAGGTCCGCTATCTCTCCCTTTCCCTGCGGGAAGCCGAGGTCGCCGAGCAGTGCGTGACCAAGCAGGGCATCTCGCTGAACGTGCGCGCGGTGATCGCGTTCAAGGTCGGCAACGACGAGGAGTCCATCGTCAACGCCGGACAGCGGTTCCTCTCCGACCAGGACCAGATGTCGCTACTGACCGGGCGGATCTTCGCCGGTCACCTGCGCTCGATCATCGGCTCGCTGACCGTCGAGGAGATCGTCACCGAACGGCAGAAGCTGGCCACCGAGGTCCTGGACGGATCGAAGGGCGAGATGGCCAGGATCGGGCTGGCCGTGGACTCGCTGCAGATCCAGTCGATCGACGACATGGGCGCCGGCTACATCGCCGCCATGGCCGCGCCGAACAACGCCGCCATCCAGCGCCAGGCCAAGATCGCGCAGGCGCAGGCCGACCAGGCGGCGGCAGAGGCGCAGCAGGCGTCGGCGCGCAAGCAGGCGGAGTTCGCCCGGGAGACCTCCGTCGTACAGGCCAAGTACAAGGGCGAGGTGGAACGAGCGCAGGCGGAGGCGGCCCAGGCGGGCCCGCTGGCGCAGGCGAACGCCCAGCTTGCGGTGATCAACGCCCAGGCCGAGCTGGCCCAGCAGCAGGCGCAGCTGCGCCAGCAGCAGCTGGTCTCCGAGGTGATCAAGCCCGCCGAGGCGGAGGCCGAGCGGGTCAGGATCCTGGCCAAGGCCGACGCCGAGCGGACCCGCATCCAGGCCGAGGCCGCCGCCTCGAACAACCGGGTCGCCCTGGACCAGCTGCTGATCAACCAGCTGCCCTTGATCGTCAAGGAGGCGGCGGCCGGGCTGGCGGGCGCGAACGTCAGCGTGCTCAACGGCGCCGACGGCCTCAGCGAGATCGCCGCCGGCCTGGTCAGCCAGGGCATGACCATCCTCGATTCGGTCCGCAAGGGGATGCCCGCCCAGTACGCCGCCCCGGCCGACCGCCGGGTCATCGACCGCCAGCCCGAGCCGCAGGCCTGACGATTTTCTGACGCCTGGCCGGGTTCGCCGGCCGGCCAGGCGTCGCCGTGCTTAGGCTCGCAGGCGTGACAGCAGCGTCGACGGCCGCCCCGGCCCGGCCGGGGACCGCCCGGAAACCGCGGCGCGGGCCCACGCGCGCAGCGGCCGCCGGACGGTGACGCTGGCCGCCGTGTACTACCTGCTGGCTTCGCTCGCGCTGACCCTGTGGCTGTGGCGGGACCCGGCCTGGCGGACGGTCGCGGGCAACCCGAACGACGCCGACCAGCTCGCCTGGTTCTTCCGCTACGACGCCACGGCCATCGCGCACTTCCATCTCCCGGCGCTGGTCACCACGGCCATGAACGCGCCGCAGGGCGTGAACCTGATGTGGAACACGCCGATGCTGCTGCCCGGGGTTCTGCTCGCGCCGGTCACGCTGGTGTTCGGGCCGCAGGTCAGCCTGACCCTGCTGCTGACCGCCGGCTTCGCCGGGTCGGCCACGGCCCTGTTCGCGGTGCTGCGGCGCTGGCAGGCGGGCGTGCCCGGCGCGGCGCTCGGCGCGGCCGTGTACGGGTTCTCCCCGGCCCTGGTGCACTCGGCCATCGGCCACTACGACCTGCAGTTCGCGGTGCTCCCGCCGCTGATCGTGGACGCGGTGCTGCGCCTGGCCGCCGGCCGCGTCACCGCTCGGCGCGGGGGTTTGCAGCTGGGCCTCCTGGTCACCGCGCAGCTGTTCATCACCGAGGAGCTCCTGTTCGGCGCGGTGCTGGCCGCGGTCCTGCTGCTGGTCGTCATGGCCGTCAGCCGGCCCCGGGAGGTGGCCGGCCGCCTCAAGACCCTGGCCGGCGGCGTGGGTATCGCGGCCGGCGTGCTGGCCGTGCTGGCCGGCTACCCGCTGTGGGTGCAGTTCTTCGGCCCGCTGTACCAGCACGGCAGCCCGTTCACCACCGACTTCTTCAAGAACGACCTGTCCGGGTTCGTCGTCCCGTCCTCGTTCATGCTCTTCCGCACCGCGGGCAGCGCGGCCGAGGCGCTGCGCTACCAGGGTCAGCTGCCCGAGTACCTCGGCTACCTGGGCTGGCCGCTGATCGTGGTGCTGGCCGCGGGCGCCATCCGGTTCTGGCGCCGGCTGCCGGTCCGCGCCTGCGCCGTGGCCTGCGCGGTGCTCGAGGTGTTCTCCCTCGGCGGCACCCTGCTGGCCAGCGGGCACGAACACGCCTGGATCAAGCTTCCCTGGTACTGGCTGCAGAGCCTGCCGGTGCTCAGCGCGGCGCTGCCCGACCGGTTCTCCATCGTGGCCGACGGCGCGGCCGGCGCGCTGCTGGCCTGCTGCGTCGACGCGGCCGTCCCGGCCCTGGCTAGCCGGCTGCCCTGGCTGGCCAGGGGCGGGCGGGCGGCCGCGGTGGTCATGGGCGCCGCGGTGCTGGCCGTCCTGCCCGTCGTGCCCCGCCCGCTGCCCGCCGTGGCGGCGATTTCGGTGCCGCCGGGCTGGTCGGCGGCGTTCGGCGCGCTGGACCTGCCCGCCTCGGCCGGCGTGCTCGCGGTGCCGGTCCCGATGTTGACCTTCACCGAACCGCTGCGCTGGCAGGCCGACACGGGCCAGCCGCGCTCCCTGGTCGGCGGGTACTTCATGGGCCCGGCCGCGAACGGGCACGCCTACACCGACGGCAGCGGCCTGCCGCAGGCGGCCCGGTACCTGAACATCTTGTGGACCGAGTCGCTGTCCGGGCTGCCGGTGGCCCTGACCGGAGGGGTGCCGGCCAGCGCGCACCCGGGGTCGCCGAGCTACGTGCGGATCGCGGCGGTCAGCGACGCCACGATGCGGGCCCAGATCGCCGCCTGGCACGTCTCGGCGGTGGTCGCGGTCGTGGTCAGGAACTCGGTCCTGGCCGAGTACCTGACCAGCCTGTTCGGGCCGCCCGCGGTGGTCAGCGGCGACGTCATGGCCTGGCGTACCTGATTCACGGCCTGATTCATAGCCGCCGCAGAGGCGGCCCTGCAGGTCCGCATAGCCGCGTCGGGCACGGTGAAGTTGCAAGCCGAAACCGACGTGAGGAGCTAACGATGACCTGGCTGCTGCTGAACATCCCGCTGATGGTCCTGTTCGTCGCCCTGTGGGTGGGCATCCCGCTGTGGCTGGTGCGCAAGCACCCGGACACCAAGCCGACCCTGGCCGCGGCACCCGGCGTCACCCGCCTGCCCGAGCGTGAGCTCCAGGACGCCGGCTACCGCCGCGTCGCCTAGCATGCGAGGCCCCGGGGTTGTGAGAGGCTGCCGGGATGCTGGCGTTGAGCATCGCGTGCACCGCGGCCGCGGCCGTGTGGGCCTACCTGGTCCTCGGCCACGGCGGATACTGGCGGACCGGCCAGCGGCTCCCGCCGCCCCGGGCCGGGGCGGCCAACGGGACCGCGTGGCCGGACGGGACCGCGTGGCCGGACGTGGCCGCCGTCATCCCGGCCCGCAATGAGGCCGAGATGCTGCCCGTGGTGCTGCCCGCGCTGCTCGGCCAGGACTACCCAGGCACGCTGACCGTCATCGTGGTCGACGACTGCAGCACCGACGGAACCGCCGAGGTCGCCGCCGCCCTCGCCCCCGAACCGGGCCGTCCGGGGCGAGCGTTGCGGGTACTGGCCGGCGCCCCGCTGCCGCCCGGCTGGGCCGGGAAGGTGTGGGCCATGGCCCAGGGCCTGGCTCACGCCCGGACTGGGCCGGCGGCAACGAGGGCGGCAACGAGGGCGGCAACGAGGGCGGCAACGAGGGATACGTGCTGTTCACCGACGCCGACATCGCCTGGCACCAGGGCGCGCTGCGGGACCTGGTCCGCGCGGCCGAGTCCGGCGACCGGGACCTGGTCTCGCAGATGGCGCTGCTGCGCACCGCGACCGGGTGGGAGCGGGTGGTGGTCCCGGCGTTCGTGTACTTCTTCGCTCAGCTCTACCCGTTCGCGCGGGTGAACTCGCCCCGGTCCCGCACCGCGGCCGCGGCCGGCGGCTGCATGCTGGTACGCCGCGAGGCCCTGGCGCGATCCGGCGGGCTGGCCCCGATCCGCGGCGCCCGGATCGACGACGTGGCCCTCGGCCAGGTCGTCAAGGGCCAGCGCGGACGCTGCTGGCTCGGGCTGTCCACCGAGGTGGTGAGCGTGCGGCCCTACCCGCGGCTCGCCGACCTGTGGCAGATGGTGGCGCGGTCCGCGTACATCCAGCTCCGGTATTCTCCCTGGCTGCTGGCCGGGACCGTGGCCGGGCTGGCCTTCATCTACCTGCTGCCGCCCGCCGGGGCCATCACCGGCCTCGCGGCGATCGCGGCCAACGCGGGAGGCACAACAGAAGCGGCCGCCGTCACCGCGGCTGCGGGCCTGGCCGGGTGGGCCCTGATGTCGCTGACCTACCTGCCCATGCTCCGGCTGTACCGGCTCTCGCCGTGGCGGGCGCCCAGCCTGCCGCTGATCGCTGGCCTGTACACGGCGATGACCGTGGACTCCGCGCGGCGGCACTACGCCGGCGCAGGCGCGGAGTGGAAGGGCCGGACGGACCGCGCCCGGTTAGGCTTTCCTGCGTGGCAGACACAAACCTGTGGGCCGGCGACCCGGGCACCGGCTGGCGCCGGTACATCGTCGCGGACGTCTTCACCGGAACCCCGCTCGAAGGCAACCCGCTCGCGATCTTCCCGGACGGCCGCGGCCTGGCCGCGGACACGATGCAGCGCGTGGCGCGGGAGCTGAACCTGTCCGAGACGGTGTTCTTCCTGCCGCCCGAGGATACGGGCGACGTCCGGCTGCGGATCTTCACCCCCGCGGACGAACTGCCCTTCGCCGGCCATCCGGTGCTCGGCTCGGCGTTCGTCCTGGGCGAGACGCTGGGCACGGAGGCGCTGACCCTGGAGACGGGAGCCGGCCCGATTCCGGTGGACCTGGAACGCGACGGCGGCGGCCAGATAACCTTCGGCCGGATGGAGCAGAACGTCCCGGTGCCCGAGCCGTACGAGGAGACCGGGGCGCTGCTGGCCGCGATCGGCGTGTCCCGGTCCGGGCTGCCGGTCGAGGCGTACCGCAACGGGCCCCGGCACGTCTACGTCGAGCTGGCCAGCGAGGCCGAGGTCGCCGCGCTGCGCCCGGACCAGGGCGCGCTCGGCCACCTCCCGGTCGCGGTGAGCACCTTCGCCGGCCAGGGCGCGGCCTGGAAGACCCGGGTGTTCACGCCGTTCCACGGCGTGCAGGAAGACCCGGCCACCGGCTCGGCGGCCGGGCCGCTGGCGGTGCACCTGGCCCGGCACGGGCGGACCGGCTTCGGCCAGGAGATCGAGATCCGCCAGGGCGAGGAGATCGGCCGCCCGTCCCGGCTGTACGCGCGGGCCGAGGGCTCGGCGGACCAGGTGGAGCGGGTGCTGGTCGGCGGGTCGGCGGTCATCGTCGGCCGCGGCGAATACCGCCTCAGCTAGCACTGGCGCCCCCGCGTGAACCATGATGAGGCAGGACAAGAGAGAAAGGCAGTGACGTGACGATCAGCGTTCAGGGCGTGGTGGCCCGCGGCAAGGGCGAGCCGGTGGAGCTCACGACGGTGCTTGTCCCGGAGCCCGGGCCAGGCGAGGCGCTGGTCACCGTGCAGGCGTGCGGGGTGTGCCATACCGACCTGCACTACAAGGAGGGCGGCATCGGGGACGACTTCCCCTACCTGCTCGGGCACGAGGCGGCGGGCGTGGTGGACGCGACCGGCCCCGACGTGACCGACGTGGCGCCCGGCGACTTCGTCATCCTGAACTGGCGCGCCGTCTGCGGCCGGTGCCGGGCCTGCAGCCGCGGCCGCCCGTGGTACTGCTTCAACACCCACAACGCGACCCAGAAGATGACCCTGGAAGACGGCACGGTGCTGTCCCCGGCGCTGGGCATCGGCGCGTTCGCGGAGAAGACCCTGGTCGCCTCCGGCCAGTGCACCAAGGTCGACCCGGCCATCCCGGCGGCGACCGCCGGGCTGCTCGGCTGCGGCGTGATGGCGGGTATCGGCGCGGCGATCAACACCGGCGGCGTGACCCGCGGCGACACCGTGGCGGTGATCGGCTGCGGCGGCGTGGGCGACGGCGCGATCCTCGGCGCCCGGCTGGCCGGCGCGCGGACGATCATCGCGGTCGACGTGGACGACCGCAAGCTGGAGTGGGCCCGCGAGTTCGGCGCCACCGACGTGATCAACTCGCGGGACACCGACCCGGTGGCCCGGATCCGGGAACTGACCGGCGGCAACGGCGCGGACGTGGTGGTCGAGGCGATCGGCCGGCCGCAGACCTACGAGCAGGCGTTCTACGCCCGCGACCTGGCCGGCACCGTGGTCCTGGTCGGCGTGCCGACCCCGGACATGCGGCTGGACCTGCCGCTGCTCGACGTGTTCGGCCGGGGCGGCGCGCTCAAGTCGTCCTGGTACGGCGACTGCCTGCCCAGCCGCGACTTCCCGATGCTGGTCGGCCTGCACCTGCAGGGCCGCCTGCCGCTGGACAAGTTCGTGTCCGAGACCATCGGCCTCGCCGACATTGAGGAAGCCTTCGCCAAGATGAGCCGGGGCGAGGTGCTGCGCAGCGTCGTCATCCTGTGAGCGCTGTGACCTCACCCGGGGCCCGGATCGCGATGTGGTCAGGCCCGCGTACGGTGTCCACCGCACTGATGCGGGCCTGGGAGAACCGTCCGGACACCACGGTGACCGACGAGCCCCTCTACGCCTTTTATCTCTTCCGAACGGCCCTGGCTCACCCCGGCCGGGACCACGTGATCGCCAGCCAGCCCACCGACTGGCGGGTGGTGCTCGCCGAGCAGACCAGTGCGCCGCTGCCGCCCGGGGTGCGGATCAGCTACGCCAAGCACATGACGCACCACCTGCTGCCCGAGGTGGACCGCGCCGCGCTGGCCCCGCTGCGGCACGCCCACCTGATCCGGGACCCGCGCGAGCTGCTCGCCTCCTACGCCCGGGTCCGCACCGAGCCGGACCTGGACGACCTGGGCCTGCGGCAGCAGGCGGAGATCTTCGAGACGTTCGGCGGGCCGGTGGTCGACTCCCGCGACCTGCTCACCGACCCCGAAGGGATCCTGCGCGCCCTGTGCCGGGCGCTGGACGTGCCGTTCGACGCCGCGATGCTGTCCTGGCCGCCCGGCCCGCGGGACAGCGACGGCGTGTGGGCGCCGTACTGGTACGACAGCGTGCACGCCTCCACCGGCTTCGCGGCCTACCGGCCTCCGGCGCAGCCGCTGCCGGCCAGGCTCGAACCGCTGGCCGACTCCTGCCTGCCGTACTACGAGCGGCTCTACAAGTACAGGATCACCTGATGCTGCAAAGTTATGACGAGCGCAATCGCGACCTGATCGTCAACGTCGGCGGTACCCTCACGCACCGGGACCGGGCGGGCGTGAGCCCGTTCGACTCCGTGGTCCAGGGCGGCGACGCGGTCTGGGAGGGCCTGCGGCTCTACGCCGGGCGCATCTTCCGGCTGGACGAGCACCTGGCCCGGCTGCGCGACTCGGCCCGGGCCCTCGCGTTCGGCGCGATCCCGTCCGCCGACCTGATCACCGAGGAGATCCGGCGCACGCTCGCCGCCAACGGCATGCGCGACGGCGTGCACATCAGGCTCACCCTGACCCGCGGGGTGAAGGTCACCTCCGGCATGGACCCCCGGCTCAACCAGGCCGGGCCGACCCTGATCGTGCTCGCCGAGTACAAGGACCCGGTCTACGACGCGTCCGGCATCACGCTGGTCACCGCGAGCGTGCGCCGCCCGGCCCCGGACTGCCTGGACCCCAAGATCCACCACAACAACCTGCTGCCGTCGATCATGGCCAAGATCGAGGCCAACGTGGCCGGCGCCGACGACGCGGTCATGCTCGATCACCGCGGCTTCATCGCCGAGACCAACGCCACGCACATCTTCTGGGTCACCGGCGGGACGCTGGCCACCCCGACCACCGTGTCCTGCCCCGAGGGCATCACCCGGGCCGTGGTGCTGGAGCTGGCCGCGGCGGCCGGGATCGCCTGTGCGGCCGGCGACTACACGCTGCCCCAGCTCTACACCGCCGACGAGGCGTTCGTCACCGGCACCATGGGCGGCCTGGTCCCCGTCCTCGCCGTCGACGGCCGCACCATCGGCGACGGCCAGCCCGGCCCGGTCACCAAGCAGCTCACCGCCCTGTTCGCCAGCCCTGGTCGCCACCACCGGCACTCCTGTCGCCTTAGGCGCTGCCCCTGATCTGGCCGTCCTCGAGTTCCAGCACCGCGTCGGCCATGCCGATCAGGTTCGGGTCGTGGGTCGCGACCAGGGCGGTCACGCCCTCGGACCCGACCACCGCGTGCAGCAGGCGCATGATCTGCTTGCCCGTCTCCGAATCCAGCTGGCCGGTCGGCTCGTCGGCCAGCAGCACCTGCGGGCTGCCCGCCAGCGCCCGGGCGATCGCGACCCGCTGCTGCTGGCCGCCGGACAGCTCACCCGGCCGCTGCCTGGTGTGCTCACCCAGCCCGACGATGTCCAGCATGAGCCGGACCCGCTCCTCCCGCTCCCTGGGCGCCACGCCGGCGATCCGCAGCGGCACGCCGACGTTCTCCGCGGCCGACAGGATCGGGATCAGGCCGAACGACTGGAAGATGAACGCCACCGACGTGCGGCGCAGCCGCATCCGCTCGTGTTCGGACATCGCGGTGACGTCGCTGTCCCCGACCCGCACCCGCCCGTCGTCGGGCAGGTCGAGCCCGCCGACGATGTTGAGCAGCGTGGTCTTACCCGACCCCGACCGGCCGCGCAGGGCCACCAGCTGGCCGGGCTGTACGGTGAACGAGACCCCGCGCAGCGCGCGGGTCGCGGTGCGGCCGCTGCCGTAGGTGCGGACCACGTCTTCGACGGCCACCATGTCGGTCAGGACGGTCACCGGGACTCCTCGGGGTTCTCGGGCGGCTGCGGCTTGCGGGCGCTCTGCTGGCCGGGCCAGACGCCGATGTGATCGGGCTCGGCTTCCAGCCGGACCAGGCCGCGCATGCCGAGCGGTTCGGTCATCTCCCGCGGCAGCTGCAGCCGGCCGGCCCGGTCCAGCACCGCGTACTCGACCGCGTGCGCGACCACCTTGCCGTCGCCGGCCAGCGTGTCCCGCAGGATCTCGGTGCTGGTCCGGCCGTCCCGGATGGCGACCACCCGGCGTACCACGGAGGAGACCGCGGGGTCGTGCGTGACGATCAGCACGGTCACGCCGAGCTCCACGTTGGCCTTCTGCAGCGCGCTGAACACCTCGGCCGCGGTCACCGAGTCGAGCTCGCCGGTGGGCTCGTCGGCCAGCAGCACCTTGGGGTCGTTGGTCAGCGCGACCGCGATCGCGGCCCGCTGCTGCTCGCCGCCGGACATCTGATCCGGCCTGCGGTGCAGGCAGTCGCCCAGGCCGAGCAGCTCGAGCAGCTCGACCGCGCGCTCGCGGCGGGCCTTGGGCCGGGCCCCGGACAGCCGCATCGGCAGCTCCACGTTCTGCTGCGCGGTCAGGTAGGGGAGCAGGTTGCGGCTGGTCTGCTGCCAGATGAAGCCCACCACCTGGCGCCGGTAGGACAGCCGCTGCCGCGCGTTCATCGCCGCCAGGTCGTTGCCCGCCACCCGCACCGAACCGGCGGTCGGCGTGTCCAGGCCGGCCAGGATGTTCATCAGGGTGGACTTGCCGCTGCCCGACGCGCCGACCAGCGCGACGATCTCGCCCTCGTCCACCAGCAGGTCGAGGCCCTGCAGCGCCTGCACCTCGATCCCGGCCGCGATGTAGATCCGCACCAGCCGGTCGCAGACGATCAGCGAGCCCGCGCCGAAGTCCCGGTGGTGCCGCGCCGATTCCGCGCCCAGGTCCGCGATACTGCTGCCCATTGCGCCTCCTCCACCTACTAGTTTGCCCGCAGAATGCCGGCGATACCGCGGCGGCGCAGCGTCCTGGCCTCGGTGGCCAGGGCCGCCATGGCCAGGACCACGACGCCGGCGGCGGGCAGGCCGAGCGCGGTCACGTTGAGCGGGAACAGCACCGGGGAGCCGGCCCCGGTGAACCCGGACAGGTCGATGGACGAGCCGATCAGGTGGGGCAGCACGACCGCGCAGACCGCGCCGGCCACCACCGCGGTCAGCACCGCGGGCATCGCCTCGGCCATGACCAGGCTGGTATCGCGTTCGTGGCCCATCACGGTGAGCCGGGCCAGGGTCCGCTCGCGCTCCGCCGACCCGAGCGCCAGGCCCAGGATCACGATCAGCAGGCCGAGCACGGCCGCCTCGGCCAGGGTGAACGCGACGATGAGCGCGGCGCCGTGCGGCAGCGGGGAGTTGGTCAGGGAGTTGAGCACGACCGACTGATAGGTGATGGTGCTGTACGGGATCATCCGGTTGACCAGGGCGGTCAGCTGGCTGGCGTCGATCGCCGAGCCGCTGGCCAGGACCAGGTTGGGCGCGGGTTGCCCGGCCGGGCCGGGCAGGGTCAGCTGCGGCATGATCACGAACGTGCCGCCGGCGGGCAGCGCCGGGGTACTGCTCACCACTCCCGCCACCCGCACCGAGAACGGACCCGCCGGGGTCAGCGTGGCCAGCTGCGTGGCCCCGTGACCCAGCAGCGCGGCCGCGGCCGGGGAGGCGAGCACCGGCACGGCGCCGCCCGCGGCCAGGGCCCGGGCCCCCCCGGTCAGCCTGCCCAGCGCCAGGGGCGGGTACGGGGTGGTCGCGGTGACCGCGGCGTAGCTGGCCGGGTCCACGGCGAGCACCATGACCTCCTGGCCGAACGGCGTGACCCACGTGGTGTTCCATACCGCGGTGGCGTGCGTGACGCCGCGGACCGCCGCGATCGACTTCAGCTCGCCGGGCGTGACCGGGCCGTCCGTGGGCCCGGGCTTGATCTGGACGTCGGCGCCGGTGGTATGCCAGGCCGCGGCGGTCTCGCCGCGGGCGATGCCGGCGGAGACCATCCCGGCGAAGGTGGCCAGGCTGAGCGCGAGCACCAGCGCGAACGCGGGCAGCACCCCGGTCAGCGAGGACCGGGCCGCGGCCGACAGCGCCACGAAGCCGGTCGCGCCGGTGCCGCGCGCCGACAGCCGGAGCAGGCCGCGGACGGCCAGCGGGTACAGCCGGAGCATGATCAGCACGACCGGGACGGCCACCAGCACGGGCGCCAGCATGACCAGCAGGTTGACCTGCCCGCCGGCCGGCACGCCCTGGCCGCGCAGCACGACCAGGCCGGCCACGCAGGCCGCGAACGCCGTGACCTCGGCCACCGGCCGCCGCCACGCCCGGCGGCGCGGGCCGGTCTCGGCGGACAGGATCCGGGCCGGGTTGGCGGCCGGGGCCGGCTTGCGGTAAGTCCAGGCCGCGATCAGCGCCGGCCCGGCCAGCGCGACCGCGACCGTGATCCCGGCCAGCAGCCAGCCCAGCTCCGCCGCCGCCGCGTCACCCGGGATGACCGCCAGCACGAGGGCCGCGCCCGCCGCCGCGGCGGGTACCGCCGCGAACAGGGCGCCGCGCAGCATCAGCGCGATGACCTGCCGCAGTGACCCGCCCCGGGCCCGCAGCATGGCCAGCTCCTCGCCCCGGCGGACGACCAGCATCCGCGCCGCGAGCAGGATCACCGCCGCCGCGATGACGATCAGGCTGACCGACAGCAGCAGCAGCACGGTCTCGATGCCGGACTGGGTGCTCAGGAACAGGGCCAGGTTGGGGATGAGCGGCGAGGTGACGTTCAGGTTGTCCGCGGCCGGCTCCAGCGGTCCGGTCAGCCCCAGCGTGACCGTGGTGGCCCGGTTGAGCGCGTTGGCCAGCCCCTGCGCCTGGTCCGCGTTCAGGCTGCCGAGCGCGAGCGGGAACTCCCAGTTCATCTCCAGGCCCGGGCTCGCGAACGCGGTCTGCATGGCGCCCAGCTGGCCGGGATCTGCGAACACCCCGCCCGCCCAGAAGGGTTTTTGCCCGGCCGGGGTGACCACCGAGGGCTGGATGGCCAGTGGGTCCTGGGTCCAGAAGGTGGACCCGGCCGCCTGCGGGCGCACGATCGCGGTGACGACGAGCGTGATCGTGCCAGTCGGGGGGCCCAGCGTCACCCGGCTCCCGGGATGCAGCCCGAACCGCGCCGCGGTCTGCAGGGTGACCGCCACCGCCACCGTCCCGGCCGGCTCGGCCCCGGCCGCGTAGCTCCCCGCCACCAGCGAGGCGTTGCTGGTCAGCGGGTTGCGGTAGAGCACCTCGAGCCTGGGCTGCGCCCCTTCCAGCGTCGCGGCGGGGGCCGCGCCCGAGCTGACCTCGGCCGCATTTGCGCTCAGGCCGTACCAGGCGCCGGGGCCGAGCGGGAGTGGCAGGCCGGCCAGGCTGGCCTTGATCTCCTGCATGGTCCGGGCCAGCTTGCTCGCGGTCAGATTCAGGTCGGACACCGGGATGTTCTGCGAACCGGACGCGGAAAAGCTCATCAGCGAGTTGACGAAATCGGACCAGTTCGCGCCGACCTGGACGGTCTTGACCGTGGGGTCCAGCCTGGCCGTGATCTGGTGCAGTGCCTGGGATCGGGCGTGCAGGCTGAGCGCGGGCCCGGCCATCGCCGCGAATACGCACCCGCAGACCAGCAGGGCCAGCGCCAGCGTGGTCCCCCCCGCTGCGCCCACGGCCTTGTTCAGGCCCGACCGCAAGCTCATGCCGCTTCCGCTGCGCGCAGCGCGGCCGCGGCGTCCGGGCGCCGGGCCACGGTGAACGCGGCGGCCAGCACGGGCAGCACGGCCACGGCCAGCGCCAGCGGCAGGGTCTGCGCCCAGCCGAACTGGATGATCACCGGCGGGACCGGCGTGGTCGCCGACGAGGTCAGCGTGATCGCCGGGACCAGCAGCTCGGCCAGGACCACGCCCAGGATCAGCCCGGCCACCGCCGACGGCAGGCTGAGCATGAGCTTCTCCAGGCACAGCTGCCAGGCCGCCGAGCGCGGCGGCACGCCCAGCGCGGCCAGCAGCGCGTTCTCCGCGCGCCGCTGCCGCACGCCGGCCGCGATGCTGACGCAGAAGCCGGTGATGGCCAGCACCGCGGCCGCGATCGCCACCACCAGCAGGGCCTGCTGCGGCACGGTCGACAGCGGGTCGGTGAGCAAGCCGCTGGCCACCCCGGTCACGCTCGTGACGTCAGAGCCGGGGGGAAGCTGGCCGGCCAGCCCGGCCGGGACCGCCGCACCGGTGGTGGCCAGCCACCACTGGTTCGGCTGGGCGGGGGCCAGCGAGCTGGTGTTCAGCACGTCCTGCAGCCGGCTGAGGTCGACCAGCAGGGCGCCGCCGCCGGCCGTCACGGTCGGGAACGTGGTCACCTGGCCGACAATCCGCACGCTGAGTACCGCGCCGTTGACGTCGACCTGGACCACCGATCCGACGCTCGCGCTGGCCGCGGCCAGGAACCGCTGGGTCGCGATGCCGGGCAGCGCCGCGACCGGGGGCGTCCCGATCAGGGTCAGCTCGCCGCCCACCGTGCTCGGCGGCGCGCTCGAACCGCTGGCCGCCAGCCCGTAGCCGGGGTCGAGCGTCACCGACAGCGCGCTGCCCGACACCCCCTTGGCGGTCACGGCGGGCTGAGCCGACTTCCCGACCGTGCCGAAGGTCTGCTGGACGCCGGCCAGCTCGCTCGACGAGCCCGCGGCGGGAAAGGCCCGCAGCGCCGCACCCGGTACCTGGGCGGTCCCGGGCCCGGCGGAGAAGCCGTCGACCGTGAAGGTGGCCGCTCCGTGCGGCTTGCGGGCGGGCAGGGTGTAGTCCAGGCTGACCGACGTCAGCCGCAGCGGGTACAGCGCCGAGCCCGGGCTCGAGCCCGGGGTGGCCAGGGTCGCGGTCAGGGTGTGGTCCTTGCCGTCGGCCGGCAGCAGGCCGGCGTTGAGCTGGTAGACGTCGTTGCCGGCGTCCTGCACCGACACGTTCACGGTGACCGGGGCCAGCCCCAGCGAGGCGGGGCCGAGCCGCGCGGTGAGCTGTATCCGCGCGGCGTGGCCGGGCAGGGCCACCCCGGCCGGCGGCCCGGTGCGCGCGATCTTGCCGAACAGCGCGTTCGCGTTCACCGGCGACTGGTCGGCCCGCAGCAGCACTACGGAAGCGGCCTGGTCCGCGTTGAGCGCCAGGAGCTGGCTGCCGGTTTGCGTCTGCGGGATCGTGGCCACCGGCATCGCCTGCTGCACCCCGGGCAGCTGGACCACCCCGGCCGCCTGCGCCGCCGACAGCGGCTGGCTGGTGTCGACGCGCACGTCGGCGCCCGTGCTGAACGCGGCCTGATCATGATCCGAGCGGGTCCAGCTCTGCCGCTGCGACAGGGCCAGCGTCCCGGTCGCCACGGCCAGCACGATGAGCAGCGCCGCGCCGCCCTGCCGGATCGGCTGGCGGCTGATCTGCCAGCTGGCCAGCGCGCTGGTCAGCCGGCGGCCGCGGGCGGCCAGCCGGTCGCCGGCCTTGCCGCCCGCGGGCAGCAGGCGCAGCGCGAGGACGGTGCCGCCCGCCAGGGCCAGCGCCGGCGCGATCACCACGACCGGGTCGATGCCGAAGTTGCCGTTCGCGCCGGCCGAGACCGCCGAGTAGTGCCGCAGCTGCCAGCCCGCGACCACGGCCAGCACGATCAGGGCCAGGTCGGCGCCGGCCCGGCTGACCCCGGAGACCGCCGCCTGCCGGCCCCGCCGGGCCCGCGCGGTGCCCGGGGCCACCGTGGTCAGCGCCGGGACCAGCATGATCACCACCCCGCCGACGGCGACCGCCGCCGCGGCCAGCCAGGTGCCCGTGGTCGGCCCGCCCCCGGTATCCCCGGCGGAGGCCGCCAGCCGGGCCAGCAGCACGCCGAGCACGCCGCCGGCCGCCGAGGACAGCACGCACAGCGGGACGGCCTCGGCCGCGGTCAGCCCGAGCAGCTGCCAGCGGGTCGCGCCGCGCGCGGTGAGCATCGCGGACTCGCCCTCGCGCTGCCCGGAGAGCAGCCGCGCGGCGGCCAGCAGGGCCGCCGCGGCGAGCAGGAACAGCAGTACGGCGCAGATGGCCAGCAGCGAGCGGGCCACGTCCAGGTCGCTCGCGGTCCCGCCGAGCACCGCGGGCAGGCTGGTGGTGAGCGTGAGGGCCGGCAGCTGCGTGGCGCCCGCCAGCGTCTCCCGCAGGCCGTTCACGTTGGCCGCGACCGTGATGAGCTGGTCGGCCGGGATGCTGGCCGTCTGCGGCCCGGCCAGCCAGGTGCCCTGGTTGACCGGCAGGCCCGCGGCGAACGCGCTGGGCTGCACGGTGAGCGGGCCGAAGGTGGTGAAGCCCCCGGCCGTGCTCGAGCCGGACGGCGCGACCAGACTCAGGTTCCAGTACGCCGCGGAAACCTGCCGGGGCCGGTACAGGCCGGTGATGACGAACCGGACGTAGCCTTCGGTGATCCGGTCCCGCATCCGCAGCACGTCGCCGGTGGTCACGTGCAGCAGCGCGGCGGCGGTGGCGGGCAGCGCGGCCGGGATGGGCTGCCCGCGGACGGCCGCGCCGGGCCAGTGGCCGGAGGTCAGCTCGGTCTGGCCGGTGACGCCGCCCAGCGTGGCGGCCTCGGCGATCGGCGTGTTGACGGCGCCGGCCCCGGCGGCGGGGGTGGCCGGGGTGGCCGGCAGCGCCCCCGGCACGAACCCCAGCGGGTCGGACCAGTCGGCCTGGTAGAAGCTGAACGGCGTGCCGCCCAGGGCCGACTTGATCATGGACGGCAGGATCGAGGTGTACTGGGCCGCCTGGCTGGCGTTGACGCTGCCGCTGATCGACAGCGAGGTGCCGGTCGCGTGACCGAGGTCGTGGCGCACCGCGCGGGGCAGGGCCTGCCCGCTGAACGTGGCGAGCGCGGTGGCCAGGGCCGCGGCCACCACGGTCGTGAGCGCCGCCGCGATGATCACCAGCCGGTGAGCGTTCATTCGCGGCAGCGTGAGTGACCCCCGTGACATGCCCATCAGGACTTCGAGCCTAAGTGCCCGAATCGCTGATAAAAAGGGGGCGTGCGTGACCTGGTACCGGCTCGTGACCAGCCTGGAACCGGCGGCGCATGATCCCGTATGTCCGGTTATCGATGCGAACGGGGGCAGGCCGGTGTCGGTCGTCGTCATCACCGGGGCCGCGGGCCTGGTCGGATCCATGCTGCGGCCCAGGCTGGCCCGCCCGGACCGGACGCTGCGCCTGGTCGATCTGCAACCACTGACCGCCGGGCCTGGTGAGGAGGCGATCCAGGCGTCAGTGACCGACCTGGACGCGATGACGGCCGCCTGCCAGGGCGCCGGCGCCGTCATCCACCTGGCCGGGATCCCGGGCGAGGCATCGTGGCCGCGCATCCTGGAGACCAACATCAACGGCGGCTACGGCGCGTTCGAGGCGGCCCGCCGGGCCTGGCACGCCCCGGGTCATCTTCGCGTCGTCCAACCACGCGGTCGGGTTCTCGCCGCGCGAGGATTTCCCGGTGCCCGACTACGCCTTCCCCGCGCCGGACACCTTCTACGGCATCTCCAAGGTGGCCACCGAGGGCCTGGCCGCGATGTACCACTACCGGTACGGCCTGGACGCCATCTGCGTGCGCATCCTGTCCTGCTTCCCGCGGCCGGTGAACGTCCGGATGCTGTCCACCTGGCTGTCCCCGGACGACACCGGCCGGCTCTTCGAGGCGTGCCTGACCGCCGAACGGCCCGGGTTCCGGGTCATCTTCGGGGTCTCGGCCAACACCCGCGGCGGCTGGGTGTCGCTGGCCGAGGCCCGGGCCCTGGGCTACCAGCCGCAGGACGACGCGGAGGCCTACGCCGCCGAGATCATCGCCGAACAAGGCGAGCCCGACCCCGGCCACGACCCGGTCCTGCGCTACCTGGGCGGCGAGTTCACGCTGCCCGACGCGCAGGTCCCGCAGGCCTAACGCCGGCGCTCTTCCTCTTCGGCGTGAATGCGGTCCAGGCACACCGCGACGCAGATGATCAGCGCGTCGTCCTGGCCGGGCGCCACGTCGACGCCGTAGGTGTCGCGGATCCGGAACCAGGCCCGGGAGATCCGCGCGACGGGCTGCCCGCCGTCACGGATCTCGAAGTCCTTATCGATGATGTTGCCGACCGCCTCCAGCCGCCCGCCGCCCGCGAGGTCGATGTTCGCCCGGCGGTGCAGCGGCGAGAACACCGCCTTGTGCTCGGCGGGCAGGCGGCCATCACCGACGCGTACCTGGCCGCCCTCATGCTGCTGGCCGGCCTGGTCGCCGCCGCGTACGCGGTCTCGGTGATCACCAGGCTGCGGGCCGAGGAAACCGGGGCGGTGGCCGAGCCGGTGCTGGCCACCGCGACCGGCCGGGTCCGCTGGGCGCTCAGCCACGTCGCCGTCGCGGCCGGCGGCGCCGCGCTGCTGCTGGCCGTCGCCGGGGTGGCGGCCGGCCTGGGCTACGGGCTGCGGGCCGGGTCCGCGGGCACCTGGGCGGCCGGGATGACCGGCGCGGCCCTGGGCCAGCTCCCGTCCGCGCTGGTGCTGGCCGCGGTGGCCATCGCGCTGTTCGGCATGCTGCCCCGGGCCAGCGCCGGGGGAGCGTGGACCGCGCTGAGCCTGGCCGTGGTGATCAGCCTGTTCGGCCAGGCGCTTCAGCTGTCCCACTGGATCCTGGACGTCTCGCCGTTCACTCACCCCCGCGGCTGCCGGGCGGCCCGGTGCAGGCCGCCCCGCTGCCGTGGCTGGGCGCCGTCGCCCTGGCGCTGTCCGCGGCCGGCCTGGCCGGCCTGCGCCGCCGCGACATCGGCTGAGCTCCGGCAACAACCCGCGCGGGCCGGAACCCCCGAGTTCGGGGATCGCACTTTGCATACAGTCGCCGATAAACTCCGGATGTATCCAAGTGGGGGAGGTCGGGCGAGATGACGCACAGTGTGACCATGCGGACGGCGGTGATCCGCCCGCTGCAGCGGCCGGTACCGCTGCGGCAGTCGGTCTACGACGCGCTGATCGACCTGATCGTCGGCGGTGACCTGCCCCCCGGTCAGCACATGGTGGAGACCGACCTGGCCCGCCAGCTCGGGGTCAGCAGGCAGCCGATCCGCGAGGCGCTGCACCGGATGGAGGCCGAGGGCTGGGTGGACCTGCGGCCCAGCCAGGGCGCCTTCGTGCACGTACCCACCGACTCCGAGGTGGACGAGCTGCTCGACGTGCGCGCGCTGCTCGAGGCCGAAACGGCCCGGCTCGCGGCCCGCGCGGCCGGTCCCGCGCAGGTAGCCCGGCTCCGCGAGATCTGCGCCGAGGGCCAGGCGGCGGCCGGGCGGGACGACCTCGGCCGCGCGGTCGCGGCGAACGACGCGTTCCACGCCGAGATCGCGGCGGTGGCGGGCAACTCGGTGCTGGCCGAGCTGGCCGACATCGTGGGCCGCCGGGTCCAGTGGTACTACCGGATGGTCGCCCCGGAGCGCGGGCACGGCTCGTGGGCCGAGCACGCCGAGCTGATCGACGCGATCGAGGCCGCCGATCCGGACCGCGCCTCGCTGCTGGCCCGCAAGCACACCGAGCGGACCAGGGACGCGTACCACCGTTCCTAGGCCTAGGGCAGCCTGACCACCGACACCGGATCGGGGGCGCCGGGGTCGTTGGCGTTGTCGACGAGCTCGATCTCGCCCCGGTCGGACATGATGTGGTACGACCCGTCGGCCCGGTACTCGCGGATGATCGTGTGCGTGCCGTCCGCGTGCCGGTACCGCTCCTCGGTGTAGGCGTCGGTGGCGTTCTTGTCCGCGTCGACCGCCGCCTCGTCCCGCCAGACGAACCGGTACGGGGCCAGCGGCAGCCTCAGCTCGTACACGGTCCCAGCCCCAGAGTGCGCAGCAGCGTGTCCTGGGCCGCCCCGGGCCCGGCTGCCTCGGCCAGCTCGTCAAGCCCCCAGCCGGCCTCGTCGAGCAGGTCCCGCGCCTGCTCGAACAGCGGGACCCGCTGCGCGGCCGGCACGGCCCGCTCCACCAGGTGCCCGACGACCTGGATCACCGCCGCGCGGAGCATGGCCCGCCGGTCCTGCGTTCCGCGCGAGATCCCCGGGAACAGCGGGATGAGTCTGGTCCCAAGGGGGGTCCGGGGGGATGGGTCCCCCCGGGAAGAAGACCGCGGCTCAGGTATCACCGTTCAGTTCCTCGCGTAGCCGGCTGGCCTCACCTGGCTGGCTGAGGTCGATGACCTCGACCATCCAGAACCGCCGGCCGCCGTCGGAGCCGTCGGCCAGCCGGACCGGGCCGGACTCGTAGACCTCGAACCGCGGGCTGGCCGCCTGGCCGGCCACCCCCAGGACGTAGCGCAGCACGGCGGCGCGGTCCGGCAGGTACCGCTGCTGGTGCCCGTCGTCGAACACGACCTGCCATTCCACTTAGGCTCCGACCCCGCGGTTCAGCGGCATCGAGTACTCCTCGTCCCGCAGGCGCTGGTGCCGCGCCGGGTCCTCCAGGTCGCGCAGGGCCGCGGGCACCTCCATGCCGATCGCTTCCCAGTTGCGGTTGGCGCCCGTCTGCAGGGTCGCCACGTGCTCGGGGAGCAGGTGGCCGAACCGGCCCTGCATGGCCAGGTAGTCGGTGACCGGCCGCTGCAGCGGCGGGTGGAAGTAGTGGTACGCCCGCTGCTCCGGGTCGTACTCCCAGACCGGCCACAGCCCGGCCTCGACCACCCGCCGGCCGAGCTCGACGGTCATCGAGGTCTGGTACACCCAGCCCTTCTGGCACGGGGTGTAGCAGTGCAGGAACGCGGCGCCCACGTGGTTGAGGCCCTTGCGGGTCTTGTTCATCAGGTCGACCGGGTAGCCCACCGTGGTAGTGGCCACGTAGCAGTGCGGGTGGCCCTCGGCCATCATCTTGGCCAGGTTCTTGGGCGGCAGCTTCTTGCCCTCCGGGATCGCCGTGCCGAACGGGGTGAACGTGGTCATCCCGGCGTACGGCGTGGTCGGCGAGACCTGGATGCCGGTGTTGGCGTAGCACTCGTTGTCGTAGCAGATGAACAGCGCGTCGTGGTTGCGGTACAGCGCGCCGGAGATGGACCCGATACCGATGTCGGAGGCCGAGCCGTCGCCGGCCATGACCAGGATGTTCGGGTACGGCCCCGGGTACCGGCCCTTGCGGATCAGGGCCTCGTAGCCGGCCGCCATGCCGGAGGTGAACGAGCCGCCGCTGGCGATCGGGGTGTGCGCCCAGGGCACCGTGTACGGCGTGCACAGGTAGGTCGAGTTGGCCACGTACATGCACCCGGTCGGCCCGGCCACCACGGTGTCCTGGCCGGCCGCCTTGAGCACCCAGCGGTACTGGATGGCCGGCCCGCAGCCCGCGCAGGTCCGGTGCCCGGCCGCGTACGGGTCCTCCTCCGGCAGGTCCGGCAGATAATAAAGGTCACGCCCGTGCTCGTCACCGGTGGCGCCCGCGCGCCCGTCCTCGTCGAACAGCGGGAGCTGGTGGCGGATCACCTCGTAGGCCATGGCGGTCTCTCTCAATCCTCGAAGCCGACCCAGTGGGCGGCCTTCTCGACGCGGCCGTTCCTGACGGCCTCGGTCAGCTTGCCGGCCATCCAGTCGAACTCGGCCATCGGCACGGTCTCGCCGCCCAGGCCGGCCATGAAACTGGTCAGCAGCGGGCGCTCGCCGGTCATCTGGTAAAGCGCGGTGCTCACGTCCAGCGCCAGGATGCCGCCGTAGCTGGCCCCGCCCAGGCCCAGGTTGGTCTCCACCACCCCGACCGCCTTGACCCCGCGCAGCGCGGCCTGCAGGTCCTCGACCGGGAACGGCCGGACCCACAGCAGCCGGGCCATCCCTACCTTGACTCCCTGCGCCCGCAGCCGGCTGACCGCCGCCCGGCAGGTGACGGCGTGCCCGCCGGAGATCACGAGCGCGATCTCGGCGTCGTCCAGCAGGTAGGACTCGACGAAGTGCGGGTAGGCCCGGCCGAAGACCCGGGCGAACTCGTCGGTCTTGGACCGGATGACCGGGATCGCGTCCTCCATGGCCCGGGCCCGCTCGAGCTGAAGCGGCGGGCCCTGCGCGGGGTGGATCTGCGGGCCGTGCGACACCGGCCGCCGCGGGTCCAGCGGGAACGGCAGCTGGTAGGGCGGCAGGAACCCGTCGACCTGCTCGATCGACGGCATCTCCACCTCGCCCGCGATGTGCGAGACGAAGTAGCCGTCCTGCGCCACCATCTGCGGCAGCAGCACCCGCGGGTCCTCGCCGACCGCGTAGGCGAGCAGCGACTTGTCGAATACCTCCTGCGGGGTGGCGGCCCAGCCGAGCAGCCAGCCCATGTCCCTGGTGCACAGCGCGTCGGTGTGCTCGGAGCCGAAGTCGCCCGGCGGGTCCAGGGTCCGGTCGGCGATCGCCATCTGGACCGGGATCCGCGCCCCGGAGATGATCGAGTACATCTCGTACCCGTAGGTGACCCCGACACCGGAGGACCCGGTGTAGGCCCGGGCCCCGCACGACCCGGCGCCGAACGCCGCGGAGAACTGCGAGTGCTCGCCGTCGGCGTGGATGTACTCGGCGTCCAGGATCCCGTCCGCGATGAACTGGGCCAGGTTCATCATGATCGCCGTGTACGGCCGGATGGGATAGGCCGTGATCACGTCCACGTTGGCGTACAGCGCCGCGTACGCCGCCGCCGCGCACCCGTTCTGCCGCACCCGCGTCCCCGCCAGCCCGCGCAGGAACCTGATCCCCTCCGCCGTCCGGATGCCCGCCTCCAGCCGCTCTACTGTCCCGCTCGCCTCCGGGCCTCCGCGTATAGCTTGCGCACCTCCCCTCCCCCCTACACTGCGCTCCCTTCCCTCGTCGCTCGTTCCTCGCTCCTGTGTCTCAGGCAGCGCCGGCGACCCTTGGCTCGCGGGCGGTTACCTCGCTCATGGCGTGACACCCCGTTCGTTCGGATGAATTGATTGTGAATTTGATCTTGATGCGTCGTAGTCGGCGATCGCGTCCTCGATGAGCTGGCGGGTGAACGGCGCCTGCTCGGCGTGCGCGCCGTCGTACGGGGCGAAGGCGGTCTCCATCCGGACCACCGCGTCGGGCTCGTCGAAGTCCATCTCCGGGACCTTCTCCAGGCAGCCGGTCGGGCATTCCTGCACGCAGACCAGGCAGCCCTTGCAGTAGTGAGTGCGGATCGAGTAGTGGCCGTTCTGCCGGGCATCGCGCATCACGCTGACATCCGGGCACACGAGATAGCAGTTGTCGCAGCCGTTGCAGACGCCGCAGCTCATGCAGCGGTCCGCCTCGGCCAGGGCCTGCTCGCGGCTGTAGGCCAGGGTCACCTCGGTCACCTGGCTCGTGCGGCGGGTCGCGGCCGGGCTCAGCGGGGCATCGGTGCGCGGCGCGGGCCGGAAGTAGGCGGTGTTGAGCTGCTCATACGGCATGACCTGGACCGGGTCGTCGGGCCGCAGCGGCTCCGCGGACAGCACCCGGTCGATGTCGCGGGCGGCGCGCTTGCCGTCGCCCAGCGCGTCCACCACCATCGACGGGCCGCGCATCACGTCGCCGCCGGCGAAGATCCGGCCGCTGTCGTGCGGGATCCGGCCGTACTCGTCGGCCCGGATCAGCCCGCGCTCGGTGGCCGGGGCCGGCAGCCAGTCCAGGACCTGGTCCTGGCCGATGGCGACCAGGATCGTGTCGCACGCCACCTCGGTCTCGGTGTCCGGGGTCATCTCCGGCCGGACGGTGCCGTTCTCGTCGCGGGCCAGCCGCGCGCCGGCCAGCACGGCGCCGCGGACGTTGCCGTCGTCATCGGTGAGCACCCGGGCCAGCGCGTGTTCCGGCCGGAACCCGACGCCCTCGTCGCGGGCCTGCGCCAGGTCCTCGGGCTGGATGAGCAGGTCGGGTTCGGCCTCCAGGGACACGATCGTGGCCTGGCCGCCGCCCAGCCTGATCGCCGAGCGGGCCGCGTCGGAGGCGGTGTTGCCGCCCCCGATGACCAGTACCCGGCGGCCGATCGTGACCGGGCGGCCGAGCCCGGTCTCGCGGAGGAACTCCAGCGCGCCGATGACCCCGCGGGCCTGCGCCCCGGCCACGTCCAGGCGCCGGCCGACGTCCTGGCCGAGGGCCAGGAACACCGCGTCGTACCGGCTGGCCAGCTCGTCGAGGGTGGGCTGCCCGGGGGCGCCGATCCGGACGCCGCAGCGGATCTCGATGCCGCCCAGGCCGGCCAGCTTGGCGATCTCCGCGTCGAGGACATCCTCGGGCAGGTGCCAGGCCGGGATGCCGGCCCGCAGCATGCCGCCGGGCCGGTCCAGGGCCTCGAACACGACGCTGGCGTAGCCGCGGCGGCGCAGGTGGTAGGCGCAGGCCAGGCCGCCGGGCCCGGAGCCCGCGATCGCCACCGTCTTGCCGTTCAGCGCCGGCAGCTCCGCGATCACCGGGTTCTCCGGCAGCCGGAGGCCGAAGTCGCCCAGGAACCGCTCCACGCCGCGGATGCCGATCGGCTCGTCGTGCGCGGCGCGGTTGCAGGCCGTCTCGCACGGGTGGTAGCAGACCCGGCCGGTGACCGACGGCATCGGGTTGTCCTGCACGATGGTCAGGTAGCCGTCCAGGTAGCGGTCGTGCTTGACGTAGTCCAGGTACTTCTGGATCTGCTCGCCGGTGGGGCAGGCGTGGTTGCACGGCGGCGTCTTGTCCTTATACACCGGCCGGAAGAAGCGGAAGTTGCCGGTGGGGAACAGCCGCTGGCCGTCCTTCTCCGTCGGCGGCGGCGTGACGCCCGCGATGGGCAGCCGCAGGTGTTCGGGGACGTGGGTGCCGCGGACGGACATCAGCGCTCCCTGGCGTACTCGACGACGATGTGCTGCCGGGCGCCGCGCAGCATGGCCTCGCGGTCGGCCACCACCTCGGCCACGGCGTCGACCGGCAGGTCGCCGCCCGCCGCCACCAGAGCCCCGATCAGCGGGGCCGCGATGCCCCGCCCGATGGCCAGCCGCTCGACCGCGCCCTCGGTGGACATCCGGTCAAAGGCCAGTTCGGACAGGTCGCGGACGAACATCCACGGGCTGCTGCCGCGCTGCTCGGCCAGCCCGGTGGCGTCCACCACGACCAGCTTGCCCAGCTTGGCCAGCATGTGCGGGGGCAGGAACTTCAGCAGGTACCGCGGGTCGCGGGCGGAGTTGACGACCAGCAGGCCCTGGCCGTCCGGCGTGCCGCGGAAGAAGTTGACCGCCTTGATGATCGTTTCCTCGACCAGCACCACCCAGTCCGGGTTCGGGTTCTCGTACACGAACCGGTCCAGGATCGGGGTGTCGGCGAACCGTGCGTACCGGCGGACCAGGCAGTTGGTCCGGTCCGGGTCGTCCACGTAGTCGCTGACGTTCTCCGCGTGGTAGCCCAGCTGGCGGGCGGCGGTGGCGATGCAGGTGGAGACGTCGCGCGCCTCTTTATCCATGATGATCCCGCGGGACCAGACGGTGAGCTCATGATGCACGGGTGCTCGCCCTCCCGGATTGTATACCGTGGGCAGGATACGGTTATCGTACGTCGGCGGCCGGGTGCGTCAAGGGTGTGAGAAACGCCGGAGAAGTCTGTTGACCCTTGATAACAAAGAGTTACCGTGTACTCTCCGTGAGTGAAAGCACGAGGGCGCGACTTGCCGTATCGGTCGGAATGCACCATAAAGCCGGCGCCTGAGCAGTAGCGTGAGACTTCGATCGAGGCGCCTGCCGCTGAATTATCCAAGTAGGTAGCAGAGTGTCTGGTTTGTCGCGATGATGCTTCTGAGCGTTGGATGCAGCACTGTGATCATTGACCTGCTGGACGACAGACAGGGGAGTGACCCGGTATATGAGTAGCGGCTCGTCAGCTCATGACGGCGATGGCCCGTGGCGCAGCCGCCAAAGTGATGGGTCATCCGCGCAGTATCCCTATCGGGATGACGCCATGAGCGGCCCGGGTCCCAACGGGCCAGGGCGACGCAGCGAGCCGCGCGAGGTGCCGGGCGGACGACGCGAGGTGCCGTTCGGCCCCGACGTCTCCTGGCCCAACGGTTTCCGGCAGCTGGACCCTGAGTCCCGGCGCCTGCTGGAGTCCGGCTACGGGCGCAGCGTCGACCCCGGTTACGGGGCCGGCGGTCGCGGAGCTGGCTACCGGGACCCGGCCGCGGACGACTACGGTGACCCGGGGTACTCCGATCCCTCCTACGACGGGCCGCGCAGCGGGGCCGGCGGGCGCAGCTGGCCGGACGGCATCCGGGGCTCGCGGGCTCCCGGTGGTTCCCCGGCCTCCGATGGCTCCGGCTACGGCAGCGTGCCCGGGTATCACGTTCCTGACTACCGCGGGCCGTCCCGGCCCGACCTCGGCGGCTTCCAGCAGGGCTTCTCGGCGCCGGGGATCTACCCGGTGGCCGGCGCGCAGGAGGCCCTCCCGGCGACCGGCCCGCAGCCGGTAGCGGACTCCTGGACCGGCCGTGACTCCGGTTCCGCGCGGTCCGGCCGCCCAGCCTCTGCCGACCGGGCCTACCCCGAGCAGTGGTACGACCACCCGCGGCTGGACGACTCGCGCCGCGGCGACGCGCGGGCCGACGGCCCGTCCGCGTCCGATCCGCGCCTGGCGGGCATGCGTTACGACGAGCTCCGCTACGACGAGCCGCTGGCCGGCGAGCCCCGCTACGACGAGCCGCTCGACGCCGACGCGTGGGTCAAGGAACTGCGTCGCGGCGCCCCCTCGTTCCCCCAGCCCCCGGCCGGCGCGTCCGGTCCGTCGGGTCTGTCCGGCCCGTCCGGTAGTTCGTCCGCCGGGGACCAGCGGCGCGGCGACCCGCGCGGTTCCGGCTGGGGTCAGCAGCCGGCGCCGAGCCAGTCCGGCTGGGGCCAGTCCGGGCCGGGCGAATCCAGCTGGGGTCAGCAGCCCGGGCCGAGCCAGTCAGGCAGCTACCCGCAGGCGTTCGGTTACGGCCGCGATGACCGGGGCGGCTCCGCCCCGCGCGGCCCGCGGATGAGCGCCGGCCAGCCCGCCAGCCCGCTGTCCGCCCCTCCGCTGTCCGCCTGCCCGCGGCCCCCCGCGACCCCCCAGGATCGCGCGTTCCCGGGCGAGGCCTACTTCGGCGCCCCGACCGCGCAGGTCGGGGTACTCACCCCGCCCGCGATCCGGCGCCTGGAGGACCCGCTGGACACCGGGCCTCAGCCTGTGGCCCCGCCCGCCGCGCCGAGCACCAGCCATGTGCTCGCCCCGCAGGTCCGCCCCGGTCACGGCCTGGACGGGCCGGAGATCACCTCGTCCTGGCCCGCCCAGCCGCAGATCGAGGAAACAGAATCCTTCGAGGAGTTCTGGGCCGAAGACGACAACGACGCCGAGTACGAGGGCCTGTTCCCCGGCGAGGACCCCGACTTCGACGCCCGGCGCAAGGCCCGCACCCGGACCAAGGCCGAAGGCCGTCGCACCGGCCGCCGCCGCGGGCGCAGCAACGATCACCGCCTGTGGCTGGCCCTGCTGGGCGTGCTGATCGTGGCCGCCGCCGCGATCTTCGGCATCTTGAAGCTCGAGTTCCCGTCGCACGGCGGCGGCCCCGCGCACCACATGGCGACCCCGGCCCGGATCGGCAGCTACGTGCGCACCGTGGACATGGAGAAGGAGACCCAGGTCAACAAGCTGCGCGGCGAGGTCATCAAGATGAGCTCCGGCCAGGCCAGCAACGTCGTCTCCGCGGTCTACGAGTCGGGGAACGCGGCCGGCGGGAGCACCGAGCAGATCGTCATGTTCATCGGCGGTCACCTGGCCAACGCCGCGCCGGCCAGCTCGATCGGCAGCTTCATGCAGAAGTTCCCCGGTTCCTTCCTGGTCAGCGCCGGCGCCCTGGGCGGTAAGGCGGCCTGCGTCGAGGAAGCGCCCGGGACCTCGGACTCCGTCGCCATGTGCGTCTGGTTCGACAACGACAGCTTCGGCGAGATCGTCTCGCCCACCATGAACGCCAAGGCGCTGTCCGGCGTGATGCGTACCATGCGCCCGTCGATGGAGATGCTGGTCAAGAAGTAAGGGGTTCAGCTCCGGGGCTTGGACCGCCTGCGCACCGACAGGCGCGTCACGGTCAGCATGATCGCTACGCCCAGCACGATCAGGCCCGCCACCTGAGCGGTGAAGACCGGCGTGCCGAGCGAGACCGGCGAGGCTTCGGCGACCGGCCCGCTGCTGTCTTGTTTGGCCGGCTGCGTCACCGTGGCGGTCGGGCTGGGGCTCGCGCCGTGCGCGGGACCGATGGTCGGGAACAGGTTAGCCGCGTTGCCGGCCCCGATCAGCAAGCTCGCCTCGCCGTTCAGCGCCGGGATGGGCCCGAGCGGCAGCACGACCGTGTGCTGGTCAGGGCTCGGCGAGGGAGAGCCCGAGCTCTTCGCCGCGGCCGCGGCGACCGTCGTCGTCTCGGCGGCCGCCGGCGGGGTCCATTTCGTGGTGGTGACCACGCTGGCCGTGGCGGTCAGCTTCACCGAGCTGACCGAGGCCGCCTTCGACGCGACCGGTATCTGCGCGTTCAGGCTGGTCGCCTTCGTCGTCACCGAGCTGAGGTGGCACGACGCGGTGCCGTCGTCCTTGGCGCACCCGCTGGTGAACGCGGGCTTCTGGCTCGTCGGCTGCGCGGTCAGCGCGACCGACACGTCCGCGGCCGTCCCGTTCTTGGTGGACACCTGCACCACGTAGCCCGCCGTCTGGCCGGGCTTGATGCTCGACTGGGAGCGCTGGACACTCACGCATAGTTCGGGCGCTGCGGCCGTGCTGCTGCTGCGCTGCCGCTGGTGGCCGGGCTCGGGTCCGAGCTCGGGCTGGCCGCGACGTGATCGGTGAGCGTCGCCGGGGTCGAGCTCGTGGCGGTCGCGCTGGTGCTGCTCGTCGCCTTGGCGGTTCCTGTGGCCTTGGCGGTTCCTGTGGCCGTGGCGGTTCCTGTGGCCGTGGCGGTGCCCGTGGCCTTGGCCGTCCCGGACGGTGACCCGGAGGCCGAGTTCGTCTGGCCGGGGCCGCCGCTGACGCTGACCGGCGACGGGAACACGCTCGGCAGCCTACTGGCCGGCGGCGGGAACGGGCTCGGCGGCGTACTGGCCGCGGTGGAGTGACTCGGGGACGCACTGCCCGAACTCGTCGAGGGCGACGGCGAGGGGACGGCGACGTGCGACGGCGATGGCGAGTGCGACGGCGATGGTGACGGCGAAGGCGTCGGGGTAGCCGAGGCAGGCAGGGCCTGGCACACACGTGTCTGTATTACCGGTCGTCGCCAGAGGGGCCGCTTCCGCGCTGCCCAGCACGCCCAGGGTGAGGAAGCTCCCGCTCAGCAAGGTGACTGCCGCTACTCTTACGTGCGCGAAACGCATAAAGAATTGCCCGTCTACGCTGCTCGTCAGGTTCTGTGCTCTTCGTGATTCGGAGGCGACTAGGGGATCGGATGGGTATGGATACTCATATCCGCTGAGACGCTACATATGCATCACCTGTATTGCGGATCACCGTCCGTGTCCCGGCGTCCCGCTACCCGGAGCTGTGTTTGCCCGTGTCATCACGGATCTGACGCTTCGCCGGCCGGATCGGTTCCGTGACGCACATCACGGCGTTGGCCCGGTTTAGGCTGCCTTCCCGTCGTCTTCCCGTCGCGCACGGTAGTACTCGGGACGCAGCTGGGCGTTTCGGTTGATACGGGCCTGCCTCCTGTGCTCTGCTGTCCCATGCCCGCGATCACGTCCCCGCCGGAGGTTCCGGCCTGGGATGTGGATGCCGACTGGTGGGGGCCCACCTGGGACGTGGTGACCTCGGTCGGCAGCGCCGGTCCGGACAAACCGCGCGCTGATGCGCCCGAGCTCGCCGACCAGGACACTCTCGTTCCGGCGGTGTCCTACGTGGCGGCGCCGGACCCGTCCTGGGGTCAGATCCTGGCCACCACCGTCCGCCTGTGGGTCGCGCGGCGGCGGCTCGGCGTCGCTGCTGCGTGTCCCCCGCGCCCGGCACGCCGTCCGCGCGTGCCGGGCTGGGCTTCGGCCGTGTGGGGCGCGCACGCGCGGTTGCTGTCGGCCGCGATGCTCAGCGCCGGGCTGCTGGCCGCCGGAGCCGGCACGGCCGGCCTGGTCGTGGCCCGCACCTCGCCCGCGCCTGCCGTGCGGCTCGCCGCCCGGCCGTCGCCGGTGGCCGTCCCGTCGGGCCGGACCGTGGTGCCGGTCTCGCTGTCGGCCGTCCAGCCCACCCCCAAGCCGGTCTGGCTGACCATCCCCGCCATCGGGGTGAAGGCCCCGATCATCAACCTCGGCCTCAACCGCAACGGCACCCTCCAGGTCCCCAGTACCACCACGGTGGCTGGCTGGTACACCGGCAGCCCGCGTCCCGGGGCGACCGGGTCGGCCGTCATCGCCGGCCACGTCGACTCCCGTACCGGCCCCGGCATCTTCTTCTGGCTGAGGAAGATGCGGCCCGGCGAGCGCATCTACGTGCGGCGCGCCGACGGCACCCTGGCGGTCTTTACCGTCACCGCGGTCCGGATCTATACCAAGAGCAACTTCCCGACGGCCATGGTCTACGGTCCCGTCCCGGACGCCGAACTCCGCCTGATCACCTGCGGTGGCACGTTCGACTACGCTCGCGGCACCTACCTGAGCAACGTGGTGGTCTACGCCCGCCTGAGCGCATAGCCGGATCTGGCGCCCGGACCATAACACATCCGACTCAACGGCGCGTTCCGGTTGAACCGGACTAGCCCGATGTGCTCTGCTGTTCCAGACAGTCACGGTGGCGGGGACGGTATGAGGGCAACGGCCGCCGTGGGGACCGAGGTTCGCCGCGCGGGCTCCCTCGGACCGGCTGGATTTCTTACCGAGTAGCGGCATGGGCGCGTGCCCGGTAAGGCGCTGACGTGAGGGGAGGAGCTGATCGTGGGGCTACGCAGGATCCTCGCCCTGTGTACGGTGCTCGCGGCGGTGCTGGGCTACGGTGCCTCGGTTGCGGTGCCCGCTATGGCCGCGACGTCCACGACCGCGACCGGCTTTGTGCGGTGCGCCAACCTGTCCCCGGGTAACCCGGCGGTGGACATCTACCTGCTGGCCTTCGGCAACTCCGGCAACCCGACCGTGCTGAAGCACGTCACCTACGGTGACGTTTCCAGCTACATGGCGGTGCCGTCGGGCGAATACACCGTGGCCATGCGCGCCGTCGGCGCCTCGGCCTCAAGCCCGCCCATCGTCTCCACCAACTTCATGGTGAGCGGCGGGACAAACTACACCGTGGCCAGCCTCGGGCCCGCCGCGGCCCGGCGGGTCGAGGTGCTGAAGGACGCGATGGCCGCGCCCAAGGGCCAGGTGCTCGTCCGGGTCATCCAGGCCTCGCTGAAACAGGATCAGGTCACGATCACCGACGGCGGCCATACCCTAGCCCAGCAGCTCGCCTTCGGCGCCGTGACGTCCTACCTGAGCGTCCCCCCCGGCTCACAGAACGTCCAGTTCAGCGCGTCAGGCCAGCACACCGCCATGCCCGAGACACTGGCCGCGGGCTCGGTCCACACCATCGTCGTGCTGGACAGCTCCTCCGGGCTGAAGGTCGACACCCTGACCGACGCGGCCGGCAGCGCGAACGACCCGACGGGCGGCGCCGCAACCGGCTTCGGCGGGATGGCCCCGCCCGCTCCGGCCGGATCGGCCCCGTGGCTGGCCACCCTGGCCGCCGGGTTGCTGCTGATGGCCGTCGGCGTCTTCGGCCTGCGCCGGTCACGCCGCACCGCCGTCCTGCGCGACTAAGCGCACCTGATCTACCGCGCCCGCCTGCTTTGCCGGCTTGCGGAACACCACGGTCAGCGCGGAGACCGCGACGTTGAGCTGTGCACCGTGGTCCGTTTATCCGGGTTAGCCCTGATCCTTGGTGACCCGGACCCGGCGCAGACCGCGGCCGGGCTCTGGCCAGGGCCCGGCCGTGTTTCTCGGGGGTCAGGCGGTAGCGTCGTGGTAGGCAGGCGCGGTGTCGGCGGCGGTCATTTCAGCAGTGATCGGAGACGGCCTGAAGCCCTTGACGACCAGCCACGCGCCCAGCGAGAACTCCCAGGCAGCTACCGGGAGGGTCGCAATCGCCGCGAACGCGGAGATATGTCCGATGCCGCCGCTGAACAGCGTTGCGATTACCGCGGTGATGAGCAGCGGGGCTCCGATGAGTCCTAGCACGGGGATGACACGGGGCACGAGCCGGGACCGGTACATCAAGGAGCCCAGCAGCAGTGCGTTCACGCACGGCATCAGGGTCTGTCCGAGCAGGAACGTCCCGTTGTAGATCGCGACGTGCGACGCGCCGGTGGTGACGAGCGCGGCCGCATTAGCCCCGGTCGCTCCGCCCAGGTCGTGCCGCAAGGTCACCAGCGAGAGCAGGCTGACGACGCCGGTGAAGATCATGGCGCCTTCCAGGAGGCGGGCGGTGACAAAGCCGAGCGCGATACCTTCGTTCTGCCGCTTGACGACCGGGTAGAGGGTGACGGCGGTGCCGATGCCGGCCAGGGCGACGATCACCTCGAGGAAGGCTCCCACGAGCACGCCCGTGCTGGTGCCCGAGCTGAGGATCCAGTCCCGGTGGTTCTTCACCGGGCCGTAGAGGGCGAGTGTGGGGATCGAGATGAAGGTGATCAGGTAGAAGATGCCCGCGACGAGCGCGGTCTTCCTGGTCGAGCTCATCGGGATTCGTGTCGGTGGCTTCATTGCTGGGGTTCGGACGGTGGTGGCCATATCGGTCTCCTTCGGTGGATTCGTGAGTTATCGGGCCTCGCTGGCGGGCACTCGGGTCGGTCGGGGCTCGACCTGAATGACCGAGACCAGCGGTAGTCCTAGATCGCGCACTTTCTGAAGCAAGCCGTGCAGCGCCGCCTGGTCGGCTATCGGGCCACCGATGATGGGGGTGCCTTCGTTCTCGTCGGACATGCTCAGTCCGTCAAACCAGGCGGCCCACCGGGTATCGAGGTGCCCCCTGAGGCGGATTTCGTACCGCCCCGGGCTGTGATGAGGGCCGGTCGGTATGTCGCTCATCTGCCCTCCCTTCAGCTGCGGCCCGGCTGGATAGATCTCAGCCGGCTTCTGGACGTTCGCCGGTTGATCGAAAGGTAGGAGGAAAGGTGGGGAGGACGCATCGCCACGTGTGGTGATTGATGTGGGGATCTGGCCGTTCGCCCTGCGTCAGACCGCATGGCCCCAGCCGCCTCAGGAGGGCGCAGTGCCCTCATCGGTGGCAAACTTTCCGACCGAACGGGCCGGAGGAAATTTCGTTCTCACCGCATCGATCGTGTACGGCGTGGCGATGTTCGTAATCGCTGTTGTCAGCAACTTCAACGGTTTCCTGGTCGGCATGGCCGTCGGCGGACTCGGCTTCGGCATATCGTGGCCGTCGACCTCGCGCTCGTTGTCGACGTGCTGCCGGACAAGGGCAACGCCGCTAAGGACCTTGGCGAATTCATCATGGCCGGCGCTCTTCCGTTTCCATCGCGCCGGCGATCCTGGCGATGGGCGGCGGCAGCTACGGCGTGCTGTACGGGGTAGCCGGGGTTTGCGCCATCATCGGAGCCGTCGCCATCTTGCCCGTGAAGCGTGTCCGTTGAGGAGCCTGCGGGCCGTGACGACGGCCACGAGAAACTGCCCGTAGACGGCCAGGTAGCTGCCCGCTGGCGGCCATGAAATCTGCCCGGCGGCGGCCATTAGATCTGCCCGACACGATTTGTCCGTTCCCTGCCGGTTCTGCGGTGGGGGTCCCCTCCCGGTCTTGGCTGAGTGGTGCCAATTTCCACCTCAGCTGTTCCCGGGAGGGGACAAGTGAAGTCTGCCGAGGAGATCATGAACATTCTGGAGGCCTACGACCTGACGGGGTTGTTGCGGGATGCTGCCGAGCTGGCGAGCTGCTCGCATCACACCGTCGCGCGCTATGTCGCTGAGCGGGAGCGGGGCCGGGCGGTGCCCGGTGGCCCGGCCCGGCGGGCGAGGGTGATCGATGAGTTCTTGCCGAAGCTGGAGGAGCTGGTCGAGCGGTCCAAGGGGAAGATCCGCGCTGATGTGGCGCACGAGAAGATCACCGCGATGGGGTATGCGGGGTCTGAGCGCACGACCCGGCGGGCGGTGGCACAGCTGAAGGCGGCCTGGGCGGCGGGCCGCGGCGGGTGTTCCGCCCGTGGGTCACGGAGCCGGGGATGTGGGCGCAGTACGACTTCGGTGACGGGCCGCGGATCGGGGACGCGGCGACGGTGCTGTTCTGCTTGTGGCTGGCCTGGTGCCGGTTCCGGGTGGTGCTGCCGCTGGCCGATAAGTCCCAGCCGTCGGTGCAGTCGGCGATCGACGTGGCGCTGCGCCGCCTGGGCGGGTGCCTGCCTATCTGCTGACCGACAACGAGAAGACCGTGACCATTGAGCATGTCGCGGGGATCCCGGTCCGCAACGCCGCGGCGGTGGAGTTCGGGCGGCACTACGGCCTGACGGTGGCCACCTGCGTGCCGTATGACCCGGCGTCCAAGGGCGGGTCGGAGTCGACGGTGAAGCTGGCCAAGGCGGACCTGGTGCCCACGGACGCGAACCTGCTGGGCGAGTACGGCAGCTTCGCGGCGCTGGAGGCGGCCTGCGAGGTGTTCTGCGCGCAGGTCAACGCCCGGCCGCACCGGATCACCCGCCGGGCCCCGGCGGAGATGCTCGCCGAGGAGCGGCCCCGGCTGCACCCGGTCCCGGCGGCGCCGTTCACCGCGGCGCTGGGGGTGACCCGCAGGCGGACGCGATGTCGCTGGTGACCTTCGAGGGCGGCCAGTACTCGGTGCCGCACGCCCTGGCCGGGCAGGCCGTTTACGTGCGCCGGCACGGCGGGCAGGTGGTGATCACCCATGCCGGGCCGTGCGGCCCGGCCGAGGTGGCCCGGCACCTGGTGACAGCTCCGGGCAGCCCGCGGGTTGATGACGCGCACTACCCGCCCGCGCCTGCCGTCGCGTTGAACCGCGAGCCGAAGGCACGCACGGCCGCCGAGGCGCGGTTCCTGGGCATCGGGGACGGCGCCTCGCTGTGGCTCGCTGAGGCCGCTGCGGCCTGCACATCGCGGCTGCGGGCCAAGATGGCCGAGGCGGTGCAGCTGGCCGCCCTGCACGCGCCGCCGCCACCGACCGGGCACTGGGGCAGGCCGCTGCGGCGGGCCCGTTCGCCGACGGCGACCTGGCCGCGATCATCGCCCACCTGGCCGCCGCCGCAGGCGGCGAGCCGTCCCGGGCCGGCGAGCGGTCCTCGCTGGCCCAGGCACTGCGGGATGGGCCCGGCACGACGGGACGGAGGCGCCCGATGACCCTCCCCGGCCCCTATGACGACATCAGGCTCACCAGCGGCGACATCGAGCTGATCCGCGGCGTCTTGGTCATCTGCTCCCAGCTGCTGCACTGGGCCGAGCGATGGGCGGCACGCAGTTCCGCGCTGAGCTGCACAACGCTGCCCAGCGGGCCAAGGCGGCCGCGACCTGGGCCAGCTCCGGTATGACACCTGCCTGGCCATCGACTACCTGGACTTCGCCGAACCCATCAGGAGCAGGCGGTGACCGCCGCGATCCCGGCGCCCCCGCCGCTGGACGACGGACTGGACCAGCTGCTGCGCCGGATGCGGCTGCCGCACATGCGCCGCATCGCGCCCGAAGTCCTCGCCGTCGCCAAAGCCCAGCGGTGGGACCCTGCCGAGGTCCTCCGCGCCCTGCTCACCGAGGAAGTCGCCGGACGCGAACGATCCTCGCTGGCCACCCGCCGCGCCCGCGCCGCCTTCCCCACCGGCAAGACCTTCTACGCCTGGGACGGGCATCTCTCCTCGGTCCCCGCGCCTACCCAGCAGGCGCTCCGCACCCTGGAATGGATCACCCGGCACGAGAACCTCGTCGTCTGCGGCCTGTCCGGCACCGGCAAGACCTTCCTGCTCGAAGCCCTCTGCCAGGCCGCCGTCCCCAACTTCCGAACCGAGCGACGACGGGCCCAGGTCAGCGGTCGCCGGTGCGCGACAGGTCGAGTTCCCCGGCGCGGCGGACCGCTGCCCTGCGGTTGTTCACGCCGAGCTTGGCGTAGATGTTCTTGGTGTGAGTCCGTACGGTGTGCAGCGACACGACAAGCTCGCGAGCGATGTCCGGGCCGCCCAGGTCGGTCCCGAGCAGCCGAAGCACCTCCAGCTCACGTGCGCTCAGTGGCTCGATCAAGCCCTTAGTGACGGGGGTGAGGTCCTTGGTCTTGTTAACGGCGGCCAGGAGCCGGCGGACGTAACTGGAGGCGATCCCCTGCTTTGCGGCCGCTCTGAGCAGGAAGGCCATGGACGCGCCCTCATCGGCGAAGATTCGGACATAGCCCTCCGGCTCAGCCAGCGTCAGCACGCGCTGTAGTGATGCGAGCGCAGCGGGGCCGTCGTCTCGCGCCTGGTGGGTCAGCGCCTGCAGCACCAGGATCTCGATGACGCTTCCCGTCCTCCGGCCTTCTTCGGCCGCTCGCAGGAGGCGTTCCAAGAGCCGGGTCGCCTCCTGGATGGGGCGCTCCGCGCGCTCTGCCGTGGATCGGGCCAGGAGCACCCGGGCCAGGGTGATGTGCTCGAACTCGCACAAATAGCTGAGGTCGTCCGCAACCGATAGACCTCGCTCACGCGTCCAGCCGAGCGCTTCACCCAGCTCGCCCCGCGCGACCCGCAACCGTGCCTTCAACGCCGGGACCGGCCGCACGTTGGGGAAGAAATCACCCACATACAGCCGCTCGGCCTCATTGAGCAGGTCGAGTGCCCCGCTCAGATCTCCTTCGGCTTCCCGTATCCGCGCCATCGCGACCCGCCAGCGATACCGGTTCTGCGGCAGCCCGGTGTGCTCGCCCAGCTCCTGGCTCCGCAGCAACTGCTGGGTGGCGGCGGGCAGGTCGTCGCGCTCGCGGTGGAGCTCGCTCATCCCTACGTACATGTCTGCCGTTCCCCGCAGAACCGGCCCGCCCGGCTGGGACGCACGCTGCAAGGCCTGCTCGTAGGTGCGCATGGCCTCGCCGAGACGCCCTTGCGTACGCCGTATATCCGCGAGCGCGATCGCGCATCCGAAGGTATCGGCGATGTGCCCGGCCCGCCGCAATCCCGCCATGCACTCGGCATACCCCGAGTACCCGGCCTCTAGGTCCCCGCTCGCCCAGGACGCGAGCCCCATGAGTGCCGCCGCCGAAGCACGGCCGAGGTGGTCATCAGCAGGTGAAAGCTCGAGCGCCCGCCGCGCGTGCCGCACAGTGCCGGGCCCATCGCCCCGAACCAGGGCCTGGGCGGCACGGTACAGCTCGATCTCCGCCGGGAGGCGGTGAAATTCCGCGTCATCGACGACGACCATCTCCGCCGCTGGGGCTTGGGCTCCTTCACCGATACCTGTCGCCCCGCCCAGCCACCGCTCGGCGTCCCGCAACCGGGCTTCAACGCCCTCGTACTCACCGCCGGCCAGCAACGTCCCGGCAAACCCGACGCTAAGCACGGGCCTGACCCGGACCACCTCGTCCGGCAGCAGCTCGAGCCAGCCAAGCATCGCGGCCTCCTGCCTGCTCCGGCGCATGGCCGGAATCGCCAGCTCGATCAGGTCCGCCGCCCGCCCGAAATCCCCGGCGGCCAGCGCGTGGCGGATCGCCTCGGACGGCTCGCCGTTCTTCTCGTGCCACCCGCTCGCCCGCCGGTGCAGGTCAGGAACGTCGTCGGGCTGCTCGTCCCGCAGGCGCGCGTGCAGGACGTCGGCGAAGAGCTGGTGATAGCGATACCACTGCCGGCGGTCATCGAGCGGAACCAGGAACAGGTTCCCCCGCTCCAGCGCGGCCAGCTTGGCCTTACCGCCGTCCTGGCCGGTAACGGCATCGCACAGCGGGCCGCTCAGCCGGTCCAGGATGGAGGTCTGCAGCAGGAAGCGCTGGACATGCTCGGGCTGGCGCTGCAAGACCTCCTCGGCCAGGAAGTCGACGATGTACCGGTCGTCCCCGGCGAAGCCGTCGATGAACGCCGTGATGTCCTCTCGCCCCTGCATCGACAGCGCCGCCAGCTGCAGCGCGGCGATCCACCCTTCGGTACGCGCTTCCAGCGCTGCGACATCGCCTGCCGTCAGCACCAGTCCCATCACCTCGTTGAGGTACTCCGCGGCCTCGCCGGGCGCGAAGCGCAGATCGGCGGCACGGATCTCGGCGAGCTCGCCACACCCGCGCAACCGGGCCAGCGGCAACGGCGGGTCGGTGCGGCTGGCGATCACCAGGTGTATTTGCGGGGGTAGATGTTCCAGCAGGAACGCCATCCCGTCCTGTACGTCGCGCGCGTCGATGACGTGGTAATCGTCGAGCACCAGCACGACATCGTTCGAGATGGCGTCGAGGTCGTTAAGCAGAGCGACAAGGCCGGCCTCGTTCGGCGGTCGGGGCGGTTGCAGGCGCGCGAGCGCACCTGCGCCACCCGCGGGAGCGCCCGTATTCAGCGCGGCGACAAGATATGTCCAGAACAACGCGGGATCGTTGTCACGCTGGTCAAGCGACAGCCACGCCACGGACCGTCCGTCGGCCGCAGCGACAGCCAGCCACTCCGCCAGCAGCGTCGTCTTGCCGAACCCGGCCGGAGCCGACACCAGAGTCAGCGCCGATTCTGCCCCGCGGCTCAGGCGCTCGCTCAGTCTCGGACGCGCCACCAGGCTGCGACGCCACCTGGGGACGTGGAGCTTGGTCTCGAGCAGTGGGCCTGCCATGACCACCGCCCCTCAGGAGGCTGACGCCTCGTGCCAGCAGGTCGCCCGAGACCATCTGGTCACGTGACTACACGGTACGCGGAATTCCGGCAGACCGGTCGGCCGCTCCCGCAGTGAGCGCCTATCGATCTATCTATCTGCACGTCTACCGATCGCAATGACGTACGGTGCCGCCGCGCATAGCGCCAAGGACTGCGCGCTCACAGTTGCTGGGGCCGATCGGGCAAGGTGAGGTTCTACGAACGGAGCATGGCCCATGACAAGCGGGCGGGGTTCTAACTACGTAGTGCAAGATGCACATGGCGAGCGACGCGTAACGGCGAGGTACGCTATGCTCTGTTCCGCTGGCGCGACGCGCTAGTTCAGGAGTGCTGGCCCGGCAGGGTACGGCACGAGCGCTGTGCACTGCCCGAGTGGCCTGAGCGTTCCGTGGGCGGATCGCGAAAGCCCAGGTCAGCCAATTGAAGACTCGCCCCGTTAGCTCAGTCGGCAGAGCGTCTCCATGGTAAGGAGAAGGTCTACGGTTCGATTCCGTAACGGGGCTCCAGCTCAGAGAATTAATTCGAACATTCCAAAGCTCCCTGGGGGCCATTCCGGGGGCCAAGTTACCTCCGCCCGGTGCGCCTAGCCAGATGCCGCTAGCCGCAGGATCGTCCACGGTAGTGTCCTGGCCCTCTGCCTTTCCAGCACTGCCGCATCCGCGTGCGGGCTTACGCGGTCCGGGCAGCTCGGTCGTGAACCTGCTCGACCGCGCAGAGGATCATCGGCGTAGCACGCTGGATTGACCGGCTGACCAGATGCTCAGGGCCGTACCGGTGGTGTATCTCAGCGAGTCGCCGTTCGACCGGGACGAGCTCGCCATCCGGGCTGGTTGTCATGTCACAGCAAGTCAGCACGCTGGAGAGCTCGTATGGTGCAGGCTCGAACTCGAGGCTCAGTATGTTGGCAAGTCCCCGTTCTTCCGCTTCGACGATGGCGTAGGAGTGATGGGCGACCAGCCGGCATAGCAGGGCGTCGGCCTGGTGGGCGTCGCGGAGGTAGCGGGCGCCGTCGAGTGCGTGCAGGCCCGTCACGGCCAGGTCGGGCACGTAGCCGATGTCGTGCAGCCACGCCGCGGCTTCGAGAAGGCCGGCTTCGGCGCCGAGAACGGGTGCCAGGCTGCGCGCCCGTGCGGCGACGCCTTGGACGTGCGCCCAGCGGCGGGGTAGGCGTTCCTGGAGGAGCTGCCGGGAGAGATCCTCGGCCCATGAAACCAGCGCGGTCATGCGGCCAAGGCTAGGCACTCGCTGCGGGACGTTCACGGACGTGGCATGCCGTCTGAAGACGTCTTGAAGACTTCAGGCGCCGTCATGGGGAACGGCATCAAAGACGGTCAGGCCCAGACCAATTCTCTCGACTCGTGCACGAACGTCGCCAACGATGACCATGCTGAGAGTGCTTCTCCAAGCCGGTACTGCGCTACGCCACGTACGTGCCGCGCCCGTGGACAGTGATGATCAGGCTGCGCTCGCGAAGCAGTGCTGCTGCGCGTCGCACGGTGTCGTAGGCCACCCCTAAGTCGCGGGCTAGGTCGCGTTCGGCTGGCAAGCGGGTGCCCGGCTTGAGTTCTCCCGACGTGATGCGCGACTCGATCCAGCCGGCGACCCGCACGTACACAGGCGTCGGACCGTCGGCGCTGAAGTCGGGCATACCGGACACGAATGATCATGGTAGAGCAAGGCTGACCTGCGCATTCAATTGCCAAGCTTGCTAGTGCTATGCCAAGCTCGGTACACTGAATTAGCTCCGGCAGACCCGACAGCGCCGTCAGGCGCTCGTTCCCCGGATCTGCCGGGGCGTCACAGTCTCTTGGAAGGCAGCGCGCTCTTCATGGCTTCGGGCGGTTCTATAGGACCGAAGAGGGCTCAGCCTGCTGTCTGAGGGACTGAGGCGTAGGTAACGCTCCCCGCAGGATCTCCAGCACGGACGCAAAGCTCGTGGTCAGTGAGGCGAGCACGGCCCTTCCCTTTTCGGCAGAAGCAAGAGACGGCCGACCTATCACCCCGTTTTGCGTATATTCGCGCATCCCGGTGGTGAGCAGGTGCCGCCTGTCGTCTGCTAGCCAGTCCGCCGCCTGATAGCCGTCTCGGACTAACTCGGGATGCACGTGAAGAAGGATGGATGTCTCAAGCTCACCAGCGTGCATATCGTCATGGTTGGACGTGGTGATCCCTGCTGATATCCGGGCGTCCGCCCAGTCGCCGCCCGGACGGGAAGAGAGCTATGCTCTTTCCCTGGGCGCTTCCTTCCTGGACGATGTTGGCCAGGACATAGTTACCACCATGACAATTCAGGATAATCAATGAGGTCAGACCCGCATCCGTAATCGAACGATAGATGTCGTCAATTATAGAATGAAGGGTGCTCGACGAGATGCTCACCGTGCCCGGCCATGCGCTATGTTCATGAGAACATGAAATCGTCACCGGCGGCAGCTGAAGGAGAGGATAGGCGCCCGCGAGCTCCCGCGATATCGCAGAGGCGATTACGGTATCGGTAATCAGCGGCAGGTAATCGCCGTGCTGTTCAAAGCTTCCAACCGGAAGGACCGCGCACGTCGCTCCGCGATTTCTTTCATCCGATGTCGTCGCCGTCGGCAGAATATGATCCATCAGCCCGCCTCTCGTTCCGGCGCGAACGAATCCACAAGCACCCTCAACCTCTCTCGAAGGCCAGCCACGACAGGGTCCTGCCGCCACTTAGCCAGCCTACGGTAGAGCAGGTCGAGCTGGCCAACCACGCGGCGCGAGCCAAGCCCTTGGGCAAGTGCGGCGGCCTCTTCAGCGGCATCGCACGCCTGCGCGGGTTCACCAGCTGCGGCATATGCTATCGCCAGACGTGACACGCACAATGCATAATCACGAATCTGCGTATGATCCGGCCATTCGGAGCGGCTCTTTTCCAGGATCGGAAGTGCGGTCTTCGGATGCCCGAGGCGAACCCAGGATGCTCCGGCTTCCATCGCCGCATAAGTCGGAGTGCAATAGGGTGCACGATCCTCCTCGCCCTGTTTCTCGCCTGCAACCGCCTCGATAACGGCTGCATCGGAATCTCTGGCCGACGCGAGTACTTCCCCCAGGGCTGCATTAGAATAGGACCGCTGGCGGAGGATAACCGCCCTGAGTCGCGGAGTCAGCGAATCCCCGCGCTCAAGGGCAGAATTGGCGATGCCCAGACCCTGTGCGGGATTGCCGCTTTCCGTCGCGATCATCGCCTTCCGCATGAGCGTATAGGCAATAACACGCCGATCTCCGAGCTCCAGAGCGTAATCGAGCGCCCTGTCTGTCCAGTGCATTGCGCATACGAGGTCAGCGGCATCCTGGAATACCCACCCGCCGAACTCCGTGAACTGGCAGGCAAACCTGAGCACCTCGGCCCGGTCCGCCCCCCTGGTCACCTCGCACGCCCTCTCAACAACAGGAATCTGAAGGCTGATGGGGCCGGTGACGCAGATGGAGCCCATCAGCCGGTCCGCTCCGACATAACCACGATGGACCTCGCGAAGCGCCGATAGCACCAGGACAGCGCTGGCCCTCGACAGGTTGCTGAGGAAGGGCTGGAGGCTCTCCGAGCTGGCGTCAGCAACATTCGCTGATCGTCCTCCGGCCTGGCCGGACGGTCCCGATCCGGCAGGCTCCGGATCAAGCCCAAGCGCACGCCGCGCCGCCGCAGGCATCCCCAGGCCGTCAGCGAACTCCATGAATGTCTTCGTCGCGGTCGGGACGACCTTGTGGTTCTTGTACTGGCTTATGCGTCCTTGCGGCTTGCCTATGAGGGCAGCGATCTGGTCCTGGACCATGCCTTCCGCGCACAAAGCCGCGATCACAAAGCCGAGATCGCGGCGCTTACACGCATCGAGCACGTCCGGACGCGTGCAGACGCGCTCCACTATCTCCCGGATAGCCGGGATGTCCACCGTCATGGCGCGCTTCCCGTTCCCTTGGTTGCTCGCCCGAGCCGAATGGTGACTGTCAGCCAACTACGTATGAGATGACACGGCGTGATCTGTCTTACGGTTCAACCCCCACGAGGAAACGCCGCAAGCGTTCGCGCATCGAAAGATTTGCCGTAGTTGAGGCGTAATGTGCTGAGGATGGTGGATCCTACTTACGCGCTAGAAAACCCTGTTACCAGGGGCGACGAGCGAGGACAGATTCAGCGGGACTGGATAGTCGCCTCCGCTGAGGCCGATCGCCAGGCCAGGGACGCCCTGGCGAAAGCCGCCCAAGTGCTGACCGAGCGCATCCCTGGCCGACCCCCCGAGACCGACCTAGCGCAGGCCTAGGCTCAGGTTGGCCAAGGGTGGGCTACCCTCTCATACGCCGAGGCGGCTCGCAGCATCGCAGCCAGCCGCGTTCGCGGTGGACCAAGGTGGCGTGAATACCTTCCCGACGTAGTAATCGCCGCAGCCTTCAAATCGCCGCAGCCTTCAACAGGCTGGCAAGGCCTATCGGCGACGAATGAAACCGTCCGCGAAGCCATGTGGTGCCGGGCAAGTTCACCTTCTTACCCTCGGCTCCGAACCGTGGCGGCGTTGCGCATGGGCCTAGACCGGCCGCCGCATACTCGTTGAGATGATCATTGACGTATTGCCGCTGGTCAGGGCATGATCGTTTAGGTGTCCGTCTCTATGTTCGAGAACAAGCCTGAATGCTGCCCGTTCGGTCACCGGCTGTGGCCCGGCAAGGCGCAGGTGAGCTGGAAACCGTGCCTGTGCGAACCGGCCCGCGAAGCTGCCGGCCGCGGCCGTGGCATGGGACACGTCCTGGTCGCCTGCAACAGCTGCCACGACGAGTTCCGGCAGACGGTGTTCTTCGAACCGCCGCACCACAGCAGGCACCAGCCACTCGGCGGCTGGGTCACCGGACCAAGCCCCCAGCCGTGACCACGCCGGCTAGAGCAGCGGCAACCAAACGCGCAGCCGTACGTTCTGCTGGAATTGCTATTCCCGGGATCTGGCTGGTCAGCGGCGGTATGTGATCATGGAGGTGTGCCGAGGGGGACGGCCGCGAGGGGGACGACGCGCTACCGGGTGCAGCTGACCGTGCCGCGCCGCGGCGGCTGGCGGGCCTGGGGATCCATCCGCGGCGGCTTCGAGCGTGCGCTGGCCGATCCGTCAAGCCCTGCCGTCGCGTCCGCCGAGCTGGCCTCCGAGCACCGCCGGGGCGCTGACTACGTGCGAGTGACGATCGCGATGGCGGTCGATGCCTGCGACGTTGCTGACGCGCTGAGTACCGCGTGGGATGCCTTCACTGGCGCCGCCGCAGATGATCTCACTGGCTGGGACATTACGGCTGCCGCGGCCGAGGTCCAGCCCGAGCCGCAGTAGCCGGAGAGCCTGCGCGCGGCTGCGCTATCCGAGATGAGGGTATGCGCGGCCGGGCACGCTCGCGGCCCGGGTCAATCAGGTCCGGTCATGCGGGTCGGACTCATCGTGCAGCGCGTCCCTGTGAACCGCGGTCAGAGGATGACCGATTTGCGGAACTTAGCCATCAGGTGCGGCCCGGCGAGCACCGGCGGGTAGCGGGGTTTTCCGCCGGGTTCCAGGCAGGTCGGCAGGCAGGAGATCTCCGCGGACCAGTTGGCATTCTGGAAATACGCCATGCTCTGCCGGCGGGCCGCTGCGGCTGCGGGATCAGGCGGATCGACGACCCGGTGCAGGGTTGAGCGCCACCGGTCGTTGGTCCAGCGGGCCATCAGGTCGCCGATGTTGACCACGAACGCGCCCGGGACTGGTTCTACGCCGGCCCATGCGCCGTCGGTGCCGAGCACTTCCAGGCCGCCGGCCGCGTCTTGGCGCAGGATCGTCAGCGTGCCGTAGTCCGTGTGGGCGCCGCCCGCGACTGCCCGGGGAGCGGGGCGGTGTCCCGGGCCGGGTAATTGATGGCGCGGAGCGCGTTCGCGGCGTGGCCGGTCTTGTCCGCGAAAAAGCCCGGCGGCAGGCCCAGCCCGCGCGCGAACAGCGCCATCAGCCGGCTGCCCAGCGCGCGCATCGCATCGTAGTATGCGGTCCACGCGGGCTGCAGGCCCGGCAGCGCCGCGGGCCACAGGTTCGGCGAGTAGGCCCACGCCTCGCCGGGATCGGCGAACTGGCGCGGCGGCGGGCCGGACGGGCCGATGTTGAAGACCTCTTTGAGGTCCGGCGGGGCGGCGCCGGTGGTCGACTGGCTCAGCGACTCGCCCGCCAGCGGCATGTAGCCGTACGGATAATCCGGGCCCGGGCGGGCCACGGCCAGCTTGTCCGCCAGCGGGAGGTCGAAGAACCTGGTGGCCATCGTCCACGCGGGCTCGCCGACATCGCCGGGGATGCCGTGTCCGGTGATCTGGAAGAACCCGGCGGTCCGGCAGATCTCGTCCAGTTCCGCGCCGACGACGTCAGGGTCGCCGGAGATATCCACGACCGGCACGTACGGCACCGCGATTCCTCCAGGTACTTCAAGTCATCCAGGCGGTCACCGGCGGCAGAGCCCTGTCCAGGCACGACCGCGACGGAACCCGCCGCGATCCTCACCCCGCCATGGCCGCCGCCCTCCGGTAACGCTAGCGCCGCGGACATGCTGACCTCTGGTCAACACCCAGCCGTACCACGGCGGCGAGCGAGACAGCGCGAAGACGACTACGGCCAGTCAGGAAGCTGGCCGGCGTCGCGCACAATGGTGACGGTGAGACCGACGCCGGTGCATCGCAAACCTGCACGGCGGAGTCGTGCCCGATCAAAGGCCATGCCGCCAGGCGACTTATTCGCCGAAAGCGGCCCTTTCACAACCGGCAGAGCTCGCCTGTCGCTGCCGCCAAGCAGGAGGACGAGGCGGTCCCGACAAACATTTCACCCACATGCCGATGAGAGCGAGTTGCACCCTCGCATACTTATGCGCTGGCATGATGTCGCTGGTGGTCGCGCCAATCGTCAATTCAGCCTCGTAATTCGCGCCGAGAGCACCAACTGACGGGCAGCATCGTGATTATGTGGTTAGTGGCATATGTTTGCGCACTGATTGGCAATTTCTGCCCGGTGTGCCAGGTTTAGGGTCGGGAGCCCTACGGGAATAATAATTATGCTGTCGACAAGCTAATATGGAGTAGTATTTGGTGCCATACGAACTTAGGAGCCGTCCTGGCGGCCGCGGTTGGAGTTGGTTCATGCCACGCGTATTGGGTGTACACGGGATTGCTCAGCAGTTCAAGGGTAGTTATCAGCTCGGCGCAATATGGTTCGATGCGCTACGTGATGGCCTCGTCGCGTCTAGTTACAGGGCGCTCGCCAGTGCGCTAACGCCAACCGATGTGCGGGTGGCATTTTTCGGCGACCTGTTTCGATCAAAAGGGTCGCTCGCTGGGAACGAGCCACCGTATACGGCTGCGGATCTGCAATTCGGCCCGGAACGAGACTTGTTGATGGAGTTCTATCAAGCCGCGGTGGAGCAGGACCCGTCGCTGGGTCCTGCCTCGGATGCGATGGGGCCAGGATTGGCGACGGTCCAAGTAGTAATGCAGCGACTGCTACGCTCCCGGACGTTCGCGCACGTGGCACGGCGCGGATTCATCGGTAACCTGAAGCAGGTAAACGCATTTTTGGGCGCGCCCGACGTTCGGGAGCAAGTGCTACAGCGGGTCTCCGAGGAGATCACGCCGGATACGCAGGTTATTATCGGCCATTCACTCGGCTCGGTAGTGGTTTACGAGTATCTCGCCAGGCACTGCCCGCAACAGGTGGAATTGCTGGTGACGCTGGGCTCGCCGCTCGGAATTCCCAATCTGGTCTTTGACAGGCTTACCCCCGCGCCGGCAAACGGGCTCGGTGCATGGCCAGGCATAGTGGCACGCTGGGTAAATGTCGCTGACCTTAACAACATCGTCGCACTGCGCAAGAAGCTCGCGCCGCTGTTCCCGTCCGCAGACGGAACGGCCGGAGTGGAGGACCGGCCAGTCGATAACGGGGAAGAACCGCATGCAATCAGCCGTTACCTCAGCTCGGAGCCCACGGGCGCAGCGGTTGGTAGGGTGCTATGACCCAGGGTCCGACGTCCGTGGCCCGGGTGCTGCTGGCCGCCGGGACGAAGACCTATCGACATGGCGCGGACTTCGAGAACGAGCTCAAGGACCTTGACCGGGTCCCTGACGCACTGCGTTGTGTAGTGGAGAGCCTGAAGGGCCTTGGGTATCAGTCTCGACTCACGGATGGGGTCGAGTACCTGCTCGATCCGACTACTCAGCAACTGAGGGAAGCGGTACGGGCAGCGGCCAGCGCGGCCCCGGTGGTTGTCATCTACTACACAGGGCACGGGGTGCAGCCTGAACGAAGGCCCTACTATCTCGTCACAACCGAGACACAGCCAGGCCTGCTGGAGGACAAGGCGCTGGAAGCCAGACAGCTCGTTCGGCTCGTCTTGCGACAGGACGCCCATGGAGGCATGCTCCCCGACGACGAGCAGCCACAGGTATTGATTATCCTGGACAGCTGTTTTTCCGGCGCCGGCGGCCTTGAGGCGCTGCGTGAGTCACTGGAGGGCATGGGCAACCCGAAGGTGTGGTGCCTTGCCAGCGCCAGCAATCTGCAATATGCGCAGGACGGCCGGTTCGCTAAAGAGCTAAAGAACGTACTACTGGATCCTGACGTTGGGCCCTCGCAGGAGCTGCTGGGCCTCGACTGGATCACGGGGAAGATCAACGAGAAGCTGGGGCAAGCTGAGCAAAAAACTCGCAGTATTTCGCCCCACGGTGAGACTACGGGGGTACCGCCATTCTTTCCGAACCCGAATTACGTCCCCGGTGTCGCGGGGCGGACGCTCGCAGAGCAGCACTGGATAAGCCGAGTGCGCGGCGCACCGGCCGTCAGCACCACCACTGAGGGGTTCTACATCACTGGCCACACCGGCCGGATGCGGGCCGTAGAGGACCTCGCCGCGTGGATGCATAACTCGGACAACAGGGGGATCGCGGTCGTGACCGGCAGTCCAGGATCGGGTAAGTCGGCAGTGCTGGCGTTGCCAGTTCTCTTGGCCGATGTCGGCACTCGGGAGCCGCTAACCGCTAACCAGAATGAACTCGTAGTGCATGTGGTCACCAAGGTTCGATTTTCAGGCCGGTTCCGGCCAGGCAGCCGTCGATCAGGTGAGGCCGGTACTGGATCTTCTTCAGCTTGCGCTTGACGATGCGGACCATGCCGTCCAGGTCGGCGGCGGCGAAGTTGACCATGGACCGCTTGAGCAGCGACCAGATGCCCTCGGCGGGATTGAGGTCCGGAGCGTAGGCGGGCAGCCGGTAGATGCGCAGCCATTCCTTGTTCTCCTGCGCGAAGTCCGCCAGCTCCGGGGCCAGGTGGATGTTGAGGTTGTCCCAGACCCAGACCAGCGGGGCCGACAGCTGGCGGTGGGCGGCGATGATCAGGTCCCGGTAGTCGGCCCAGGCGAACCCCTTGGCCTCGCCTTTGCGGCGCCGGTAGACCAGCAGCTGGTAGTAAAGGTGCGGCCGGTCGCCGGGCCGGTAGCAGGCCACCCCGGCGATGCTGACCCGGCCGCCGCCCGCGCCGCGGACCCGCACCACCGGCCGGGCTCCGCGCGGCGCCCAGGTACGGCCTTTCGGCGGCCTCAGCCCCTGCCCTGCCTCGTCCTCGAAGCAGATGAAGGCGCCCAGGTCACACGCGGTCCTTTTATATCGGGCCACACCTGGTCCTTCCACACCGCGACCGCCTCGTCATCGCGTTCCATCGCCTGGCGGACCGGGACCTGCGCCGACCAGCCATGCCGGCGCATCAGCTTCCAGGTGCCCTCGACGGTGTACCCGACGCGGAACAGCCTGCCGATCAGGGTCTTGATCCTGGCCAGGGTCCACCGCTGGTCATTAGCGAACCCGTGCGCCAGCGGTCCTTTCCTCAGTTCCAGCTCCAGCCGGGCCCACTGCTGCGGGCTCAGCCTTTCTCGCGACACCGGCCCTCTGGACCGCAGCGCCTCAGCACCGCCGTCCCGCCAGGCCCGCTGCCACCGCCGCACCGACCCCTCGGTCACCCGCAGGTCGTGCGCGATCTCGCCGATCCCGTCACCGCGGGCGAACCGCTCAGCTGCCTCCAGCCGCAGCCGCTCCCGCCGCTGCTGCTCAGCGGGCGTATACCCGCCACGTTGTGCATACCGCATACCCCCGTCATACGCCCGCGGCCAGCCGACGTCACGACCCGAGCTCTACGAGTTCATTCTGGGTAGGGCACATCCAGATTCGCTGGTCGCTCGGGCTGCCGAGTTGTTCGGCGGCTTGATGGTATTCGGAGTTCACGCCCGGGGCTTGAATCCCTACAAGATTAAAGACATCATAGCTGGGCATCTCGGTCGCTCGGCGGGCAGCTTGGAGGAGCTGCTGCAGGACCTGGACGACAATCCTGAGACCTCAGGCCGGATCATCGTGATCGACGCCCTCGATGAGGCCCGTGACGCTCGAATACTCCTTGCCGGCCTGTTGGTGCCACTTGCCTGTCGGCGCGGGCTGCGTCTTATCATCGGCGTCCGTCGGCATGTCATCCTTCCAGCTTCGGACATCAGCCTAATGATCGACTTGGACAGCGAGGCCTACCGTGACCCGCAGGCGCTAGCCGATTATGCTTACCAGTTGCTGGTTACCGCCAATGAACCTAATCTTTCGTCTCCCTACCGTGAGCTAGGTAACGATATAGCTATGGCGGTTGCAGCTGGTATTGCTGAGAAAGCCACAGCTCGGCTTACTGAAACTGGGCGGGCAGAGTCCTTTTTGCTGGCCCAGTTGATTGCCCGAGCAGTGCGCCGCCGCCAACAAGTCATCGATGTCACACGCCCTGACTGGAGCGATCAGCTGCCTGCCGACGTCAGCGCAGCCTTTGAGGAAGATCTGCTCCGCCTGGGCAAGCGCAAGCCCACCGCACAAATCCTGCTTGGTGCGTTGGCCTGGGCCAGGGGCCCGGGGCTGCCGTGGGAAAACCTGTGGGTCCCGGTAGCACGGGCTTTGGCGGACATCGTCGGCGGACGGGATCAGCCCTCGGTCACTGATGAAGATGTCCGGTGGCTTCTGGCCCAGGGCGGCGTCTATATCGCGGAGGATATTGGCCCCGGAGGCCGGTCCGTTTATCGGCCATTCCACGATCTGCTCGCCGCTCACTTGCGTGGTGAATCCGCAGGGGCGGACGCCTGGGAGCAGCAACGCACCCGTGCCGAACGGATCATAACCGGCGCGCTTGTCGCCAGCGTGCGCGTCGACGCGCAGGGCCGACGGGATTGGATCTCCGCTCATCCCTACCTGCGGACCTACCTTGCTCAGCATGCGGCCGCCGCTGGGGAACGAACGCTCGCCGAGCTCGTACAGGATGCGGATTTCCTTGCCGTAGCCGACCCGGTGACCTTGAACCCTCTGCTGTCACCCGCCATCACTGAACTGAGCCACGTGGCCCGCGTCTACCGGCGAGCCCGGCCGTTGCTCGGCGATGACCCGTGCGCGAACGCCACCTATCTGGAGGAAGCCGAGCACACGCTGACCAGAACAATCGGCCGTTCTGACGGCTCCAATGTGCGTCGGCTCTACCGCACGCATCTAGCCCTGGTTCGCCCCGATGACAGTCTCGTTACCTTCAATGGCCACACGAAACCGGTGATGTCGGTGGCGTTCGGCACCGGTTCGGATGGGCGCCTGCTGCTGGCCTCCGGCGGCCAAGATGAGACGGTGCGGATCTGGGACCCGGTCGCCGGCGCTTACGTGCACACGCTAATCGGCCACACGGCCATGGTGGCGTCGGTGGCGTTCGGCACCGGGCCAGACGGGCGCCTGCTGCTGGCCTCTGGCGGCTGGGACGAGACGGTGCGGATCTGGGACCCGGTTGCCGGCGCTCACGTGCACACGCTAATCGGCCACACGGCCATGGTGGCGTCGGTGGCGTTCGGCACCGGGCCAGACGGGCGCCTGCTGCTGGCCTCCGGCGGCTGGGACGAGACGGTGCGGATCTGGGACCCGGTCGCCGGTACGCAGTCCGGTACGTTCACCGACCACATGGCTACAAATAGATCGGTGGCGCTGGGCACGGGGCCGGACGGACGGCTGCTGCTGGCCTTCAGCAGCAGCCGCGTGGCGGTGGAGGTGTGGGATCTGGTTACCAGGACCCATGTACGTACCATCGGCCACTTCGCTGAGGTGAGATCGGTGGCGTTCGGTACTGGCTCAGACGGCCGGTTGCTGCTGGCCTTCGCAAGCTCCTTTAGGGTCGAAATATGGGATCCCGTTACTGGCGCGAACGTTACGACGCTGACTGACACGAGCATTTCTGCGCCGTTGCTGGCGTTGGGCGCCGATCAGGATGGCCGCATACTTGTGGCAACACCCACCCCGCTCCGGCGGATACGGGTATGGGATCCAGTCACTGGGGCAGATGCGGGCACGGTTAGCGGCCACCTTGGCCAATTGACCGCTTTGGCGTTCGTCACCGGCCCGGACCAGCTGTTGCTGCTGGCCTCCGGAAGCCAGGACACCACGGTACGGGTGTGGGACCCCCTCAACATCAGTGCGCCCGCGCAGGATCCGGCTATAGGTCATAGGGGATGGGTGACGTCAGTGGCGTTCGGCACTGGCCCGGACGGCCGCCTGCTGCTGGCCTCCGGCAGCGCGGACGATGCCGTCCGGCTCTGGGACCCGCTCACTGGCTCAATGCTAGGCGGCCCCTTCAATGCCATCACATACCGGGTGAACTCAGCCGCAGTCGCCACTACACGAGACGGAAGAATTACAATAGCCGCCGCCGGCGGCGACAACACGGTGCAGCTGTGGGACCCGATCGCCGGAAAACTCTCCCGCACGCTGAGCGGCCACACCGACTCAGTTGAGTCGGTAGCATTCGGCACCACTCCAGGCGGGCAGCTCCTGTTGGCCTCCGCAAGCCATGACGAAACAATACGGCTTTGGGACCCGCTTACCGGCAGGTGCATCGGCAAACTTACCGGCCACACGCGCGGCCCCTCCTACACCATCCCGACCGGCCAGGTGACATCGGTGACATTCGGCACCGACCCCGGCGAGAGCCTGCTGCTAGCCTCCGGTAGCTATGACGCCACAGTACGACTGTGGAACCCGCTTACCAGGACGCCCGTGGCCGTGCTCGCTGGCCATTCAGGATGGGTACACACAGTGGCGTTCGGCGTGAATGCGGACGGAGCCCTTCTGCTCGCCTCCGGTGGAGATGACAACACAGTACGGCTGTGGGACCCGATCCAGGGCATACCGGTGGGCAAACCGCTTACCGGGCACACTCGGGCGGTAACCTCAGTGGCCTTCGGCACATTCGCAGACGGGCGCCCATTGCTGGCTTCGGGAAGTACTGACCGGACAGTCCGACTGTGGGACCCTGCCGCTAGGACCTGTGTCGCGATACTGCGCCGACGGTCTATTGTCTTGTCGGTCGCAATGTCCGGGCCGCTACTTGCGATTGGTGACAATGAGGGGTTTTGCGTCATTGAGCCTCAGGTATGAAGGCAAGCTCACCGCGAAAAATCTCATCCCTTTATTATTCCCCTTCAACGGCAGTACAGTCAGCAGATTAGAAATGCACACTGCCGTGATCAGGTCAGATCACCGATTCGGCGTAGGTTAAGACTGCCATCTCGGCAATCAGATTGGCAGCTGCGTGCGCGCCCGACGTTGCCCGAACCTTCTCCCCACTTGCACCCGTGACGGCAGGTCAGCCTGAATAAATATACGGCCCGCCGATCACCGGCAATGCTCGCTCATGCCGCCGACAGGGTTGAGTGAGTCCTCATCCTCGATCGTTCTGACGTCACCTGCCAAGAACCAGATCGTGCCGGAGGGCGAGTGTGCAGCGGCAACGGTGGTAGCTCTTTTCGGGGCGACCTGCGGCGCTGACGAGGGTTTGCGGGCGCAGTGGTGCCCGGGCGCCAGGTATGCCCATGCTGTTGTGGTGAGTGTCCTGACCCCGGCCGAGGTCTTGATTGCCGCGCGGCGGCTCGCGGGAGCACGGCCCCACGTGGTTGCGGTATCTGGCATCGTGCATCCCGAGGACCTGTGGCAGCTGTGCCGCGCTGAGCTGACTGGAGTCGACGTCCGCGCTGATGGCTGGGATATCCGCGGCCGCTGGTTCGGCGTGGTAGTCGGGGCCGCGCCGCGGACTGGGGAACTGTCCCGCGGCGAGGTGATCCCCTGGCAGGTGATTGCCGCCCAGGTAACACCGCGTGGGCGTGGCGGCCCGCACTAATCAGATGCAGTCCCCGGTCACGGCAGGTGTGGATCACCGGGATGACTAATCGCGTCGAGCGTCACGGCTCGACGGGGATATGCCTGTCCTGCGGGGTCAAGGCCGGTCGGGGCCTGGGGGGTGCTGCCCGCGGCTGTCGCAGAGGGTTCCCACGTTAGGTTTCTGTCATGGCCGCAGATGTGGTGGAGGTCGAGGTCGGAGACCGGCTGGTGCGGGTCACCAATCCGGGCCGGGTGTACTTCCCGGCCCGCGGGGAGACCAAGCTGGACCTGGTCCGGTACTACATGTCGGTCGGCGACGGCATCGTGCGGGCGCTGCGGGAGCGGCCGTGCATGATGCACCGGTTCCCGTCCGGGGTCGCGGGGGAGAAGGTGCATCAGAAGCGGGTTCCGCACGGCGCGCCGCCGTGGCTGGAGACTGTGCGGGTGCATTTCCCCCGCTATGACCGGGTCGCGGACGAGCTGTGCGTGACCGAACTGGCCGCCGTAGTGTGGGCGGTGCAGATGTCCACGGTGGAGTTCCATCCGTGGAATTCCCGGCGGGCCGACACCGAACGGCCCGATGAGTGGCGCATCGACCTGGATCCCATGCCGCGCTGCGAGTTCGCTACCGTGCGCCGGGTGGCCCGGATCGTGCACGAGATCCTCGGGGAGCTGGGCGCGACCGGGTGGCCCAAGACCTCGGGCGGCAATGGCCTGCACATCTATGTCCGGATCGAGCCGGCGTGGGGTTTCGCCGAGGTGCGGCGGGCCGCGCATGCGTTCGCCCGCGAGGTCGAACGCCGCGCCGCGGACCTGGTCACGACTACCTGGTGGCGGAAGGACCGCGACCCCGCGAAGCTGTTCGTCGACTACAACCAGAACGCCCGCGACCACACGATCGCCAGCGCCTACTCCGTGCGCGGGGTGCCCGAGGGCACCGTATCGACCCCCATCACCTGGGATGAGATCGACACCGTTGATCCGCGCCAGTTCACCATCGCCACCGTGCCCGCCCGCTACGCCGAACTCGGCGACCTGCACCAGGGCATCGACGACTCCGCCTTCCGGCTGGACACCCTCCTGGAATGGGCCGACCGCGACAACCTCGACTAGGAGGCTCCCGCGAAACACGCTTGGCCTGCGGTTAGGGGTCCCGCCCGGTCAGGGCGTACCCCAGGATTCCGTGATCGTTACCCCATGCGCGGCCTCGGGAAAGGTCAGCGCTGCCAGCAGTTTGTACCCCGAGCCTTGCATCGGGGGGCAGCCGCGCCTCTGCGCCGAAGCGCCAGCCCGTCAAGCTCAGCGGCGGAATCGGAGCAGACCTTGATATAGCTCGCGGTAACGAACGGCGGATGGCTGCGCATGTGGGTGCATGTAGCGCGGTGAAGCAGGACATACCCGCCCCAGCCCGGCTCTGCGTTGATCACGTAGCCGCTCGGGTTGGCGTCGCGCCAAGCGGTATAGTCCTGGTCATTGGAGGGCTCGTAAATGGCCATGAATCATATGGTGCCATCAGATTCAGTGACCATTCGTGACGGGTCTGTTCCTGGCCTGGAGGATTGGGAATGCCGGGCGGCCGCCAGGTAGACGGCGAGCGCTAGGACGCAGGCGCAGAGGGCGGCGGAGGAAAGGGCGAGTGCGGGGCGCAGTCCGATCGCCGCGCCGGCCAGGCCGACGGTAAGGCCGCTGCCGATGCGCATCCCGTTGGCGCCGGTGCCGTAGACGCCCATCACCTGGCCCTTCCTGTCGCGCGGCGCGCGGAGCTGGGCCACGGTCTGGGTGATCGACATGGCGGTCAGGTTGGCGATGCCGCCGATGACGAGCAGCGGAGCGGCCACGAGGTAATCATGGCTGACCGCGAACAAGACCGTCGACGCGCCGTAGACCAGGGTGGACCACAACGCCGCGCGGACCGAGAGCCTGATCCAGCCGGTTCCCTCGAGCAGCACGCCGCCGAGCACGCCGCCGAGGCCGTTGGCAAACAGCAGCAGGCCATAGGCCGTGCCGCCGGAGATGCCCGTGGTCGTGCCCGCGATGGTGGGCATCACCCTCTGCATGGCCGAGCCGATGAAGAACGAGCCGAGCCCGGCCAGGATGATCATGACGGCGAGCACCCGGTCCTTGCTGACGTCCCGGAACACCCTCGCGGCGGCCAGCGCGTCCACGCGCTGCCGGGCGATGACGCCGTACCGCGTGTGGCCGGTGAACTTCGTCCGCGCCGCCAAGAAGGTCAGGGGCAGGTAGAACGCGATGTTGACCCAGATGCCATGGACCGGGCCGAGTCCGAGCAGCAGCGCCGAGCCGACCACCGGGCCGAACAGGACGCCCAGCGACCGGGCCGTCGAGTTGAGCCTGATCGCGCTGGCCAGGTCGGCTGTGCCGACGAAGTCCTCGAGCAGCAGCTGCTCCGGCGGCGCCCACATGGCCCCGGCCGTGCCGTGCAGGATCAGCAGGACACACGCGTCCCAGACCGTGAGCGTGCCGGTGGCGAACAAGATGCCCCAGGTCAGTGACACAGCCATGAACAGCGCCTGCGAGCCCTGGATCAGCTTGCGGCAATCGTAACGGTCCGCCAGCGCGCCGAAATACGGCGAGACCAGCAGGAACGGCAGCCAGTGGCTGATCACCTCGAAGCCGGTCAACACCAGGGAACGGAACCTCTGCCAGATCACCCAGTAGGTGATTACATGCTCGATGTTGTCTGCCATCATCGACAGGGCCCCACCGCCGAGGTAGAGCCGGCAGGCGGGGTTGCGCAGCGCCGCGAACCTGGCCGGCTGACCCGGCACCACCTCGGCCTGCGTAGCGGCCGGCCCGGAGTCTAGGACCGGGACATGGGCGGGAACGCCGCATGCAGCACACACACCTGCCACTTTACCGAGCGATCGTTAGAGCGGCTAACGGCCTACGAGCCGCCGCATTCCAGCTACTCTAAGTCCCGATTGCCCGGCGTTGTGTGGCGGCCTAATAAGATTGACCGAGCATGAATCCAGCTCAGGAAGCGGGCTGCTTATCCGTTACCGCGCCGGTGAGCCGAAATCGACAGACCGTCTGAAAAGCGGAAGGTCGACAGTTCGATCCTGTCCCTGACCACCACCGATCGGCACGGCTAGCAGCCTGCGGTACCTGCGTTTCGCCTGTTCAGGATACATTTTCGACTCTATTTTAACATGAGTGCCGGGGTGTGCCGCGGAATGTCGGCGTGTCCGTGGGACGTCTGTGGGGACAGCCCGGAAGGCGCACTTGTGGGATTTTTGTGGGGCCACGCCGAATGTCTTTGCCGGTTCTGGCAGGACGGGACCTCGGTGTCTTGGTCGGCGCAGATGGGCTCACATTCGGCATGCCAGGGCAGCCGACGCGGCAAGGTCAAACTTCTGCTGGCGCAACCAGTTCGCAGGTCGCTCGATGGCCGGGGTCAGACTCTCCCTAGCAAACCCCGGCCGGCCCGGCGGATCGCAGCGCGATTGGCGTCGATCGGGACCCAGGATGGCTCAGACTGACCCTGGTTGCTGAGTCCGGGACCCGCATTGGCTAGAGCGCCTAGGTGGCGGTGGCGGTGGCGGTTACAAGCGCCTGGACGACGTTGTGCGGGAGCAATTCGAGTGCCTGGTGTCCGGCTGGTGTTGCAAGGAGACGCTTCAGGCAGGTGGGGTGTTCCGGTCTTCCTAGCGGTACTGGTTCGATGCGTCGCCATCCGCGGGCTGAGGCTGCCTTGACCGCGGTCAGATAGTTGTTCGGGCTCATGCGGCCTAGGGTCCGCGCCCGCATCAGGAGGGCAGCTAGTGATACCTGCCATTTTTGTTTCAGCTGGAACAGGACGGCCCAGTCGGCACGGTCGGGTAGTTCGTCGCGGATGTCGTCGGCGGGCATGAGGAATGCGGCGGCGAAGACGTGGGCCTGGTGCTCAACTTCTTTGACGCCCCAGATCTGGTCGCCGTGGACGACGAGATGGCCGAGTTCGTGAGCGCCGTCGAACCGGGATCGTGCCCGGTCGTTCTTGTCGGTGCCGAGGACGACGACGGGCCGGTCGTGGAAGGGGAGCGAGAAGGCGTCGACGTCGGCGGTGTCCAGCGGGAGGCGGATGACCAGGATGCCGTGTTTTTCGAGTGTCTCGGCGACGTTCGGTACCGGGCCTCTGGGCATGCCGAACGCTTGCCGCACATGCCGGGCTGCTTCCTCGAGTTCGCCGTCGGGGGCCGTCAGGCTGGTGACGGGTATCTGGGGTAGGCGGACCGGCGGCAGTCCGGGTGCCTGCGCGCCCACCGCCAGGTCGTGGGCGATGTAGGCGAGTGCCCGGGCGCGGCGCCGGTGGGTGACCGAGGTCCGGCGCAGCGACCGGAAGAACCCGTCATGGGTTTCGGTGACCGGCAGCGAGAAGAACTGGGCAGGAACACCGAGTGCGCTGGTCATCCGGTCCAGCGCGTCGGTGCCGGGCCGGGTGACGCCGGTCTCGAACTGGCTGACCGCGGCGGGTGTCACGTCCAGCCGCGCGGCGAGGTCGGCCTGGCTCCATTCCCTGAGCTCCCGGGCCAGGCGTAGCCGCTCTGGTTCGAATGCCAGGGTGTCCACGCTCTCCTCGTTCCTGTCGCCCGTCAGGTCCGTCTTCCCCCATTGTTGGTGATCACTGCCCCGGCATCGGCTACCGACACGTAACAAAGCTACTGTTACTGCTGAGTAATTTGACGAATCTGATGCAGAAATCTAAAGTTCTTTCTGATGTTCCACTGGTAAGGCCGGGGGCGGAGCCGCACCAGCGGTGCATGAGGCAAACGGGGGGCCGCGGCTGCCGGCCGTCCGCACACGCTCACTCAGGAAGGACGGCTGATGCCCGATCCGCCATGTCGATCACGCCGTGCTCGCCGCGCACGCGCAGAACAAGGTCAACATCCCAGCCGACGAGGCCAGGAAGCGCCGCAGGCAGGTCAACCACCTGCGTGCCCGGCTGGAGGACGCACATCGACGCCCATCCGGGCTATGACCTGGTGAAACTCCGCGGATCGGGGAGCACCGCCAAGCACACGGCGATCCGGCGGCGGCGCGGCGAGGGGTCTGACGCCGATGTCGCGGCGTATGTCCGCGCGTCCAGCGTCGGCGGGACCGATGCCGATGAGTAGCGGCCTGCTGGAGTGGACTGCGGGACCGGTGCATCGAGGTGTACGGGGCGACCAAGGACGCCGAGGACTTCGTGATCTCCGAGCACGCGGTCGGGATCACGCTGCGCGGGTCGGGGCTGAAGATCGACGTGGCCCCGGTGCTGTACGAGGGCGCGCCGGATGACCGCGGCTACCTGATCACCCGGCAGGGCGACCGGGTCCTCACCTCGGTGACCTTGCACCTGGCGTTCATCCGGTCCCGCCGGGACGCGGCGGGCCCGAATTACCGGGAGCTGATCCGGCTGCTGAAGGCCTGGATCCGGGAGGCCAAGCGCAACGACGCCGACCTGCGCTGCAAGAGCTTCCTGCTCGAGCTCATCGTGGCCCACCTGTGGGACCAGGGCTGGAACGGCGAGCCGCTGGCCGTCGATGACTACCCCCGCGCGTTCGAGCAGGTGCTCGGCTACATCGCGCGGACCGGGCTGGCGCACCCCGGTCATCTTCACCGACTTCTACGCGAAGACCGAGGTCACCCCGGACAGCAACCCGATCCAGGTCTGGGACCCGGTCAACCCGGCGAACAACGTCGCCCGCACCTACACCGAGGCCGACCGGCAGCGCCTGGTCAAGACCGCGACCACCGCGCTGGAGGAGATCGCCTGGGCCGCGCGTGGCGCCCACCAAGGGCGACGCCAACGACGCCTGGCGGACCGTGCTCGGCCCGGGATTCGAGGGGGCATGATGACCGCCAGCCCCGCCACCAGGACGGCCACGTTCACCATCACCGACGCGCGCTACGTCGGCGCGAAGGTCGGCGCCGACCTCCGGCTCCTGAACAGCCTGTACGGCCGTCCCAGCCTGGAAAGCATCGCCGATTTCGCCGAGGAAGCCGCGCTGCTGCTGCGCGACGGCTACCTCGGCACGGTCGACTACGGGTTCCGGGACACGAGCCGCGAACTCGTGGAAGCTGCGGCTCCGCTACACCGCGACCACGGGCGGGCACCTCCTCGACAACCGCCCCGGCAAGCTCCCCACCGGGGCGGCCGTCACCGGGTACCCCTTTTTCAGCTACCTCACCTACAGCGCGGCCTTCCACGCCCTGACGGCGGCGCAGCAGGACGCAGTCCGCGACGTCCTGCCCGTCCACCGCGTCGGAGCCGACGAACCGGTGACCGGGCTCGGCACCAGCCAGTCCGGGCACGGATACGGCCGCAACGGCGCCGGGGTGAACCGCGACCTGTTCATCGCGTTCGGGATCGAGGAGTCGTGAGCACCGTCGAGGACCTGTTTCATCCCGTCGTCGAACTGCCCGAGCCGGTCCGCGCCGGCCGGTACCGCCGGCTCGTCGGTCTCGATGACATCAAGGACCGGCTCCGCCGGGAGGCCGAACTGCTCGCCCACCCTGGCGCTGCTGCGACGCGTGGGCGGCCGAGCACCACCCTGGCGGCCTGCCCGCCCTGGCGCTGTTCACCGACCGGGCGCCGCTGTTCGTGTTCGCCGGCGACGTCGGCTGCGGCAAGACCGCGCTGGCCGAGTCGTTCGGCTGCGACCTGGCCGACTCCCTGAACCTGCCGGTCTTCCTCTACCGGCTCAAGCTGACCGCCCGCGGCAGCGGCCTGGTCGGGGAGATGACCACCCTGATCGGTGACGCCTTCGCCCACCTGCTCACCCGGGGCCGCAAGGCCCGCAGCGCCAGCGGGCCGGGCTCGGTGTTCATCCTGGTCGTCGACGAAGCCGACGCGCTCGCCCAGTCCCGCGCCGCCGAGCAGATGCACCACGAGGACCGCGCCGGCGTCGACGCGCTGCTGGCCGGCGTGGACACCCTGGCCGGCGAAGCCGTCCCGGTCCTCGTCATCTTGTGCACCAACCGGGAACGAGCACTCGACCCGGCCGTCCTGCGCCGCGCCGCCGCGATCTTCCACTTCAGCCGACCCGACGAAGCCCAGCGGCACGCCGTCCTGGCTGCCGCCCTCGCCGGTACCGGGATCGACGCCGAGGCGATCAGCAAGCTCGCCGCCCTCACCGGCCCGGACGGTGACCGGCCCGGGTACACCTACTCCGACCTCACCCAGCGGCTGATCCCGGCGGCCATTCTCGCCGCCTTCCCGGACAAGCCGCTCACCGCCGACATCCTGCGCGCGGCCGCGGCCAGCACAGACGCCGACCCCCGAGTTCCGCAGGCCCCATGACCGGCCCGCTGCCAGTCCCGAGCCCCAGCGGGGCCCGCGTCGCCGGGGACCGCTACCAGTGGCTGGTGGCCTGGCACGCGTGCATCACCGTCCTGCGCGACGCCGCCACCAGCGCCAGCGAACCCCGCCGTCAGCGTCGGCGTCGAAGCAGACGACGCCGGCAACCTCGATGACGTCGTCATCCGCCGCCGCATGCCGCCGCACAGCTACAAGCAGGTCAAATACGCCGTCGACAGCCGCACCCCGGTCAACGGCGGATACCTGACCGCACCAAGCAGAGTCGGCGGCCCGTCCATCCTCGCGAAGATCGCCGCGGCCTGGCACCAGCTCACCGCCACCGGGGATCCGGTGGAGCTGGCGATCATCACCAACCGGGCTCCCGACCCGGCTGACCCCCTGATCTCCGGCCGAGACGCCCGCACCCGCCTCCTCCTTCCCAGAGCCAGTGCGGGCGGCCCGGCGTCCGCGCGGGGGAAAGCACGGGCTGCATGGGCCAAGGCGGCCGGCCTGACCGAAGCTGAGCTGCTGGACCTGCTGGCCGTCCTGGACTTCGACCTGGCCCGCGACCGAATGCACCTGGAGGAGACCGTCAAGCTGACCATGTTCGCGGCCGGGCTGCGCAGCGACGACCTCGCCCTCGCCGCCGGAGCCGACTGGGTAGCCGAACAGGTCGTCGCCGGCCAGCGCGAGTTCGACCTCGACGCCATCCAGGACGCCATCAGCAACCGCGGACTGCGCGCCGGGCCGGCCCGCACGATCGTCTCCATCGCCACCCTCGCCCCGGACCGCCTCGCCGCCCAGGCCGCGCACGCCATCGACTGGGTCGACCGCTTCGACGGGCCCGACGCTTACGCCAAACGGCGGCCCAAGCCGCCGGCGACCTGGCAGCAGCTGCAAGCCGACATCGAGGACATCCCCGCTCACCTCGGCGCAGCATCGCACGTCGCCATCACCGGCAGCCTCCGCCTCGCCCCAGCCTTCGCCGTCGGCGCCGCACTCCGGATGGTCACCAGCACCGACATCGCCGTCATGCAGCGCGGCACGCCCTGGACCTCCGACGCGCCCTACACCACCCCGATCATGCCGACCTCGGCCGAATACGACATTGGGCAAGGCGACGACATCGCGATCGCCATCGAGATCGCCACCACGATGACCACCGACGTCCAGGCGTTCCTGCTGGACCGACACATACCCGTCGGTCGGCTAGTCGTTCTCGGACCACCCGGAGGCCCCCGTGACAACGCCGTCGCCGGGCCAGAACAGGCCTGCGCGCTGGCCGTCGGCCTCCGCGACCACGCGCGCCGTGCAGCTCACGACCACCCACGGGTCCACCTCTTCCTCGCCACGCCGATGGGCCTCGCGCTCCTCCTCGGCCACCGGTGGAACCGCGTCGCCCCCACCATCGTCTACGAAGACCTAGCCGCCCTCGGCTACGAAGCCGCCTTCAACGTCAGCGCCTGAGGACCACGTACACACAGGCCGAGCTGCGGAGTCGCCGGGCCATGTCGGAGCGCGAGAACCGACGGCTCAACTACCTCGATACGAACGGGGAATTACTGTCGGCCAGCGTGGTTCACTGCGGCTTGACTGCAGCTCAAAGGCGCTCCTGGAACACCTCGCGCAGCCGGACGTTGCCTCATGTAGGGCCATGATGGCTCCCAACCAACGCTGAGGTTTCTGGACTGTGCCATGACCGCTGAACTGCTAAAGCGGCATTCCAATAGTTCTGCTCGTAACCCGGCGGCAGCCATGGGCTGATCCAGGGCGCGGCGGTGGCCAGCATCTGATCCGGTGAGCGGTTGCGGAAGAAGGAGTGGATCTGCCGGAGCCGGCCGGGCCAGCTCACGGCGGTGTTGGCCACATAGTTCTTCAGCCCGGCCCAGATCCGCTCGACCGGGTTGTCGTGCGGGCTGTAGCGCGCGCCGTACAGCACCTCCAGGCGGGGATGCTCCTTCAGGTACGCGGTGACCTTGCGGGCGTGATGGATGCTGTCGTTATCGCAGATCACCGCGATCACCGGGGCCCGCGGGAATGCCTCGGCGAGCATGCCCAGCAGGGCGATGAAGTCCGCCGCCCGGCGGCGGCCCAGCCGGTACACCCACGCCCCGCTGGTCAGGTCGATCGCCCCGAGCACGGTGATCTTCCGGTTCGTGCCCGGGGTGAGGACCTGCGGGCGCATGCCGCGCAGCGTCCAGCTGGCCCGCACGTGCGGCAGCAGGTTCAGGTGCGTCTCGTCCTCGGCGCACACCACCGACCGGCGCGGCAGGTCCAGCAGCCGGGCCACGATCCCGCCACCACGTGGTCATGGTCCGGGTCGCCGCGAGCGGTCAGCTTGGGCCGCCGCCAGATCGCGACCAGCCGGACCCGCCGGTACAGCGTGCGCATGCTGATAGCAGGCTGGCCCAGGTAGCGGCGGATCCGGGGCAGGGTCCACGGGCCCGGCCGGGCCAGCAGCGCGGCGATCCGCCCGGTCAGCCGGCGTCCGCCCAGCCGGGGCTGCCCGCACCGGGGCCGGTCGGCCAGCCCGGCCATTCCCTGGTCGTTGAACCGGCCGATCCAGCGGCGCACGGTGGCCGGGTGGCAGTCCAGCAGCGCCGCGATCTGCGCAGGCGGTAACCCGTGCAGCGACAGCAGCACCATCACCGCCCGGCTGGCCTGCCGCCACCGGCCGCGCAGATCACCCCGGAGCTGCTCGATCTCGCAGTCCGGACCTTTGGCGAACACGCTGACCGGGCGCATACTGATCACGACCTCGCCGGCTGGGTGGACGATGTGGCAACTTCGATCCAACCCCCGGCGAGGCTGATGTCAACGCCCTTCCCTCACCGGTCTCACAGGGCTCCGGCTCAAATAACGTGAAGGTAACGTTTCGATCTTGCCGTGGGTGAGGTGGCCGGCAGGTCCGGCCGGCGCACGGACGCTGACCCAGATCCCGGACATAGCGGTCGTGGCCGCTGAGGAGTCGCGGCGGCGTCCAGGCTGCCCGGCGGTTCGGCTGAGTATCGTTACCCGACGCGCTCGATCCGTCGTCCCGGGTGCGGGACACTTGTAGCCGCTGGTGGCCGGAGCGTGGCGGCTGGATCCGCCACCGGAGAGGGCACCGGGTAGGTGAGCCGATGGGCCGGACTGTGGTCTTTCTCGGCGCTGCGGCGCTGATGTTGCTCGCCGCAGCCTGCACGCCCGGTTCGCCGGCGCACTCCTCCGCCGGGAGGAGCACGGCGGCCTCACCGGCGGTAACCCGCACCACCGAGCCGAAGAACGTGGCGGCGCTGGCCCGGGAGGGGCTGCTGGTGCCTGCCAGCTATCAGCAGGCGTGCGCTAACGAGGGATCCATCTGCCTGACCAGCGGAAGCGGTGCGGGCAGCGCCGGTGCGGGCCCGGCAGGCCCGATCCCGGCGGTGCTGAACCGGCCGCTGCACTTCCCCTCGCTGCGGCCTGGCCAGCGTTGCCCCGCATCACGCGGCAGCCCGGTCAGCACGGATCTGTTCGGCGGCATCGCGCTCGGGGACGGGCCCGTGCGGGTGATCATCGAGGACACCGGCGATGTGCGGCACGGTGTCGCCGACCTCGCCCCGACAAGCGCGCCGCCGTGGCTCGGGCTCAAAACCTTGTGGTTCAGCGTGCCCGCCTACCAGGGCCCGTTCATCATCCGGGCCGAGCGCCTCGGGCGTCCGGGCCCGGTGGCCCTGGGCGAGGGGCCGCTCGTCGCGCCGCTGGTCGTGCCGCCCGGGCCGACTCTCAACGGCGGCGAGGGCTGGCGCGAAGCGCCCGGCGGGCTGTGGGTCAAGACCCCCGGCTGCTACGCCTGGCAGGTGGACGGCCTTGACTTCAGCGAGATCATCACCGTCCGAGCCGTCCTGCGATAGCAGCGAGCCCGGATACCCGCATCCAGCGCGCCAATACCGCCATGCCGCGGCCCGCCGTCCACGGCGGCCCGCCGCAGACGCCCGGCAGGTTATGGCTGCCGCCGTTCCCGGCCAGGTAATCCCGGCCGCTGACGGCCCCACCGGCGGGGTAACGTCCTGCGCCTGGCCGGACCTGCCGGCAACCTCACCCACGGCACGATCGAACGTGTCCATTCACGGGGTCTCTGCGACCCGCCAGCTTGGCTGGGTGGTTGAACGTTTAGCCTGACTTGGCTCACGATCGCCGGTCGCAGCTGAGTTCGGGGATTGTGACCTGCGGTATCGCGGTTCGTCGTGGGTGGATTTGCGCACTAATCCGAGGTCGTAGGGTGGGCTCGTGTCCCCGTACCTGCGCACGGTGAAGACCGCTTCGGGCGCGAGGGCCCTGACCTGGCTCACGATTACTGGGCAGAGCCAGGCACAGTGCGCTGACCAGTGGCTTTGTCGTGCCCGGTGGTGAAGTCCGCGCACTAATAAATCGCTAGTCCTAAGTGGCCGCGTGTCGCCCCTATGTCCGGACGGACGCCAGGTCAGGCGAGCAGCTGTGCCGTCGGTATATTGCTAGGCATGGACGCCGGGATTCATGCCATCGCGATGGAGCATCACCTGCCGGCGGGCGCGCTAGGTCCCGGACCGGTCACGCTTGACGTGCGTGCGTACCTGGTGTCCCATGCGACTGGTGTCGTCCTGGTGGACACCGGCATGGATGCGGCCGGTTCTGCCCTGGACGCGGCGTTGAGCGAGGTCGGTGCCTCCTGGTCTGATGTCTCGCACATCCTGGTCACCCACGCTCACCCCGACCATGTCGGCGCCCTCGACCACGCACGAGAGGCAGCGCCGGCAGCAGCCGCCATGGCAAGTCCGATGGACGGCCTGCCAGGGTTGCACCCGCTGGCGGACCGCGATGTCGTCGGGCCGCTGCGGGCCATCGCGTTGCCCGGACACACCCCGGGCCACCTGGGCTTCCTGCACGAAGAACAGGGGGTCCTGCTCGTCGGGGACTGCCTGGGAGTGGTGGCTGGAAGGCTCGTGCGTGCACCCGAGCAGTTCACCGCCGACCTCGAGGTCGCCGAGCAGACCCTCCACACCCTGCTCGCGTTGCGCGGCTCTCGGATGCTTTTCGGGCACGGTCCCGAACTGGCCGACCCTTGGGGTGAGCTCGAGGCATTGCTGGAGTCTTGAGCGGGCCGGCGATTCGGCTGCCGGCCGACATGTCCGGTCCTGGCCGCTGCCGCGGTCCGGCCGGTCCGATCAGACTTCAGACGCGTCCCCCTGAATATCCAGAGCGCACTAACGTGAGCCAGGTCAGGTCTGCGACCCGCCGGCTTGGCTGGGTGGTTGAACGTTTAGTTCAGGTTGAGCATGCTTGCGGTTTGTGTCCGATGAGCCGGGCGTGGCCGGTGAGCAGCAGGGTGACCTGGTGCGGCGGCTGCGTGCCGTGGTCGAGGCAAAGGACGCGGAGATCGGCGTGCTGCGCGGCGAGCTGGCTGCCGAGCGGGAGCTGCGGCGGCGGCTGGAGCTGCGGGTGGCGGAGGTGGAGCGGCGCTTGTCGATGGATAGCTCTGATTCGGGTACGCCTTCGTCGAAGGAGCGGATCGGGGCGAAGGAGGCGCGGCGGGCGCGGCAGCAGTCGGAGCGGGAGCGCAGTAAGGACCGCAAGCCGGGCGGGCAGCCAGGGCACAAGGGGAAAGGTCTGGCCAGGGACCCGGACCCGGGCGAGAAGAAGGATGCGGAGCCGCCGGTGCAGTGCCGCCGCTGCCATGCCGGGCTGGGCGGCGCGGGGGCTGCGGAGCCGCGGTGGGCGCAGGTCATCGACGTGGAGATCGCCCGGAAGGTGACAGAGTGGCTGCTGCCGGGGCTTTCCTGCCCGTGCTGCGGGACGGTGACGTTCGCGGAGCCGCCGCCGGGCCTGCACGCGGGAGCGGTGTCCTACGGGCCGGTGCTGAACGCCGCGGCGGTGCTGCTGGCCTGTTACGGGAACGTGCCGCCGGAGCGGGCCGCGCAGGTCATGGGCATGCTGCTGGGCGTGCCGGTCTCGGCCGGCTGGGTGGACAAGGCCGCCGCCCGGACATCCGCGCAGCTGGGGAAGGCGGGGTTCGATGAGGCGATGATCGCGGCGCTGGCCGCCGGGACGGTGCTGGCCGCCGACGAGACCCCGGTGAACGTCCTGGACAAGACCGTGCAGCCCGCGGCACGGGACGAGGAAGAAACAGACCCGGAGGAGAAAGACGGGAAGGCCGCGGCCGGCGCGCCGCACGTGCTGATCGTCCGGACCCCCGACGGGCGGCTGACCTTCCTGCAGGCCATCGCCTCACGCCGCAAGGCCGACGTCGCCGCCGGGATCCCGGCCGCGTTCACCGGGCCGCTGATCACCGACGGGTACACCGGGTACCAGCACCTGCTGTCCCGGCTGGCCGGCATCCAGCAATGCTGCCAGCACGTCATCCGCCGCGCCCGCGCCGTGACCAAGCTCGGCCCCGGCAGCCTGCAGTCCTGGGCCGGGGACATCATCACGATCCTCCGCGAGGCGCACAAAGCCGTGGAAGACGCCCGCGCCCGCGGCAGCACCGCCCTGGACCAGCAGGCACTGGAAGACCTGCGGGAACGTTACGACCAGGCGGTCAGCACCGGGATCATCCACAACCGGCTGCGCAACTGGCACGAAGGGAACCACCCCGGCTACGCGCTGGGCTGCTGGCTGCGCGACTACAAGGAGCAGGTCTTCCTGTTCACCCGCGACTTCAACGTCAGCTGGACCAATAACGTCTCCGAGCGCGGCGCGAAAGCCGCCAAGCGCCATCAGGCGGTCTCCGGGTACTGGCATTCCCTCGCCACGCTTACCCGCTGGTGCCGTATTCGCAGCTACCTGGACTCCGCCGCCGCCCACGGCATCACCGCACTCGACGCCATCAGCAGCGCCCTCGCCGGAAAGCCCTGGCTACCGCCACTCCCCGCCACAGCCTGACGCCAACTCACGGAACCCCGTGAATGGACACGATCGAACGTTACCTGCACGTTATTTAAGCCAGAGCCTCTCACAACGGGTTACGCGCAGAACTTCTGGATAGGCGCTTAGCCGGAGGCTTGCCTTCCCGTTGGCTGCGGGGCGTACGGCAAGGGTGGCGAAAGCACTATCACGCGCTATGCGCCCTGCAAGGGCGGTGCGCGCTCGACAAGTGAGCTTCTTAAAGAGAATATTGAGGTCATCGCCCCGCCGACGGACTTGGAGATGTTAGCTGCTCCCCGAGCTCAGCCCGAAGAATCGATCAAAGAATTCGCTGAGCTTGGCCAGCACGATCTGCTTCTTTTCCCCGTGGCCGCCCTCTGCGGAGAAGCGCGAGGTTGGCGGAAGCACCTTCGTGATGGAGGTACCAGCGGCCGAACGGCACCATCGCGAAACGCTTTCTCGATGAAGGCGCGGGTCTCCTCAGGGTGCAGGCCCTCGGTCTTGATTATCCTATCGAGTTCGGCTTCGCGCCTGGCTCCCACGAATCGGTTCCACTCCTCGTCGACGGCACCGCTGGCGGACACGGAGTCGACGAAGTCCTCGATGAGGTCCTTCTTGTTGCGCAGGGTGGGGCTGGCGTCGACAGCCCGGGTAATCGTGCTGCGGATATCCCTGTCATCGCCGTCGCCGCGCTCTTCCCGGTACTTCTGCACAAGCATGAGGATGTAGTCGACGTTGATCTCGACTTGCTTGATGAGTTCGATCTCGAAGACCACGTCCTCGTTGATCGGCTCTTTCTCGGTTTCGGTCTCCCGGCGGAACTCCGCGTAGAAGTCGAGGTACACGCTGCGGTAGTCCTGCGCTTGCCGCTCGGTCAGGATCTCGTTGCCGACGAACTCGTCGAACGAGATCAGGATGTTCTGCAGCCGTAGGATCGCGCCGAATAGGGCGATGAAGGCCTTCTGCGCCGACTCGCCGACAACCGGTGTGCCCAGGGGGAAGGCCGCGAGTAGTACGGCCACTTTCTCGGCGTACTCGGTGTAGTAGTCGGCATATGGCTTGAGCAGCACGATGCCGCGGGCATCTTTGTTGCCAAAGAGCGCGATGGCATCGTTGGTATCTTGCTCAAGGTCGCGGAAGCTGACGATGTTGCCGTACGTTTTCACAGAGTTGAGAATGCGGTTCGTCCGGGAATAGGCCTGCAGCAGGCCGTGCGCGCGCAGGTTCTTGTCCACCCACAAGGTGTTGAGCGTCGTCGCGTCGAATCCGGTGAGGAACATGTTCACCACGATTACGACGTCGATCTCGCGGTTCTTCAGTCGCAGCGAGAGGTCTTTGTAGTAGTTCTGGAACTTGTCGGCCGAGGTGTCGAAGCTCGTGCCATACATATCGTTGTAGTCCTGGATCGCGTCCTCAAGGAACGAACGGGCATCGGTCGAAAGCGCACCAGTCTCGAACTCTTCCTCGTCGAGGTAGTCGTCGTCGATTGCCGCGTTCTGCGCGTAAGAATAGATCAGCCCGACCTTCAGCCGTCGATCCGACGGCAGGTCCCGCTGCTGGATCGCGAACTGGTTGTAGTAGATCCGGGCGGCCTGGATCGAGGCAGTGGCGAACAGCGCGTTGAAGCCGCGAACGCGGCGCTCGCCGAGCGAGTATCCCTCGTTGCGCCTGGTCTTCTGATCGAAGTGCTCCAGCGTGTAAGCGACGACCTGTCGCACGCGCTCCGTCGCCAAGAGCGCCTTCTCTGTGTCGATCGCCGACACCTGCTTGTCCGCGATACCTTCGGGCAGCTTTATGGTGTTGACGTAGTCGATGCGGAACGGCAGGACGTTCTTGTCGGTGATGGCGTCGACGATCGTGTAGTTATGCAGTTTCTCGCCCCGAAGGCCTGCTCGGTGGTCTTCAGCCGCGGATTCCCGCCTCTGCCGGCGTTGACGGCGAAGATCGGCGTGCCGGTGAAGCCGAACAGGTGATAGCGCTTGAACGCTCGGATGATCGCGGTGTGCATGTCGCCGAACTGCGAGCGGTGGCACTCGTCGAAGATGATGACAACGTGCCCTGAGTAGATGCCGTGGCCCCCATTAGCGGCGATGAAGGTTGACGAGTTTCTGGATAGTCGTGATGATGATCCGCGCGCTCGGGTCCTCAAGCTGCCTCTTCAGCACGCGTGTCGAGGTGTTCGAGTTGGCCGCGCCCTTCTCGAACCGGTCGTACTCGCGCATCGTCTGGTAGTCGAGGTCCTTGCGGTCGACCACGAACAGCACCTTATCGACGGCCGGCAGGCGCGAGGCCAGTTGCGCGGTCTTGAAGCTGGTCAGCGTCTTACCCGAGCCGGTCGTGTGCCAGATATAACCGCCGGCGGCGACAGTGCCGAGTTGCCTGTAGTTGGTCGAGATCTTGATCTTCTGCAGAATCCGCTCAGTCGCCACGATCTGATACGGGCGCATCACTAGCAGCATGCGGTCGGCCGTCAGGACGCAGTAACGGGCAAGGACCGCCAGCAGCGTGTGCTTGGCGAAGAACGTCTTGGTGAAGCCGGTTAGGTCCTGGATCGGCTTGTTTCCGGCATCCGCCCACCATGACGTGAACTCGAACGAGTTGCTGGTTCGGCGCGTGCGCTTCGGCCCTTTCGCCGCGTCGAGGTGCTGGCGGCGCGTCGTGTTGCTGTAGTACTTGGTCAGCGTCCCGTTGCTGATCACGAATAGCTGCACATAGTCGAACAGGCCAGAGCCCGCCCAGAAGCTGTCACGCTCATAGCGGTTGATCTGGTTGAACGCCTCGCGGATGTCCACGCCTCGGCGCTTGAGTTCGATGTGCACCAGCGGCAAGCCGTTGACGAGTACAGTCACGTCGTAGCGGTTCGCGTACTTGGCGCCGCCCTCGCCCTGGCCGACTTCGTACTGGTTGATCACCTGGAGCCGGTTGTTGTGGATGTCGGTCTTGTCGATCAACCTGATGTTCTTGGTCGTGCCATCGTCGCGCTTGAGCAGCTGGACGTAGTCTTCCTGCATGCGAACGGTCTTCTCGACGACGCCCTCGCGCTCGCCAGCGATCCGTTCCTTGAAAAAGCGCTCCCACTCCTCATCGCTGAAGTCGATGCCATTCAAGGTTTCAAGCTGGGTACGGATGTTGGCGATCAGGTCGGCTTCCGTCTTGATGGGCAAGTACTCGTAGGCCTGCGACTGGAGGATCTTGATGAATTCGGCTTCGAGTTCGGCCTCGGACTGATACGTCGACGAAGCCGTTGGTTCCCGGGTGAACTCGGCGACAACCGTACTCTCTGTACTGATTGCGACCGGCTCGTAATGCGTTAGGTTGCCCTCGCTCATGCCATCGACTCCTTGAAAGTCAACAAACGGTCGCGGTAGTACTCGTACTGCCTACGGCGGGCGTTGCGCTCGGCGGGGAGTGCGGCAGACAAACCCCCCATGAGAGCATCGATCTTGTCAAGGATGCCGACAATGCGGTGCTGTTCCTCGATGGAGGGCACGGGAAGCATGACCCGGGAAAGGTCATCTTGGCTTACCTTCCATACTCCCGATGTAGCTTTCGCGATTCGCTCAATGATCGATCGAGTGGCCTGACTTTCCCAGATATAGAACAGGTACCGCTGAGAGACTATTTCGAGCTTCGGCCGTACCCGAATCATTGTGTCTGGGAATGCGACTTCGTCGGTCCGTTCTACCATAGATGCGCGCGCAATGAGGTCCTTGGAACCATTGCCTCGCGCCACGAGAAGGTCGCCAGCTTCGATCCGGAATCGCCTCCCAACGTCCGGATCCCACGCACCGAGCTTGTACCGGCTAGTGTCTACCACTGAACCGTGCAAGGCCGTGAGGCGCAGCACCGGATACCCCGAACCATCGGGAACCGATCGACCGTTGGCAAGCGGCTCTCGCAGCAGCCCACCCAACGGAATCCACTGAACCCCGTCTGTGTCGCGGAAGGACAGGACCTGGTCATGGTAGTAGGCAGATTGGCGCTGCCGGGCCTCTAGTTCGGCGTCGAGCTGAGTCGCTAGGTCTGATGCCAGCCCACTGAACGTGTCCAATACTCGGACGATCTCGCGCTGCACTTCGATGGGCGGGACGGGAATTCGTAGCCTCGCCAGTCCGTCACTGGATAGCCGCTTCACCTTGGCGCGTGCGACGTAGGCTTCCTTTGGCTTGTTGAAGGCCTCTGACTGCATGAAGTAGACGACGAACTTCGGATCGAGTGAAGAGCGGAATATGAAACAGTCGTCGTGGACCGCCACTGGCTCTGTCCCGAGCCAGGCCACAGCTTTTCCTACGTCCTCTACCGTCTCCCCAACCCCCGCGATTATGACGTCTCCGGGCTGGGCAAACCTCAACGTCGGCGCCAGGTCGGCCCGTACCCGAGAGTGCGTTTCCGATGCCGCGACCCCGTAGTGAGTATAGATTTCGCCGTAGTGGATGCTCGGCAAACCATCGTCCACACGGTCGGCCTTCGTGAACCTACGTCCTCGGATGAACACGCCAACTTGGCCGAGTGGTTGGATAGGCACACCCTTTGGGGTTAGGTCTTTGATCAGATCATTGACCCGGCTCATGACGAACTCTCCACGTCAGTTATCCCAGCAAGATTGTCGACATCCCACCCGAGAGTGTCTATGGCCGAGGCCATCTCTTGATCATTTCTCACGTTGATGACTACACCGATAGTCAGTTGCCGGCACGGCAAATACTTGCGAAGGGCTTCCTCTTCACTGGAGCTGCCATGAATGACATCGCTTAGCTCGCTGAACAGCTTGTAGCCATTACTGGCAAATTTAAAAGGAATGATGTGATGCTTTTCGTCAACCTCTTTGAGCAAGTTGCGGAACGGCTTCGGCCCGCCTTTCCGTCCCGTAACTGAGATGTTGGCAAGGCCCGCTACTTGCATCGTGATCGCCTCGAAGATTTTTCGCAAATAGATCATGGATCCCGCGCCTAGGTGATCTTCATAGGCAATCTGGGCTCGTTCCAGCAGGTCTTCGAACTGTCCGGAGACAGCTCCCACGCGGCTCGCCGAGCCTCGAAGATTCTCGGTGTAGCGTTCCAGATGAATAACCGGAGCCTGAACGTAGAAGTCTCCATCACACGCTATGAGGAACCAGGCTTCAACTGGAGATCCACATATCGGACACCGAAGGGTGACGTCGATACTAACTGTATGCTCGCTCGTTACTAGGCACGATAGTTCGTCTCTCGACATGAAGGTACGAATGTCGATACATTTCTTACAGAAGAAATTAAGCGCGACCTTACCGACTTGAACTTTCCTGTACTGTCCCCAGGGTATTCTGCGAGTTCCGAGGAATCCCTCGACCTGCGCCTCTGTGGTGTCGGGCGCCTTATTCAACACGTCAGACAACCGCACTGCCGCCTTCTTCCAGGTCGTGGACTATGGCGTCGATGGCGGTCCGGAGCTCCGACTGTCGGGCAACGATCTCAGCGATATCGGCATTGAGCTCGGCGATATCAACGGATTCGCGAATGTCCTCACGCTCAACGTAGGAGGACACCGCGATGTTGTAGTCGTTCTCCGCCAGGTCAGCGTTCGGTACGAGCGCGGCGAAATGCTTTATGTCCTTGCGGGCGGTGAAAGCATCCAAGATCTTGTGGCGGTCCGCTGACAGGAGCTTATTCTTGTTGCCGATATGAGTGAACTCGCCGGACGCGTCAATGAACAGAACCTCGTTATCCTTCTTGGACTTCTTCAGGACGAGGATGCAGGTTTGAATTGTCGTGCCGAAGAACAGGTCCGGCGGCAACTGGATAACGGTGTCGATATAGTTGTTGTCGATCAGATACTTGCGGATCTTCTGCTCGGCACCGCCGCGGTAGAGCACGCCAGGGAACTCAACGATGGCTGCTGTACCGTTGACGGCCAGCCAACTGAGCATATGCATGGTAAAGGCGAGGTCAGCCTTGGCCTTCGGCGCGAGCACACCGGCCGGTGCGAAGCGTGGGTCGTTAATAAGCAGTGGGTTCTCGTCACCCGGCCAGCGGATTGAGTACGGCGGATTAGAGACGATTGCCTCAAACGGTTCGTCGTCCCAGTGCGCCGGGTCGATGAGGGTGTCGCCGTGGGCGATGTCAAACTGCTCGTAGTTGATGTCGTGCAGGAACATGTTAATACGCGCCAGGTTGTATGTGGTCAGGTTGATCTCCTGACCAAAGAAGCCCTTGCGGACTTTATCTTTGCCGAGCACCTTGGCGAATTTCAGCAGGAGCGAGCCGGAGCCACAGGCTGGGTCGTATACCTTGTTGACCGACTTTTTGCCGACCACTGTGATGTGCGCCAGCAATTCGCTAACCTCTTGTGGGGTATAGTACTCACCGCCAGACTTACCGGCGTTCGCGGCATACATCTGCATGAGGTATTCGTAAGCGTCGCCGAATGAGTCGATGGCGTGGTCACTGAAGGCGCCGAGGTTCAGGTCGCCGATGGCGTCGAGCAGCTTTACAAGCTTCTCGTTGCGCTTTGCCACCGTCGGGCCAAGCTTGGCGCTGTTGACGTCGAGGTCATCGAACAGACCCTTCAGGTCATGCTCGCTGTCCGTCCCAAAGGCCGACCCCTCAATGTTGCGGAAGATCCGCTCCAGGGTCTCGTTCAGGTTCGAGTCGCGCTCAGCTCTCGCGCGGACATTGACGAACAGGTCACCAGGCAGGATGAAGAAGCCCTTCTCCGCCACGGTCTCTGCCCGACCACGCTCAGCCTCCGTGTGAGACAGGTGGGTGTAGTCGAAGTCCGGGTTGCCGGCCTTGCGTTCCTGCTCGTTGAGGTAAGCCGTCAGGTTCTCGGAGATGAAGCGGTAGAACAGCATGCCGAGCACGTAGCTCTTGAAGTCCCAACCATCGACGCTGCCGCGCAAGTCGTTCGCGATGCGCCAGATCGTCCGGTGCAGTTCGGCGCGTTGAGCTTCTTTTGTGGTCGGCGGCATGTCCTAGTCCCCCTGCGCTGTGAGCGCGTCACGTTTCAGTGCTTTTTTGCTACTGATCCCTGGAAGCCCGGCGGTGACCATCACCCGCCCACCTAGGCTGGCGGCCAGATCGCCGACAGCCCCACCAGTGATCATGACGCTACCGGAACTCTCGGGATACTTCGCAAGTCATGCCAGGTCCGCCGCCAGGCAATGTCAGACCTCGGCACCGGGTAGGCGCATCTGTCGCTCGAACGCCTGCCTGATCAGGCCCATCACGTACGGAAGGTTGGCGTCGCTGCCAAGTCCCACCTCCACGTCGCCGTTACCCCACCTGCCCACGTTGGTTACGTCCTTTGCAAGTCCTTCGGGGTCGTCAAGCTCGTGGAATGGCATGTTGAGAGACAGGCGGAGTCGCTTAGCTTGAGGGACTACATCGACGAAATTGGTCTCGGCTTTGTAGGCGATGTACAGCTTGAGGACTTCTTCAGTGACGTTCGGATCGAGGTTCAGGACCTCCTTGCGGAGCATGTCAAACAGTGGCCGCATCGGCTGGCCTATGGCGAGGTTCGGGTGATTGTCCAATGTGTAGTTCCCAAGTCTGCCTGCGGTCGGCTTATGTGCGGACAGCGTCTCGCTCGCCAGTGCGGGGATCGCCCAGACCTGTGCCGCCAAGTCCGCGAGGCGCTTGGCACGCCTTTGGATGGCGACCTCGTTCCAGGTGTCTTCTTCAGACAGTCCTGCGTTGAGGCGGAGCGGGCTGTGCCTAAAACCGCCTTCCATGTCGCGCTTTTCGGTGAATGGGCGATCGCTATATTCTGGGTTGTAGCCGGTGAGTGTCAGGTTGCCCAGCGTATGCAGCCACCGTTCCTGAACTTCCTTCCAATCCGCTCCGAGATCGTCGCGCCAAGCCGCCGACAGGTTCGGGTTCTGTGGCATGATGTGCTCGATCGTGTACTCGCCGACCTGCACGGTCTCCTTGCGCCCGTAGTTCTCCAGCTTGCGCAGCCAGTAGGTCCGCCGTGGGAAGTTGTAAAGGTCGCGCGCCGCCAGCTCGCGCTTGAACTCTTCGTCACGTGGGAACCGTCGATACGACTCGAGCAGGAGCAGGTGCGCCTGGGTGCCCTCTAGAAGGCTGCTACCGCTCCCCGTCATGCGCGTTAGGGCGAGGAAGGTCTTGTTCAGGGAGTTGGTCGGGATCCCGCATACCGCTCGCCGGAAAACGTACGACTCGATTGTACGAACTATCTGCACAAAGTCACCAGGCGGAAGCTCGCCCTGCTTGTAGTCGTGGTAGAGACTGAGCAGGAACGGGTAAGCGACGTCAACCTTCATCTCCCGCAGGTCACGGAACGCGCCGCCTAGGGGCTTGTCCGGTTCCTTGCTTAGGGCCATTGCGCAGTAGTGGTCCGCGAAGGCGTGGAGATCCGCCAGCAGCGCCTCGATTCCTGCCGACTTGACCTCGCCCCGTGCGTAATGGGCCTTGAACGCGTCATACACCGCCCGGAGGTTGGGGATATCGCCCGTCTTGAGGGTCAGATAGTGCCGCATGAACGCGTCGAACTCATCGCGGTACGCTTCCTGACCGAACGCCAGCTCCATCGGCCGCCAGTGATCCCGGTAAAGGTCCGCCTGCCGGCGGGGCTCAAGATCCATGAGCACGAAGTTCCGGATCATGTCGGCCTGGCTCAGATCGAGACCTGTGGAGTTCATGCTCTCGAAGATCAGTTGCGGGTTGTCGTGCAGCTTGTCGAGCGAGATGTCGACGATGACGAGCTTGGCCAGCCCGTTGCAGAGGCCCCTGAGGTCCGCTTCTCCGAGCAAGCCGACTCGTTCCTCGAAGAACTCGAAGTTCTCCTTGACCCTCAGTGACGGCTCGGTGGGCAACTGCTTCTGACGCATCAGCGCGAACATGGTGTCCTTGTCGGTCTGCGTCAGCAGCAGCTTGAAACCGAGATCGCCATCTTCCTCGGGGTCAAGCAAGTACCTGTTCCGGATCTTTCTCGCTGAGAAACCATCGACGGGCTCGGCGTCCCCCAAACGGCGGGCAAGTGCCTCCAGCAGCAAGGAGACAGTGGTAAGCCGCTGCTGCCCGTCGATCACCATCAACGGAACTGGCGCGTTGACCTGGTACAGGCCCGATTCGATGTAGACAACCGAACCGATAAAGTGCGCCGGTGTGCTCTCGCTGCGCCCAGCGCGCATGACGTCATCCCACAGTTGACTGCACTCGCGCATGGTCCACGAGTAGGTGCGCTGGTAGATCGGGATGGTGAGTTGCGGAGAGCTCTTCAAAAAGCCAAGCAAACCTGCCTCAGTCGCCTTCATTGCCCGCCCAGCTCGTAGTTCTGTGTCGATGACAGAAGAGTTTGCCATGGCACCCGCGGCACAGCGATGCCATTGCCGCTCCGCCCTTCAACCAGGCTCTCATTCCTGATCTTGATCGCCCGTTTTGTCACCATTGATGCATGACCCCCAACCGCTTCACACCCATGCACCATCCGATGATCATGGGAAGTCCCGCTCCGGCTGGCGGGCGATTAGCCCGTGGCGGTCGTCGCGACACTGAGCAAGGGCTACGACCTTAACTACATCTGGAAGCAGGTCGACTGCGGCCCGGCGAAGGACGCGGTCGGCTACTACATCCAGGCCAGCGAGACCGGAGGAGAGCCGCCCGGCCGCTGGTGGGGCCCCGGCGCCATAGCGCTCGGCTTCGAGCATGGCCAGACGGTCGAGCGCGAAACTTACGAGCTGCTGTTTGGCCAGCGCAAAGCCCCCGACGACACCTTGCTGGGCAAGTCTTCCAACGGTGGCCGCAAAGCGGCCGACCTCTATGCCCGCCTACTGACCGCCGAGCCGTACGCCACCGCCGAGCGCCGCCGCGAGCTGCGCATCGAAGCCACTAAACAGGCCCGCCAGAGCCCTCTCTTCTTCGACCTAACCCTGTCGCTGTCCAAGTCGATCTCTATCTTCCACGCCTCCCTCGGCGAGAACGCCCGCCTAGCCCGCCAGTCCGGCGACCAGCAAGGCGACCAGTACTGGTCCGCTCTGGTCACCGAAGTCGATGACATGATCTGGCAGGCCGTGCACGCCGGGTTCGCCTACTTCCAGCGCGAAGCCGGCTACACCAGAACCGGCTCCCACAACACCCGCGTCCACGGCCGCGAAACCGGCCAGTGGCACGAAGCCGATCTGGCCGTCGCGCACTGGCTGCAGCACACCTCCCGGGACGGCGATATGCAGCTGCACGTCCACTCCCAGATCGCCCATGTCGCCAAAACAGCGACTGACGGGAAGTGGCGCGCGCCGGATTCCCTGGGCTACAACGAGCACATCGGCGCGGTGGCCGCGATCGTCTCCCAGCACCTGGAGGAAGCTCTCACTGCCCGGTTCGGCCTGGCATGGGAGGCCCGCGACGACGGCCACGGCTTTGAGATCCGGGGGATCAGCGGGGAGATGATGCGGCTGTTCTCTTCCCGCCGCCAGTCCATCACCGCCGACTTGCGCGCCCGCGCGGCGCGGTTCGAGCAGCAGTACGGCCGCGCGCCATCCCAGCGCGAGCTGGCGCGACTCGCGCAGGCCTCGAACTTCAAGACACGCAACGCCAAGCACGGGACGCTGGACCTCGAGCAGGCCCACGCGGGCTGGGCCGACACGCTCGCGCACACGCTCGGCGTGAGCCTAGCGTCGGTCGCGCCGTCGGTGTGGCACGACGGCGGCACACACGCCAGCGCGCGCCCGCGCGGCCCGGGTGATCCCGGCCCGGCACCTAGCGAACTGGAAGTGAACCGGGCCGCGCAAAAGGCCGTCGCGTTCGCCCAGATGGACAAGAGCACCTGGACCCGCGCGGACCTGATCAAGCACCTCGGCCGGGTACTACCCCGCACGGGGATGGACCCGGCCGCGGCCGCCGCGCTGCTGGAACAGGTCGCGGACCGGGCGCTACGGTCCGAGTTCGAGCCGGTGGCCTGCCTGGAGGCACCGGAACTCGCCGAGGTGCCGCGCAGCTTGCTACGCGCCGACGGGCGCAGCGTCTATCAGCGGCACGGCGGCGTGCGGTTCGCCACGCACGCGCAACTGAGCATGGAGCAGCGCATGGTCGCCCTCGCGGGCGCCAGCGGCGCGCCGCGCATGGACCGCGCAGAGGCTGCGCGGGCACTCGGCGCGGACCTGGCGCAACTCGAGCGCGCGTTGGATGGGCGCGCACAAGATGACGCGCATGGCCCGCGCACCCAGACGGGCCTGCGCGTAGATCAGGCAGCTGCCGCGCTGTCGGTGCTGACCGACGGTCGGCGCGTGTCGGTGATCAACGCGCCGGCCGGATCGGGCAAGACGTGGGTGCTGGCCGCGGCGGGCAGGGCGTGGGCCGCGGCCGGGCTCGGGCGTGTCATCGGGATCACGCCGTCTCAGTCGGCCCGCAACACCCTGGCTGCCGGGGTTCCCGAGTCCTACAACGCCGCCCAGTTCCTCGGTCACCTGCCCGGACGGCGCGGCGTCCGCGGGCCCGTCGAGCTGCGGCCGGGCGACGTGGTCATGATGGACGAGGCGTCCATGGTCGCCAACCCGGACCTGGCCGACGTCATCGCCCAGGCCGCCGACAGCGGCGCCAAAGTGATCCTGGCCGGTGATACCCAGCAGCTGCAGGCGGTGGAAAACGGCGGCGGCCTTTCCCTGCTTGCCGAGGCGCTCGGTTTCGCGCAGCTGGCCAAGCCGGTCCGGTTCAGCGCCACGTGGGAACAAGCGGCCAGCCTGCGGCTCCGCGATGGCGATACCGCCGTGCTAGCCGAGTACGACCAGCACGCCCGGATCAAGGGCGGGGAGCCCGAGCAGATGATCGACGCCGCTGCAGCCGACTACCTCGCGCTCACCCTGGACGGCACCGACGTGCTGCTGATGGCCGCCGATCACGCCCTGCGCCGGGAACTGTCCCGCCGCATCCGCGATGACCTGATCCGCCTGGGTATCGTCAGTCCGGGGCCTACGGTGGGCATCGCCTACGGCGTCGCCGCCAGTGCCGGAGACCTGATCATTTGTACCCGCAATGACCACACGGTCGAGGCCGGTGAGTCCGGCCGCACGCTGGCCAACGGCGACCTCCTCCGTATCGAGGCGGTGACTCCAGCAGGGCTGATCGTCCGCCGGGCACTGGACGCCGACCCGGCCACCGGACAGCGGCGGTGGACCAGCCAGCAGTTCCTCTACGCCGATTACCAGGACGCCGAGCTTGGCTACGCGGTCACCGACCACGTCGCCCAGGGCCGTACCGTGCACACCGGCCTGGCCGTAATCACCGGGAGCGAGGACCGGCAGCATGCCTACGTCGCGCTCAGCCGCGGCACCGACACCAACATGGCGTACGTGTTCACCGTGTCCCCAAAGCTCGCCGACTCGGCACCGGGCCCGCGCCCAGCTCCGGAACTGGCCCGCTACGACCGGCTCACCGCCGAACCGACGGGCCTACCCGCCTCCGCCGCGCCGACCGAGACCAGGGACGCGCTGGGGGTGCTGGCCGGAGTGCTGGCCCGAGATGGCCAGCAGCAGTCCGCATCCAAGACCTGGCAGCAGGCCCTGGCCGACGCCGACCACCTGGCCATCTTGAATGCCATCTGGACCGCCGAGACCACCCCAGCCCACGAACAGCGCTACCGCGACCTCCTCATGAGCCACCTGCCAGCCGAACACCGGCCAGAGCTCACCCACCAGGCCCGGTGGCTGTGGCGCACCCTGCGCGCCGCGGAACTGGCCGACCTGAACGCCGGGGAGATCCTGGCCGCGGCGATCGGCGAACGGGATCTAGCGGGGGCACGCGACCTGGCCGCCGTCATCGACGCCCGGCTCCGTGCCCGGACCGGCGCCCTCGTCCCGGCCCCGGCGGCCCCGTGGTCGGCTCAGGTTCCCGCCATCGCCGACCCCGCACGCCACGCCTACCTGACCGAGATCGCCGCGCTGATGGACGGACGCAAGGACCGCATCGGCGAACACGCCGCCGAACACGCCCCGGACTGGGCCGTCAACGCCCTGGGCCCGGTCCCCGACCACCCGCTGAACCGGCTCGACTGGCAGCAACGGGCCGCCTCCATCGGCGCCTACCGCGAACTCTCCGGCCACCGCGACCCCGCCGACCCGATCGGCCCCGAACCGGCCGCGGCCGCGCCAGACATCCGCGCGGCTTGGCACGAGGCTCTGGCCGCCCTCGGCCCCGCCGACGGACCCGATGTGCGTGGCATGCCCGACGGTACGCTGCTGCACCTACGCGACACCTACCCGATCGAGACCGCCTGGGCCCCTCAATACGTCGGGGACGAGCTCCGCCAGGTCCGCGCCGCCGCCCGCGAAGCCCGCCTAGCTGGGCTCCGCGCCAGCGCCGAAGCCGCAGCCGCCGGAAAACGCAGTGACCACGACATGGCCGCCCGCCAGCAGGAACTTGCGGCCAGCTACCACGCTCTTCACGAGGCCTACCGTCAGCGTGAGATCGTGTTCGCCATGGTCATGGCCGACCGGGCCGACTGGGATGCCGCTACCCGCGCCCAACGCCACCTGGCCGTCGCCGCCGACGCCGAACTCCGCCGCCGCCACCCCGATCAGCACTACCCTCCGCTCCGTTCGGCGGAACCCGAACCCGCCACCGACACCCAGCGGGCCGAGCTCACCCTGACCGCGGCCGAGATCACCGGGCCAGATGGGACAGTGGATCAAAGACCTGGCCGCCGCGCACCGCACGTTCGCCGAGCGGATCGCCGACCGTCAAAGCCTGTCCGTCCCCTCCGAGGACCCCCGGTACGGCGACCTGGGCCAGGCGTTCCCGCCGTGGCCCAGGTCCTCGAGAGACGCGATCTTGCAGCCACCCAAGCCAGAGATCCGGCCGTCGCTTCAAGTCCTCGAACGCGCCGCCGACCGCGACCGCGACTGGGAGGCCGCCGATTGACGGTGATCTACAGCATCGAGCGTTCTGTCAGCGGCCCAGCCGCTGCGCCAACACCGGTATCGTCGCGATCTGCTCAGAACTCAGACTGCTCACGTCGAGTCCTACTGGTCGTTTGGGACTACCGGGCCAGATGATGCGCTCGGGAGTCACGATCAGGTCGACGCGGAAATCATGCTCCTGCTCAGGCAGGTCCTCGTCGACCACCTGCAGGTCATGGACCGTCGTCGCGATCACCGTCCGCTCGCCGATCAGTCCCGCCTCTGCCAGTAGCGCAACCTCGATATCTGAGTACCCCGCGCCCTTCCCCAGCCTGGCTCCGCGGTCGTTGACCGCGACACTGCCGCAGATAAACAGATCAATCGCCCGCATCTCGCTGATCCTGATGCTCGGCGCGATGCGGGCCGCCACACTCCGGTCCGCCGCCTCGGTCGCCGGCACCGGAAGGTTATGCGGATCGAGCAGATAGAACGGCTCAGGTGTTGCGAGTTTCGGCACAGGCATGTAGACGAGCTTCCCGTCGTGCAGGGCCCGGCTGCGAACCGGCAGCTGCGCTCGATCGGGTGCGATCTGCAGTACCTGAGCCTGCTGCCAGACGGCGAGACCGGCCAGCCGTTCCGCGGCCCGATCTGCTCCCTCGAAGGCAGGGATGTAACCGCGAACTCCGGGTTCGACGACGCCATGCCGTTCGAGCCGTGACCACATCCGTTCCCGGACGGCCTGCTTGGCGGCAGTCATACCTCCATGTTCGCTCAGCCAGCCATGAGGTTCAGCAGCCGGTCGTGAACATCCTGGACGACGGGAACGGTCCTCCAGGGACGCATTTCACGTCCAGCAGTGAAGACGATGTTCAATCCGCCGCCGCCCCGGTTCAGCTCGATGACATCGATCGCCTCATGGAGCCGCCCGGCCGCCTCATCCAGGTTGCCCTGACGGATCAGCGCGAGCGCCAAGTTTCCCAGCACCACGGCCTGGGACTTGGAGTGATCGCTGAGCGCGGTGGCAGTCGTCTCGAGCAGGCCTTGCGCGCGCCCGGCGTCATCCAGAGACAGGTAGCACGAGCCGGCCATCCGCCCGAACTGCGTCACCGAGTACAGCTCGATTGCCCTGTCCAGCTCGCCGACGCGGCCGAACCGGGACTCGGCGGCCGCCAGCGCCTCCTCGCACGATGCCAGGTCGCCCATCATGGCGTGTGCCTCGGCGGCGTGCAGGACCGCTAGTCCAGTCAGTACATCACTGACCTTGCTGGTCGTCTCCGCAGTCAGCTCGGCTAGTGCCAGCCCTTCCTGCGGGTCGCGCTCGCCGTACAGGGCGATCATGGTCTTGCGCAGCAGCGCGAGGCCTTCTGCACCCGGATCGCGTACCTGGCGCGCGGCGTCAACTGCCTGGTCCAGGTACATCCGAGCCGACGCGTGGTCCCGCCGCTGGGAAGCATCCCAGACGAGCTGGCCCATCAATATGGCAGCTTCAGCCTCCACCGCGAACAGCTCTCGCCGGATCTGGCCGCTGACCGCGTGCGCGGCCAGGAAACGCAGCTGCCCAAGACACTGGCCAGCGTGCGCAAGCAGCGATGAAGACGGGACGTGCACATACTGCTCATCGAGGTGCTGTACCTCGTTGCGCAGGTGAGCGACGGTCAGGATATCGGTGCTACCGGGATGGATGAGCGCATGGCTCACGCGTGCCCTGCCCTCGGTCCCGGCTACCTCGCCTGCAGTGAGCAGATGCTCGAGCTGGTCGAGTGAGAGCTGCAGGGCGCGGGCGAGCTGCGGGCGGATCCACGGCTGCGGCACGGTCTCACCGGCCTCCCACCGTGCCACCGTGGAGCGGTCAATACGCAGTCGTTCCGCCAGCTGTTCCTGGCTGAACCCAACCGCCTTACGCCGTACCGCGAAGCGGTGGCGTTTTGCGGGCATCAGGTGACCTCCGATCTCGGGGGCGCCACCTAGTTCCCATAGGTGTCTGCGCACGTCAACGGTGCGCATGCGACATTTCTGCGGCGGTTTTGCGTAACTCCTGCTCTGTCAATCACCGGCAAAAGCCGATTGTCTTCTAGAGCGTACGGCGCTCGCGTGTGCCCCGGCAACCGGGCGCCGATACGTCTCGACACTGTTCCGGAATCCAAGACCGGTGCGCGCAGATGGTTACGCAGACCAGTTATAGGACCTGCCCGATATGCGAATTGGTGAAATGGCAACTTGGAACCTAACGAGCGTGGAGGGCGGCTCATGAACACCCCTGCAGCCGGAGACGCCGTGGCTGCTCAAGCCTCGTTCAGCCGACAGTCCGAACCCGATTCAAGTGATGTCGCAGTGCCCGGATTCGACCCGTCGGTGCCCAGCCCAGCCCGCATGTATGACTACTACCTCGGCGGCAAGGACAATTTCCCCGCCGACCGCGAAGCAGCCGAGCTGGCACTATCGGTCGTCCCGTTCGGCCGCGAGGTCGCCTACGCGAACCGCCGGTTCCTGGCACGTGCGGTCACCTTCATGGCCCGCGACGGGATCAGCCAGTTCATCGACCTAGGCACCGGGCTACCGACCAAGCCGAACGTCCACGAGGTGGCCCGCCCTATTCATCCGGGCGCGCGGGTGCTCTACGTCGACAACGACCCCATGGTCTGCGCTCACGCCCGAGCCCTGCTTGCCACCAACGACGGCGTCGCAGCCATCCAAGGCGATATCCGTGCGCCCCAAGCGATCTTGGATGATCCGGTTACGCGCGCGCTGATCGACTTCACCCGGCCGGTTGGCCTGCTTTTCGTGGCTGTGCTGCACTTCCTCACCGAAGACGATCGGCCAGGGGAACAGGTAGCAGCGTTCCGATGGCGGATGGCGAGCGGCAGCATGCTGGGGCTTTCACACATCACCTCCGATGGCACCCCGCCGGACGTCCAGTCCACCATCCAGGACATCTACGCCGAGGCCAGTGCCCCCGCAGTCTTCCGGACCAGACAGGAGATCGAGACCTTCTTCGGCGGCCTGGACCTGGTCGATCCCGGCCTCGTGGAGGTCGGTGCCTGGCGCAGCCTGCGCCAATCTCCGCCCGCACCACTGCGGTTCCTCGGCGGCGTGGCCAGGATCATCCCCGACTGCGGGCAACCATGAGCCCGGTTCCCGCACCGACCCTGCCTTCATGTCAGCGAGCGGGCAGCCCACTGACTCCTTGGCCGCTCACCAGCACCCTCGAGCTTGGCGCCCTGCCCAGCGCGGTGCCATGCGCACGCTGGCACGCCAAGCAACTCGCGTGGGAATGGGGATTGAGCAGCATCTCGGAGACAATCGAGCTGCTGGTCTCGGAGTTGACAACTAATGCAGTGCAGGCCACCGCCGAACAAGACGACCAGCAAGCGATTCGCCTGCGGCTTCTGAGCGACAGCACGCGAATCCGCATCGAAGTCTGGGATCCCGACCCTCAGCTGCCCGCTCTATAGACGGCATACCCGCCGTCGAAGCCGAGGGCGGCCGCGGGCTGTTCCTGGTGGCAGTACTCAGTGACCGCTGGAATTGGGATTCCATGCAGCAGCCCCCGGGCAAGATCGTCTGGTGTGAACTCGACACCGCTCGGCTGGAATCCGCGCCCGACACTGACGGACCTGCCGGGCAGTCGCGCCTGCCGCGCCGGAAACCCGGCCCGGTGCAGGTTCGGCCTGCAGGCACCATAAACGATCCGGATATTCTGCGCCGGCTCCGCGACGGGCTCCTTAACTTGGATCGTCCCTGATCAGCCTCATCAGATACGAATTGCATGAACAGACTCTGGCGAAGCAACACGATCGCGGTGCGCCGACGAGGCGCTTGAGCGCTAATCGTCTACGCTGTCCTTCAATTCACCGAGAGGAACCGGAGACGATGGCACAGAAAGTGCAGACCCTGCTGATCGATGACCTCGACGGCGGCGAGGCCGACAGCACCGTCCGCTTCGGGCTCGACGGCACCGACTACGAGATCGACCTCAGCGCCAAGCACGCCGACGCCCTGCGAAAGGCACTGGCACCATACCTCGGCGCCGCGCGCCGAGCATCAGGCTCCGCGACCCGGCGCCCAACCCGAACCACTCGCAAGGCCGCCAGCACCGCCGGACCCGACCCCACAACGGTCCGCGAGTGGGCCAAGTCCCAAGGCATCGAAGTCAAAGACCGCGGCCGAGTCCCCGCCGACCTGATGGTCAAGTTCAAGGCCGCGACGAGCCAATAGCGAACCCGTCGGGCGTCCCATCCGAGAAGCCAGGATTACCTTCGCCTAGAGCGTGTCTGTCGGCCAGATGCGACCAGCCGCCAGCAATCAGCGAAATGTCAGTGCCACGCCGTACTCTCGCCTCGGAGCCTGGAGGCAGAAATGAGCATCCTTCAAGATCTATACCGTCGCGCGGTAATCGGATCATGGCAGACACCAGACAGCACCCGGACCTTCGAAAGCAACACCACCCGCCGCACCTTCCGCATCAGGCTAGGTCGCGGCATGAACGGCAAGAAGCACCTAGGGGACCCGTGCCCCTGCGGACGTGGAACCGTCTATAAGACCCACAGCCCTATACACGGTGACTTCCTGGGCTGCACCGCCTTCCGAACCCACGGATGCCGGTACGCCTGGACCATCGCAGGTAGAAGACTCCCGAACGACTAGCTCGAGGTTCCCCGCTGTGATCGTGTGGGCGGTGTCCGGCCATGAACGCTGCTCGCGTTCGCTGCCTATCACTGTGGCTGCGGCGATTACGAGCAGCGACATGCATTCGGCCTTCTGCAGCGACGCCTGCCTTCCCGGCACCAGGTTCAGTTGTAAAGGGGCTGCGCGTCGTCCCTGGAAGTCTGCCGACATGCGCGTTCTTTCCGGAATGGCCGTTATGCCGTAAATGCCGGATTGTACTAGAAAACTTCAGTAGTTGCGGAAACCCTTGCGCAATTACTCCTTCAGCAGTGTAATACTGCCCAAACGTGCGCAAGCGAGCCTCGCTTGCGTGAAGATGGGGGGTCCATCAATGACGATCACTAAGCCCAGGTCCGTGCTGCTCGGCTTGGCCCTGGCGGCATTGGCCATGGCGGGCATTGTCCCTTCTGCTAGCGCCGTGAGCGTAAGGCCCGCGACCGAGCTGCAAGCGGCCGCGGCGACTCCTTCCTCCGTCGTGGTTGGCCAGGCATGTCCTGATGTCATGGTGATCGGGGCCCGCGGGACCGATGAGGGCCCGTATTCTGACTGGCAGCGTCAGTCCGCTTACGTCAAAGATCCAGACCATGGCGTGGGCAGGCCCGTGGACAGCATGTTCGTGCAGCTGGAGAACGCGAACCCTAAACTAGCTGTCAGCCTCGAACCCGCCGTCTTCCCGACCATTTTCGGCGTAAAGGGCCTGACCACGTTCGTCCAGGACTTCGAGCAGTCCACACAGTATCTCAATGATGCGCAGACCGGAGCGAACAGCATCGCCCAAGAAATCCGGAACACGGACATGGCATGCGGCCCGCACGTGGATTACATTCTCGCAGGCTACTCGCTAGGCGCCTGGGCGGTCCACGACGCCCTGGAACTTCTTCCCGATAAACTGGGCGAGATCATCGGGGTGGCACTTTTCGGTGATCCGCTTTTCCTGCCCTCCTCGCCTTTTGTCCGCGACTACCAGGATAGTGACAGCCTTCCCGGACTTGCCGCCCCCTTCTATCCTGCGGATGCCGGCGTCCCCTCATCCCTCTCGCCCATCTCAGCCGTGACTGGGTCTTGGTGCTTCCCCAGCGACCCGGTCTGCCAGGGTCCGACTAACAACGCGGCATGGCCAGCTGAGGCCTCCGCCTGCTTGACCGACCTTATTGACAACAATAACGAAGTGCTGCCGTGCAGCCACCTCGAGTATCCCGGCACAGAGGCGGCCAAGGCTGCCGCGTTCCTGCAACCATTCCTGCCGCCGCCAACGGCACCTGATACTCCCGGCAACGTCACCGCCGTAGCGACAAGCCAGTACAAAATCCAGGTGACCTGGACCGAGGACACAGCTGATGTCACAGGATTCAACCTCGATAATGGGTGCCCGGTCGGGTCATGCGGACCGGGCGCAACCCTTGCCCAGACAACCGGGCCGGTGGACTCGGCTACGTTCAGCGTCACACCCGGCTCCTACCAGTGCTTCCGGGTCCAGGCCGTCAACAAGGCCGGCACATCGCCATGGTCGAGTTACGGGTGCATATCAACACCCGGCCTCGTCCTGTCAGCCACCCAGAAGTGGACGAACACCAAGGTTACAGTCCCCGCCGGCGACAACATCGGCATCAGCGCCGACGGCCAGATAACCGTCAGCCCGACAGAAACCGTAGGCCCGGCCGGAGACCCGTCATGCTCACCCGCACAGAACTACCCAGGGCGCGCGTTCCCCGCGCCCAACCTCCCCTGCTACTCCCTGATAGCCCGCATCGGCAACGGGACACCGTTCGAAGTCGGGACCTCTACTCTCATCACCAACGCCGCCCCGGGCGTTCTGTACCTGGGCATCAACGACAACAACGTCTCCGGCAACTCCGGCACCTGGAACGTGAAAATCAAGCTCGGCGGGCTGCCTTAGGGACCGCGAATTAAGTACATCTGCGAAGCCCGGTCAGCCGCTGGCCGGGCTTCCGCACGCCTGCGTATCAGGCCACGCGATCGGTAAGCCGCCAGCAGCCTGATGCGCCATCATGATGCCCACGGCCGCGAACCATACCGAAGACCCGGCCCGCTCCCGCGACCTCGCACGGCTCCGGGAGCTCACTGACCCCCACCTGCCGTACCCCAACGCACCGATCGACCCCGCACTCGCGCATCGGGACCTAAACCAGCGCGCCGAGGTCATCGCCATCCTTGGCCAGGCTCGGCGACGCGCGAAGGCGAGACGCGTCCGCGCGCAGGCCGTGCTGATACTCCGCGCGTAATCACCTTCCCCGGCGGATTATCTCGCCAATTATTTCACCGTGATATATCACCGTGATATTGGTTCCCCTCTCCGGCCGACCTACCGTCATATCGCAAGGTTCTTCCGGTACGGAAAAGGGAAGTGGTCCTCGTGGCGGACAGCCATAGCTCAGATGGCGGCGAGAGGGTTAACTGATGACCTTCTCGATCTGGGTTCTAGCTCTCGTTATGTTCCTATCAGGTGCCGTAGCCGGCGTATTCGGCGTGCTCGTCATCAGTATCCGCGCAGCCGATAACGGCCATCGCCTAACTGATAAGCCGGATACGTACCTGGATGCGCTAACTCGCAGCGTGCTGGGTGTGGGCGTCCGCAGCGGCTTCGCTGCGGACGAGAGCGGCGCAGAAGAGGAATGACCATGCGCGCTCTTGGTCGAAGTAATTACCTCGCCCCGGTAGTGGTCGGCAATAACCTTCGACGTCTGGCAAGTGATGAACCGGCGCGACGGGCCACCCTACCCTGCATTCTCTTTACGCTGCCTAATCCGCTGCTGTCATTCATGGCAGCCGCACACGACACAGATAAGCATGCCAAGGATCTGCTCCGATGGGGCGTATCTGGCAGGGACCATTCGCGTATCTGGCTACGGAATGCCGCTACTGGGTTGTGCCTCTTGGCCGCCGCGGCGGCGGTAGTGAGTTTCACCGCCCAGTACCGGATGGTCGACGCCACCCGCCACCTACCCGCCGTCGCCGCCCTGGAGGCAGGCATCCCCGACGCTGCGGCGCTGGTATTCGCCTGCCTCGGGATCGCCCTGGCCCTGCACGGCAGCCGGGCGATCCGGGCCCGAATCCTGAACGTCGCCTCGGTCGGGACCAGCGTGTTCATGAACGTCATCGCTGCCGCGCCCGGCTGGCGGAACCTGGCCATCTGGGCCATGCCCCCCATCGCCTACGCCCTGGCCAGCGACACCCTCATCAGCGTCGTCCGCACCTGGGCCCTCGCCCGCCACCAGCACCTGGACCCGGCCCTCGCCGAAGACACGGCCACCCCGCTGGCCATCCTCGGCGGCCTGATCCTGTGGCTTCTGCGCCTGACCCTGGCCCCCAGATCCACACTGGCCGGGTTCCGCGCCTGGGTCCTGACCGAATGCCCGGTCGCCCCCGGCCCCCGCGCCCCCGGCGCCTCCCCGCCCCCGGTGATCCCCTCACCGCACGTGGCCAGGGTCCGAGGCGAGACGAAAACGTCCCGGTTCCTTTCTTTGGTCACCGAACGGACCGGCCCTCTCGCCTCCATCCCCCTTGATCGCGTCGCCTCGATCAGCGCCGCCCTGGCACCCCAAGTCGACCTGAACCCCGGCGCCGCCCGCGCAGCCCTGCGCCGCGCCGTCCTCGCTGCCCAGAACGGAAACCCCCGATGATCATCAAGTACGCCATCGCCCTGGCCCTCCTGCTCGTCCTGGCTGCCATCGTGGCCTGGGCGTTCGTGCCGCCCCGCTACCTGCCGAACAACCGGGCCCGCCACCTGCGCATCCGCCTGCACATGCGGCTGCACCCCGGCAAAGGCTTCGCCCACATCTTCAGCCTGTGGCTGCGCTGGGGACGCCTCGCCGCCCTCCGCCGCTCGACCCGGATCCGCCCCTCGCTCCCGCTGCGGTACCGGATCCTCGACCCCCACGAGCACTCGGTCGACCTAGGCCGCGCCCACTACCGGCACCGCCTGCACGTCCCGCTCGAAGAGCACCTGCTGGTGATGGCCCCGCCCCGCACTCACAAGACAGCCTTCCTCGCCGACGTCATCCTCGGCTACCCCGGCCCGGTCATCGCCACCAGTACCAAACCTGACTTGTACTCCCTGACTGGCCCGGTCCGCGCCCAGTACGGCCCGGTGCACGTATTCAACCCGCAGCGCATCGGCGGCGTCCCCTCCACCTTCTGCTGGAACCCGGTCCAGGGCTGCCAGGACCCGGCCACCGCGATCCGCCGCGCCGACGCGTTCGCGTTCGCCGTCTCGGCCAAGGCCGTCGAAGACGCCATCGTTCTGGTCCGCCAAAGCCAGCGACTACCTGCGCGGCTATTTCCACGCCGCCGCCCTGGCCCGCTACGACCTGCGCGCCGTGGCCGCCTGGGTCTCCGGCGCCAACCCCGACGTGCCCGAGCGGATCCTGCTGGCGGCCGGGGCCCGCCAGTGGGCCCTGACCCTGGCCGAACTCCGATCCGAAGCGCACAAGACCGCCGCCACCGTCCGGATGGTCATGTCCCGCGCCCTGGCCTTCATGGCCGACCCTGCCCTAGCCGCCGCGGTCCTGCCGCCGCCGGGCGTCGGCTTCGACATCCCCGCCTTCCTCGCTGACCGCGGCACCGTTTACCTGATCGCCGAAGCGGTCTCCGAGGAAGCCCCGGTCGCCCCGCTGTTCGCCGCGATGGCCGCCGAGATCCACTACGCCGCCGCGCAGATCGGCCAGGCATCACCGGCAGGACGGCTCGATCCGCCGCTGCTGATGGGCCTGGACGAAGTGACACAAATCTGCCCGGTCCCGCTGCCGTTCTGGCTGGCCGACTCCGGCGGCAAGGGCATCCAAGTCTGCGCTGTGGTGCACGGCGAAGCCCAGCTCGCCGAACGGTGGGGTGACCACGGCCGGCAGATCGTCCTGGACACCTCCTCGGTGAAGGTGTTCCTGCCCGGCATCACCGACACCACCACCCTGCAGGCCGCGAGCACGCTGTGCGGGCAGGCGTCGTGGAAGCTCCGCGGCCAGGAGCATGTCACCCGCCACGACGTCGCGACCCCGGACATGATCCGCCAGCTGCCCGCCGGGTTCGCCCTGGTCATCCGCGGTGGCTGCGCCCCGGTCATCGCCCGCCTGCCTCGTGCCTGGAAGAACCCGGCCTACCGCCGCGCCCGCCGCCTCGGCCATGTCCCCGGTCAGCCCGCCGCCGAACTCCCGCCGCCCGCCGACCCGCCGCACCCCTACATCCCAGACCACGTGCCCGACCACTGGGTCTCCCCGGACGACGCCTCCTACCCCTGGACCTGACCGTGACCAGTAACGACGATCCGACCACCGGCCTGCTGGACCGGCTCGCTGCTTACCGAGAGCACCTCACCCGCCTCGACACCCGCGAGATAGAGCATTACACCCTCCTCCACGGGCAGCTCGCCGAGCTCACTGACCTAGCCGCCAGCATCAGCCGTACTCAGCACGATCACGCCGCCGCCCTGGCGCAGCTAGCCGGGCCCAACCAAGGAGGTGCGGAACCTGACGGCTATTGCCCTCGGTCGGCGCCCGCGTGGTGGAAGCTGCCAGCCGACGGCCGGGCGGAGCCGGTGGCCCGGCTGCGGGCCTGGGTCGACCAGGTCTACCGGCCCGGCTACGGGCACCTGGCCGCCGCCCTAGGCCCCTGCTGGGACCAGCACGACCTGTGCCTGTACGGCCTGGACATCGCAGCCGAGCTGTGGTCGGTGCTATACCTCCAACCCGGCCGCAACCCCGGACTGGTATCCGCACAGGCCGAATACCAGGCCCGCATCCTGCCCGCCCTGGCCGACCAGCTCCGCATCGAGACCAACCGCTGCGGCCACCCCCGCAACCCCGCATCAGCCGACGGCCAGCCCTGGACCAGGCCATGAGCGGCACAGAGCTCTGGCGAGCCCTTGAGTATGCGGACCGCGGCTGGCCCGTGTTTCCCTGCCGCGCCGGCCAGAAGACCCCCGCCACCGCGCACGGCTACCGCGACGCCACCACCAACCCGGACCAGATCACCGCCTGGTTCAGCCGCAACCCGCGGTGGAACCTGGCCATCGCCACCGGCCTGCCCGGACCAGACGTCTTGGACGTCGATGATCACGGCCCGGCCGGAAACGGGTACGCCGCGTTCGCCCGGCTCAGCCGCGCCGGGCTGCTGGACGACGCGGCCGCGTACGTCCGCACGCCCAGCGGCGGGCTGCACGCCTACTTCACCGGATCAGACCAGCGCAACGGCCACCTGCCCGGCCATCACCTGGACTTCCGGTCCCGCGGCGGCTACGTCCTGGCCCCGCCGTCCCAGGTCGACGGCAAGCCCTACCAGATCATCGGGGAGCTGGAAACCAACGGCGGTCTGGACTGGGCCACCGTCACCGCCCTGCTCGAGCCTCAGCGGCAGATCACCCAGCCCCAGCCACGCCCGGCCTCCGATCGTGACCTGAGCCACCTCGCCCGGTGGGTCGCCAGCCAGCAGCATGGCAACCGCAACGCGGGCCTGTTCTGGGCCGCCAACCGCGCCCTGGACGCCGACCCGGCCGCCGACCTCAGCCCCCTGGCCGCCGCCGCCCGCCAGGCCGGCCTGGACGACAAAGAGATCACCCGGACCCTGGACTCCGCCCGCAGAACCGGCCAGGCCGACCTCGTCCCGCCCGACCACCAAGCCGAGCCGGCCAGCTGACATGAGCACCACGACCCTCGCCCCGGCCGACGAGATCCTCGCCGATCCCCAGGACGACGACCCTTGCCCTGTCCGTGAGCACATCCGTCTGCTACGCACACACGGCGCGTCCTATCGCGGCATCGCCGCCGCGGCTGGCGTGGACTCCCGGACCGTCCGCGACCTGCTCTCCGGCCGCCGCCCGGTTACCCCCTACACCACCACCGCCCTGCTCGCCGTCACCAGCGCCACCCTTCCCCGCGCCCGCACTGACGCAGGAGGCGTGCGGCTCCGTCTGCGAGCACTGCACGTGATGGGCCACGGCTCGGCCCGCATCGCCCGCGCTGCCGGCGCCGACCCATCGACCGTTCGTGCCCTGGTCCGCGGCGACACCGCAACGATCAGCCCGCGACTGCGCGACGCGATCGCCGCCGTCTACGAGGTCTGGTGGGACAAGTGCGCCCCCACCCGCACCCCCCATGAACGCCGCGCGGACACACGTGCCCGCAAACGCGCCATCGCCGGGAACTGGTGCGCCGCCGCCGCACTCGACGACGACCAGCTCGACACCCCCGGCTACCGGCCCCAGTCGGGCTGGAAACCCGCAACCGGGACCGGCATCGCCCCCGACATCTGCCCGCCCGAGACCAAGAAGGACACATGCCCGAAGATCGAACGCCTGACCTGGGGCCTCATCCTCGAGGTCCTCGACGTCCTGGAACGCCACGGCTACCACGCCACCGACCACCAGCGTACCGGCCAGGCCATGGGCCTCATCCGCGACGTCGCCCGCATCTACGAAGGCACCCTGGACGCTCGTCCCGGTGGCTACGTCATCGTGCCATCACCCCAGCCGACAGAACAGCCGCCCGGCGCCGCCCACCGTCATCGTCTCGGCCAGCGAGGCCAAGACCCTGCTGGCTGCATTGGACGACGCCGCCGAATACAAGCGCGACCGGGCCGAGACCTGCACCGACTGCGCCGACCAATCTTGCACAACCTGCCAGTGGCGCCTGCAGTCCGCCAACGCCTATGACCAGCTGGCCGCCCACATGATCCAAGCCGCCGCAGGCCTCCGCCGCCCGACAGCGCACCCCCAGCCACAAGTTGCCCGCCAGCGGCGGGCCGGACGTGGCCGCCGACCCGGAAGCCGGACAGTGACCTCGCACCAGACAGGCCCCAACCCCGGGCACCAACGGACAACCGCAGCAGGTGGCCGCATGAAACCAGCCCGAAGACAACGACTCCCGCCGCGCACCCAGCAGCAGGCCCCCCGACTACGTACTCGTCGTCAGCGCCAGCGACTGGGTTAAGGACCACTTCCCGGCCGCCGGCGCCAACCTCTGGGACGCACTGCACACCGCCGAAGACCGCCACCGCGACCTCGAACCCGACCTGGAAGCCGAACCCTAACCGAGACCGGAAGTGACCACCATGACCCTGACCATCAACGACACCACGATGACCAGCGACCAGACCGCCCACACCGCCCGCCATACACCCGAGCAAAACGGCTGGGAAGTGTCCTGGCTCCCCGGCCAGACCCTCGACCGCAACACCGCCATCACCGCCATGACCCTCGCCGACACCACCGCCGAACAAGACCTCCACGAGGGCCACCGCCTCTGGCCCCACATCCAGAGCTGGGCCGAAGAAGTCGGCCTGACCGCCCCCGACGCGGTCGCCCGAATCTCACAGCCGCCCGGCGACCTCAACCGCGAGCAAGAACAAGCCACCCGGCAGCCAGACCACGAAGCAGCCGATTGACTAGCCCGCCACGGCATCGAGACCACCCGAGCTCGCCCGCATCACCAAGTCGAGGCGTGCATTCCCCTCGAGAAATTCCGCATGACCGATGTATAAGACCGATAACGGCGTAGAACCCCCGACCGGACCCGCCTACCGGCTGCCTGAGGCCGGGCCGCTGCCCGACCTTGCCCTGTACGAGCGTCTTATCGCCGACGGGATCGCCGACGCCGACCGCCGCCGTACCGCCGTCGACCAGGTCACCGCCCGGCGGCTGGCCATCTGGCTAGCCGCCCGCCCCCAGGCACCGGACTTCGCCCACGGCCTGCTCCGCTTCGTCAACTCCGGAGCGGTCCCTCAAGACCTCAAGACCGAGCTGCGCAAGCACGCCCGCTCCGGCGCCTACACCGACCAGCCGCAAGCCGCCAGGCTCCTGCGATACTGCATCGACCGGGGCGCCGACCTCGGCCCGATCGGGGACTTCGCCGCCGCCTGCGATCAGATCGACCGCGCCGACGTGATCCTCGCCCAGTTCCACAACCGAGTCCGGCAAGGCCGCGTTCACCCCCGAGCGGCCTGGCCCGACACCAGCGGCCCCCGGATCCTGGCCCTGGCCCGCCGGGACCCCGAGACCCAGACGGTCAGCCTCATCCTCGATGAAACCACCGCCAATGTCGCCCTGTTTGCCATCGCCGCTCATGCCGACGAGCGCGAGGCCCACGTCCGCGAGGTCGAGCGCTCCGGCCAGCACCTGCCCGAGGGCTCCTATGGCCGGCGCAACCGCGAGGCCATCGCCGCCCGCGAGATCCGGATCGCGGCCCGACTGCGAGCCGTCGAGCAGGCCTACCGCATGTCCATCGAGCGCGGCACCGCGGACAGGCCCTCGGAGCCCACCCGGACACTCCGTTCCCCTGACCTTCAAGCCGACATGCAGATCGATATGGAGGCCGAGCCATGACCGGTCAAACCGCGGTCATCCGCGTCGGCCGAAGCACATCACCCCGGACGACCAGCCAAGAACCAGCGACCACAACACCGGCTGCGAGGTAACCGGCAAATGAGCTCGCGTAAACCGCGTCCCCCCGATTCGCACCGGACCATGACCAGCGGCTCACCTCACCCCGGGACCAGCCAGCCGGGCCCAGGCCTAGCTGCTGAACGGCTGGCCTACTCCATTGACGAGGTAGCCGGCCTCACCGGACTCTCCCGTGACCTGCTCTATGACGAGATGCGCCGCGGGCACCTGTCATACGTGAAGATCGGCAGGCGCCGCGTCATTACTCACGAACACCTCCACCAGTTCCTGGGCCTCGGTTCCAAGAAGTAAATGGCCCGACTCCATTCCATCGCGCGTCGGTATGCGCGCCCGGCTCCGCTGGTACGAGCTATAGCCGAGGTTCCCGCAGACATGGAGCCGGTATGGCCGAGGTTTATCTCTCCCTTTGCCATCGGCGGGCTGACAGGTAAGGGTTACGGAATGTGACTGGCAGGCTTGGTTAATTTCGTACACTGAGTGCATAACGCCGATTGATCCGACGTCGTGATTGTTCCGACCTGAGCTTGGATCGGCCTGCCTGGTAAGGGATCTTCTGGAGAGCAGGCCGGAATAATCCCGCGGCTCGGGCTCATGATTTCCTTCACCGGTTTCGAGTGAAGGAGGAAGCGGATGTCCGGATCGAGTCGGAGTGGGATCGGGGCTCGACCTGCTGTTGGACGGCTTCGCTGGCTACCTGCGCAGCGAGCGTGGTGTGACGGAGTTGACGGTCGGTGTCTACGTGGCCGATATACGCAGGTTCCTCGTCGATCGAGGGGGAGGTGACCTCAGCGAGCTGACGGCGGCTGAGGTGTCGAAGGCGGTGCTGGGGCAGGTGACCCGCTGGTCGCCCGCCTCGGTGCGGCGCTACGGGTGCTCGCTGCGTTCGTTTCTCCGCTACTGCTACCTCGTCGGCCTCGTCGATCGCGACCTGTCGGCGGCGGCCTTGCCGGTATCGGGGCGGCGGCGGTCGCTGCTGCCGAAGGGCATCACTGCGACCCAGGCCAAGGCCTTGCTGCGGGCTTGCGATCGGCGTCGCGCCAGCGGCCGACGTGACTATGCGGTGATCGTCTTGATGCTGCGGCTCGGGCTCCGGGCCAGCGAGGTGGCGACGCTGCGCCTGGAGGACCTGGACTGGCGGGCTGGGCAGGTCACGGTTCACGGCAAGGGTCACCGGGTGGACCAGCTGCCGTTGCCTGTCGATGCCGGCGAGGCGATCGCCGCCTGCCCTGTGCCGCGGCCGGCCCCGCACGGCCACGGTTCGAGAGGTATTCGCGCGGGTGCGGCCGCCCCATGCCGGCCTGAGCCGTAGCGCGGTGACGACCATCGTCGCTCGTGCCGCCGGCCGTGCCCGGCTTGGCGCGGTGCGTGCGGATCGGCTGCGCCACACCGCCGCCAGCGACATGCTGCGGGCTGGCGCTTGGCTCGGTGAGATCGGCCAGGTGCTGCGACAGCGCTCGCCCGGCTCCACTGCCGCCTACGCCCGGGTCGACGTCGAACGGCTCCGCACCATTGCCCGGCCCTGGCCGACCGGGGCGGCGTCGTGAGCACCCTGGCCGGGCAACTCGATGACTACCTGCGTCTGCGTCGCGGGCTGGGCTTCCAGCTCGGCCAGCACGGCAGCGTGTTGCCCGGGTTCGTCGCCTACGCCGCCGCCAGCGGGGCCGAGACCGTCACCGTCGAGCTGGCGGTGACCTGGGCTCGCCTGCCGGCAGGGATCAAGCCGGTCACCGCCGGCTTCCGGCTGAGCGAGGTACGCGGCTTCGCCCGCTACCTGCACGCCATCGACCCCGCCCACGAGGTCCCGCCGCCCGGCCTGCTGGGGTCCCGCGCCGGCGGCCCACGCCCTGCATCTAACGCCGGGCCAGATCGCCGAGATCCTGCGCGCGACCCAGCGGCTACAGCCACCGCTGCGGGCGGCCACCTACCGGACGCTGCCCGGCCTGCTGGCAGCGACGGGCATGCGCCTGGGGGAGGCGACGGCGTTGACCCGCGCCGACGTCGACCTCGCCGAGGGCATGGTCACCCTCCGGCACGCAAAGTCCGGCCGGATACGCCTTGTCCCCTTGCACCCGTCGGTCACCGCTGCCCTCCGTGCCTACGCCGCCACGCGGGACCGGCTCTGCCCCACCCCGCGGGTCGATCGGTTCTTCGTGTCCGTCACCGGGCGGGCCCTGCGGCGGGGAGAAGCTGACCAGGTCTTCCGGGTGATCACCGGGCTGACGGGAATTCGCACCGACACCGTCCACCCGCGCATTCATGACCTGAGACACAGCTTTGCCGTGCACACCCTCATCGACTGGCACCGCCAAGGCGCGGACATCTCGGCCTTGCTGCCAGTGCTGTCCACCTACCTCGGGCATGTTGAGCCGAAGAACACGTACTGGTACTTGTCCGCCGTCCCGGAGCTGATGCAGCTCGTCGCCGCCCGGCTCGAACACCGGACAGATGAGTCATGACCACGCTGGCGCCGGTGCTGCAGGCGTTCTTCACCGAGCGGCTCATGGCTCAGCGCCGGGCCTCGAGCCACACCATCACCGGTTACCGGGACACGCTCCGGCTGCTGGTCGGCTTCGCCTGCGCCAAGACCGGCAAGACGCCCTCCGCGATGCAGGAGACAAGGCAGTTGAGTCGCGCCGGAATGATGGCAGCCGGCCGGCGACGTTGGCAGGCGGGTCAGATCCTCTTGTTGAGCCCGTCGCTGCCGAGATGAAGTCTGTTCCGGCGAGCCCAGCGGTAAGCTCGGCCGCCTGGCATGACCTCGGCGGGCTCATCAGGGGCTGGTCGGCTGCTTGTGTACCGACGCCTGGTAGATCTGCTCGATCGACGACTCGAGCTGGGCGTTGAACTGCTCGTCGGTCTGGTTTTCCGTCAGTCCTTCGAGAAGCGCGCGCGAGAAGCTGGCGATGAGGGTGGGATCGCGTGCGAGCCGGGCGCAGGCCTCGTCACGGCTGTAGCCGCCCGACAAGGCGACGACGCGGAGGACGCGTGGGTCAGACGCCAGGTCGCCGTACAGGCCAGGCCGGGTCGGGATGGTGATCTTCAGCATCACGGTCGCGTCCTCAGGCAGCGCCTCGACGTGCTTGGTGATGGCGTCGCGCAGCAGTGTCTCAGCCTGCTCCTTGTGCGGGCTGGAGATGCTGACTTCGGGTTCGATGATCGGCACGAGGCCGGCGGCCAGGATCCGGCTCGCGTAGTCGAACTGCTGGTCCACGATCGCCGAGATCCCGGCCTCGTCGGCATCGTTGATCACCGACCGCATCTTGGTACCGAAGATCTGGTGCCGCTGCGCGCGCTCGAGCAGGTCATCGAGGGTGTCGATAGGCTTCATGAGCTGCACGCCGTCCTGCTCGGGGGCAAGCCCCTTGTCGACCTTCAGGAACGGCACCACGTTCTTCTCGTCCCACAGATACCGCGCGGTGGGGACGCCGTTGACGTCCCGTTCCATGGTCTGCTCGAACAAGATCGCTGCGAGAACGCGCGAGCCATCAAACGCCGGGCTAGTCAGCACACGGGTCCGCATGGCGTGGACCAGGTCGAACATCTCGGCGTCGGAGCTGTAGCGGTCCCGCCCGATGCCGTACTCGGCCAGCGCCTTGGGCGTGCTGCCACCGCTCTGGTCAAGGGCAGCGAAGAAGCCGTGGCCTGTCCCGACCTTCTCGGATTGGGTAGTGTTCACCCTTCCTTATTCTGGCACCAGCCGTACCGGGCTGGCCCCGAAGGGGATGACGGGGCGGTAAGCAGGGCGGTCACCGAAGGGTGTAGTGGGTCACGCGCGGGGCGGTCGTGGCTGGGTGCGGCAGGTCGACGCCTGGCCCCAGATGTCGAGGTTTCGTGAGGGCAGACGCGCCTGGCCGATGGGCCAAACCGGGGCACATTCCTTCTAAGCCGAAACTGAACCCGTCCTGCTAGCACGGAGCCCTATTTCATAGCATTTTGTAACGTGTTAGGTAGTGGACTTGAGTCGCGTGACCTGTTTAGCTGAGGTAGAGGCGACTGCTCGCTACGGTAAGGTCACTATCTGTAACGGAGAGTGCCGGCGCAGGGGAGGGGGTGGTACCCAATGCCAGACACTAAGTCGGATCAAGAGGTCGAGGTGGTAGAGGTAACCCGCGAGGAGGGCCGGGCGATGCTCGACCGCGCGGCGCGGGAAGCGCTCAACATCTCGGGCGATGAGTTCCTCGCCAAATGGGATGCAGGAGCATACGAGGATGCCGACGACCCAGCTGTTACCAGAGTCGCAATGCTGATCCCCTTTGCCCGGTAGGACTCCGCGGGAGGCGGTAGACGCGTTCCTGCAGCCGCTCCAGGACGCACTGTCCTGCGTGGCCAGAGCCAAGATCTGCCTGTCCCACGACGGCAGAGGGATGGTCGGTAAGATCCACGGCTTAACAGTCAACAACGATCAGCCCCTCACCCTCAAGGGTCGGCCGACGCTCCTCCTCAAGCTCGGGATGCTGTACGAGATCGTCCGAACTGAGGACAAACCCGAACGCGGCACATGGCGGGTCAGCACCCGTGGATACATGTATGAGATGCAGACGCAGAGCGGGGAGTTGGTCTGGTCCTACCACTGGCACCCGACCAGCAAGGTACGTAGCCCGCATGCGCATCTGGGCAGTACGCAGCTCCGGGAAGATGCAGTCCTGTCTTATAAAGCCCACCACCCGACGGGGCGAATCTCGCTAGAGAGCGTGATCAGGACCCTCGTAGAGGAGTACGGCGTAACGCCCTCGCGCGACGACTGGTCAGAGATCCTCTCCCTAAGAGAAGCTGACTTCGAGGCATACCGGACCTGGTCCTGAAGCGGCCTTCAGACGGGTAAAGCTGGCCGCAAACGTCCTATTCTGCCGAAAGTAGTCCATAGTTCTGGCGGATGCTTTTACGCCTCGCTGCATGGCCATTCGCGATCCGGCAGACCCGGATGCGCCTTACCACTTCCCACACAGCGTTAATATACACCTGGACGAATTGGATCGCCGAATAGGTATCCGTAAAGCCATCGTGGGCACGCACCGTTGTGTGCATGCAGATCATTCGGGTTATGTGTCATCTACTAACCGCTGGTACGACGACCCACCTATGCGCCCGCTCCGGGTCAGGATCAGCTGACCGCAGCGCGTTCAACCTGAACCGGTGAGCGGTAAGCGTGAGGCAGGAGGGGGTCGCTCAGCGAATCGGGTGGCTCCAGTTAGGAGATTTGTGCTGGCAGCCGACAGGAGCGGCGCCAGCCTCGGAAATCTTATGCCAGACTTCTCCGGCCGTGCTCTCGCGTAGGCGTTACCATACTGGACATGACGAACGCCCAACCGCGTAGACGTTCTGCAGGGGTTCGTCGTGCCGCAGATAGCGTTGATCCGCAGCCTACCCCAGGTCCGCATGTTGATAGCGTTCTTGCTGCCGAGGAATACCAGTCCCTCCGGGCCGAGATAATAGCGCGTATTCAAAAGCAGCAAGATATCATGAATTTTGCCATTTTGGCAATGACAGCCTTGCTCACATACGCTGGTTTTACAAGGTCCGGAGTGGTTACCCTAAGTCATACCGTTGAGATACTCGGCGCCCCGGCCTCCCTTGCACTCTCGGTGTTTGCATTGATGACCCTGGATCACGAGATGAATATTGCGCATGCTACCAAATACATCTATGGCGATCTAAGAGAAGCATGGATTAGAGCGATCGGCGCTAGCGGGAACGCTCTTCTCTGGAATCGTTCTCGAGCGGGCTGGCAGCAATACCCAGGCTGGCCGAATGTTGTACTTCCTACTACCGTTGCGGCTGCGAAATACTATGCTATAACCTGCCTAAATCTCGTTTTGATAAGTTTCTCGTGGATAGAGTATGCTGGTCATATGGGTCAGTATACTGAGCTTTCGCTTGCTCTAGTAAGCCTAGCGACGGCGCTACTGATACTAACGCTAATCGCATCGGCTTATACGTCCCGTATCTGGCTCAGCATGAAACCGATAGAAAGTAAGCCGGATACCAGCGGAGGAAATCTTCAATCGTGACCTGTCAAGCCGGACCAGGAAAAGACCGGGTAGCCTCTCGGCGGGTACTCTTCGTATATGCCAATACCGGGAAAGGACACAAGAGCACTGCCGACGCTCTGGCCGAATCAGTCACGTTGGCGGATGGGAATCATCCGCCCGTGCAGGTGACGCACGTTGATATTTATCAACTTGCCAAGGTTTTTCTTTTTAAAAGGGCTGGGCGGCACTATGAGATCCTCTGCCGTCATGCTAGATGGTTCTATGACATACTATTCAGAGCTACCGATAATCCAACCGCAAAGGGCCTTATCGCCCACGCCATTCTTCGCGTCTATGGGCAACGGCTTACAAAGACGATTGCACGGATCGACCCAGACGTTGTAGTCGTCGTGCATCCGCTCTTCGTGTCCGATGTGATGTGCGAGCTGAGGAATCGGTCAGGCGCCAAGTGGAAGATCGTGAGCTTTGTTACTGACCTTGGCGTTGCTCATGCAGGGTGGGCTGGAACTGCGTTGGATTCGCTACTCTTCGTTTCACCAGAACAGGTTTCGAAGATACGGTCTCAAAGCTGCCTTCCGCCACCAGGGCGCACGGCCGTGATTAAGGCGCCAGTACGAAGAGCATTTACGGAGTACAACCGTTCCGTGGATAAGAAAATAATTGAGGCTCTTGGTCTGGAACAACCATACGTCCTATACATACCCGGCCTTCAGCCTAACAGGGAGCTTGCGCGCCAAGTAAGGCATTTGACCAATGTATACCAAGGTAGAGCAATCGTTATAGTTGGATCGATCTCGCCTAGACTGATGGCGCGCCTTAAGAATATTGATTCTCAACTGATTCATTTGTCCAGCCTTTCCGATATTGAGATAGCGGCTGCTATGCGAAACGCAGATATGGTATCCGGAAAGGCCGGGCCCGCAGTAATGGCCGAGGCGGCTAGCGTGGGTGTTCGTTTCATCCCGACCGCAGAAGTAGGTCGCCAGGAAGCGGGAAACGCCACAGCAGGGAGAGTACTATATAATATAGACGTAGCGCCATGGTGGGCGAAGATCTATAGCGAAAAAATAAGCCGGGCCGCGTCCCGCCCAGTCGCAATAGAGCATTTCCCGATTATCGACGAAACCGAAGTCCGTTCGCTCCTCATAGGTGAGTGCCGTACGTCTGCCACCGAACCGTAGTATTTCATCAAGTTCCCTGCGGGCTTGACTAGACACCGATCCGTAAGCGGTATTCCCGGTCAGGACTAAGTTAGCTGTAGTATATCGGTTCAGCGCAGAGGCGGTTTGGGTACCTGGCTACTTGAGTTGGTGGCCCGATGGGCTTGCTTGCCGCGAGGAGGGGCCTTTACGAATAAGAGTTGATTTACTCTGGATTTTTAACGATGGGGCGAGATGGATATCGTTACTGTTTTTACGATAGGCGGTGTAGCGATTGCTTTGCTATCAGCTGTCGTCGGCGTTTGGTCTTGGCGTAGGCGTAGGGCAGCGGCAGATTGCGGCAGGATTCGCGGCTTGCTGGTTCAGTTGCGGGAGTCGCTTGGCGAGGGTAGCGGTCTCATGTTTAAGGATCATGGCATTTTTATCGGAAGGGAACGCGAGGTAATCCGGCAGTTGAAGGATAACACGCCTTTCGTTGTGGACCGCCGGCTCCGGGAAGCTCTACTTGAACTTATCCAGGTTTACGATGACGCGGAGGTTTCAGCGATCGTGTGGGAGCCCACCATGGGGGATCGGATGGCTCTGGCGGCTGCTGCGTCCCTTATTGGGCAGGAGGATCATCCTAAGAAGAGGGCTCCGATAGTCTACAGTAGGGCTTTTGACCGCCTCGCCAAACTGGAGCGTCGGGCCGCAGGCTTGTAGTGTCAGGCGTTTCATATCTGCGGGAACGGCCTTCGACGTGACTATGATTTTTGAGTATTGGCCTTCCGTGACGCGGGCACACCGTGAGACCCTCCCGATAGGCATGAGCAGTGAATCTTCAGACTTCCGGTGACTCATGGATGTGCCGCTGATCCTGGTCGCGGCCACCCCTCGAGGTACGGCAGCAGAAAGAGTCACGATTGGCAGGTCCATCTCCAAACTGAGGTGGACGAGCAACCGCTAAAACGACTGTGATCGTCGACGCAATCCGCACTCATCTGCCGCGTACAGGGTCGCCCGGTATCTAGTTCTTTGGGCAAGACCGCCGCTGAGCTGGCAGCTGGAGGATCATTATCGTGCTGCCACCTCGACTACACCCTGGGCAGCGGTACAGGTTGACCGGTCCGCTGCGTTAAGCTCCGGTATCCGGCATTTCACTGTGCGGGGGAAATACGATGCTGATCATCCCCGACGAGGTGGTCACCGGCGCTCTGATCAACGCGATCGCCGTGGTGGGACGCCAGATCAGCAAGGTAGCGTCCGGCCTGCGCAAGCCTGGCGAAGACCTGGCGACGGCTCGCTGGTTTGAGACCTTCCGCCTGACCGGAGCCGTGCCTGACCAGCCTGATCTTTCCCTGGCATCAAGGGACCGGCTTGCCGAGGTCCTCAGCGGCGCTGAGATCCAGGCGGCCTTGCAGGAGCTGCTGGCTGCCAGGCTGACGGATGCGCCTGAGATCGACGCGTCGCAGGCGCGGGACGCTGTCCGCGCTGTGGTGGCCACCTCCGACCCTGATGCGGCCACGTTCGCCGGGGTGCTGGCCGACTATTACGACGACCATATCTGCGGCCTTGTTGCGCGGCTTGAAGCAGAGGAGCCGCCGCTGCTGGCGCAGATCCGCAGCGAGGCTTTCTCCTCTCGCATTATCAGCATCCTGCACGCGATCGAGCGGCACACCGCTGCGCTGGCCGACGACGAACGGCGACCCAGCGAGGGGGATTCTGGCTCCGATCTGGCGGGAAGGCTGATCAGTGACTGGTCGCCGGTTGCCCTGGGCGTGCATCCATCCATTGGAGGGTCGCTTCCGGCTTACGTTATCCGTCGGCATGACATCCTGCTGCGCGCGGCGGTGCGTCCGAGCTCTGCCGTGAACCGGCTGATCGTGTTGCGCGGCGGATCCTCAACGGGTAAGTCGCGGAGCGCTTTCGAAGCTGTTCGCGCGCAGCTGACAACCTGGCGCGTCGACTATCCGCGAAGCGTCGGCGTGCTGGTCCAGCGGCTGGATTCCGGCGTGCGACCCCAGACGGTGCTCTGGCTGGGGGAACTACGAGGCTACGCAGAGTCCAGGGCTGGCTTGGATTCGCTCGCCCGCCTCGGAGACTTGCTAGGCCAAGCAGGAGGGGTCATTGTGATCACCACGGTGTGGCCTGAGTTCTGGGACCGGTACACGAGTGATCCAGATCCCGAAACACCGGAACCCAGCACCGGGCTCCGGGACCTGCTGCAAGCTTTGCCGCAGCTTTCAGACGCCAGCGAGGCGGAGGACGTCGATCCGGCGGCCGGGGGTGTCCTGGACGTGCCCGACAAGTTCACGAGCGCTGATCTCGAGCGGGCGCGTGACCTGGTGCATCGGACACTCGACGCCGCGCTACAGGAGGTCATTGAGGTCGCGGCCCATGCTGGCGCGGCCGACGAGATCGCACAATATTCAGCCGGTGCCGCGGACTTGCTGACCCACTACGACGGACCCGGCGCGGACCCATATGGCCGGGCGTTGATCACGGCTGCGATGGACGCGAGCCGCCTCGGGCTTTCTGCCCCTTTCCCGCTCCAGCTGCTGACGAGTGCCGCCGAAGGCTACCTAACCGGCCGCCAACGAGCGACGGCGTCTCACGAGTGGCAATATGCGGCGATTGAATATGCAAGCCGTCCGCTCAGGGGTGCCCTCCGTGCACTGGAGCCTGTGCCGCCGGAGCGTGGCTTCGGCGTCGCCGGCTACCGGCTCGCTGACTATCTTGACCAGCGCGGAAGGCAGCAGCGCGGAAATCTCCTCGTCCCTCCGCAGCTATGGGATGCTCTGGCCGCTGAAGTCAGCGGTGCAGAGGAACGTCTTCGTCTCGCTTACGAGGCGGAGACACGCGCGCTCAACAGGCTCGCGACACAGCTGGCGGCCAGCGCCGCAGAAGCTGGTGATGCGGAGGCAATGCAGCTGATTGCTCGCCAGTGGATGCGGATGGGTTCGATGACCAAGGCGATCGCGTGGTACCGCATGAGCATCGCCGCAGATCCAGGGGACGGGAGCGCGGCCGGGCGGCTTGCCGACCTAATAGAACAACTCGGCGATGAGGAAGAAGCGGACCGGTTGCGGGCTGCCGTGCGCCCACCCGAGACGCTAGCGCGGGCAATAACTGCCATTCTTCGCGGTACCCGGGAAACAGCCGGCGAGGACGAGAGCAGGCACAGAGCTGAGGCCGGCGACGCGGCTGCCATGCTCAGTCTCGGCGATCTTCTGCGCGCCGACGGGAGAGATGATGAAGCCGCCCGCTGGTACGAGAGGACAACCCGGTCAGGGCAGGAAGAAGGAGTATGGAAACTTGTCGATCTGCTGGAAGGACAGGGTAAGGATGACCAGGCGGCTGCTTTGTTGCGGAGTTATGCGGAGGCCGGGAACCGGGAGGCGATGTGGCGACTTCATGAGCTGCTCGATCGACACGGGCACGCAGAAGAGGCCTTCACCTGGATCCAGCGCCAGGCAGACCTGGGCAATCCTGTAGCTCTAGTACTGTTCGGCAGTCGGCTGCTCCACGAAGGCGCCGAAGCGGAAGCGGAGAGACTATACCGCGTCTGGGCGGAGGAAAAGGCCGAGCCGGCCGCCATGTGGTACCTGGCCGAATTGCTGGCTAGGACCGGTCGGCTACCGGAAGCTATCACCTGGTTTCAACGCAGTTACCAGGACAGTGTGTTCGGTATGAACGCTCTGGTGGATCGGTTGGACGAACTAGGTTGCGTCGAGGCGGCCGAAGCTCCCCTTCAGGCCAGGGCGGACAGAGGCGACCCTGCCGCATTGGACCACCTCGCCAGGCTCTTCGAGCGCCTAGGCCGCAACGACCAGGCCGAACATGTTTACAGGCTTCTAACGGAACTCGGTCACCCAGACAGGGCGGGCTTCCCGCAGCGACCTGGCTACGAAGAGAGACCCAGCGCTATAGCCGAATTCTCGGCTTTCTTGGAAAGAATCGGCCGCAGGACCGAGGCCGAACAGGTCCGGAAATTCGGAATCATCCCCGGCGGCCTGACAGCGAAACCCTGGGAGCCGCCTGAACCATAAAATGGCCAGCGTACGCGGTAACAGCGGTCTGGGGCGCTTGACATAAACCGACCGACCGCTTACGTGTTATATCTTTTCGCTTCAACTTTGGTTTCGGTATCCTTGGCAGGCTTATCGTCCGCTTGACGGCTTCGGGAATCTGCACTGCATTAGGAATCCAATCCTGGTCTGTTCGACCGTTTCGGTAAGCGCGAATACACCTAGCCCGCGGGCACAGCTGATACGGCTATGCGCCGACGGCAATCTTAAGCACCCAGAACTCGGACCCGTACAGACCAGCGGGCGGCGTGCCCGTCCTGGATGGGGGATCACTGATGACACCTGCGTTCGAAGGCGACTATGAGACGCCAGAGCCCCACCTCCGGCGGCCGCCGCGCCCGGGCCGTGCTGCGACACCTATGAAACGATGCTGATGGCCGACGCGTTGGAGTAGGTATGGAGCTCGGACGGTACCAATCAAACGCTGATCCCGTAAGGTTGGTGCTAGAGATACCGAACCTGAGGCACAGACTATGGATGAATCGCTGCCCCTGTCAGGCCGCTCGCGCGCAGTCGCCAGAGGTGTCGTCATTCACTACTGGACGGGATTGCCGCACCTACCCGTTGCCGGTGTAAAGCGGTTGAGTTCACCGATGAACTATCCATTTCACGGGATCGGTGGCCCGAGGTGACGCCGCAGCGCAGTTTCGTCGCGCGATCCCTGCTGGTAACTACCGATCGGATGTTGTTCCGTCCACATCCGATGCGATGGGCATATCTCACGTCATGCGGGCCGCTATGACTCCAGCCGAACCTGAGGAAACCGCCAAGCGTCCCAATGAGGCGACCGAAACTTTGGCGACCAACCATGGCGCCATGCCCGAAGCTTTCCTGGGGTCCTCCGGGGGAGGTCCGGAGTCAAGCGCAGACAGTGCGGTCGTGGAACTGTATTCGGTGCACTTCCAGGCACTGGTGCAGTTGGCCGAGTTGCTGGTGTGGGACAGGCCGACCGCTGAGGAAGTGGTACAAGACGCCTTTGTGGCCATGCACGGGGGCTGGCAGCGGCTGGGGGATGCCGAGAAGGCGCTCAGCTACCTTCGGCAGGCGGTGGTGAACCGGTCGCGTTCGGTCCTGCGGCACCGAACGGTGGTCGACAAGAACCTGCAGGAGAGCGTGCCGGACATGCCCAGCGCCGAGCACGAGGCATTGGCCTTGCTCGAGCGGCAGGCAGTCGTGGCCGCGTTGCGTCGCCTGCCGGATCGTCAGCGCGAGGTCATCGTGCTGCGATACTACGCTGACCTGTCCGAAGCGGAGACGGCTAGCGTCATGGGTATCAGCCGCGGCGCGGTAAAGAGCCACCTTGCTCGCGGCATGGCCGGGCTCCGCGAGCCTCTGGAAAATTACCAGGCTAAGATGGAATCACCTGATAAGCGTATACGTCGAGACTCGCAGATAGTCGCCGGAAACACGGAATCGCCCCAGAGTGCTCTTGAGAACTCTCCAGACAATCAGCCGCGAGAAAAGCTTTAGGAGCTGACCTCGGTCAGGACAGTTCAGGCCAAGGCGAAAAGAAGGAAAAACTCCCGGACACAATACTAAGCGGCGCCTGATTCCATGCGTTGACTCAAGGGAGTGACGGCCAACTGCATGTTTATGCATCGCCGCTCACGAGGCAGCCGCACGCTAATGCCGCGTATAGGGGCAAGCACCTCGGGCACGGCAGGACCTCGGCCATGCCACGTGGTCGCCGGTAGCCGTGAACTCTGGCAGCCTGGACCGGGTTCTGACGGGGGCCCCTCACGGAGAGCAACCTGACCCTTCGCGTGGCCGCGGAAGGAGGCTATCGACCTGGGCGACTCTTGGCCACCTTCGAGCCCTGGTCCCGCCGCATTGATGGGGGCATCCAACGGCCCGGTGGGTTCGAGTTGGTGACTCGATTTACTGACGCGCTGATTTCCGTCGTTGTGGCGGTGCCAGGGTACGGAGTGGAAGGATCAGGCCATGCCGTTGTTCGAGATGACAGCTGAGGATCTGGTCGATGTACCCTCATCCACATTCGCGGCGGAGCGAATCCTGGAGCGGGCCGATCTGCAGCGTCTGCTCCGCGCCCGCATGGATGTGATCGTTGATGACGTGCTGATCGTCTCTGAGGAGTTTGGGGCATTCACCGATGCCCGGCGCCGCATTGATCTTCTCGGCATCGACCGCGAAGGACATCTTGTCGTCTTCGAGCTGAAGCGCACTCTAGGCGGCGGGCATCTCGAGCTTCAGGCGCTGCGCTATGCGGCGATGGTATCGACCATGACCTTCGATGACCTGGTAAGCCATTACGAGCAGTATCTGGCACGCGTGGAACCGGATGCGATCGAGGAGGCGCATACGCGTCTAGCGGAATGGCTGGATGACGGGGATGCCACGAAGCTTAGCCGACTGGTCCGCATCGTTCTCATCTCCGGCGGGTTCGACCGGGAAATCACTACCACGGTCTTGTGGCTGACGGAAATGTACGGGCTCGACATCCGCTGTGTGCGGCTTACGCCTTACAAGGTAGGCGAGCGCCTGCTGCTGGACGTACAGCAGGTCATCCCGCTGCCTGAGGCGAGCGAGCTGACTGTTCAGCTGCAGCGCAAGGCAACGCAGGAGCGGGCCGCAGGCAGTGCTGATGGACGCGATTGGACGCAGTACATAATTACCACGGCCGAAGGTAACAGCGAGCCGCTGCGGAAGAGACACGCCATGCTGGCTATGGTTAACGCTCTTCGCGTGGCAGGCGTCCCTGCTCAGGCGCTTGCGGGGGTTATTCCGCCCTCCAGGTTCCTTTCAGTAGAAGGCACGCTGGCCGGCGAGGACCTGAAAGAAGCATTTGTGGGCGCGTACCCAAAGGCCAGCGGGCGGCTGGGCCGGTGGTTCCTGGACTCGCCCATTCATGACGCAGGGAGGACGTGGGTTCTGACGAAGATGTGGGGGCGCAGCACCGAGCCTGTCCTGCAGCGCCTTGCCAGGCTCACGCCTTCCGGGTCGGGAATCCGCTACGATCCGGTCCCGTAGCCGTGGCTGATCCAGTCATGACGTTGGCTGGCGCCCAGGCTTGGACGCGACCGGTCACCGCCCCGTCTCTCGAGAAGCTTCATCTTGCGAGTAATGAGGTACCGTCCTCGAGAAACCCTTTGTGACACCTACCGTTGACTGGCCCTCGGACGCCAAACTTGGCTCATGAGTGTTGAAGTGACGGTTTCCATAATCTCTGCCGTGGTGGCGCTGGGTAGTGTCATGATCACTGCATTGCTGAGCGCCCGGGCAGGCAGGCAACGATTGGAGCTGCAGGCTGAAATCGACCAGCAGCATGCAGCCCGCCTCAGATACGAGGAGCGGCAAGATTTGATGAGCCAGGTTCGCGATCCGTTGCTATGGGCGGCATTCGACCTGCAAAGCAGGATCTTCAATATCGTAGATCAGTTTTTCCTCGGAGCCTACTTTCTACATGGCTCAGAAGAGGAGCGTGCATACGCCAAGCGCAGTACCGTTTTTGTCTTCGCGCAATATCTGGCCTGGATGGAGATCGTTCGCCGTAGAGTGCAGTTCTTGGAACTCGGAAATAATAAAGATAACCGTGAACTCATAAATCTATTCTCCAAAGCTACCGGAATACTCAGCTCGGACGCATTTCCTAATTCCTCTTCCAATTCGTTTCCCGACTCTCTGTTCCGAATCTTTCGGGCGGATCAGCGCGCAATTGGCGAAATAATGATTGATGTACGCCCTGATGGTGGGCCGACCAGCGTTGGTTATGCGGAGTTCTGTCAGAAACTGGATTCTGAACCTACCTTTGAGCGCTGGTTCGCCAGTATGTCAGCTTCGGTCGAGAACGTCGCCGCTATCGACGATCCGTCGCACCCGCGACTCGTGGCACTTCAACACAACCTGATTGACTTGATTAATCTCCTCGATCCAGAAACCTATCGATTCCCAGATCGGCATCGGAACAAGCTTCGCAAGAGTCCGCTTTCATCATTTGAGTTGCAGTTGCTTGCGGCACTTGCCGGAAGTAATTCCGTCGGTGAAATAGCTGATGGGCTGCAAATAACGCAGGACTCGGCCAGGTTCCGCATGTCAGCCCTGATGCACAAACTCGGTGCGCGGACCCACTCAGAAGCAGTCGAGATCGCCAAGGGGGAAGGCTGGTTGTAGGTGCTTCAAACCGAAATTATCCTGTTTTGGTTATCCTCTTTGCCGCGTTCCGGTACATCCGCGGCGTCGTCATGGTTGCGGTCTTCATCCCGGACTGACTACCAGCTGCAGTTGTCGCAGACACCCGTCAAGGACATAGCCTGGTTGCAGTTGGGACAGACCTCACCGATCCTTCCATCCTTTATGCTTGAGCGTGCACCCTTTGGAGACTCGGCATGGGCCGCGATACAAGTCTTGCAGGCGCGAAGAGAATGCATCTGTTCTTCTGTCGCCAGTTCAGGCGTTCCCAGAATGGTGCCGTCTCGCCACTCGAAGTGGCTGCAGTCAGGGTCGTGCCGCAACCTGGGTGCCGCTCCCGTTCGACGGCCGTCGAGGTGCACGGGGTATACCACGTATCTAATATCTGGATGCTCTATGGTGGCCGCCACGGAGGACACTTTACGGTCCGAATCCCGCTGTGACGCAACTCTTTGGTCAAATCGATCAGCCCAAGTGTGGTCGGGTCGGCTTACTCTCATGCCGCGTTCCGCGCGTCTGCGTAGGTCAGCCGTTCATGGTGGCTGCGGGCGGGCCTGCCCGGGCGAGGGCGTCGGCGCGGCGCAGCGCGTCGGGCAGCCGGTACCGGCCGGCCATGCGGCGGACCAGGTCCGCGGCGTCGGCTGCGGGCATCCCGACCGCGGTGACGACCGGCGGGCGCACGGAGGATCCGCGCAGGACCGGGACCGCGTGGGTCGCCGCGCGGAACCGGGACTTGGCCACCCCGATCACCGCGATGCCGAACGCGGCGTGCGCATCGGCACCGAGGCCGGCCGGCCATGGGGGTCCAGATCGGCGTACCCGTCGACGATCAGCAGGCCCAGTGGTTAGGACGTCATGGTGGGGCCAATCGGAGCCGTCATAGCCAGCCCAGGCCGCTCCGACCGTCCAGGACCGCGCGCAGCGGCGGGATCTCACGCCAGCGGAACTCACCGGGCTGGTAGGGCGGTACCCGGGTCCCACGGCGGTGCGTTCGGCCAACAGGTGCGCGAAGGCGGCATCGGCGGCCACCACGGCTGCCGTCCGGGCGCCGGCGGTGCTCAGGTAATGCACGTCCACAGCTGCGCACGGCCGCAGTCCGGAAACCCGCCGGTGTCCATATCGTGAGAATGCCCGACCCGCCATCATCGCGACCGTGTCCGGGCCGCCGCCCGCGGCGGCCCGGAACAAGCGGTCCAGGAGGTCACGAAGCGTAATAGTCTGCGCCGGGTATGCGCACGCGTACCCGCCGATAGGCGTGATCCTGTCCGCTGATTGTCGCTGGGACGGTGTCTCGCATAACAAGCCAGTCTGTGTGGCTCTGCTCGCGTGAACTGAAGCGCCGGGTGCGGTACAGCGGTAGAGGGCCGGTTCATACAGCTTGCGCCGTGACCAGCCACGCCGCGCCTGGCATGATCACGCCATCTGGCGAGGCGTACGCCGCCAGGCGGTCCCGGACCTGTCCGGTCAGTTCGGCGGCTTGTGCTGAGCCGAGCCCGGTCAGCACCTCGGTGGCAGTCGGGGAAGCACGCTCGTACTCAAGCACGTCGTCCACGTCACGGCCGATGAGCATCGGCTCATCCGCCTTCACGAACTCGATGCCGCCGAACCCCGCGCCCCTCAGCAACGCGCCCACCACGCCGGTATCGGCGAGGGAGAAAGCAGCACCCGGCCCGGGCATCTCGCGAAGGCCGAGGACAGCCGCGGCCTCGGCGAACCCGGAGGTAAAGACGGGGTTCTCCTCGCGAGTGCGCCAGCACAGGAACGCCAGCCTGCCGCCGCGCCGCAGCGCCCTCCTCAAGTTGGCGAACGCCGCCGCCGCGTCATCGAAGAACATGACACCGAACTGCTCAGCACCACATCGAAGCTCCCGGCCCCGAACTGGTGCACCTGAGCGTCAGCAACCTCGAACCTGACGTTAGCGACGCCAGCAGCAGCGGCGAGCCGGCGCGCTTCGGCTACCAGGATCTGGGACAGGTCCGCGCCCAGAGCGTGCCCGCTGCCGGTGGCGCGTGCGGCGAGGATGGTCATCTCACCGCAGCTGGGCCCGATGTCGAGAACGTTCTCCCCATCCTCGATCTGCGCGGCGGCCAGCAACCGCGTCCTCAGCCGGCCCAGCATCTGCTTATGCCGCTCACGCTGCTCGATGAACTCCCGCCCGCTCGCCCCGTTCCAGTCCTCGGCCTGCTCCGCATTCACCGCCACGAACGACACGCTACATAGCCCGCATGGAGATCGCGACGGTCACGGGGGCATGCCAGAGCGGCGGTGCGTGAGCGGCCAGTTCCCGGCGGATCGTACCCCGGACGTCCAGGACCGCCTTGCAGATGGCGCCCCGGCGGACCCGAGCCGCGCCGCAAGGGCGTCCAGCGGGATGCCGTCGACGACCATCGCGACGAACACGCGCTGCTCGTAGGCGGTCAGGCCGGTGTCGATCACGCGGCAGATGGCGGCCGCGGCCGCCGTTTGCTCGGTCGCTGATCAGCGCCGTGCTGGCTGCTTTGGGTGGCGCCGGTATGCGGCCATGTGCTGGAGTGCCATGTTCAGGGCGAGTTCCAGCGGACGGGCGCTGCGCATTGCCTGGGCCATGAGCAGTCCGCCCTGCAGCGCGCTCATTATCGTCAGCGCGAGCTCGGCCGGGTCGGCCTTCGCGGCGAGTTCGCCGTTGTCGCGCATGGCCTTGAATCCCTCGGACAGATATGACTGCCATTCGGCAAAGCACTGCGCGAGCACGCGCCGCGCGGGTTCGGACTGGTCGGCCAGTTCGCCCACGAGAGAGCCGAGCGGGCAGCCCCCGGCGCCTTGCGTCGCCCGGGTGGCGGTCACGAAGTGATCGCACCACCGCTGCAGGCTTTCCCACGACGAGACCTCGTGCAGGCCCGCTGCCTCTTGCGCGGCGATGATCCGGCCGAGCTGGGCCTTGATGACCTCGCGGATGAGCGCGTCCTTGTCGGCGAAGTAGTGGTAGAGCTGCGATTTGCTCGTGCCGGTTGCCGCCATGACGTCGTCCAGGCTCGTGCCGGCGAACCCTCGCTCGTAGACGAGCGAGGCCGCCGCGGCGACGATCCGGGCTCTGGTCGCCGCGCCGCGGGCCGTCAGCCGCCGCGGGGGAGTACCTGCCTTCGTGGCCACGTGCGCAGTGTAGATCGATTGGACTTGCGAGTCCAGTTTCTTCTTGGCATGGTGGACCAAGTAGTCCACTACCCCGGAAGGATGCCGATGTCCCGACTGCGCAATGGCCAGCCGTTCCCCTCACTTGAGGTCCCCGCTGTTGGCGGCGGCACGATCTCGCTGCCAGATGACCTCGTCGGCTCGTACGGCGTCGTCCTGATCTACCGCGGGTCCTGGTGCCCGTACTGCAACGCGCAGCTCGCCGCGTTCTCCCGCGCGCTCGACGCGCTTACCGACCTCGGCGTCAAGGTCGTCGCGCTGTCCGTCGACGACGAGGAGAACTCCGCCGCGCTCGCCGCCAAGCACCAGCTCCGCTTCCCCGTCGGGCACAGCGCGGACGCCGGCAAGGTCGCCGCGGCGACCGGCGCGTACGTCAACGACGACCCGCACTACCTGCAATCGACTGGCTTCGTCCTGGCGCCGGACGGGACGGTGCGGGTCGCCGTGTACTCGAGCGACGCCATCGGGCGGCTCGTCGCCGACGACGTGGCCGGCTACATCCGCTACCTGACCGAGCACGCCGCCTGACGTGGGGCCATGGTGAGCATGGCCGCGGTGGGGTCCCCCCACCCCCACCGCGGCCATCGCGGCCCGCGCGGCAGGGTTCGCGCTGACCAGGCCGACGTTCCACTGGACGAGCACATCCCGATGCTGCTCGAGGTGCCCGGCTGGCGGCGGATCCGCAGGTTCCGGCTCGTCCGCGCGATCGACGCGCCCGGGCCCGAGGTCCTGGAGGAACCCGGCTACCACGCCGCGATCAGCACCTCATGGCGCGACCGAGTGGTGGCCTCGGCGCTGCGCCGGGAACGCCGGGTGTCCGGCCTGCGCAACGCGATCGGCGCCTAGCGTGGCCGATCTCGGCGACCCGCAGGTCAGGGAGTTCCTCAGCTACGGCACCCGGACCGGCAAGCTCGCCTACCTGGCTCCGAGCGGGCGCCCGCTGGTCGCCCCGGTGTGGTTCATCGTCGAAGGCGACAGCCTGGTGTTCAACACGGGCAGCCAGACGGCGAAGGGCCGCGCCCTGGCCCGGGATCCGCGGGCCACCCTGTGCGTCGACCTGGAGGAGCCGCCGTACGGGTTCGTCCAGGTCCAGGGGGAGGCTGAGCTGTCCGAGGACCCGGCCGAGCTGCTCCGGACCGCCACCGCGATCGGGGCGCGGTACATGGGCGCCGAGCGGGCCGACGAGTTCGGCAGGTGCAACAGCGTGCCCGGTGAGCTGGTGGTGCGGCTGCGGCCGGTCAAGGTGGTCGCCGGCTTCGACCTCACCGGCTGAGGCCGGCCGTCTCGATCTCCCGGCGGTGATCTCGATCTCCAGATCACCTGATGACTGTGCAGAGATGCAGCCGCCGCGATCATCATCCGTCGGCGCTGCTGCCGTCCGATCCCGAACGTGGCATTATGCGCGACTGGAACTCCAGGATTCCTACTTAGCGAGTAGGCATTCATACTCGGCGTTGTTCCGATATCGGGACAACGCCGATTGATCCGACCTCGTGATTGTTCCGACCTGGGCGCGGATTGGTGTGCGTGGCAGGGCTATCGACTGGCGGCAGGTCGGAACAATCAGAGGCTGTCGAGGAAGGCGAGTAGCGGGTCGGGCGGCTGGTAGCGGCCGGGCGCCGTGCCGGGCGGGGTGACTCGGGCGATGGCTCGCTCTTTCTCCTCCATGTCGGCGTGCAGGTAGATGTTGGCGGTGGCCATCTGCTCGTGGCCGAGCCAGAGTGCGATGACGGCAACGTCGATTCCGGCGTGTCGCAGCCGCATGGCGCAGGTGTGTCTCAGGGTGTGCATGGTGGCGTGCTTGGTCCGCAACGAGGGGCAGCTGGCGCGCGGTGGCGAGATGGACGGCGAGGCGGTGCTCGATGGCATCGTGGCTGAGCCGTGTCCCGGTGCGTGCCGGGAACAGCGGGTCATGGGCCTGACCCGGGTTCTCGGTGAGCCAGGCCCGCAGGACGGCAACGGTGAGTCCGGTGAGCGGCGTGGCCCGCTCCTTGCGGCCCTTGCCCATGCAACGGACGTGCGCCCCGGCGTCGAGAACGACGTCGCCGTGGGACAGGCCGATCAGCTCGGAGATCCGCAGCCCGGTCTGGACGGCGAGCACGAGCATGGCGTGATCGCGCCTGCCGGTCCACGTGCCCCGGTCGGGTGCGGCCAGCAGGGCGCCGGCCTCTGGCGCGGTGAGCCAGGTGAGCAGTGTGCGCTCGTGGCGCTTGGCCGGGATGGCCAGGACCCGCTGGATGACGGCGGCGCGTTCGGGGTGGTGCAGTGCGGCGTAGCCGAACAGCGAGTGGATGGCGGCGAGGCGCCAGTTGCGGGTCCGCACCGTGTTGTGCCGGTCGGCTTCCAGGTGGTCGAGGAAGGCGGCGACCAGTGGCGCGTCCAGGTCGGCGATGTCCAGCGCCTCCGGTCCGCAGCGGTCTGGCTCCTGCTGTAGCGGGAGATCCGGCCATACATCCAGCCAGCATGCCACGGACGTCAGTCAAGGCTCCGCGACTCGGTGCCGGTGGTCCCGGTGCGTGCCTCAACGCGGCAGAGGAGAGCGTTATAGGCGCAGGATGGCAGCGCATAAATATGCAGAGATGGTCGACCACTCGGTGACTCGAGCAGGATCGCCGCCGTATCCGACTCAAGGACGGCACCCGGTGATTGAGGTCAGCTGCGAGGGATGGGATCATATCCACTGTGCTGAATTAGGTAGATCAGGGCACGTTGTGTTTGCAGAGTGCGCTCGCCCCGGCTGAGATAAAGGGGGCCCTGGATCTTGACTGACATGTTGGTAAGCTGGCGGTCATCTCTCATTTCGAAAGGCGAAAAATCCACGAGATCACGGATATCGCAGCTGCTTGGAGCGTCTTGGTCCGGATACACACCCAGGCTCATTATGATTTTTGGCACGCCTACGGGCGGTACAGCGACCGGATCGTCAACGATAAGAGCGGGCAGGATCTCGGCAGCGGCGTGCCATGCCGCTGACATATAGCCGATTAGTTCGTCAAAAGAAATTTGTGAACTCTTATCTGACACATGCTCTCGGGCGGCCATCGAGGCCGGGAGATCCCTTACTAGGTATACGCTGGCGGCGACGTACGTGGCATTTCGCTGCCTGAATAGCTTAACGTTTGCTGTAGCGATGCGCGACGACCTGCCGTCAGGTCCGCTGACGAATGCAAGGAGGCTGCGATCTCGCCGGTCTTCTTCTCGCTCCTGCCAGCGGACTTTGCCAAGACGCTGAGCTGGGCGGGGCGCTGGCAGGGTTACGATGGCGCGCGTCAGGTCGCTGTCTGCGAGGATGTTGGGCAATGCCCGGTATCGCTGGTCTTCGATCTGTAGTCGCGGTACCGTCCAGCACATAACCGCTTTGACGCCTATCAGTATCATGGCTGGTGATGAACGGACAATCGCCGATCTCGCTTGAGCCAGAAATTCCCAGGTCGGCTCCCAGCGCCAGCTTTCCCGAGGGCTCCCGCGTAGCAGCAGTCCATACCCCAGCGACCCTCCAGCCAGACTTACACGTGTCGTTTCTGGAACAACGATCTCGTCAACCGGGAAGCCGAGGGCGGTCATGGCGCCCACTGATCCCTCGCGGCCAATATTGTGCACTGTCTGTTTTCCGACGCTCTGCAATGCTTGCCATACAGGCTCGGCGACCACGCTAGGCTTGTATCCAGGAACGTAACACTGTATCCAAGGGGTACCGCCGTCGACGCCATCGAAGCGCTGGGCGACGCCAGGGCCTTCCCGGTAGGCGTCTCCGACAGGGGAACCTAGCGCAACTCCGTTCTCCCCTGTCTTGGCAGCCTTCGCATGCTCTTCGAACCAGAGCGTCCATATCGGCAGCGTCCAGGGCGCGGCCGAGCTAGGCTGCCATTCGGTGTCAAGCCGTCCGGGGCCCGAACGCCTCCAGCACCAGCGGATGCCAGGTATGGCCACATCTGTGAGTCGGCGGGACAATTCCACGTGCTGCGCCGAAAGCCGCCGCTGCAAGTGGATGTGATGGAACTGATAGATGCCGCCCGTCTGCCGGAGTATCCCGAGGCGTTCGGCCTTCATCAGGAATTTCATTATCCTCCATGGCATGCGGCGGGTGCAGGCAAGCCAAAGACGGGCGTCGTCGTAAAAACCTGGCGCTGTGTGTCGGCCTCCTAGAATAGTTTGGCACGAGATGGCAACTATCTCGTACGCGCCGTAAGCCACCACGATCACAGGGTCGAAGATGAGCCACAGCAGTAGCAACCTGGATATTCGTTCCCACGAAAGGACCAGGAGCGTAAGACGTCTTGACAGTCGCAATGCCTTGTCGGGGCTGGGCAACCCGGACATATCAAGTCGTTTAACGAAGAGCGGATCCGCCACCGATGTCAGCCCCCAGAGGAATATCACCAGTAGCAGGACGCCTGCCGAACTCGCGTGAAACAGCCAGGCGGAGAATCCAGATCTCTCGTTCCTAGGAATTGCTGCTTGCGTTATTAGCGTGAGGAAAGCCGCGATCAAGAGCGTCACGCCCAGCACACTGGCGGCGGCGAAGAATACGTCACGCAATCGTATCCCAATGGTACATACGTGATATCCCGTAGCTCCCCCTGGCCGCCGTGACTCGGATAGAGCCCAAAGCGCGCCGTTTGCTATGGCGATTAGGAGCGCGAACAATTCAACGAGCAAAAGGGGATACGGAATTGATCGGGCGACCCTATCTATCACGGTCGGCAGACTACGGTCGGCATGGAGGAAGACATGAAGATGCGTCCAGAGAGGGACAATGTGGCGGCCTAGGGGACCGCGCAGCACCAGAGCCGGATCGATGGCGTGCCGCCAGCCGCCAAGATGACGGAGCGCCCAGGCGGCCGCATACCAAGCGGCCGCGGTTAGGAGCACCCCGCGAACGGCGGAAGTCACGAGTCGGCCGCCAGATGCCATCGCAGGTAGCCGCCACCATGCGATGTCTCGTGAACGGGTCTTATCCAGGTCAGCGGCGAGGAACGCCAACCACCGCTGAGCCTGCCGCCCTGTCCAGGGGGACGTTCCGCTCCCCGCAGCATCATCGTTAGCGAACTTCCTAGGAACTAGCTCATCGAGCAGGTGGTCCTCTATCGCCTCCTGATCGCCGAACCGACTCTCGTCGGCAAGTTCCCCCGGATCGGTTTCCTCACCTTCATAAATTTCGCGAGCAAGCCACAGCATCAGCGGATTGGTCAATACCTTAGCCAGCAGCCCGCCATCCGGCCCTGTCAGGCAACCCGATACCTCCGACCATCGGCTGACAGATCCTGCAGGCGTATTGAACTTCAGGTAAGCCTCAACGTCGGGAATGCCCAACGGGCAGAGTTCGACTACCGCAGCGTTACGGATCGGCCTAAGGCTATCCTTTACCGCATTCAGGTAAGCGCCAGGCCTGCTAGTTATGAGGAGCGGAATATCTGGTCCCAGATCATTGACTCTCTTGATGGCCTCAACACGTAGTAGAGGCGGCAGCTCATCAAAATCCTCGATGACGGGGAAGATCTCTCCCTCTGCCAGGCCCCGCGAAGCCGCCTTATGCGTCACATTGAGCTGTGCGGCAATGCATCCAGCGATGTCCTCATCAACGTTCCACTTGACAGCGGAAAAACTGACAGGAACTCCCAGCTGGCCGTTTCTGGTCAGCAGGTCAAGGAAAAGTTTGCTGACAAGCGTAGTCTTTCCCGCGCCAGGTCCACCCAGGACCACCATCCTCTGCGGGCGCATTCGGGCAAACGCCGAACCAAACTCGCCGAATTCTCCCGCAAACCGCAGCAAGTCCGCCGCAGTACTATCACCGCCTACGAGCCCACTCGGCATTGTCTCGCGAGCCGCATCTGTCACTTCCCAGCGAACCGGCATCTGATCTATATGACCGACCTGGCCCGCCCGTGACGCGGCGAATCCGCGCGCGGTCTCATCGACGGGCAGAGCCTGGGAGCGAGACGGGCGACGAATAGCCGAACCCATCAAAACCAAGAATGCCATGACTCCGATGACAGTGAGGCTTCTGAACAGGATGTGATCGAGCGGCGCCTTGCCAGTGGCGAACAAGGCAGCCAGGCCCACCGCCGCGGTACTCACGCCCGCGCTCCACGCGATGATCGGACCACGATCACCAGTCACAACACTGAGCGTATGCCCTAACGGTAGCGCCTGGCGACGGCCGGGAAGCAAGTTCGCGGCCTGGCATGTGCCACTGACGTTAGGCAGCGGGCAAGCGCTCCTCATGGTGCGCATAACAGATGATGGCGGCCGACAGCGCCTGACCTGAATACCTGCTATATCAATTAGCGGTACCGAGAGCCCGGAACCAGCGATTCTTCGCTACTGCACTGTAGCGAACTCGACATCATGATCAGGTGCCGAATCAGCGTTCGCGCACCCGCGATATGAATCACAAGGCTGAATTGACAGCCGCCGCAACCCTTGATGCATACTGGTCAGCGCATATGTATGCGGGCGCGAAGCGTCCGCTATTCGGCAGATCCGGGCGGTGGTCGGCAGTTAGGCTGCGCTGTATCACAGATCATCCGGTTCAGCGTGGCGTCAGGAGGGCGCCTTTGACTGTAGAGGGCGGATTACCTTCCTGGGTGCGCTCGGTGCAGGGTCCTTGGGCAGATTCGTGCAGGGCAGGCTCTTGTGGCGGCCGCTGGTGGTGGAGCGCTTGCATGAGGTGCTGGTCACCGCCCGGGGCCGATCGAGGTGCACTGGAGCCGGGGGACCAGGCGCACGGCGGTTGCCGGCCCGGTGGCAAGCTCGGGCCGTGACCTCGCCGGCCTTGATCGGCGGCCTCGGAGCAGTTCCCCGGCCTGTTTGCGTCGGCTAGCTCAGCCAGGACATCATGCTGGCGCCGCTGGTGTCTCCGGGGATGCTGGTGATCAGCCGGAGCGTGCCGTCGTGATACTCCCACAGCCGGGTTACCGGCCCGGGGTGACCCTGCGGGTTGCAGTACAGGTAGGCGCTGATCAGAGTACTCGTGCCGGCTTGGTTGACGGCGAGGTCGCTGCCGTCGGCGCACGTGCCGAGGCTGAGCCGGCGTACCAGGTGCGTGCTGGCGGACAGGACCAGTAGCCGGGCCGGGCCGTCGGTATAGTCCGGGGCGGTACCGCACCCTTCGATAGCGAGCATGCCGCCGCCGGCGCCGCCGGCCACGGAGGTGATCTGGCAGCCAGGGTCGGCCCGCATGGTTGTCCCGGTCAGTCCGGGCTGGCCCGTCAGCGCGTCCAGCTGGACCAGCCGCCCGGCCGACCAGGCCGGGCAGGTGCCTTGCGGCCCGCTGTAGCCAGTGTGGCCGGGCGGGTCGTAGCCGACGAGCAGGGCCTGGCCGTTCGCGCTCCAGGCTGGGCTGGTGAGCAGGTGGCAGCGCGGCACGGTCTGGCCGATTGTCCAGCTCCGCCCGGACCGTAGGTCGGTTACCCGCAGGTGAGCGTCGAAGTACGCGGCGCAGGCCGCCTCGGTGTACACCAGCCGCGTGCCGTCAGGGCTGGGGCGCGCCCCGCTGATCAGGACGTTGTCGCCGGTGCGCAGGAAAACGGTGACACGCCCGGTGCCGGCGTGCACCTCGTCGATCTCGTTGGCGCAGGTATCCGGGCGCGGATCACCGCCCGCGACGTCACCCCCGTAGGCTGGCCCCTTGCTGTAGGTGATCCATAGGTCGCGTGCCCGGTCCAGGGCCAGGCCGGACACCTGCATGCCGCTGCTGGCCGAAGCCGGGAGCAGCCGCCGGACCACAGCACCGGTCCGCACGTTACCCAGCGCCACCTCCAGGAACCCCATCGGCCCCTGGGTCTGCTGGCTGGCCGGGGCGAACCGCAACGAGACGAACTGCCCCGGCAGCACCCGCCAGCCGGGTACCGGCGCCGCGGCCGGTTCCGCCGAGGCCCAGGTTCCCGCAGTGGCCGGGGGCTGGCCGATGGCACGACCGGTTCCGTGGGCACACGCGGTCAGCAGCACCGCCGCCGCGACAGCGAGCAGGGCAGCTATCGCGCCTCTCATAGCCGGTTAGACGTGCCACGCCACGTCGCGGTTGCACGATGCCAGCTGAGCGCGGCACCCCGCCAGCCGCTCGCCTCTCGCACGCTGCGCGCGGGGGAACTGTCTATTCTTCGGCTGTGGTCATGATCCGCCGTGCTGGCCCCGGCGACGTCGATGAGCTCCGCGTGATCGCGGCTGCCGCTTACCAGAAGTACGTGCCCCGGATCGGCCGGGCCCCGGCGCCGATGACCGCCGACTACGCGCAGGCGGTCCGCGACGGGCAGGCGTGGGCTGCCCTCGAGGACGGGCAGATCGCCGGCTTTGCCATCATCATTGCCCAGCCTGGCTATCTGCTGCTGGACAATGTGGCCGTCCTGCCCGCAGCCCAGGGCCGCGGGATCGGCGCCCGGCTGCTCGCACTAGCTGAGGAACAGGCCCGCGGCCTGGGTCTTCGCGAGATCCGGCTGTACACCAACGAGACCATGACCGAGAATCTCGCCTACTACCCTCGCCGTGGGTACGCCGAGACCCACCGGGCCGACCAAGACGGATTCAACCGGGTGTTCTTCCGTAAGCCCATCGACTGACCCGACTCGCGGCATGAGAGCGCGTTACAGCCCAGTTGCAGATCGATTCTTTGTGGTCCTGACCCATGAATCGAACGCGCTCAAATTCGCATGTTCGGAGCGGCTAGCAGGAAATGGTTCACTGAGCCATCAATACATCGCTAGGCCGGGCGGGCGACACTGGGGCTGGTGTGTGCCATCATCCCCAGACCGTGGTCCTTCGCACCATCCGGTCCGACAGTCCATAGGTTGCCGGTGTTCGCCTGGAACGCCACTTCCCAGCCGCCGGCAACTGCACGGATATGCGGGCTGGTGCCGGCCATCATTCCCAAGTGCATGTCGCCGCGGTTGTCCTTGCCGACCACCCATAGGTTGCCGGTGTTCGCCTGGAACGCGCATTGCCAGCTGCCGTCTGGCATCCAAGCGATGCTGGGGCTGGTGCCGACCATCATTCCCAAGTGCATGTCGCCGCGGTTGTCCTTGCCGATCACCCATAGGTTGCCGGTGTTCGCCTGGAACGCGCACTCCCAGCCTCCGCCGACCATTGACGTGATAGCGGGACTGGTGCCGGCCATCATCCCCAAGTGCATGTCGCCGCGATTGTCATTTCCCACAATCCACAGGTTGCCGGTATTCGCCTGGAACGCGCACTCCCAGCCCCCGTCGATTGCTGCTACGTTGGCGAGGCTGGGGCTTGTGCCGGCCAACATCCCTAGACCGTGATCATGGGTGCCATCGGGGCCGGTGGTCCACAGGTTGCCGGTGTTGGCTTGGAACGCGACCGTGTAGCCGCCGAGGACTTCGGCGAGGCTGGGGCTCGTGCCGGCCATCATCCCCAGGCCGTGATCATGAGTACCATCAGGACCGGTGGTCCACAGGTTGCCAGTGTTGGCTTGGAACGCGATGGTGTCCCCGCCTGGTGTCACCGCGATGCTGGGGCTGGTGCCGGCCCTCATCCCGAGGCCAACATCCCGGGTCCCGATCGGGCCAGTGGACCAGAGGTTGCCGGTGTTGGCCTGGAACGCGACCCCGACCGCGAGGAAGATCGGGTCGGTGATCTGCCACATCGCGTCGTCAATTCCGCACTGACCGTAGCTGATCCGGAAGAACCCGGCTTCGCCCCACCCAGTGCTCCACGAGTTCTTGCAGATCCAGTATTCACCGGCGTCGTTATAGCCGATCACCTCGGCGCAATGGGAGCCGACCTTGTTGCCGGTCACGTGCGTATACACACCCTGCGTGTAGCTGAAAAAGTCCTCGTAGACATCGAAGCAGGCGACAAGAGGCCGGTCATTGCTGATGATGTTCTTAAACGACGCCGCTGCCACATACGACGCGGGACCGCCGGTGCGGATGGCGCGCGAGTCGCGGCCAGCGCAGTCGTTACACACGCCGGGCTGGTAGGGGGCGCACGCGTTGTCGCACACGCCGCGGGTTTCCAGTTGCCCGATCGCCGACGCGGGGTCCCAGCCGCCGCAGTTCGCGCCGTGACTTGAGCAGAAGTGCAGGTCGCCATCGGACAGATCCGCCGTGTACCCGTGTTTGATGAGCAGGATCGACTCGAGCGCGGCGACACAGGCGAAGGATACGCACGACCCGCAGTTACCCTGGTCCTTGACGGCAGTCACGCCGTTGTTCTGCCGCCAGTCCCATGATGAGGCGATCGCTGCGGCTAGTACCTCCGGCTCCACGGCGCCCGCGACCGCACGCGCCTGGCTGACTGCAGCGGCCCGGTCGGTCACCCCCAATCGAGATCGGCGCTCCTGCTCTGTCAGGGCCATCATCGATGTCGGACCTGCCTGCCAGGACGCCCGGGCCTGAGTGATTGCCTCTTGTATCTGCTCCAGCGTGATCGCCATCTTTTGTCCCTTCGTACAGCGCCTGCTGCGCCGCCGGTAGCTACGCCGGGCATGTCTCAGGCTGAACCGCTGTGGTGCAGATCAGGACGCTACGTGTATTTCGATAACGAAATGGTCGTCAACGTGAGGCGCCTCCCACGGGCGTCGATAGTCGAACCGGAGGCGGTCGGTGCCCTCAGCGCGAGCCGTCAGAATAATGAGTTGTTCGCTAGGTGACCCGGTGCCAATTCCGGGCGAGTAGCTGTGCGCTACCTCGACATGGCCACCCAAGTCGGCGTTAACCGTCCAAAAGTAACCGGCACCAGTCTGCGCCTCCAGCGACAGCTGGACTGTGTTGCCAATGCTCAGCTGCATGATGGACGGAACCGTGACGCGAGTCAGGACTGCCATGGCGCACCATCCTGAGAGGGCTGATGAGTATGCACGCCTTATCAGACGACTCCCATCGTTTCTGGACGATCATCCTGAGGTGGGCATGCTCTTGCGGTTCTAAAGGCCGCGCCCGATATTCCGAAGACGACGATGGCGCTGTCGGCCGGACGGTCGTAGCATCGAGGGAGCTGAACGAAGATGATATCAAATTCATAATAATCCGCGTCGTCTTCTGTCTATGGTCGTGGTGTGTGGCGACGCATGACAATCTGGTAATAGCCGCTCGGTTCAGCGTGGATCCGCTCTGTGGCTGAACAGTTAGTGAGTTGATGGGGTGGATCGCTGGCCGGTTTCGCTCGGGCAGAGAGCCCACACCACGAGCTGCAGCCGGTCATTACGGCTAGCTCAGCACCAATCAGACAGGGCATCTGGTGGTGCCACTCGCGGCCTGTGTACCAGCTCACAGCGGCCGATGCCTCCTCCTATCTGCACATTGAGGTCTGAGCACCCGCAAGGATGCAGCGGGGTTGAATCGCGTCCTCATTACCAGCTAGATCGCCGCGGCGACTCCCCTTGTCAGCCATGCGTTCAGGTCGCCCAACGTCATGCCTCCATGCGTCACAAGATACGACGCCATTCGCCAGTACGGCACCCGATCCACTTGGAATGGCCCGAAATTCAGCACATAGACACCCAGTATGCTTACGTCGTCCTCCAGGGTATTTTCGGGTGGCGCGTGGCCGGCATGACGCGCAAAGACATCGGATGAGTGATGAATATAGTTTCCGTCAGCCAGTGACGAGCAGAGGCGGCAATACTCTACCGTCTCCAAAATCCATAGGTGCCACACATCGTCAATCGCCTGAGTAACTGGAATGTTTCCGGGGCAAAGGTGTGCAATAAAAAGGAATTTTAGACATTCCTCAATCTGCACCGCGAGTTCGTGTTGAGGGACATGGGGCAGCTTCTCCTGGAAGTAGCCCTCCATCTGAGGCGTCAGGAAGGTCTCTCTGAGTTGCTGGTTGGTGATCAATTTCTATTCAACTTCAAGGTCGCCTATTCACGCAGCATGTTCCGCCGGATGGTGCGCAGCACCCGTCCTCGCGCATCGCGAACGGAGATTCGACTACACCTTGTTGGTGGAGGTGCTCCATGACTCGCCAATCGACCAGCATGGACTGCACAAGCATGACAGACTGTTCGGGTGTGATTTCACGTGCCGAGAACGCCTCAGGCTTGTCGTCAGGTGACATGTCAGGTCTTTCTGTTCGCAGTTTTATCTGGCCGCGTCCGCCCCTATTGGTACGTCTCGCTTAAGGCATTGTCAGGCCGTGCCTGGCGAAAGTCAACCCTCACTCATAGCAAGCGCCGCCTGTATATTCTTCTCAAGAATTTGCTCTTGGGCAATTGCCGGTAAGCAAATAATTCAGTCAAAGCGCAACTACGTTGGGCTGGCTCCAAACCCCTGCGCTAGACGTGACACAAGTTTCGCAAGTTAAGCAACTTGCTGAGCCCTTGGTCTGATATCGAGGAGAGTAAACCGTCCCAGCGCTGCGTTCCGCTTTTCGGCATGACCGGGCAGGGCTCGGGCATCTGCCTGGAAGTAGACGCCCGAGAGCGCGAGCCGCGGGACGGGGCGGCTGTCGGCGGACCTCGAGGCCGCGTGGTAAGCGGCCGGTTGATCTGACCCCGGCAGCGACTTGTCCGGTACGATCATCACTTTCGCGACCAGACGCCGCTGAGCTGAGCGGACTGCGTTTGCAGAGATAATGAGCGGGTCGGTCGGTCGCCAGATGCCGCCAGACCCGTATCCGCTGAGTGCGCAGAGGGTCGTCGCGCTGATGCAGTCGGCTACCGTTTTGTCGTGGAGGAGAAGAGGGCGAGCCCGGAGGGTCCGCAGCACCGGGGCCTGGGCACTGTGGCAGGGTGCCGATGAGCGACGATTGGCGGCCGGGGGAAGATCACGGCCAGGACGAGTTGATTGCCGCGTTCGCGGCGCTCGGCGGTCGCCTGACCGGGGACGAGTTCATGCGGCTGCTGGGTTCGGCCGAGTACTACGGCAGCGTCGTCCGGCTGGCCGGGCTCTTGCTGGCTGGTGACACTGCTGCGGCTGACACTGTCGCGCGGGACTCGCTGGCCGCCCTGCAGCAGACCTGGAGCCGCCTGGGTGACCCGGAGAAGGCGCGCGTCTACCTGTACCAGACAGTGCTGAACCGAGCGCGGTCGGTACGCCGGGACCGGGTTATCGGTGAGCGCGAGACGCCGGCAGCCGCGCCGGATGCGCTAGGCGCCGGGCACGCGGCCGCCGACGACCTGGGCCGGGAACCGTGGGTCGGCGCGCTACGCGCCCTTCCGGGTCGCCAGCGCGAGGCTGTCGTGCTCCATTATTACCTGGGCCTGTCCGGGCAGCAGGCCGCCCAGGTGATGTGCATCAGCGCCGGGGCGGCCAGGAGCCACCTGGCCCGGGGCATGTCATTGCTTCGGCGCCCGCGTGGGCCGAAATGATCCCAGCAGATCCTCTGCAGCCCCGCAGGACGCCGAATGCCCCCGTAAGAGCGTGGTTCGCCGGTCGCCCGTCAGGCACAGGGAATCGCCGCTGGCGCAATGTCCACAGTCACAACTGCCGTAAGAAAGCCCCTCGACCCATCTGCGGCATGAGCGCGCATCGCCGACGTCGGGCGGGTACGTATATTCATGCAGGTTGATCTGCCATCATGGTGCCGGTACCGAGGTATGTATCATCTTCCGAACACGCATGTAGCCGCCTCTGTAGGTGATGAGCGAGGACGTTCAGCCAGTTGAGGCCATACCCTAAAGGCGATCTGCGCCGTCTACGGTACAGCGTCAAGCTTCTTCATGAACAAGTTCTAGGCTCTTGTTGATCGGCACGCAGGTCCGCAGACGGTGCGATCATTACTGGTTATGATAGATTCGCCCAGGACGAATCTCAGCACTGGGAGTAATTGGCTGTCTGGCGGTACGAGCCGATCATGTTGATCATCGTTGGCCTCGCGCTCATAGGTTTGCTGGCGAACTCATGGGGGCATCGCGTAGCGTTGGGAGCATTGGATTGTTAGGCGACTGATGAGGTCGGAATGCAGCGGGAATCTAGTCTTACGTTTGAGGGAGCGCTCGGGATACTCGGGCATTATGAGCCGAAGTGGATTGAGAAACTCGATAATGTGCTCGGTGGGGTGATCTTGGGCGCTGGGGCAGCGGCTGGGATTGCCGCTGTGGGGCCGGCCGCGCTCGCCCCGCTTGGGATGTTCGCGGCGGTGTGGGGGTGGCTTGAGCAGAAGGACCAGGCGCTAGGACTGCTGCGGAAGGTGATCCGTAGAACGTCCGAGAGAGTGGCAGGGACCAAAGGGTATGAGCGGCGGCAACTGATCGGGGCGGCGCATACAACGATCGTGGTAGCGGCGTTCTTCGAGGTGCTCAATGAGCATCTCAGCGACGAGGAATTTAGCCGATTTCAGATCTCCGATGAGGAGAAAATAAGACTGATCGCCGGTCTTAGAGAGCTTCACGGGGTAACGGTTTATGACCGGTTGTACACCGTTGAAATACCTTCACCGTCGGCCGCATGCGGATTCGAGGAGAACGTCAGGCTCGTCGAACCTTGGTTCACTCAAATAACCGACTTGATCGATGATTTTATCTCGGGCCTTTCGACTGCACAGACTCGCTGGATTAACCGGCTTGAATGGAGCGCTATCGCCCATGGTGCTGCCGAACGGTACCGGTCACACTTCCTTATGCTGGCGGCGACTGTGCCGGAGTTCATGATCTGGGCAATGCTCGGCGAGCATGCGGCCACGCGGTCGGCCGTCGGTGAGCTGCGTGCAGACATTGCCGCGGTGCTTGACGGCAGGCGCGATGCGCTAAGCCGGGTGGAGGCGCTACTGGCGCTCGATGTCACAGGCGGCGGTGCCGCGCAGACCGGTCCTATGCCCGTCTGGGCCGCACCTGCAGGTACGACGTCCGATCTACGGAAGCGCGTGGCGATGGCAAACCGCGCCGTCCTCACCAAAAGGATCATCTCGGAGGACATGCGGACTTATGGGCCGGATATCGATTTTCCTACGGTAGACGACAGCTACGTCAATCCTCGATACCGGGTCACTTCCATCGAACGGCTCGGCGGGCGATCGGCTCGGCCGTCAGACGAAGGTTGGTGGAATGGCTTTCCGTCGCGCGACGACTTCGATCTGCTGCTTGCCGCGTACGTCACTTCACCCAATGCGACGCGGGTACCGATGCTGCTTCTTGGGCATCCGGGGGCCGGGAAGTCGATGCTGGCGAAGGTGTTCGCCGCGCGGTTGCCGCCGACGGCGTACACGGTGGTGCGGGTGCCGCTACGGCAGGTCGAAGCTAACGCCCGGGTCATCAAGCAGATTGAGGAGGCCCTGTACCACAGAACTCACCGCCACATGGAGTGGTGGGAACTCGCCGAGCAGAGCCAGGACACCGTGCTGGTAGTGCTACTCGACGGACTCGATGAGCTGCTCCAAGCCAGTGAGCACGACCGGAGCAGTTACCTCCAAGACGTCATGGAGTTTCAAGAGCGTGAGGCTGAGCAGCAACGGCCGGTCATCGTCGTCGTGACCTCCCGGACGGTGGTGGCTGATCGAGTCCGTATACCGTACGGGACGACCATCGTTAAGCTCGACCCGTTCAGCGACGACGACATCGCAGACTGGCTTGGGCGGTGGCGGCGGGCCAACGCAGCCTCGATAGCAGCCGGGAAGATGGGCGAGCTGACACTGAGCGCTGCACTTAGCCAGCATGAACTCGCGACGCAGCCGCTATTGCTGACGATGCTCGCGATCTATGCAGCTGACCTGGCTATGCCGCCGCTCGATGCCGAGTTGGGGACTAGCGAGCTTTACCGGCGGCTGCTCGATGAGTTCGCCCGCCGGGAGGCAGCCAAGGAACTCGACCTCGGGCATGACCCGCACCCGGATGAACTGGAGCAGCGGGTTCGCGACCACCTCGCCCGGCTTGAGATCGCCGCGCTCGCCATGTTCAACCGGGGCCGGCAGGACATCGGCGAGGAGCCACTTGGCAAGGATCTCGAGGCGTTGGACCCGAGACTGATGGAAAGGTCGCGTCCAGCTGAGGCCGGGCAGCGGATCATCGGGGAGTTCTTCTTCGTGCATGCGCCTGAGGCCCGAATGCTGACCGGGGCTGGCGAGCGAACGGCTGGACCGGGACGGCAGCCGGCGGCATTCGAGCAGTCGCGGCGCAGCTACGAATTCCTGCACGCGACCTTCGGCGAGTACCTAGTCGCGCGCCGGGTCATAGATGAACTCGTTGAGGCTGCCGAGAAGGCGTGCGCCGGTCGGCGAGGTCCCACCGAGCCGGACGATGACCTACTGTACGCATTGCTCTCGCATCAAGCGCTGGCTGCACGAAAAACGATGCTCGACTTCGCGGAGGAAATCTTCACCGGCCTATCCGACATGGAGCGCCCGAGGGTGCTTGAGGTGCTTGAGGTGTTGATCAGGACCTACCGGAACCGACACGGCTCGGACAAATACACCACGTATCGGCCGGTTCCGCCGGACCAGGTGCGCCAGCTTGCCTACTACTCCGCCAACCTCGTTGCCCTGCGCGTCGTGCTAAAACCAACGTCAGAAGGGGTTCCCCTAGAGAAGCTAGTGCGCGTCCCTGACAACGCCATGGACGAATGGCATACCACACCAGATCTATGGAGGGCGAGCCTTGACGTCGACGCACTTCAGGCTATGCTGACAACGATAGAATTGATTGGCATGCCACCCAGATTGCGCGCTAATACCGAGCGTAACCTAGCCCTCATCCCTTTCGAAATCTCGCTCGCCCGGCTCATCGGCGATCAAGCGACGGAAACAAGACTCAGATACGGAACGGCCATCGTGGACGAGGTCGCCTATTATAGCGAGGGCGATTCATGGAGGGACGTGATGGCCAGTTGGCTAATCCCAATGATCGCAGGACGTAGCGCCGGGCCGACTTTCTTCAAGCCCTCGCCAGCCGGCACGCCAGACAACGAAGTGGCATATGTTGCACGCCTGATATTCGAATATTTGAAATCATCGCAAGCTGGCGACGCAATGGATACAGCGCTCCTAAAGCTACTTTTCGAATTGCCGCGGGTTTTCGCGATGGACGAACTGGCCCTCGCTATGGCAGTGCTATCGAATCCAGACCTGCGCAGGGAGATTCCCGAGCTTAAAGACACGGCAATCTACGGCAGTTACGCGGACATTGTACGTAGAAGCAACTCGACACGGGTAATACAGGCGCGCGGGCGCGTCAATTTCCGCGGCCTCTCCGACGAAACTATTGCCACGATCAAAATGATGACGCAACAACGACATTCTATTTTACGCGTTTGATGAGACTGATTGACGACAGCGGAAACGTTATCGCTATACGCGCCAACGCATAAGCATGCGCGCCGACAAACGCCCGCTATTCGGCATGTGAGTAAGACGTGGGCAGTGCGCCGCGGCTGAGATTGCTGACGGGCGCGTTGGCGTACGTCGATCTCGGGCCGCGGCCTGGCGAGGCGGTTGTCCGCGGCCATGAGAAAGTCCCCGGCGCGGCGCGCCGTTACCGGGTCATGGTTCGCGTCACGGCCGGTCGGTCATGATGCGGTCGTAGGTGCGGCGGGCGCGGGCGCTGCGGGCGCTGGCGCCGTAGCGGCGGAGCATCTGCGGGGAGGACCAGCCGTTCAGCTCCATCAGGTCCCCCTCGGCGCCGCCGCGGTCCAGCCAGGTGTGGCTGAAATGGTGCCGGAACCGGTGCGTCCAGGCATCCACCCCGGCCTGCCCGCCGCGCCGCGCGATCATCTGGTAGATCCCGTTCGCCGTCATCGGCCCCCGGTTGTTCACCCCCAGCCACAGCTGCGGCCGGTGCGCCTGTGCATGTCCGGCGCGGACGCGGAGGTACCGGTCCAGGGCGCGGGCGGCCTCATGCCCGATCCTGACCACGCGGGGCCGGCCGCCCTTGCCGCGCACTGTGATCTCCCGCCGCCACAGGTCGACATCGCTGCGCCGGGAATCGTGCGGGTCGTAGCGGATCCCGGCCAGCTCCCCGGCCCGGATCCCGGTCGCCGTGAGCACCGCGATGATCGCCGCGTCCCGCCGCTGGGCGAACGAGCGGCCCTGGCAGGTCTTCTCCAGGGCCGCTAGTTCTTCGCTGGTGAACACCGGCACCAGCTTCTCGCTCACCTTGGGAGCACGCAGCCGTGCCATCGGGTCCGGCAGCTGCTCCTCCTCGGCGAGCCAGCGGAAGAACTGCTGCAGCGCCCGGAACTGGTTGCTGGCGTACGCATCGCTGTAGCGGGTCAGCAGGTGCACCAGCCACCGCTGCACATCGTGGCCGCTGACCTGCTCCCACCTCGTGCACCCGGTGCGCGGGATCAGGTGGGCGGCAGCGAACCAGGCCACCGCCTCGGTGTAAGTCCGCACTGTCTTGGCTGCCTTGCCCTCGGCCGCCAGGTGCAGCCGGAACGACCCGATCTCGGCGGCGAACGGCCCGGCGTCCAGCGCCTTGCGCCGCCGGGGACGGGGTTGCGGGACGGTCATCGTTTTTCTCTCTTCCTGCGGTTCCGCGGTAGCGCACGCTTCCGGGCGTGAGCGTTTCCGCAGGTCAGAGAACTTAACGACGAGCGCTGACAGTGCCATGGGAATCCCTCTCTTCCTGCTGTTAGCGCAGGTGAGAGGGCTGATCTCTCCCTCGGGGGATGGTGGTCAGGGACAGGATCGAACTGTCGACCTTCCGCTTTTCAGTTGTTCGTGTTACCGGCGTGTTGATCTTCGCCAATGCCCGGACTTGTGTTGCTTTTGTGTTGCTCGCGACAGGTCCGTTCAACCAGCGCGCTGACGCCGCATCCGGGCCCGGCGGCCCTGCTTCGGGCCTCAAGACGAGCTGCCGCGGCTAGCTAAGCTAGTAGGAGCCTATGCGCCATAAACGCCCGGCCTGCCAGGGAAGTAGCACACCAGCGTAAACGAGCTACTGCATAGCGTGACAGCGGATAGCCTTCCGGGGTGGCTGAACGCGATGATGACGAGCGCCGGGACCGGAACGAGAGGGCGGCTGCCGCCGCTGCTGGTGCTCTCATCGGAGCCGGTGTAGCTGGCCCGCTTGGAGCCGCTGCCGGTGCGGGACTCGGCCCGCTGCTGGAGCCGCTGGTCAAGGGGGTCTGGGCGGAGCTATCGGAAAGCGCACGGCAGCGTCAAACCGACGTTCTCTTCTGGGCCATCCGCGAGGGGATCCCGGTCGAGGAGATGGAAGAGCGGATGAACGGCTCGGAGCGAACCCAGTTGCTGGCCGGCTTTGCCCTCAGCGCCGCCACGCGAACCGCCTGGGAGGACAAGCTGCGGACGCTGGGCCGGTCCCTGGCCTCCGGCTTGCTGGCCGAGGACGATGCGAAGATCGACAGCGAGCAGATGATCATCGCGGCCATCACTGACATCGAGGGACCGCAGCTCGCCATGCTGGAGCTGATGGTGGCCTGGCGGCCCGGCCGGAACGTCGCCGAACCGCTGGTCAGCGGCCCTCTCAACCTTCCCGAGGATTCCCACTGGCGGCCCTACGATGACCTCTGGGATATCGCCTGGCGTGAGTGGTCGCGCGGGCAGATCGCCCATGCCCGGCCGAACCTTGCCCCCCTCGCGCCAAGCCTCCTGGGAACGCTCCAGCGCCACGGTCTAGTGATCCAGAACGACAAGACCGGCGAGGCGATCGAGAAGTACGCCGGGGCGCTGGAGGATCGGCTCGGCCGGCAGTATGCCCGCGACGGACGTGCCGGTGCGTTCCGCCCTTCCGGCGTCCCGAGGGTGCAAAACCCGGCTGGCCTGGCACCGGAACGCACGTGGTCCCCGACCGAGCTGGGCGAGCAGGTGTATCTCCGCTTCCTGGACGCCGGGACGAATGTGCCGGACAAGTGGGCCGCAGAACCTGGTCGATCAGCAGGATTGACGGCAGCCCGTCCGCGCTGGCCAGCCATCCTGCGTGATGCCCCGCCAACCGGCGAGCTGGCGGGGCATCCCGAAGATACTCAGACTGCGACCCTTCGCAGCGCGGCCAGCTTGCGAGCCACCCGCTGAGCATTGCGCTGCTTTCGGGACTTGGGAAGCTGGGCCTGCTCGTACGCGCGCACCAGTCTCTGCAACAGGCGCAGGTCATCGGTCCTGAGCACGGTCGGTGGTTCGGGGTTCATAATCTGTACCATCCTCTCTTCGGACACCATTTGATGTTCTACCTGGGAAAACACCCCTATTAGCTCGGACATTCCTCGGACGGGAACGGACGATGCCCCCGCAGCCTGCGAGCTGTGGGGCATCGTCGGTGGCCTGCAGGCCCGTGCCTCGGTTGAAGAAGCCCGGCCGACGCTCTCCAGCTCAACTGACCTCGACTGGGACAGCCCTCAGCCCCTGCAACCATTCGCAGTGGTAACGAACGCAACATCGATGAGCGCCTGGCAAGACTGGCTAGTTGCGGCAGGGATACTCCTCGGCATTGGCGGTTCCCTCTTGGCCAGCCTGTTGTACGGATGGGCACGACCGAGCCAGTCGCAAGCTCCTCCTCCTGATCAAACCGTACAACTGGCGATCCAGGAACGCCCCGCCGATTCGACGCACTGCACTGCCGCTACAGCCATTGCCCTGATCCTCGTCGCCTGGTTCATCGGCTCCAGAACGACGTCGTACCTAATCCGCTCCGCGCACCCGCAGTCTTCCGCCCAGCGGCATGAGCGGACGGTTCTGCCGGGTGCCATTGCTGATAGGACTGAACCGTGACGACTTCGCTACCGCCAACGCGCGGCGGTCCGGGAAGACCCATCGCGATCACCGGTGCGACCGGGCGGCTCGGTGGGCGCGTCGCCCGACGGCTCGCTGCTTCCGGTAGGCCGCAACGGCTGCTCGTACGCGATCCTGCGCGGGCGCCCCAGCTGCCCGCAGCCAGCACTGTCCGGGCGCCCTTCGATGATGCCAACGCTGTGCGAGAGGCGCTGACCGGCGTCGGCACCGTGCTCATGGTGTCCGCGTCCGAGACCCCGGACCGCGTTGACCAGCATCGGACGTTCATCGATGCCGCCGCCGACGCTGGTATCGCCCACCTCCTCTACGTCTCCTTCTATGGCGCCGCAGTCGACGCCACCTTCACCCTCGCCCGCGACCACTGGGCCACCGAGCAGCACATCCGCACCCGCGGGATCCCGTTCACGTTCCTGCGCGACAACCTGTACGCGGACTTTTTCCCGATGATGACCGGGGACGAGGGAGTCATCCGCGGGCCCGCTGGCGACGGCCGGGTGGCGGCTGTGGCCCAAGACGACATCGCCGACGCGGCCGTCGCCGTGCTGCAGGATCCCGGCAGTCACGTCGATCGCACCTACGAGCTGACCGGACCGCAATCGCTCATGCTCGCTGAGGTCGCTGCCACGCTCACCGCCGCGACCGGCCGCACCGTCACCTACCAGCCGGAAACCGTCGAGGAGGCGTACGCTTCCCGGCGCGCCTCCTACGACGCCCCCGACTGGCAGCTCGACGCCTGGGTCTCGACCTACACCGCGATCGCCGACGGATCCCTCGCCACCGTCACCAACGCGATACCCGCTCTCACCGGACATCCAGCCACCAGCTTGGCGCAGCTACTCCAGGGACAGGGCTGAGCCGAGCCGTATCAACGTCCGCTTCTCGGCATGTGAGGACGCCTGGGCAGAGGAAGCGATCCCAGATCGGCTGCCTGTCCAACATGTCCAACGTATGGATTCTGAGCGCTCTCGTACGCGCATGATGAGGCGATTACACGCTCAGTTGCTATCCGACTGTTAACGAAGCCTTGTCTCGAGCGTCCGTGCGCCGCCTCCGTGTACTGGCCACGGGGACCGACGAGCTTGGGAACAGCCTGTCCATGGCTTCCGCGCCGGTGGTCAGGACCGGACGCAGCTCGCGCCTGTAGACCACCTCGGTGGTCCTGGTATTCGAGTGCCCCGCTAGCCGGGCGATCTCCTCGACTGGCACTCCGGAGTTGGACATCAGCGAAACGAAGGAATGACGCAGCTCCCGTGGCGTCCAGCGCTCTCCGATCTTCGCCGCCCTGCAGGCTGCTTTGAACTCGCGTCGGACATTGGCCGCATCCAGGGCTTCGCCCGTCCGCGTGGCGAAGACGAGATCATGATCGGTCCACTGTGTGCCTGCAATGAGCCGTTCCCTGACTTGCCGGTCCTTGTGAGCCCGGAGCGCGTCCACCGCCATCTGGGGGAGGCCTAGCGTCCTGCGGGATTTCTCGGTCTTGGTGTCCCCGTGAGATCGTACGGAGCGCCACACTGCCGCACTTGCTGGTACGGGCGGCTTGGCAGTGGGATTGCCGAGGTCGACGTGTTCCCAGCGCAGTGCCCGTGCCTCTTCGGTGCGGATGCCTGTGGCCAGGCAGAGAGAGATATAAGCGTGCATCCGCGTTCCCTCGACGGCGGCGAGGAGCGCGGAGGCTTGCTCCAGGGTGAGGCTCTGACTCGGCCGTCCTGCCTGTCCTTTGGGGGTATCGACGAGCAGCGCGACGTTCCGGCCCACGAGATCGCGGGCTTCGGCATGCCGGATCGCCCGGGTCAGCGCGTTATGTCCCATGGTCACGGCGGCACTTGAGTAGCACTGAGCCATTGCCGTCAGCGCCAGGTGCACGTCCCCGGCGGTCAGTTCACGCAGTCTCCTGGCGCCGATCGCCGCCAGGATGGGAGCGAGGACGTTCTCGTTCTTCTTGACCGTCTTGGCCGACCGCCCTTCAAGCCCCTCCCTGAGCCAGTCTTCCGCCGCGCGCCGGACGGTGTAGTTCGGGGTTGCCCGGACGCCCGATTCGAGGTCGGCATGCAGTTTCTTCAGCCGGTCCTGGACGATGGCCTTGTTCTTGCCGGAGACCTTGCGGCGGATCCGCTTGCCGTCAGGTCCGAAGCCGAGGCTGACCACGCCCCGCCACCGGCCCTCGCAGTGCCGGTGCCTGTCAGGGTCACGGCATGCAGCGTCATGCTCGAAGAAGATTCCGTCCTCGCCCCATCCGCGTCGTGAGTTCACGGTCCTATTATAGCAAGAATGGGGGCCAATTCCGGGGGCCATCTGCCAGCCATGTGCAGCCTCCCCAAACCACATGCAGCCATGAAATAGCAGCTATACTAGCTAGAACATTCTCGGAGGACCAGCTCAAGGATTGAGCGATTTTCTATGGTAAGGAGAAGGTCTACGGTTCGATTCCGTAACGGGGCTCCAGCTCAGAGAGGCCTTCGGGCCTCTTTTTTCATGATCCAGAGACTAACCAAGCGACTACGGGGTCGCGGCCGTCGTCTCGGGCTGGCCGTCTCCGTCGTCTGTCTCGCCGAAGATTTGGTCCATGACGGTCGCGCCGCCGCGGATGGCGGGGACGATCACGTGGCGGTAGACGGTCTCGGTCACGTGGGTGGACTTGTGGCCCACGGTGTCGCTGATCTCCTGGAGCGGGACGCCGTTGGCGCTCATGATCGATACTGCGGTATGCCTGCCTTCGTGGGCATGCCAGTGGCCGATGCCTGCTCTCCTGGTCATCTTGCCGAACCGCCAGTTGAGCGCGTCGCTGGTGTACATGCGCCCGTCCTCGTGGCAAAACACCAGATTGTTGTCCTCCCAGGCGGCGCCAGCAGCCAGCCTTTCGGCCGCCTGGCGCTCTCTGTGCACTTGGAGCGCGGCGACCGCACGCCTGGGGAGGGCGAGCGAGCGCTTCGACTTCGGCGTCTTAACGTCGCCGGTACGGCTCGCTGAGCGCCATACGTGGATGACTCCGTTGTCGAGGTCGACGTGGTCCCAGGCGAGTTTGCGGAGTTCTCCGGGGCGCAGACCGAGGGTGATCGACAACACGAATAGCGCTTCGAGCCTGCGGTTTTCGTTCGCGTCGGCATCGAGTCCGAGGTTCGCGCGGCAGAACCGGCAGGTGGTTGTGGCGAGATCGGTGCCAATCTCCGTGACGAGAGCTCCTCGGCGCGTCAAGGTACCGCACGCCAGCTCGTTGGCCTCCGTGGCCGCGTGGGTCGCCGCGCACTTAGCCTGGCCGACTTTGACAACCTTCACGAAGCTGGTGGGCTGGCCACCTGCCGCCTCGAGGACCTTGCCGGCCTGCTCTTCGGTCATGGCGCGTGACGGATGGCCCGGCTGGCCCTGCGGCAGGTCGACGAGCTCGGCTACGTTCCGGCCGATGAGGTCGTACTTCTGAGCTCGCCGGATCGACCTGACCAGCGTGCTCTTGATCTTCACCAGGCTGGCCTTGCTGAGCACCTTGGCGACGTCCCGGAAGAACCGGTCGGCGTCGGCGGCCTTGAAGTCCTTGAGCTTCGTCCTGCCGATCTTCGGATAAATCCACTTCTCGGCCTGGCCGCGGTACGTCGCCATCGTGTGCGGATCGCGTTCGAGCGAATCGAGCCAGTCTGCAACGCACTGCCTGACGGTGTAGGTGGCGGGTGTCTCGATGCCGGCCTTGATCTCCTCGTGCAGCTCGTCCAGCTTGTCCTTGACTTCGGTCTTGGTCTTGCCGCGTACGTATCGCCGCAGGCGCTTACCGTCCTCGCCGTAGCCGAGGGAGATGGTGCCGACGTAACACTTGTTGACCTTGTCCCAGGAAATGCCGTCGTCGCCGCGCTCACGGCGTCGCTTCGGCTTGGGTGTCCGGGTAGCCATCAGCGATGCTCCTTCCGCTTGGCTCGACTCCCCGTCTCCATTCTACATCAAGACGTCCCAAGACGTCCCTATGTAATGCGGACGTCGTCGAGTGAAGCGATGAATTCGGCGAGCTGCTGTTCGGTGATCCGGCGGAGCTTGCCGATCTTGAGGCTGCGCAGCTGGCCGGTCCTGAGCAGGTAGTAGACCTTGTCCCGGCCGACGTGCAGCATCTTCGCTACCTGCTCCACGGTGTATGCCTGCAGCGGTTATTCACCTCCTCTCGCCGTGCGGTTAGGTTGTTGGCCTCGGCCGCGGCGCGGGCCTGGCTGGATTGCCTTCCCCTCGTTCGGGAGCGCGGATCGCGGTTGGAGTCGGCCTACGTACGGAGAGTCCGGTTAGGCGCCGGACCAAACCAGTGATAGGGCTTGGCGCGACGTCGCTCAGCTCCGCGCTACGCGGTTCCTGCCGAATACCGACGACAACGACAGCGAGCAGGATCAGGACGAGCGTGATTGCCGCAAGGACAATCACGATCAGCGCGGCAAGCATCAGCCCTGGCATCCCTTGCTGATGCTTCGGAGCAGTGACAGCACCCGCGCGAAGGGCCGGGCGTTTCGGAATAGGCGTGCCAGCGGCAAGTGCCGGGACGGTATGGTCGCGTAGTCCTGCATCTCCAGACGCTGGCGGCGGCAGCTGCGGCACAGACGGCGGGGCTGTTGAGTAACCGCCTCACAGGGACAACGCCGGTGCTGGTCCTCAGCAAGAGCGGCAACGAGAATCGGATGCATTGAATCCTCCACTCGACGCGATCCGTCCGCCTGAGCGGCGGGTCTGCGGTTGTGCATGCAGGATGCGTCGGAGTGTCAGGACGTGGTTACTACGCGCCAGGACTGCGGCTAGACGTGCCGGGACGTCTTTACCGACGGAAGGCCGTCCTTATATGTTCACAGGGGCGCGACTGTATTTGCCGCCGTTGCCTCGAATGACGCTCTAGGGGTCCCGACGGGGAGGCTGCTGAAGATCAGCGCAAAAGGCTTCATCCCGACGCCTGAGCCCATGCCAACCAACAGTGCTCGGTCCATCTTCGGCGGCACCACCGAGATTCAGAAGGAAATCATTGCCCGCGGCCTAGGCTTGTAGTCTGACCAGGCACTCTATGTAACCGTGCTACCAGGTTCCAACGAAATGTTAGACAAGAAGTTAGAACCGGCAGCCTGCGCCAAATCCGTGTCGGGTAGTGGAGGACCTTGGCGGCCACTCCGCAAAATCGAGCAGTCGCTCTCCATTGCGGGGCGGCCGAGCTTGCATGGCGCCATGACCTGACTGCCAGGCCGCCAAAGCGAGCTGTCGATAGCAGCAGGTGACGGCTTGCGTGTCACGTCAGTAGTTGCCGCCAGCCGAGCACCTTTATTTGCAGGCACCTTGACGAGAAGCCGACGGGTTTACAGACCCTTCCCTCGCAACATCGTGACCTGCGATAGCCCGCTGCCATGCCATTCGGTCGTTACTCTCGTCCCAGCTGCGTGGGAAGATCCTAAGGATGAGGGGTTAGCCAGGCTTGGAGCTCGCTATGCCGGAACTGTACGGCTGTACCTGACATGCGCAGCAAGTTTGCGCTGTAAGCCCAGTCAAAGAACTGGCCGACCCGCCGCGGTAGCATCCGCTCTCGGCGGGCTAGCCAGCATCCGATTACATAACGGATCCAGGTCGTCAGCCCGACCGCCAGCCCGCCCGCCAGCCCCAACGTCAGCCCGCCCGCCAGCCCGAACGTCAGCCCGCCCGCCAGCCCGCTCGCCAGCCCGAACGTCAGCCCGCCCGCCAGCCCCAACGCCAGCCAGCCCGCCAGCCCGAACGCCAGCTTCCTGCGGTTACGTGATGAGGTGAGCCGCAAGTCAAGTCGGTTCAGGGTGGGGTCGGTGTCAGCGGTGATGATGATGGAGAGAAAAGTGATAACGCCGATGGCCCCGATGAGCCCGAACCAGGCCGACCTAGTGTCGGGAAACCAGCGCCCCCGGCTGTGAACCCAAACTAGGCCGGGAGCGACGAATCCGGCCGAAAGGATGGCTATACAGGCGAGCGTGCTGAGTCGCTGCACTTTGCCCTGACCCGCGATCGGCCACAGCCGCTCAAGGTGCAGGTCGGTCGATGACCAGGATAGCTGTCGGCTGGTCTGGTCCAGATGTCGGGCGAGCGTACAGAGCCAGGTGCGGACCTCACCGGGGGCGTAGTAACCTCCGCCAGGACGGGGGGCATGGAGGGTAAGAGCGGGGATCAGCTGGGCCAGCAGGTGCTCGCTCACCTTGCCGGGGGGAACCTTGGTCAGCTCGCCCGGGTCGGATTCGCTGTCCTGGTAGGCGGCTGTGGCGAGGAAGAGCTGCCACGGGTTGGACAGGACCCGGGCAAGGCTGCCGCCCGGCGCCGGTACGGGTGTGGCTTGAAGGGTGCACCGGACGGTCTCCCAGCGGGCCACTAGCTCCCCATGATGCTCACCGGGAAAGCGCCTAGTCAGGTAGTCGCATATCGCGGTCATATCGAGGGGCTGAAGGATGATCTGATTGGCGTCTTGCAGGACCGGATCTTCTCCCGGGACGCTGGCAGACCGCGCGAGCTGGCTGTATTCCCTGTGCCGGCAGACCAGCACGACCGGCCGCCGACCGATTCCGGCATTCAGGGCCCGTACCACGGCCGCTGCCCGCGGCCGTGACAGGCCTTCAGGACTGGCGGTATCCATTTCGTCGAGCCCGTCGAGCCCGTCGAGCCCGTCGAGCCCGTCGAGCCCGTCGAGCCCGTCGAGCCCGTCGAGCCCGTCGAGTACGGGCAGTATCCACCGCTCCCGGAGCAGCCTTCCGGCGGCGGACCTGGGTACCTGGTACACCACCGACATCTGCCCGATGATCCACTGGTCAAGCAGGGCAGCTATCTCCTCGGCACTGACCTGGGCCAGCGCGTCGATCTCGCCAAGGTTCAGCGAGGGCAGGCTGAGCCACACCGGCACCAGATGCCGGGCACCTGGCTGAAACTCACCGTCCGGCAGTCCCTGGACCAGGTCGATGACCAGCTGGGTCGCGAGCACCGTCTTCCCGGCCCCGGGCTCACCAAGCACCACCAGCCGCCCGCGATCCAGCGACCTGTAGTAATCGGCCACATCCCTTAAAGTGCCGTACGCGGCCCCGCCATCAGCACGCCAGCGCACCAACTCCGACTCCTCACCAGCAAGCGGAGACCGGAAGGCCACCTCCGCCGGACGGGCATCCCCGGACATCCCCAGCGCCTGCCGCCGGGCGCGTCCCCGCTCCTGGGCAACCCCAGCGGCCAGTTCCCGGGCTACCCGGCTCAACGGTGGGACGGGCCACAGCCCCCGGCACGCGACACCCAGCGACACGATCGCCACCGGCAGCGCCAGGATATTGGCGGTGTTCGCACCAGATTTATCTCGAAGCAGCCAGACCGTCAGGGACACACTCGCTAGCACCAGACCGGCGGCCACCCAGACAGGACGGCGGCCAGCCCAGAAATCTCTGCCCACCCGATACCCCCTCGCCCTTTATACGTTGCGACCCCAACCAGGGACTGGCGTGGCCTCTTCGTCAAGTCTGCCAGTCATGCCTAGGGCAGCGCAGCCGCACCGGCAGGGCCCCTCAATGCGGGCTGTCACTCAGGCCCTCTGCCGTTGCAGAGCGGTCACTTTCCCGCTTCGTCTGCCAAGCAATGCGCCATTACCAGCCTGCCAGGATCTAAGGCGAGGAGTCGTCAGCACAAGGTGATGGCGCGACATGCTTTCAAGATGCGCCTTCGGGGATCTCGTAGTTCATGCGCTGAGCAGGAACGTCATCACACAGCCGGGCGAACTGGGCACTCATTGGGCGTTACCATGGCCACCGGTGCCGTCGCTTCCCCAGAACCTCATGAGCTTTCAGGCGCCGAAGTGGTCTGTTCGAGCATCTTGGCCCATCGATCCTTGCATCATTGGCGATCGCCTCAGTGGCTCCCATGAGGTTCTGAAGAAGCTGCGCCGCCACAACCGACTGCTGGTCGGTCGGCAGCCGGTCAATGAGACCACTCATCACGTTGAATCGCGCTTGTTCAGCTTGCAACTGGAGCTGGGCGACCTCAAGAGCGTGACTCTGCTGTTGCTGTTCGCTCGCTCGGCTCTCGCGGGTCATCGCTTCCTTGTGCTGCATTGCCTGCTGCCCACGCTCGCGCTCGTCGAGCCTGCGCGTCTCGTCTCTCTTGCGATTAATCTCCCGGTTCTCGGTGATGCCGTCCTTCACGGTCTTCAGCGGATTGAGCGCCCCGATCACTTCCAGGAATCCCGGCGACTCGTAACGAAGCGATCCCAGACGCAGGCCGCCGGCGAGCTGGAACGCTGTCACGGTCTGAAGCAAGTCATCTGCGGAGAAGCTGGCGGATTGCGGACGCTGGCTCAGCACTGCCGGCCGACCGATCAGCGATTCCAACGCCGCAGCTGCCTTATATCCATCTTCCAAACGCCCGAGTAGTTTGATGAGGTCGGCTACCGACCAACTGCCGTGGATCTCGATCCGCAGGACACCTAGCGCTTGCGCTGCCGACGGCGGCTCGTCGAAAAAGTAACCGGGATGCTTAACAGCGCCGTACCCTACGCCTGAGCTAATTCCGCCTAGGCCACCGGTCGCAGATCCAGCCTCGCGAGACTCGCTTGTAGACATAGCCGGAGGATATAGCGGAAGGCCTCGCCGTACACGCGGCGCGGCGGGGCAACTGCCCACATCCTGAAGGGCAGCTCCCCTACCCGGGACTGCCTCTGGTCAGTCTGGCCAGCCGACCCCTCGGTGCGAACTAGTAGCAGGACGGTCGTTGACGGTCGTTAGCGCAGGTCAGAAGTCTTTCCTGGTCGTTGTGGATCGGTGTCGGTCGGTGCGGTTGCTGCAGTTTGCTGCTGCACCCTGCCGACATGTTGACGCTTAGGAGTCAACCGTCATCCGCAACTGACCTGTACATAATATTTGGCGATCTATAGTGGTATCTAGAGGCGAGGCGATCCCGAACCAGATTCCTGAACCGCCCCGCCTCCGCACTGGCGTGTTAGGACATGTGGCTGCCTTGTCCAAGGACCGGCAGGTGTACCTCGACGCAGCTAGGCGCTGGCGCCGGGGCGGGAAGCGTCCTAGCGTAACCCGTCCCGGTCGTCACAATTGCTCCTGCCGCGAGCAGACCGGCAATTAGTCGCTTTGCGCGGCCCTTATAAACCTTTCTGTGCTTATGTCCTCGTTTCTTGTCATGCTTAACCTTTGCTGACATTTCGAGTCATTTCCTCCATTGGGGGGATCTTGCGGACGTCGAGCTCACCCTTCATGTTTGGTCGTGCATGGCCAGACCGTCCATGAGTCGCCGCTTCGCCGACTCGCATCGACAGACGGTTTACCTGCGTCCGGTTTAGCTTGTGGCTTTGCCGAGCACCTGGTGGGACGTTAGCAGGAACCGCACATCCGATGGTGGCTCTTTACGCAAAAATTTTCCATCCGCTTGACATCCACTGTGCATTACGCCTTGTATCGGCATATTCAATTGACAATTGCACGAAACCGATTCTTATCAGAGCAAGCTGCTCGGATGAATAGCAGGTCGTACAAGTCGTCAAGTGGCGTTGTCTGCATTTTGTCCGGGTGAGACTTAGATGTGTAGTTAGTAGGAGTCTGGTGCGCAAGGCCTGTCACTGAGGTATGATGTTGTTACATTCAGTGACTAGGGGCTGACCTGCAAGGACAGCATCTCTACCTTGTCCAGGAGAACCCGTGGGGGGAGTTTGACTCATGTCTAACACTATGCCTGCATCCGTCCTAAGGCTTCGCAACGGAACCTTAGGGGCATACCCGACATATGCCGCACTAACCACCATCGCGCGCGGAAGCTGGATCAAATGACGGTCGTCCGAGACGAAACCGATGGAGATGGCCGGAAGCGTTCCCAGGATAAGGGAGCCGTTGTTCGGTTGTCGATTAATCTGAGTACCGAGACCGCGGATGAATTCAAGACTCTCCTCGAACGCCAAGGCCTGACTATCACTGAAGGGATACGACGAGCAATCCGAGCGTGGCGATTCCTGGAAGACGAAAGGTCTAAAGGAAATGAGATTGCCGTTATCGAACAGAATGACATTAGGAGAGTAATACTGCTATGACGTCCGGCATCTAAGTAATGTCCGGTGAGGAAGATAGCCGCTCGCCTAATCGCGTAGCGATGTGGCCCCTGATCAGCACAGCGGACAGTTGGCGCTCTGCGCCAACTGAAGTCAGTTGGCGTGCGGAATGGATCTGAGCGCGTCCGAAACGCGGATGTCTATCTTCATCTGACGGGCTAGGGCCAGCATGTCGTCGCGCTCCTGATCGGTGATGGCGATCTTGGCGTGAGTCAGCATTGCGGCCATGTCCTCAAGCGCCAGGTCGTACTCCCCAACCTCGGTGACGTGGTGCAGCCGCTGCACCAGATCGGCGGGAAGCCGATCACTGAATCTGATCACTAGACCGTAGAGTCGTCCGGCCAGGTCTTCCTAGTACGCAGCATCCATCAGATCGCCTCGCTGGTGTGTCGGATGACTCATGGTAGTCCGTCAGATCTGCAGACTCACCGGACAGACGGTCCTCGCGCTAGGAGACGATTACCTCGGTGTGAACGAGTTGCAGACGAGTCGATGTTGGCCGTTGGTGCAGCTCACAGGGCTGCTTCGGTCGTATGAAGCCGCTGCTGGGCGGACAGGTTTCTGTACTCATCTGCTGTACCGCTCGTTGGGCTCTCATGAGCTTCAACATCAGGCAGCTGTCCCGCGACCTTGGTAATGAGGACGTAGCGGCGGGCTAGCGTCGTTGTGGTGAGGATGGCCGGGAGGGCAGCCCTGAGGGGTTGTCCTTTTTCGTGTGCGACGCCACCGTGATCAGGTTCGGGTAGGCGGCGGCCCTCCCGTCTTCTCTTGGCCGAGTGCCGGGAGGGCCGCGCGAGGTGCGCGGAGGCACCGATGGTCACGGTAGGCGTTATTGCGGGCGTGGTCGAGCGGCGGCTGGCGGCGGGGCGGTTGCGCTGCCCGGGCTGTTCGGGCCGTCTGGCTGGGTGGGGGCATGCCCGCGAGCGGGTCATCCGGGGTCAGGGCGGGATCGGCTGGCGGCTGCGCCCCCGCCGGTCGCGGTGCCAGGGCTGCGGGGTCACGCATGTGCTGCTGCCGGTGAGCTGCCTGCTGCGCCGGGCCGATGGCGTGGCGGTGATCTGGGCAGGCCTGACGGCCAGCGCGGCGGGCGCGGGCCACCGGAAGATCGCGGCTGGGCTGGGCTGCCCGGCTTCGACGGTGCGCGGCTGGCTGGCCCGGTTCACGTCGCGCGCTGAGCTGGTCCGCGAGGTATTCACCATGCGGCTGTGCGCTCTTGACCCCGATCCGCCGCCGCTGGCACCGGCGGGATCGGCGGCCGCGGACGCGGTGGCGGCGGTCGCCGCGGCTGCTGCTGCGGCCGGGCGCCGCTGGGCGGGGCGGCTGGTCAGCTTGTCGGCGGGTGAGCTGGCCAGTTCGGTGAGCGGGGGGCAGCTGCTGTCGCCGTCGTGGGCGCCGGAGCTGATCAACACCAGTCCGGGCTAGGCGGCGGGCTGGGGGGCCGGCAGGGTTGCGGGGAGCAAGATCAATCCCCTTTGCCTATGTTCTGGAGGTTGCCCATGTCCGCCGCAGGTGATGAAGAGGCCCGCCGCGCGGGCCGGGCCCGTGCTGTCGCGCTATTCCGGTACTCGCTGATCCGCGAGGCAGCCGATCCCGGGCTGAGTACGCGCCAGCGCGGGCGGCTGGTCCGCGAGCTGGCCACCCGCGAGCATGCCGGGCCGTTCGGCGAGCCGGTCACGGTGTCCCGCCCCAGCCTGGACCGGTGGATCCGTGCCTGGCGGTCCGGCGGGTTCGACGCGCTGGCACCGTCGTCCCGCCAGGTCACCCCGCGGACCCCGGCCGAGGTGCTCGCCTTGGCCGCGGCGCTGAAGCGGGAGAACCCGGCCCGCACCGCCGCGCAGGTGGCCCGGGTCCTGCGCGCCAGCAGCGGATGGTCGCCGTCGGAGCGGACCTTGCAGCGGCACTTCGCGCGCCTGGAACTGGACACCCGGCCAGACGGCAGCCCGCCGCCTGCGTTCGGCCGGTTCGAGGCGGCCCGCCCCAACGAGATGTGGACCGGAGACGCATTGCACGGGCCTGTTATCGCAGGCCGCAAAACGTACCTTTTCGCCTTCATCGACGACCACTCACGGCTGATCACCGGGCACCGTTTCGGCCACGCCGAGGACACCGTCCGCCTCGCCGCCGCGCTGCGGCCAGCCCTGGCCAGCCGCGGCGTCCCCGAACGCATCTACGTCGATAACGGGTCCGCGTTCACAGACGCGTGGCTGCTGCGCGGCTGCGCCGTGCTCGGCATCAAGCTCACCCACAGCACCCCGCGCCGCCCTCAGGGACGAGGGAAGATCGAGCGGCTGTTCCGCACCGTCCGCGAGCAGTTCCTGGTCGAGATCACCGGCGATCCCGGCCAGGGCGGACGGCGGCACGTGAGCAGCATCGCCGAGCTGAACCGGCTGTTCACCGCCTGGGCCGAAACCGTCTACCACCGCCGGGTCCACTCCGAAACCGGGCAGGCCCCGCTGACGCGGTGGGCCCAGGGCTGGGCCGGGGCCGCCCCGCCGCTACCCGGCCCCGGCCAGCTGCACGAGGCATTCTTGTGGAGCGAGCACCGGACCGTCCGCAAGACCGCGACGGTGTCGCTGCACGGCAACACCTACCAGGTCGACCCCTCACTGACCGGCCGGAAGGTCGAGCTGGTCTTCGACCCCTTCAACCTGGCCAGCATCCAGGTGCGCTGGCGCGGCAACCCCGCCGGGCAGGCGATCCCGCACGTCATCGGCCGCCACTCCCACCCCAAGGCCCGTCCCGAGCAGCCCGCCCCGCCGCCCGCGCCCGCCGGCATCGACTACATCGGGCTCCTCGACGCCGCCCACGACGCCGAGCTCGCCGGCAGCGCCATCAGCTTCGCCGGCCTCAGCGACCCGCCCCCCAGCCCCCCCGGCCCCGATCAGCTGCCCGGCCAGATGACCATCGACGAGGCACTGTCCCGCAACGTCGAGGAGGAGGAGGACCTGTGAGCATCGAGAAACTCCAGGCCCACTACGGCTTCACCAAAATGCCCTTCCGCCGTGACCTGGCCCCGGGCATGCTGCACCGCCACGCCGCCCACGCCGAGGCAGCCGCCCGGATCAGCTGGTGCATCAGCGAGCACGCCCTCGGCGTGATCACCGGGGAAGTCGGCGCCGGCAAGACCGTAGCCCTGCGCGCCGCCCTGGCCAGCCTCGACGCCTCCCGCCACACCCTCATCTACCTCGGCAACCCCTCCGTCGGCGTCCGCGGCATCAACCACGCCATCGTCGCCGCGCTCGGCGGTGTCCCCAAAACCCACCACGCCACCCTCACCCCCCAGGCCATGGACCTGCTCGCCCGCGAGCACGCCGAACGCGGCCGCATCCCCGTCCTGGCCATCGACGAGGCCCACATGCTCGAACCCGGCCAGCTCGAAGCCATCCGCATGCTCACCAATCACGACCTCGACTCCGCCAGCCCGCTCGCCTGCCTGCTCATCGGCCAGCCCACCCTGCGCCGCCGGATCAAGCTCGGCATCCTCGCCGCCCTCGACCAGCGCATCGCCGTCCGCTACACCATGCCCGGCATGACCCCCCAGGAGACCACCAGCTACATCAGCCACCACCTCACCCTCGCCGGACGATCCGACCCGCTGTTCAGCAACGACGCCACCACCTTGATCCACGACACCAGCCGCGGCCTGCCCAGAGCCGTCAGCAACCTCGCCATCCAGGCCCTCATCGCCGCCTACGCCACCCGCAAGGCCATCGTCGACGAAACCAGCGCCCGCACCGCCGCCACCGAGGTCACGTCAGACTGACCACCAAGCCGCCACCACCAACACCAAGGCCCCGCCGAAACCCAGCCGGCGGGGCCTTTCCATATGCCTATGTCATCACCGCCAACGACGCCGCCATCATCACGCTGAACGTCCGCGCACAATTAAGCCCCTGCAATCGTGATCGCGACAGAACAACCGTTCAGGTGCGGCCTAGACGGCTACCGCCTGGCCACCGGATCTAGTGCATGGGGCCATCTTGCTGTCGGGGATGACCGCGCATCGGCCGCGCACCGCCGAGGGCCTGCTGCAGCTGGAGCGGACGGGGCCGCTTGTCCCGCCCATCACCGTCGCGGGACTGGGCGACCTGCTGGTCACTGACGCGTTCCGGGGTCAGATGGAGCAATCGCCCCTGACCGGGCTCAGGTTCCGCTCGGTGATAAAGACGCGGATCGTCCGCCTCGACTGGGAGCGCTGGGATCTGGCTGCCGGCCACCCGGGGGAGTACCCGGACGGCGGGGAGCCCGAGGACTACATCCTGAGCCGTCCCCACGACCCTGAACTAGCTGCCCAGCTCGGGCCGGTGTGGGAGTCGTCCTGCCGGGCCGCGACGAGCACGCGGAGGCTGACCTGGTTCGTGACCAGGCCGCGAGCTCGTGCATCTACGCGAGCATGCGGGCCAGGGACTGGCTCGAGCTGCACGCCGGTGACTGGCTCTCCTTCGCGGATCCGCCCGGCACCTCTGGATCAGCCACGCCGCGTACCTGACGTGTGCGCGCATATCGGCGCCATTCTGCGCGCCTCCAAAGAACCGCACCGAAGGGACTGTTCCAGTACCTCAATCAGGCGGATCTCGCGCTCGTTCCCAAGCGACGGCCTGTGGTTGTAGATCACGCTCCGCGCACGCCGCTATCAGCGGAATCAACTCTGGTATCACTGATGATACCATGATGTGCATGGCGATGACCTTGAGGCTTGCGGATGATGAGACTGATGCGCTGCGCCGACGCGCGGATCTGGAGCACCGGTCCATGCAGGAGATAGCCCGGCAGGCAATCCGCGAGTACGTGGAGAACCACAGCCGCGCCGACCTGCTCGACCAGGTCCTTGACGAGGAACTGCCGCGCTACGCCGAGGCGCTGGAGCGGCTCGGCCAGTGATCTACCTGACACTGCCCGAGCTGCTGCACGTCGCAGAGCGGACGCTCGGGCCCGGTTACGCGGTGCGCGACTACGGGCTGCTGGAAGCCGCCCTGGCCCGCCCGCAGGCGACCGCGTTCGGCAAAGATGCCTACGCGGACCTGGACGCCAAGGCCGCGGCCCTGCTGCATTCCATCGCCCGGAACCACGCGCTCATCGACGGTAACAAGCGGCTCGCGCTCGCCGCGGTCATCGCGTTCTACGGACTCAACGGCCGCCGGCTGACCCTGACCAATGATGAGGCCTACGATCTGGTGATGAGCGTGGCTGCCGGGCACCTCGACGACGTCGACGCCATCGCGGCCGTCCTCCAGCGCGCCACCCAGCCCCGCAGGTGAGGCCCGCACGCAACACTGCGTGCGGTGAAGAAGAAACCTGGTGAGGATTCGGCCGAGCAGCATGCGGTGACCCGGCGCCTTGGACGCCGTCCGGGCGCGCACCCGATCGGCAGGACCGCGCGGCCCGAGGAGGTCGCCGCCACGGTCCTGTGGCTCGGCCGCGATGGCGCAAGCTTCGTGACCGGCCACGTGCTCATGACCGACGGCGGATTCACGGCACGGTGGCCCTCGCCGCCAGCCGCCCGGATCCTCGCTGCCTGCAACGCCAAAACTGCGAGGTCAGTGACGTGCGGCTTGCTTTGCGAGGCGGATGAACGTCCTCGCAAGCTCGCTCGGCTGTCGCCTGGCATCAGTGATGACGACGACGCGACGATACGGAGCCTGCTCGTCGCGCAGCTTGAGCACCGTCACGCCCGCGGGCAGCGCCCGGGCGGCCAACTGGGGGACCAGCGCGATGCCGATGCCCGCCGCGACGCAGGCGAACTTCCCGATCCAGTCGGCGACTACGATCTACGCTGGAGCGGACACCGGAAAGCGACCTGGTCCCAATGGCCGGTGCCTTCGACCTTGCCGTTGTCGCGTGGGGTCCGCTCGCGGAAGGAAGGCTGACCGGCAAGTACCGCGAAGGCGGCCAAGGGCGGCTGCGTGACGACGCCGCGGAGGGGATCTTCCAGCACAGCTGGTCCGGCCCGGACGAGACGGTAGACCTCGTCGCCAGGATCGCGGGCGATATAGGGTGCACTCCGGCGCAGGTGGCCCTCGCGTGGCTGGCTGCCCGGCGCGGCAACATCATCCCGCTGCTTGGAGCGACGAGCGTCGCACAGCTGGACGAGAACCTAGCAGCCGCCGGCGTGCACCTCGACGACGACCAGCTGCGCGTACTCGACAAAGCCAGCGAACCCTCGCTGGGCTTTCCGCACGACCTGCTACGACGCGAAAACGTAACCATCGGCACGTACGGCGACCAATGGCGCCTCGTCGACGACCGGAGGACGAGACACCGCCGCAGCACCCGCCTCTGAGCCACGACTGGCGACCGGGCCGCCGCAACTCACAGCACATAGTGCGGCTGGCCCACTAGGCCCGGCGTTGCAGGCTGGGCTGGAACCGTCCGCCAGGCCCTGACCTCACGGATGAGATCCGGACGGCAGTTCCGCTGACGGCTTCCAGACCAGCCCGCCTTCGCAGGCACTCTCGGCTGAGGCACCACCGTCGCCGCAGATGGTGTTCTGGCCGCACTCGCCGACATCCAACCGTCCCAGATCGACCCGATCTGCACGGCAGCGGGCCAACCCGAGCGCATCTGCGAAACCGCTCCGAACGGCGGCGATGCGCACTTGGCGCAGCCGAACACCGCTCACGCAGCGTGAGATGAAGCGCCGGGGCCCCGCTTCCGGGTGCGCCGACTGTGACGCCCTGGCTCACCTTCCCTTGCACCTAATAGGCGCACGAGGAGATCAGTGAATTCTGGCGTGTCTGGGATCGTCCCGGTTTCACGGACAAGGCCTAGCTTGGTCGCGGAGGGGTATCGCCAGCGGCAGCCGTTCGGTATCACATGCTCCGGTCATGACCGTTCCGGCAGGTGCCCAGTCGGCCCAGCGGGTGGTACTACGGGTAACGCCCGGCCAGCAAGCGCAGCGGCCGGGCCAGCTGGTCCGGGCCGGCCAGGATCGAGGCGTGCCCGTCCGCCCGCACCCACCACAGCCTGGTCCAGTCCTGCTCGCAATGGCCGGCGAGCGTGGCGACCCGGAATTGCCCGCGATGTCGCACAACCGCCGCAGCTGCCGGGACGACTTGGGCTTGGCGTCCACCGCGGTGCAGATGTGGTCGCCGCCGGCCGCGAACATGACCGGGACGAGGTGGGGTCGGCCATCTGGCCCCACGGCGGCCAGCCTGTCCGCCGGCGCGGGGGCGAACCGCTGCCGTGCCTCGTGCCGTGAAAGTCTCAGCCTCGTTCCCCGGTCGCCTGCCTGGGTCGGGCGTTCGCGCCGTCGGGTCTCCGCTCGCCCGCCGGACACGCCCTGCTACAGTCGCGAAGGTGGACCGCCGGCGGCCCTGCGCGGCGGGAAAGATGAACGGAACTCGCCATGGCAGAGCGGACCTCGTACGCACCGGGCACCCCCTGCTGGGTGGATCTTGGCACTCCCGACACCCCCGCAACCGCAAGGTTCTATGGCGCCCTGTTCGGGTGGCAGTCGGCCGCGGACCCCCGCCCCGAGGCAGGGGGTTACGGGATGTTCACCCTACGAGGCAGGAACGTCGCGGGCTTCGGGCCGCAGACGAACCCGCAGGGCCCGCCGTACTGGACGGTTTACGTGTCGGTGGCCGACGCCGACGCGACGGCGGCGAAGGTGACCTCGGCAGGCGGGAAGATCCTGGCCGGCCCGATGGACGCGTTCGACGCCGGGCGCCTGGCGGTGGCGCAGGACAGCGCCGGGTCGTTCATCTCCGTGTGGCAGCCCGGGGCCCACGTCGGAGCTCAGCTGGTGAACGAGCCCGGCACCTTCACCTGGAACGAGCTTGCCACCAGCGACCTGGCCAAAGCCCGCGACTTCTATTCCTCGGTGTTCGGCTGGGCGATCGAGGGGGACCCGGGCAGCGCTGAGGCCGCGATCTTCACGGTCGGCGGGAAGGCGGTCTGCGGGGCGCACGCGGCGGGGCCCGGTGAGCCCCCGGCATGGTCCGTCTGGTTCGCCGTCACGGACTGCGACTCCTCGGCGTCGCGGGTTCAGGAACTCGGCGGCTCGGTCGTGATGTCCCCCAGCGACATGGACTTCGGCCGCGGCGCGGTGGTGGCCGACCCGCAAGGCGCTGTCTTCGGCATCGGGGCTGTCAGCGACGCCGTTCAGGAGGCAACCACATAGGCACTTGCTGACCAGCCCGGACGACTTCGGCACCTATCTCGCCCAAGGTGTAGAGGTGTGGCCAAAGGCAACGGCCGGTCTTGGCCGGGCTGCGGGTCGATCTGCCCGCGGCCGCGCCAGTTCGTCGGCGTGCGCCTTTGCCGGGAGATACGGATCGCCGGTGACCCGCTCGGCTTCCGCCCGCATCGCGATAGATGGCAGCTGGTCATCGATCTACCACCGGTGAGCCGGGCGGTTCCTGCAGCTGACGGCAGCACGCTGTCCCCTGTGGGAGTAGGCGCTGGTCCGCGGGCGAATACCTGCGCGGCGGACGGGAAAGCCTTGCTTATGGCGCCGCGCAGGAGGGCAGATGTGGCCGGACTGGCTCATGAGGTATGGCGGCAGCTGTGCGCGTTCGCGGAGCAGAACCCCGGCGAGTTCACCCCGGAAACTCGCGACAATGCTACGGGCTGGCTGTGGGAGGGTCCGGCGGCCGGGCTGATGAGCCGGGCATCCCCGGACACTGCCGAGGATGACCTGCGGCGGGCCCGCGAATACCTGAAAGCCAGCAGGATGCTGGTCAACGTCCGCGGCTACCAGTCCGGCGGTGTACAGTCGGCGTGCTTCATCTGCCGGGAGTGGCACGCGGAGCCGGCCGGGCATGTGCGGGTGATGCCTGAAGGCAGGCCGAACGCACCCGAACGCAAACCAAGCCCACCGCCTGCGGCAGCGACGGCAGGCGCCGCATTTGAGGATCTGCCTGGCCCCGCCAGCGATCTCCTGGCTCGCGCTGGCGAGCTGGCAGCTCAGAACACCCGGCTGCAGGACGAGGCGGAACAACTGGCGGCTGAGAACGCCAGGCTGCGGGCCGAGAACACCCGGCTGCGTGATGCAGCCCGGAAGGTGACCGAGCTGCTGGCCGAATTCCAGGACTTAGTCTCGTTGCAGCCAGGAGCCAGGTCGCACTCGGCGACGAGGTACAGGCCACCGGGTCGTCACTACGCCGCGCCATATCGACTTCATCTGCGCGCCTCAGTCGATGACGGCTGGAGCGTCTCCGGCCGCCCATATCGGCGGTTCACGCACGTGGCCGCGACCAGGTATGGTCACTGAGCGCGAAACGATCTATGGTCCAGGTCTGCCAGGCTCCGGCGTGTTCTGTGAATGTCCGCTTCGGTCCTAATCGAGGCCGTGGAGGCGGTGCCCGGTCTCGCGGGCGGAGATGCCTGCCGGTACCCGCCGCCAGGGCAGGGCCCTGATCTGGGCGTGCAGCAGCGGCTGGTTACGCTTCACGACGGCGATGTAGTGGGCTTTCTTGTCCTTGACCAGCCAGTCCAGGTTCGCGCTCGCGCGTTGTTCGATCCGCTTCCTCATCTTTGATAAGGAGGGCTTCACGCAGTAACCGGCGGACCGCGATTACGGGGTCTTGCCGTACGCGTCGTGGTAGTTCCACCACGCGTACGGTGGGGTCTGCGGATAGCCCTCCGGCGAGTCCTCCCACTCCTCCTGACGGCCGAGCGCCGTGATATCCAGGTAGCTCCAGGTGCTTCCCATCGCCTCGGCGCCCCGGCTGTTGACGAAGTAGGTCCGGTAGATCCGCTCGCCGTCACGGACGAAGGCGTTGGTCCCGTGCCACTCGTCCACGCCGAAGTCTTTGTCAAAGTCGTCGGTGATCGTGTACCACGGGATCAGCTCCCAGCCCATGCGCTCCTTCAGGCCCTGGATCTCGGCCTGGGGGGCGCGCGAAACGAACGCGAGCGTCGTGTCCCGCGCGTTCAGGTGGGCGGGGTGCGCGACCTGGTCGGCGAGGAACGAGCAGCCCACGCAGGCACGTTCCGGGTAGGCGCCGCCCCCCTGCGGGTACGTGGTGACGTCTGGCGCGTAGAAGGCGCGGTAGACGATCAACTGCCGGCGATCTTCGAACAGGTCGAGAAGGCTCACCAGGCCGGCCGGGCCGCCAAAGCGGTACTCCTTCTCCACCGCCATCCACGGCATCCGGCGGCGCTTGGCGGCCAGCGCATCGCGGGCGCGGGTCAGGTTCTTCTCCTCGACCAGCAGCTCCTCGCGGGCGGCATCCCACTCCTGCGGTGACATGATCGGCGGAGTCTTCATCGTAGCTGTCCTCCCTCAGGTACTCGTAGACGATGTCGAACCGGCGCCCCCACAGGCGCGCTCGCGATCCATCCAGTCCGTCGCTTCGCTCAGCACAGCGGGCTCGAGCGAGAGCCAGTGGGTCCGGCTCCGATCGTACGCCGCAGCACGCCGGTCTCCTCGAGCCGGGCTTAAGCGGCAACCTGCGCCGCTCGTGTGCCCGCCGTCTCGCCTAACGGCAGCGGGGCCGCCAACCTGGCCACGATCCGCGCCGCCGTCATCGCGGCCTCAAAGAGGCCGGCGACCTGCACATCCCCGAAGGCCGGCGTGACCATACCACCCCTGCCGAAACCTTCCGCCTCCACGGCCTCGATTAGGACAGAAGCAGACATTCACGGAACACGCCGGAGCCCTGCCAGGTCTGGTGCGGTATCGCTGGCGCGTTCGTTCATTCCGGGGCAGCTCGCCACTCCTCTTGCAGCAGGGCATAGAGCAGGTCATCGGTCCACTCGCCCTTGGCCCAGGTACTTTGCCGCAGGTGGCCCTCGCGCCGCATACCCAGCCGTTCCAGCACGGCGGCCGATGCCGTATTCCGCGCGTCGCAGCAGGCAGTGACCCGGTGCTTGCCCCGGGCGAACAGGTAGCCCACCAGCAGGCGCACCGCCTCGGTGGCATAGCCGCGGCCTTGATACCGGGGAGTGATCGTGAAGCCTATCTCGCACTGGCTCGGGTCATCGGCGCGCACAATAGCTGCACAATCGCCGACCAGCTGCCCGGTCGCGCGCAACGCCACGGCGAACTGGAACCATTCCCCTGGCGTATCGGGGTGCGCCGTCATCATCTGAGCGATAAAACGCTCGCCCTCTTCCGGCGGGTAGAGCGCGTCCCAGCTTTGATAGCGGGCCACCTCCGCGTCCGAGCGGTAGGCAACGAACTCCGCCACGTCCTGCGGCCCGAACCGGCGCACGACCACCTGCCGCCCGGGCAACTCGGTGAAGCTCACATCGGGCATCAGACTTCCCCTTCCACCGCACGACCCGCCCGGGGACGCCCATCAGCGTGCCGACTGGCCAGCGCCGCGCCGATAGCAGGCCGCGAGCCAATTCAATCCAGAATCCGCACGTGGATAGCAGCAAGCGAAAACGGGCACGCCGACCATCCGGATCTGCGTACGGCCCGGTTTCTAGGTGACTGCCGCGTCCGGCGTGCAAGTTACAGTCACTCAGGTTGTCCATCCGGACGAGTGGCATGTCCGCGTGGAGGTCTGGGGCTGGCTACCCTCCGGGACGGCTGTCACGCGGCATCTCGATGAGCTAGCCCGCCGGTACGGATCATGACGCGCAGGTGCTGCCGGCGGCCGGCCCTGGCCGACAGCGTTCTGACGCTCGGCCCGCGCGGGTACTGCCGCTGGGTCGCGGGTTAGCTGTCGAGTTCGCTGAGGCGGCGGCTGAGGAAGTCTTGTTCGACGGGATTGTCTGCGAGCAGCCGGGCTTCTTGGTAGGCCAGCCGGGCCTCCTCGGTGCGGTGCAGGCGGCGCAGGAAGTCGGCGCGGGCCGCGGGCAGGTAGTGGTAGCCGGCGAGTTGCGGTTCGGCGGCCAGCTGGTCGAGGGCGGCGAGCCCGGCTTGCGGGCCGCGGGCTTCGCCGATGGCGATAGCGCGGTTGAGGGCCACCACAGGGGAGGGCCAGATCTGGGTCAGCGTGTCGTACAGGCCGGCGATCTGCTGCCAGTCGGTGGCTTCCCACCGTGGTGCTGCGGCGTGGACGGCTGCGATGGCGGCCATGAGCGCGTAGCGGGTTGGGGGCCGTCGCTCCAGGGCCGTGCGGATCAGGGCAAGTCCTTCGTCGATCTCGGCCCGGTCCCACCGGGTGCGGTCTTGCTCGGCCAGCAGGACCAGCCGCCCGTCGGCGGTGGTGCGGGTGTGCCGGCGGGCGTCGGTGAGCAGGATGAGGGCGAGCAATCCGGCGACGGCCGGGTCGCCGGGGAGGAGCTGCCGCAGCATTCGGGCCAGGTCGAGGGCTCGTTCGGCCAGGTCGCGGCGCTGCAGCGACTCGCCGGCCGGTGCGGTGTGGCCGGTGGTGAACACCAGGTGGACCACGTTGAGCACCGCGGCGAGCCGGTCGGGCAGCTCGCTGGCCGGCGGTACCTGGTACGGGATCCGCGCAGCGGCGATCTTCTTCTTGGCCCGGGTGATCCGCGCCGCCATGGTCGGCTCGGAGACCAGGAACGCGCGGGCGACCTCTGGGGTGCTAAGCCCGCACAGCAGCCGCAGCGTGAGCGCCACCCGGGCCTCAGCCGCCAGCGCGGGGTGACAGCAGGTGAAGATCAGCCGCAGCCGGTCATCGGGGATCGCGTCCGCACTGGCGCTGTCCTCGTCGCCGGGACCGGGCAATGTGGTGTCGTCGACGAGCAGCGGCAGCTTCCTCGTCAGCGTGTCGCGGCGGTGGATGAGGTCCATCGCCCGCCGCCGCGCCACCACGGTGAGCCACGCCGCGGGCTTGGTCGGCACGCCGCTGTTGGCCCACGCAGTCAGCGCCTGGGCGTAGGCCTCCTGGACGCAGTCCTCGGCGGTATCCAGGTCACGAGTGATCCGGTTGGTCGCGGCGAGCACGAACCCCCAGTCCCGACGGTGTGCTTCGGCGACGGCTGCTGTGACAGCGGGATCCATCGGGTCACTCCCGGTCAGCTGGCCGTCCAGACAGGGCGGACTTCAACCCCGCCGAACGGGGCCGGCACCTGCCCGGCGATCCGCAGCGCCTCGTCCAGGTCGGCGGCCTCGATCAGGTAATACCCGCCGATTACCTCCTTGGTTTCGGCGAACACGCCGTCGCTGACGGCGACCCCGCCGTCCGCGGCGTGGCGGATTGAGGTTGCCGTATCGCTGGTGTGCAGCCGGTTGCCGCCGCGCAGCGCTTCGGCGTGGCGCGTCATGAAGTCCTGGTGCGTGGCCAGGGTTGCTTCGATCGTGTGCGGATCGGCGTTTGCCCAGGCCGCCTCGTCGTCCCAGATAAATACCATGTACTCGGCCATCTCGGGCCTCCTCTGCGATGCGCTGTCGCGCCGGGGCGGGGCAGCGGTATGTGCCTTGAACGTGCCCGTGCCCGGGCCCGTGCAGGATTCTCGCACGGGCCCGGGCGCAGGAACGGTCAGGCGCTGACAACCTCGCCGACCTCTACGCTGGTCCCGCGCCGCAGGCCTGGGCAGCCACCGGCGAGACGGGCGGCCTCGTCGGGGTCGCCGGCATTGATAACGACGTACCCGGACAGGACCGCGCTCGCCGGATCGCCGTGTTCGCTGTTCAGGGTGCGCACTGTGCCCACCCGGTTTCCCATGTCGGCGATCGCGGCACCGAGGCCCGCGAACCAGGCCCCCCACTCCTGCTCCTCCTCCGCCGCCGGCGTGCGATCCGGCTGGCTGCGGAAAGCGACTACGTACTTGCCCATGACATGCTCCTTCAGGCTAGGGTCGGCGCGATTCGCCGGCCTCTACCCATCCGTCGACCGGCCTGGCGCCAGATCGACAACCATCCGGGACAGCAGTCGTCCGTCCGCATGAGGACTTGCGGACGGACGACGTTGGGCTCTGGTATCAGGCTGCTGCGATCAGTTCCGGCACGGTTCCGGGCGCGGCCTGCTTCTCCTTCGCGGTACGCCTCACACCGGCCAGCGCGGCGACGATGCCAAGAGCGGAGAACCCGGCGCCGGCCTAGAGCGCTGGCCGGAAGCCTTCGATGAAGACATGGGGCGAGGCGTAGCCGCCGTGGCTGGTGAAGACGGCGGCCAGCACGGCCACCCCGAGAACGCCGCCGATCTCGCGGATCGCGCTGTTGGTGCCGGAGGCGACCCCGGCTTCGGACGGCGGGACCGAGCCCATGACCGCGTTGGCGACGGTCGGGAAGCACAGCGAGGTACCCACACCCGCCACGGTCAGCGCGGCAGCGAGCATGAAATTGCTCATGCCGGTGGCGGCGATCGCGGCGACCCAGCCGTAGCCGATCGCCTGCGCGGCAAGGCCCGCGACCATGAACCGGCGGTTGCCGTACCGGTCGGCCAGGGTGCCCGCGATCGGCGCGATGACCATCGGTGCCGCCGTCCACGGCAGCATCACGATTCCGGCGCGCAGCGGCGAATCGCCGAGCGCGCTCTGCAGGAACTGCGCCATCAGGAACAGGGTGCCGAACAGGCCGGCGTACATGAAGAAGCTGACGCCGTTGGCTGAGGCGAACCCGCGGCTGCGGAACAGGCCGAGTGGCAGCATCGGGTGGCTGCTGCGGGCTTCCCAGCCGATGAACGCGACCAGGAGCACGGCTCCGCCGGACAGTGCCGTGATGATCTCAGCACTTGACCATCCTGCGTCGTTGCCGCGCACCAGCCCCCAGGCGATGCCGAGCAGCCCCGCGCCGGCCAGCGCGAGGCCGGTGAGGTCGAGCTTGGGCCGCGGCCCGTAGCTTTCGGTGAGCTTGGTGATGGCCAGCGGGATCAGCGCGGCGCCGACCGGGATGTTGAGCCAGAAGATCCAGTGCCAGTTGATGCCGCCGGCGACCGCGCCGCCGACCACGGGCCCTGCCGCGACGGCGAGCCCGGCGATACCGCCCCACAGGCCGATCGCCATGCCGCGCTTCTCAGCGGGGAATGCGGCGCTGATCAAGGTGAGGGTCAGCGGCATGATGATCGCCGCGCCCGCGCCCTGCAGCGCGCGTGCGGCTATCAGCGCGCCGACGCTGGGTGAGAGCGCGGCAGCCGCGGACGCCGCGGTGAACACGGTGATCCCGAGAGCGAACATCCGCTTCCTGCCGAAGCGGTCGCCGAGCGCGGCGCCGGTCAGCAGGAAGCAGGCGAACGACAGGTTGTAGGCGTTCACCGTCCATTCCAGGTCAGTGATTCCGGCCTTGAGCGCGACGCGGAGTACCGGCAGCGCGGTGGTCACGACGAGGGTGTCGAGCGCGGTCATGAACAGGCCGAGCGAGGCGATGACGAGCGTCCACACCTGATGCGGGGCGCCGGTCCTAGAGCGGGATTCGATCCGGTTGGCGGTCATGGCGGTGTCCTTAAGGCATTGGCCCTTCCTTCCGGGCCGCTTGCCTTTCCGTCGAGCCGCACGCCGCTGAATCGACAGCCTGCGTCAAAAGCGCGGGAAAGATCTCGGCGAGCTGATCGCCAGCCAGATCCCAGAGCTCGAGGCCCCGCGGTTCGTGCCGGCTACGGCACGGAACGCTGTCGTCATCCCGATCACGGCCATGGCGATCCCGGCCGCGGCGGCGAGCCAGGCCCGCCGTATCCGACAGGCCCGCCGTATCCGAGGAGACCGATCGCATACGAGAGCAGCCATGACTGAAAGATGGCGCATGATGCGGACTCCCTTTCTGCCAGGGACTCTGCGGTGCCCAGCATCTACCATCAGCGAAGGCTAGGACGTTCCGCAGGCCGCCGAACCTGGGGTGGGGATAGCCCGCTGCGGGGAACTACGCATGATCAGAAGGCCCACGGCGCCCGGCAACCCGACGTCTCCCGGACCGAACACGACGGCGCGTCCCACCGCGCTGGACCAGCGGGAAGTGATATCCATCACATTCACGTCCCGATCCTCAGCCGACAACGAGACACCAACGCCGCCGGCACCGCGACACTTCAACAGCCAACGACGCATCACGCACACGAGACACCTAGCCCGCCGGACACCACGAATGCAGACACAAACACCGGGCTGCGCGGCTATGACGCGGGCGGCTTTCCCGATCGCCGGTTCCGCGGCCGGTGGGCGGCCCGGAACGCGCTGTTCGCGGATTTCATGGTGCGGACCGGGATGCGCCTGGCCGAGCAGGGGAGCCTCCTGGTGCTGGAGGTCCCGCGCAGCGGCGGCGGGGAGGCGTACCACAGGTTCTGGCTGCCGGCGGCGATCGCCAAGGGCGGCTCCGCCCGGTGGGTCTACGTGCCGGACAGCGTCGTGCGGAAGATCGGCGAGTACATTGCCGCCGACCGCGCCGAGGTGATCGAGCAGGCAAGGGCCAGGGGAGCCTACGATCGGATCGCCAGCCCGCTCATCATCGAGGACCCCGGCGCCCGCCGCCCGCGCGTCACGATATGCGGGCAGGCCGGGAGCACCGCCCGGGTCCCGGTTGAGCAGCTTGAGCCGCATGAACGCACGCGGCTGCTGGTCCGCACGGCCGAGGGGCTTGAGCCTGCCGCGCTGTGGCTGGGCGAGCACGGCATGCCGATCACCTTGTCCGGGTGGAAGCAGGTGTTCGCCGCGGCGAACGAGCGCTGCGAGCGCGCCGGGGTGGCAGTCCGCTGTCATCCCCATCTCCTGCGCCACAGCTTCGCGGTCGTTACCCTGGAGCAGCTGCAGCGAGGCCATCTGGCGGCCCTGGGCGCGATGACGGCTGACCAGCGCGGCCACTACACGAAGATCTTCGGGGACCCGCTGGACTGGGTCCGCCGCCGGATGGGCCACGCCTCGATCGCGTCAACGCTGATCTACCTGCATGCCCTGCAGGAACTGGAGATGCGGACCCGCATGACGCTGGTGCCCGACGATTGGGAAGACCCGCCAGCGGGAGAGCCTGAGACGGGCGAGGCCGCGTGAGGGGACACGCGCGCACCGGCCCCGGCAGGCCGTCGGCCCTCCCTCCCGGCCCCTACTCTTCCCCCGCGCCTGTCCGGCACGATGAGGCCGGGGACGAGGTCGCGTTCACGGGCGATGATGGACGCCGGCGTGTCTTCGACACTGCGGAGCTGGCCCTGCCGGGATGGCGGGCTCCGGTGGCTGCCGCGTTCGCGGCCCGCACTGGCATCAGCGGGGGGCTGCGGACCCTGGCCTCTGCGGAGGGCACCTGGCAGACCGCACGGCGGCTCGTCAGTTTCCTGTCGCTGCGGCAGCCGTCCCCGTCCTCGCCCGGCGACCTGACGGCGGCCCACCTCGACGCCTTCCACGCCGAGAGGTCCCGTACCATGTCCGGGCGGGGCGCGCTGGCGGAACTGCGCCGGGCGCTCCTCCTGCTCGAGCAGCCGCCGCTGAAGGCCGTGCTGGCACCCGGCGTGATCGACTACCTCGGACGCAGATGGCGCGACCCCCGGGCTGACGGCGCGCCGGGGTACTCCGACGGGGAACTGGCCCGGATCGTGACTGCGGCCCGGTCAGACGCCGTGGCGATCAGCGCCCGCATCGAGGTCGGCCAGCGGCTCGTGGCGCGCTACCGGGAGGAGCCGGCAACCCTGAGCCCGGCAGAGGAAGCCCATGCCCGCCGACTCGCGGAGATGGCGGAGACGGGGCTGGTGCCCTGCCCGGACGGGGCGCTCCCGCAGGTGCTGCACCGGCGGCTGGAGACAGCCGGGCACTTGTTCCTCACCATCCGGGACGTCGTCCCGCTGCTGGTCCTCGGCATCGTCCTGACCGGCCGCAACGTGGAGACGCTCAAGGAGCTCCCGGTTCAGCACCGGCTGCTGGAGGACAAGGCTGTCGAGGTCACCGTGGTAAAGCGCCGCCGCGGTCGCGGGGCATTGGCACGATCAGGCGACCTGGGAGATCGGGCCGCCCAGCCGTCGACTGCACACGCCGGGCGGCTTCTACCTGATGCTGTGCCGGCTGACAGAATCAAGCCGGGCCTTCAGCGGGTCGGCGACAGTCTGGTCGGTCTGGCGCAACGGCCACCGCGCCGGGGTCACCGGCACCGCCGAGCACTGGGACCCGTTCGCAGACAAGCTGCGGACGACGCTGCGGCTGTGCGACTGGGCCGGTCGCCAAGACCTGCGCGGCGACGACGGCCGCAGCCTGAAGCTGGACATGAACCGGCTGCGGACCAGCGTCGAGGTGCGCCGCACCAGGCAGATGGGCGGGCACCTTCCCTCAGCAGCCCGCACCAACACCATGCAGACGCTGTGGTCCAGCTACCTGCGCGGCGATCCGGCCGTCACCGGATGGGCCGAGGACATCCTTGACGGCGCCTTCGCCGATGCCGAGCGCGCGGCGCTGGACGCGCACCGCCGGGCACTCGCCGCGCACTCCGGCACGCTCCGCATCATCTCGGAGCAGGCCGGGAACGACAGCATGCCCGCCGGGGCCGGATCGCCCGGCGGGCATGAGGCGACCGCGCGCGAGGCAGCCCCAGGCGCGCCGGGCACGGGCTGGACCGCGTGCACCGACCCCGGGCACTCGCCGTGGAACGAGGGACCGTGCACAGCGTCGTTCCTGGACTGCTTCCACTGCGGGAACTGCCTGATCACCCATGACCACCTGCCCGCGCTCCTTGCCCTGCTGGACTCCATGGAGCAGCGGCGCCAGCAGGTCCCGCTGCCTGCGTGGTGGCGGCGGTACGGGCCGGCCTGGGCCGCTATCCGGTACCAGGTGCTCCCGGAGTTCAGCCCGGCGGAAATCACGGCGGCGGAAGCCGCCAAGCCTCACGGCACGCTGCTGGACCTGGTCGAAGGCCTGCGGGAGGATTCGTGACCGTCCCCGCGCGTGCCCTGCCGTCCCCGCCTGGCCTTCGCCCGGCAGGCGAGACAGGACTACGTGCTCGGCAGCCGACCGCTGCGCCCGGGCACATCCCTCAGGTCAACGTCCCGCTTCGGCGACGACTGGTGGGACCTGAGCCCGGCGCAGCTTCAGCACCAGGACAAGGCGCTGTCGCTGAACTTCGCGAACGTCCCGGAACGCTACCGGGCCGGGGCGAAGGACCTGTTCTGGCTGCTGCTGAACGGGCCTCATCCGGTCGGCGTCGCGGAGATGTCCGTCGGCACGATCCGCCAGAAGCTCAGCGCCCTCGCCTTCTTCTGGCGCTGGCTCGATGACCGCGCGGCAGGCCCGGGGCCGGCGATGGCTGTGCTGACCGGGCGTGACCTTGAGGACTATCACCGGCACGTTCTCGCCACGATCAGGAGCCGGTCCCAGCGCGCCAGCCGGAAGTCAGCGGTCCGCCTGCTGTGGTTCTACCGCCGCCAGGTCAGCGACGGCCTCGCGTTCGACCCGTCCCGCCTGGGGGACTGGGCCGAGCCGCACGCGGACGGGCGCGGTGAGAACCGCACCGGCCGGATCCCGGAGCCCGTGATGGGGCCGCTGCTGGCCTGGTCCCTCAGGTTCGTCAGGGACTTCGCCGGCGATATCCTCCGGGCCGCCGCGGAGGCGGCGCCCCTGCACGCCGCCGGGCAGCGCTCTCGCGGCCTTCATTTCCGGAAGTCCGCCCTGCCCGGCCTGCTCGCGCGATACGAAGCAGAAGGCAGGCCGCTGCCCGGGTACGGCGGCAAGGTCAACCTGACCTTCCTGGGACGCAAGCTCGCGTGCCCCCAGCGGTGCATTGTCCGCGCCAGGCCCCTGATCAACGCCACCGCCGCCGTCGTCGGGATCGACTCGGGCACCTATCTCGACGCCTGCCCGGCAGCGCGCCTGGACGGCGAGAGATGGCTGGACCGGTTCGACTACAGTGGCAAGGGACACGACAGCGTCGGCACCCTCACCCGGATGCTTCAAGCCGCCGCATACGTCGTGACGTCATACTTGTCGGGCATGCGCGACGCCGAGATCAAGCACCTGCGCAAGGGCTGCCTGGCCGTCCGCCGTGACTCCGGCGGCGCGGCGTACCGCTGGAAGGTCACCAGCCTGGCGTTCAAGGGGGAGAACGACCCGTCCGGCGTCACCGCCACGTGGAGCGTCGGCCGCCCGGTCGCCGAGGCCATCGCCGTCCTGGAACGCCTGCAGCCCGAGGGCCAGGACCTGCTGTTCGCGCGCCTGGCCTTCCGGGAAGGCGTCCGTCCCGGCTCGGCGAACGCCGCCATGTCGTCAGCATCCACCAGCACGGCGGTCAGCGACTTCGCAAGCTGGGTCAACGACTACTGCGACCGCCGGCACCGCCACGACCGGATCCCCGACCACGGGGACACCCCGTGGAGGTACACGACCCGCCAATTCCGTCGCACGCTGGCCTGGCACATCGCGCGCCGTCCCGGCGGGGTCATCGCGGGGGCGCTGCAGTACCGGCATCAGGCCATTCAGCTCTTCGAGGGCTACGCCGGGACCAGCGACAGCGGATTCCGTGCCGAAGTCGAAGGCGAACAGGCCATTGCGCGCGGCGAGCACCTGCTCGCCCTCATCGACCAGCACGACCACGGCCCGCTGACCGGTCCGGCCGCCGATGAGGCGCTCCGGCGGCTTGAAGAACTCGGCGAGCACCAGCGGCTGGCCGGCCAGGTGGTGACCGACCCGCGCCGCCTGCAACGGCTCATGAAACGCCACGACCCGGCTATCTACCCGGGCAAGTACGTCACCTGCGTCTACAGCCACGCCAAGGCTCTGTGCGGCGGCGATTCCCAGCCTGACCTGGCCAGCTGCCAGCCCCTGCGGTGCCGCAACGTCGCGCTCACCCCCGGCAACCGCGACACGCTCGCCGGGGAGATCGCCAGCCTGGACGCCGCCCTGACCGCGGTGCCCGTGCTGCCGCCGCTCCTGCAGCACCGGCTCCGGGACCGGAGGCAGGCCATCGCGGACTTCCTCGCCAGGAATCAGCCGGAGCCCGCGTGAGCCGCCGCAAGCCAGTCCCGGACGAGGCGCGCGTCCGGGAGGCTCTCGCCCAGATGCGGATCGAGGCAGAGAGCGGCACCACGCGAGTCAGCGTGCTCGGCCTGGCCCGCCGCCTGGGAATGAGCAACGCCACGTTCTGGCGGAACTACCGCGAGATCGCCATCGAAATCCGGCAGGCAGCCGAGACCTCCGGCAAGTCGGCCCGCGCGTCCCGGCCGGGGAACGAGGCAAGACTCGCCGGCCAGAACGCCAGCCTGCGCCAGGAACGGGACGCTCTGGCCGGACAGCTGGAGGCCGCACTGGCGCACCTGCGCCGGCTCACCACCGACAACGCCCGGCTGCGGGGAGAACTCGAAGCCGCCCGCGCCGTCAGCCACCTCGGCACCGCCCGCGCCGCGCGCAAGGGAAACTGACAGGCCACGCATTGCTGTGGACAGCCATCAGGACCTGCCCAGTGACGGTCACGAAGCCAATGCCATGGCCCATCACAGAGGGCGACCAGGTTCGCTGGTGATCGTGCCATGGATCTGCTCCCTGCCGAATATTTGCGGCTGACGCCCTGACCCCACAGCGCGGCACTGGCACGCAGATCCTCCAGTTCTGTTTGGTCAGGTTGCCGGCGGGCCAGGAGGCCGGGCGAGGTTAACCTCAGGGCCGCAGCGGCGGATTCGCCGGATCGAGAAACCCTCGCTCCTTCAGCCAGCCGTACAGCGGGGTGCCCTCCGGGTAGTGGCCCCATGCGTGATCCCCGCCGGGGTCCTCGGCGCCGCCCAGCAGCTGCTGCTGAACGGGAGTCAGCCGGCCGGGCCAGTCGCTGGCCCGGATCGGGGCGGTGTCGTCCCGGCTGGCGGTCCACCGGTAGGTGTAGCCGAAGAACACCGCCTTGCGGGTGTGCTCGGAGTGGTTGCGTGACCGGGTGTGCCAGATCCGGCGGTCGAAGAACACCGCGTCGCCGGGCCCGGCGGTCACCTCGACGGCGCCGTCGGGGTCGGGCCATCGGATGTCGCGGTGCGGCGGGCCGTCGATCCAGTTGGTCAGGTGGCTGCCCGGCACGACCTTCAGGTTGCCGCGGCCGGGCGCGGAGACATCCGACAGCCAGTACGCCAGCTTCACCGACAGCCGCGGCCGCGGGGTGGTCTCGAGTTCGCGGTTCTGCCGGCCGCCGTCTTGGTGCCAGTCGAACCGGAACGGCATGGGTACCCGGATCGGCGGATGGACATCGAGGTGGGAGTGGTAGATGTGGATGTTCCAGCCGAGGACCGACCACACATGGCCGAACGTGGCCGGGTGGTCGGTCAGGCAGGCGACTTCCGGGCAGTGGGTGACCGCGCTGAGCAGGTGCATCGAGCCGTCCGGGCCGAGTGAGCCCGCCTTGGCCATGGCGGCGTACACCCGGTCGATCGCGTCGCGGGCGGCGGCGGCCTCATCCGGGTCAAGCGCGCCCCGGATGATCAGGTAGCCGTCGCGGTCGAAGGCGGCCCGCTGCTCAGCCGTCATCGGAACGGCGGGCGTGGTGTTCCCCGCTGCGGTTGGCTTTTGTGTCATTGTCCTTTCCTGCCGGCAGTTACCAGTGAAATGGGCAGTCGCTGCTCGCAGCGTCATCCGGCGGATGACGCTGTTCGCGGTTCCTGTGCTGTCAGATGCTCCAGAGCGCCTGAGTAGGGGACAGGCGGGACCTCGGGGTGGTTCAGGTCGGCGTCCGTCTGCGGGCGATGGTCGCTGCCTCGGCCTACTCAGCGTGCAGCGCAGCCGCGGTGCGGGCTCGGGCGGCCCAGGCTGCCGGCAGCATCCCCCCGGCCGCGGCTATGACCAGACCCGCCAAGGCCAGCACAGCGAGTTCCCATGCCCGGTAGACAGCCAGGTAGCTGGCTGGAATCCCGGTTCCCGCCGCGTGCGCCATGACTGGCAGCACGTACCAGTGCACCGCCATTCCGGCCGGGACCGCCAGGAGGCCCGCGACCAGGCCGGTCCCCGCGACCCAGCACACCACGATGGCGATGGTCTGCCGCGGGGTCATCCCGATTGCCTTGAAGATGCCCAGGTCGGGAGGAGGCGCCAGGCCTGCGGGCATGAATCCGACCCGCGATGCTATTCCCCCGCGGCTCGAATCCGGATTGGGCATCCTCCCTGGCATGTCGGTCGAGCGAGCTGATCCAACGGCGGGCGGGCCTGCCCCGGGCATCGCGGACTGGGGCGAGGATGCCGGTAGCGCCCGATCCGAGCACGACGGTCGGGTAGCGGTCGGTCGCTACGCTGGCAGGACGATTGAACCTCAAAACCGTTCACCCGCGGCGGGCGAGGACCTTGACCACCGGATGCGTTCGCGACAGCCCAGAGAGCAGGCTTGATGGCCGCCCATCGAGGTAGCTTTCGAAGAAGGCGTCGAGGTATGCGCTTTCGGCGCCGACCGCCGCCGACGCGTTCACCGAGCCCGGTGCGGAAGCCGCGGCCAATCCTGGCGCGACCCGCCGCACGAGAACCGATAGCCATACGCCGTCCGTGAACGCACCGTGTTGGCTCGCGTCGAGCCGGAGCACGAGATACGGCCCCGTCAATCGACGTACGAAGGGCCGGAAGTACGCAAACGCGCGGAGTCGAGCATGATCATGAACGGTCGCGAGAGTCCGCTGCCGAACCCTGGGTCGTGGATCTCCCCGTCGAGGTCGGCGCCAGCACGAATCTGGGGGTCGGTCCTCATCGCGTTAGCCGCGGTCGAGCCGCCCAGCGAGAACCCGAACGCCCCGACCCGCGCGAGATCGAGCGCGCCGCGCAGCACCGGGTTCCCGCGATCCAGCTGTGACAGCTCGGCGAGGACGAACTGCAGATCCTCGACCCGGCGAAGCGCCAGCGCCGGCGTGAACCCGTACGGACTGCTCGACGCGTACGACACGCTCCACGGGACGATCCGCCCGTCCGGGAACTGCACCCACTGTGCCTCATGAGTGTGGTCGATCGCGACCACCACGAAGCCGTCGCTTGCCAGGTTCTCCTCCAGCGCCGTGTCATCGGAGCGCATGTCACCGAGTCCCGGCGAGTACAGGAGTACTGCGTGATGCCCCGGGGTGATCGGAGCGTCGGTGTACGCGCGCGTCCGCAACCGCTCGACCAGATGGTCCGGGATCCGGTAGTAGCGCTCGGCCAGCTGCGCGACGTGCGCGGGCACGTACGGAGCAACCGCGTGACCCCGAGTCGACTGAGCCGGGTACCAAAACTGAACCATCAGCTCTCGCACGCCCGACGGCGACGACGGGTCCCGCCGCGAACGATCGGCGAGGCGCAGCGACATCGTGCCGACGGGAAACCGGCCGGTCAGAGGCGGTGTCTGCAATGAGACGGTCCGCGCTGCCGGCAGCGCGGCGCCCGCACGCGCCGGAGGAGCCGGGCCCGTCGCCCGCGGAGCGGGCCCGCTCGCGATGAACCAGGTCGCGACCGCCGCTACCAGCAGCAACCCCGCCATCAGCAACCCCGCGAGCATTCTCGAGAACCTGAAGTTGAGCGATGCGAAAGCGAACATGGCAAGTCTCCTCCCTGAGCGTCAGTGGATGCGGACATCGGCAGGTGTACGCCACCGCACCTCCAGACGGATGCGGTCAACCGCGGGCTGGCCGCCGCTGTCGTAGCGCTTGGTTACGTCGTCGAGGCTGATGAGAGAGTCCATGCGGGCACGGTAGGCGTGGCCTGCCGCCGTGCGCGTCGGCCGCGAGCGCGAATTCGGATACCGTAGCTGGCTGACTCGCGGCGGCCCTCATCATTGCGACGGAGCCAGCTAGCTCCTGCGGCTGATGCAATGGGGCCCTTTTCCCGGCGACAATGGCTAGGTGAGCGTACGCAGCTGGCCGCGCCGGGCAATGGCGTTCTTGGGCAGCACGGAGCCGCGAACCGCGCTGCCCCGGCAGGCGATCATCACCGACGCCTGCCTGGCGCTCGTAGCCGTCCTTGCGGCGCTGGCCGCGTCGGAGTTCAGCCCCCTCGCTGCCAAGGTTGCCACGGTGCTGACCACGGCGCCGCTAGCTGCGCGCAGGCTCGCGCCGCTCGCCGCCTTCTGGGCGATCCTGATTGGCGTCATCACGCTCGGCAGCGACAATACGATCGTCAGTTTCGCCGCGATATTGGTCGCCGGCTACTGCGCGGTCGTCTACAGCCGGTACCGCGGCCTGGCGCTGGTCAGCCTGCCCCTGGCCGGGATGATCATCACGGCGGCGTTCCGGGACACGACGCCGCCGCTGGGCCGGCTGTCCGCCCTCGCGATCCTGCTGGCGATCACGGGCTTCGGCAACGCGGTCCGGGTCTGGCGTGCCCGGGCGGGGGACTCCGGCGCGCGGCTGCTGCGGGCACAGGCCGAGCATGAGGCCGCGACCCGGCGTGCGCTGGAGCTGGAGCGGGCGCGGATCGCCAGCGAGCTGCACGATGTGGTGACCCACAACGTCAGCGTGATGGTCGTGCAGGCCGGCGCCGCCCGGCAGGTGCTCGGCGCCGAACAGCACGAGGCCAGGTCGGCCCTGCTCGCCGTCGAGGCGAGCGGCCGGACGGCCATGGCCGAACTTCAGCACATGCTGGGCCTGCTTTCCGTGCCGGGCGAGCAGGAGCCCGGCTCCCCGGCTGACGGCCAGGCCCGCGGGCGGCTGCGGCCGCTGCCGGGGCTTGACCAGCTCACGACGCTGACCGACCGGATGGCGGCCGCCGGGCTCGATGTTGAGCTGCGCGTCCTTGGCGCGCCATGGACGCTGTCGCCCGGCCCGGACCTGGCCGCCTACCGGGTGATTCAGGAGGCGCTCACCAATGTGCTCAAGCACGCAGGTACGGCGCGGACGGTGATCACGCTGGACTACCGGCCCAGCGGGCTGACAGTGGAGGTAACCGACGACGGACCGCCGTGCCCGGCGGCCGGGCCGTCGGCCTGTCCGCAGCCAGCGGGCCGCCCGGCGGACATACCCGGCACCGGGCGCGGCCTTCTCGGCCTACGGGAACGGGTCATCCTGCATAACGGCGAGTTCGATGCCGGCCCGCGGCCCGGCGGCGGCTGGCGCGTCACGGGCCGGTTCCCCGCGGAGGATCCGCCGCTGGCACCCACCGCGGCCAGCGGGATGCCCGAAACGGCACGAGCCGCGGCTGTGAGCGGGGCAGCCGGCTTGCCCTATCCGGGTCAGTCATGAACGCCGCGGCCGAGAACGTCGCAGAGCACTCCGAACCCCGTGTTCTGATCGCCGACGATCAGAACCTGGTCCGGACCGGCTTCCGCATGATTCTGCGCGAGGCCGGCATCCCGGTCGTCGCCGAGGCGGCCGACGGCGGCGAGGCCGTCGCGGCGGCGCTGCGGGACCGGCCCGACGTGGTCTTGATGGACATCCGGATGCCCGAGATGGACGGGCTGGAAGCCACCAGGCGCATCCTCGCGGCACAGCCCGGGAACGGCAGCCGGATCATCATGCTGACCACCTTCGACCTCGACCGCTACGTCTACGAGGCGCTGGCCGCGGGCACCAGCGGGTTCCTGCTCAAGCACGTCTCGCCCGAGTACCTCGTCGCCGCGGTGCGGCTGGTCCGCTGCGGCGATGCCCTGCTCGCCCCGTCCATCACACGCAGGCTGGTGGAGCGGTTCGCGCCCCACGCGTCCGTGCCGCCGCTGGTGCACGGCGACCTGGCGGGCCTGACACCCAGGGAACTTGAGGTACTGCAGCTTCTTGCCCGCGGCCTGAGCAACGCCGAACTCGCCGCGAACTGACGCTGAGCGAGGCGACCGTCAAGACCCATGTGGCCAACATCCTCGCCAAGCTGCAGCTACGGGACCGGGTCCAGGCCGTCGTTCTGGCCTACCAGACCGGACTCGTGAGCCTACCCGGCAGTCCAGCCGCTCGCGGACAGTGAATCACCAGGACCGCACCACCCGGCCAAAAACACCGACAAACCCCGTCTGAGGCAGGGTAATTATAGAGCGTTGGAAGAAGCCTCACCTACCGGGCCATCGCGGTGCGCGCAAGCGTCGATCGCCTATGGCATCTGGCGGGCCCTACGGCATCGACGCGTCCGCTCATGTGCTACCGCCGACAGCAGCTGCTGGGCCAGCAGATGGCCCAGGCCGCCGGCCCCTTCGACCGCCCAGGTCCGCTCAGGCCAGGCTGCGGCCCATTCCAGCAGCCGCTCGGCCTGCGCGGCGCTGGCGCGTACCCGCAGCTGCCCCAGCGGCTCCTCGGCCCCGCTGATCGCCACCGCCGCGTGCGAGGCCTTGTGCGGGTCGATCCCGATCATCACTCCTGCCATGAACGGCTCCTCCTCCCAGGTGACCTGATGAGAACCGCGGCAGGCATGCCTGATTCCAGAAAACCTTGACCGGGCGCTCGCGCCTCTTTTGAGCCACACCGCGGCGAGGCCCCGGTGAGCAGGCACGTCGTTCGAAAGCCAAGCCACAACCGGGCCAGCAGACGGTTAGACCGAAGTTACGGCCAATTCGGCAGGCGATTTTTGGTTTGACCTGGGATTTTGCCGTGGTGGCGGGGTGGCGTTCTGGCTACTTCAAGATCAGCGGGATCGGAGCGCCGATGAGCTCGAAGGCCTGCCGCTGGGCGCTGGTCGGCTCGGCGAGCATCGCGATGGTGACATCGGTGCCGGTGTAGCGGACCTGGTTGCGGGTCAGCGTGGCCAGGTGCTCGAGCAGGCCGCGGAAGCTGCGGTAGGGCTGCCCGGCCGGGTCGTGCTGGCCGGAGGCCTTGGCCTGGGCGGCAGCGGAGCGGCGGGCCGGGGCGACGGGGCTGGCCGGGGCGGGCGGGTCCTGGTCGGTGTAGGTCAGCGGGGCCCAGGCCCGGCGCAGGTGCCAGGTCAGGTAGCAGGCGAGCATGCAGATCAGCACGTGGGCCCGGACGCGTTCTTCCAGCCGGTGGAACACGGGCCGCAGGTCCAGGTCATCGGCCTTATGTGGCGGAAGTCCCGTTCGACGTATTTGAGGTTCTTGTAGGCGGTGACCACGGCGGGGGCATCCAGCTCGGCGGCGGGGATGGGGGTGCGCAGCACATAGAACCCGTCCAGGGCGGCTTCGGCGGTGATCTGGTCCTGTTTGCGGTTCACGGCCAGGCTGGTATCGGTGATGGTGACGGCGAGGTGCTTGGCGGTCTTGTATGTGCTGATCACCTTGCCGACCTCGACGCCGATGGGCCCGGCGCCGGTGAGCTTGCCGGCCGCCACCCGGGCGGTGAGGGGGGCCAGCAGTTTCTCGGTGGCGGCCAGCAGGTCCTCGCGGGTGCGGGCCCGGTCGGCGGCCAGGACCGGGTTGCGGCAGGCGACCAGCCGCTCGCCGGGGAAATCCGGGCTGGTGATCTCGGCCAGGTCCTGCTGGTCGAACAGGGACAGCTGGAGCGGGCCGTCGTCGGCCATCAGCTTGCGGATGGCCGGGGCGCGCAGCGCGGTGATCCACTCGTAGGGGTCCGGCCGGGCGGTGCCGTCTTCCGGCTGGTTCAGGGCCCGGATCCGGGCGCTGGTGATCATGCCGCGGTCGCCGACCATGACCATTTTCTGCAGGCCGAACTTCTTCCGCATTACGTCGGTGATGGCGGTGAACGCGGCGGGGTCGCCGGTGTTGCCGGGGAAGACCCGGACCGCGACCGGGCGGCCTGCCGGGTCGGCGAGCAGCCCGTACTCGATCTGCAGTTTGCCTTTCTTGCCGTCCCGGGAGTAGCCGCGGGCGGCCAGCGGGCAGTGCGTGCCTTCCAGCCACGAGCTGGACAGGTCGAACAGCGCCATCTTGGACGGGTTGGGCTCCGGGGCCAGGTGGCGGGCCGCGAGCTTGGCCTCGATCGTGTCCTGCCGGTGCTCCAGCCAGTCCATCGCGGCGTAGATGTCATCGGTGGACGCGTCCGCGACGCCGAGGTCGGCGCCCAGGGTGGTGTCGGCCCACCAGGTCAGGGTGGACAGCTTGGAGGCCGGGGCGATCACCCGGGAGATGATCAGGGCCAGGGCCAGGTCCCGGTGGCGGCCCGCGGGGCCCAACAGGGCGGGCAGCCCCAGCTTGGCGGCCATGGCGTGGACGGCGGCGGCGTGGCCGTGCGGCAGCGACCCGGTGATGGTGACCGCGCCGGCCGCGGGGACCAGCTGCTGGCCTTTGAGGCCGGCGTTGATCCAGTCGATGACGTGCTCCGGCAGGGCGGAGATATTGGCGACGGTCTCGTTCTTGACCGTGCCGGCCTCCCGGTAGGTGCGGCGCAGGTACGCCGAGGAGTAGTCCTTGCGGCGGCCCTGCTTGTCCACGTACCCGGACTTGGAGACTCTGACTACGTGGACTTTCCCGGTACTCCGCGTCATAGCCAGATCATAACGCCAGCCGAGGATATGCCCCGGTAGCGACACGCCATTTTTCTGACTACACCCCGTGACCGGATCTCACCGAAACAGCAGTTCAGGACCAATACCTAAACCACACGAACTGAACCAAAGGAGATGTACATAAAAACA